>JAFRRA010000005.1 GCA_017428325.1 Bacteroidales bacterium
ACGCGTTGTACTTTTGTGCCCGTTAAAAACAAACCGATGGTGCCATAGCTCAGTCGGTAGAGCAAAGGACTGAAAATCCTTGTGTCCCTGGTTCGATTCCCGGTGACACCACAAAAATAAGCAGGCCAGAAAGCCTGCTTTTTTTGTGGTACTTTTCTTCCCCCCCTGTTATCTTTGCATATCACTTAACTTTGATGAAGCCGTAGTCATCGTAGCGGGGTTCGCTGTCGTCCTCTTCCTCGTCATCATCGTTTCCGCCTTGAGACATCAGTTTCACGATGTCAAGGGCGAGGACTTCCTTTGTGAGTTTCATGTAATCGTCTCCGACCTCGTTGTAATAGCCGTCAAGACTTGTCTTGTCAAGCAGGATAGGAATGCCCATGCCCCTGTCAGCAAGTTCTGTCATTTCCATTACGTGTATCAGTCTTTTCTGGTCGGCTTTTTCCAGAAGCAGGTCAATGTCTTCCTTAGTCAAGGAAATCGGATCATAAAGCCTTTCAAGGAAAGGAATGCCGTCAAAACGGTACATGGACCTGAAAACATACATGTTCTTGAAAGCCTCGTTATTATCGGAGAATGTCTTGTCCCATCCAAAATTCTGGGCATAATAGTACATTTCGTCTATGGAAGAACAGAAAACGCTGTCTACGTGGGTGTATGCAGAGTCAGGCTCATAATCATACGCGCCAAAGAAAAACAGGTCTTCAAAATCGCTGACGGCCCGCCACATCACGAAGCTTGTGTCCTTCATATAGGAATAACGGTCCAGCCATTCTTCCCTGGTTAGTTTTTCTTTAACGAAAGTACTGTTAGCCAAGGTGTCCGCAACATAGTCCAGATTCTTTACAGCTCTGGAAACCAATGTGTCATAAATGTCTCCTCCAACATCTCCGTTGTAAGTTACTATTATTTCAAGCGGAAAGCCGTCGCCGAGCAGGAAGGTGCCGCTCATGTATTTGGGATCGTTGCACTCCGGACCCTGTTTAACTACGTTTTCCTGAGTTACCCTCAGGATCACCAATTGCCTTTCCTTATCGTTTTCAAGAACCTCAAATGTTATGTCCTTTGAAACGGAAGAAGTAATGGTGGTGTCTTTCCAGATTTTGGCTCTCTGGTAAATATGCTTGAACGGAAGGATGTCCCCCTTATCGAGATCTTCAAGGAAGTTCACATAAAGGGTGTCGCTAGTTGCGGCAGGGGTGTCCTGAGCCTTGGCAAGATTGCAGACCGCCAGAAGGACGGTTGCAATTATCGCTGAGAATATCTTTTTCATACCGTGATTTTTTATCGCGATTAATTGAATTTGTCTTTGATAGGGGATTTGTCCAGAATGTCGAGGTAGAAGGCCTTAACCTTTTCCCATTCATAATAAGGGAACTTGTCAGTTTCCACAGGCAGGGTGGCCTCGTGCTCGTTGAGGAGGACCTTGACCAGGACAGGGGCGTTCTTCTTTCCGTAGAAGATGAACTGGAGGTTTCCGGCCTTAGGGATGTAGTGCTCCATATTCCAGACGTTTGCAACGTTGTCAATATCCGTCTCGTAGACTCCGGCGCCGTCTATGTCCATAATTGAGCACAAAGGCATGAGGTTGGAGTCATGCCCGAAGCGCAAGGTGGCTCCAGCGCTCTTCCTTCCGTCTGTTCCCACCTTTGCAATGGCCTGGTCTGCAGTCTCTATGATGTTTCTCAGCAGATAGGTCTGACGGTAAGGGGTGACTTTCTGGCCCATGTCGCTGAAGCCGGCATAGCGGTAGGAGGACAGGTTGCGGTAGAGGTTAACCCCGTAAATTTCCTCAAGGGTGATCACATCATCGAACCTTATGTCCAGATCCGTATTCGGAAGGTTCACGGTCTGCTGGTAGATGTCATCCAGAAGTGTCATTGCAGTATAGCGCGGAAGATTATCCGGGTTGTCCTTGTAGGCGAATTTGGTGTTGTAGGTCGTGAAGAATGAAGTGTCCTTCAATATGGACTGGGCAAGGCGGTCAGTCTTGAACACCTTCTTGCGGTATTCCCTCAGGATGGCGTAGTTCTCCGGGGCTGAGGTAATCTTGCTGAAAAAGCGGTCAGGATCCTGATTGTTCATATAGAACATATCGTGGTTGGACGCGTCGTTGGAAATTTGCAGTTTAGGGTTGAGCTCCTTAAGTCTCATGCAGAAGGCTTCCATGCTTAGGATGCACCTTATCACGATGGTGGACTTGGCGTCTATTGCAACATTTCCCTTGAAAACCTCAGGGAAGTTCTTGAACATCCTGCCGGCAATCTGGCGGTGCTGCTCGGCTCCCAGGCGGGTGAGTTCACCGTAGCGGCCCCTGGCTGCCTCTTCCACCGTCTCCATCCTTCTCAGGACATCCTGCCCCTTAGGAGTGAGCATACCTTCCTCGTTTGCCTTTTTCAGGAAAGCCACGGGATCTTTGTAGTATTCCGTACTGATGAGCCATCTGGAGCCGTGCCTTCCGTAGTGGCTGATATAGAACGGACGGTAACCTCTCGGTGCCTTTGTCTGGGGCGGAATGGAGGAAGGATCCTGGTCCATGACCGGATAGGGCTGGTAATCGGACCTTACAAGGTCTGGATTGGCCTGAATCTGCTCCCAGTCTGGCACAGCATAAACCTTGCTGGTCTGCTTACCTTTATATGGCTGGGAATTAAGGCTCAGCGATGCGGTTAAAACGAGTGTTGCTGTGAGAACGAGTCTTATCTTCATTGTTCTTATGTTAAATCGTTAATTTTTCCCCTTCACTCTTTGCGATTACCACAGCTCCGCAGGCATCTCCGTAGGAGTTGGTAGCGGTCCTAGGCATATCGCAGAGCTGGTCTATTGCAAGAACCAGGCCCATTGCTTCCAGCGGAAGTCCGGCAACGCTGAGGGCGATAGACAGCATCACGAATCCAGCCATCGGTATGCCGGCTGTTCCGATAGCCGAGAGCATAACGGTTCCGAGGACTATGAGCTGCTGTGCGATACTCATGTCAATTCCATATACCTGTGCTATGAACAGCACTGTAACTCCCTCGTACAAGGCTGTTCCGTTCATGTTGATGGTGGCTCCCAGAGGCAGAACAAAGCTGGTGATCTTGTTGGAGATTCCGCATTTGCTCTCGCTGTCTCTCATTGAAATAGGCAGGGCCGCTCCGGAAGAACAGGTGGAGAACGCCGTAAGGATTGCGGTGGACATCTTCTTCATGTGCCGGTAAGGATGCTCTCTTCCAAGGAGGAAAACTCCGGCAGGCAGAACTCCGAAGAACTGGATCAGCATACCGGCCCAGACTACAAGCAGATAGATTCCAAGTGAACTGATCAGTTCAAGGATGCTGTTTCCGGCATTGATCTGCTTTGCCAGCATATTGCTCACGATGGCGAAGACTCCGTAAGGGGCGAGCTTTATGACAAACATCGTGATCTTCATAATCACGTCGTTGATGGCGTTGCAGATATCCAGAAGGGTGGTCTTGGTCTTTTCTCCGCTTCGGGTGATAAAGAATCCGAAGATGATTGCAAAGAAAATGACAGGCAGGATGTTGCCGGCACTCATCTCCTTGAAGATATTGTCTGGAACAATATGGATTATCTGGTCAACGAAGGAGGTGTTGCTCTTGCCGATAGTGGAAGTGTCCACATTCTCGGGCATGGGAAGGTTGGCTCCTACTCCCGGCTTTATCAGGTTTACCAGCACAAGACCTATGGCAATGGCTATTGCCGTTGTCACCAGGTAGTAGAGCAGGGTCTTTCCGGCGATTCTTCCCAGGTCCTTGGAAGACTGGATGCTGGCGACTCCAACAACCAGGGAGGTGAACACCAGGGGAATGATTATCATCTTCAGGGCCCTTAGGAAAATCTGGCCGGCCCAGTCTATGTATCCGGCATATTTCGGAAGCAGAATTCCGAAAACCGCGCCGAGCAACAGTCCTATAAGTATCTGCCAAGGAAGGGCAATGCTAATCTTTTTCATCTCGGTCAATAAAGTTCAATTCCGTAAAGTTCTCTCACGCAGCCGTCTGCAAGGGCGTCAAGGCTGCTGATATGCATCTTCGGATCCAACCCCGTAGCGGCATAGGCGATAGGGATTTCAGTGCAGGCTCCGACGATTGGCTGCTTCTTGACCTTCCACAGTCCTTCGATTATCGGGCGGAATTTCTTTCCGGCCTCCTCGATTTTTCCGGCCTTCACAAGGTCCGTGACATCGTGGATCTCGACCTGAGTCTGATAGTCCGCGATGTCGAAGTTATAGCCACTGTCCTTTGCGTGTCTCTGGTACAGGCCGGTTTTCATCGTTCCGAGAGTGGCTGTCAGCCAGGCGCCGGAAGGGGAAACCTTGCTTACCTTGCGTATTGTCTCGTCAATTATGTGGATTACCGGCTTGGATAGCTCGCTGCGGAACTCGTCTATGAAATAGTGGGCCGTGTTGCAGGTTACGCAGAGATAGTCCGCTCCCCATTTGATAAGGGTTTCAAGGCCTTCCCTAAGGTAACGTCTAGGGTCCGGTCCCTTGCCCAGCAGGTAGGTTGTCCTGTCCGGTGTCTCGGTATATTCGTAAACTATCATCCGCGGATGGTCCTGGTCGCATTCTGCGGGGTCTTTCTTAGCCAGAAGCATAAGGAAGTCGGCGGTGGCGGCAGGGCCCATCCCGCCCAGGACTCCAAGTGTCTTGTCTGTTTTCATCGCTGAGTAAAATCTCAATTGTCCAACAAATTTACTTAAAATTCCGTCTCCGCGTGTTATCTTTGCCACCTCAAACAACCGCGGGATGAAGAAATTCAGGGGACTGCTTCTGGCAATGCTGGCAAGTGCCACGTTCGGTTTCATACCGCTGTTCTCCATACCTCTGCTAAACAGGGGGATAGACCTGGACAGCGTATGTTTCTACCGTTTTGCCTTCGCGTCCTTCTTCATGTGGCTTATCTGCAAGATCAAGCGGGTCAGGCTGGATTACAGTTGGAAGGAACTGGGCGCGATGGCGATCCTGAGCATATTCTATGCGGCCACGAGTTTCTTCCTTACCGCTTCCTACAAGTATATCTCCAGCGGAACCGCCACAACCATACATTTCTTCTATCCGGTAGTGGTAGCCCTTGCCATGATGCTGTTTTTCAGGGAAAGGGTATCCGTGTGGAAGCTGATAGCCATTGCCGCCGGAGTTGCGGGAGTGTTCTTCCTGTCAGGCGGGGTAAGCGGCGAGAAGATTTCGCTTACGGGCCTGATTCTCGTGCTGGTAACGGTCATAACCTATCCGGCCTATCTGGTGGGGGTGAACCGTACTCCAGTGGTTATGAAAATGGACGGGATGAAGCAGACGCTTCTGGTGCTTGGATACTCCGCCGTCATATTCTTTATCAATGTGATGGTCAAGGGAGCGCACTTTTCGCCGCTGACAACAGGAGAGCACTGGGCCTATGCGCTCTGCCTTGCCATAATTCCGACTCTGGTCAGCGATTTCGCCCTCATTTACGCAATCCAGCTTGCCGGAAGCACCATAACCGCGATTCTCGGCTGTATGGAGCCTCTGGTTGCAGTAATCTGCGGAGTGATTTTCTTCGGCGAGGCCTTTACGGCCAACTCGCTTGCGGGAATGATTCTGGTATTTGCCGCAGTATTCATCATAATAATTGTCTGCAGTAGGGAAAAGCAAGCGGAAAAAGCTTAAATTTGCCACATACGGAAACAAACACAATTACTGATATGAAAAGTTTGAAAGGCACTAAGACCGAAAAGAACCTGCTCTGCGCTTTTGCAGGCGAGAGCCAGGCCAGAAACCGTTACACCTTCTTTGCAAGTGCAGCAAAGAAAGAGGGTTACGAGCAGATCAGCGCGTTCTTCACGGAGACCGCAGACAATGAGAAGGAACACGCCAAGAAGTTCTTCAAGTTCCTTGAGGGCGGAATGCTCGAGATCAAGGCTTCTTTCCCTGCAGGAATAATAGGAAAGACCGAGGACAACCTGCTTGCCGCAGCCGAGGGAGAACTTGAGGAGTGGAAGGTTGCCTATCCCGAGTTCGCAAAGATTGCCAAGGAAGAGGGCTTCCCTGAAATCGCAAAGTGCTTCAAGGAGATAGCTGTCGCCGAGAAGGCTCACGAAAAGAGATACCGCGCCCTTCTGAAGAACCTCAAGAGCGGAAAGGTGTTTGCAAAGGATGAGGTTGTCGTATGGAAGTGCCGCAACTGCGGATATGTCTTCCGCGGAAAGAACGCCCCTAAGGAGTGCCCGGCCTGCAAGCATCCTCAGTCATACTTTGAGGTTAAGGGAGAGAATTACTAAAACAGTACCGCTTGAAAGAAGATTCTATGGGGAAGCCATCTGCCACCGGTTTCGGCAGACGGCTTTCCTCTTGTGTTAAAGAGGCTCTTCCGGGAGCTTTGAAGACGATGTGGTGGGTGATCAGGATCACCGCCATTGTTTCTGTTGTCATCTATATCCTACGCCTTACCGGAGCCCTGCCGTGGATCAGCCGCAGCCTGGAACCTGTGATGAGTTTCATCGGCCTTCCTGGCGAGGCCTCCCTTGCCTATGTGAGCGGCTATTTTGTCAATGTCTACTCGGCGATAGCGGCAAGCGCATCGTTGAACCTGAGCGCAAGGAGCGTGACCATACTGGCGGTACTGGTGCTCTGCTCGCACAATATGATCGTGGAAACGGCCGTCCAGAAGAAAACAGGTTCGTCTGCTCTCTGGATAGTGCTGGAAAGGACGTTGGGAGGACTGCTGCTGGCTTTCGTTCTCAACCTGATACTCCCGTATGAGGCACAGGGAACACTTGGACAGGTGGAAGCCGAGAAGATAACTCTTGCAGACAGCATAGGGCCCTGGGCGCTTTCCCTTCTGAAGCTTTGCCTGAAGATGAGTGTCCTCATACTTCTTCTGTCAATTATCCAGCAGATTCTCAACGAATTCGGAATAATGAAGATACTGACGGACATTGTCCGCTGGCCCCTGAAGATGTTCGGCCTTCCGTCAGACACTTCTTTCCTGTGGATAGTGGCCAACACCCTTGGACTGGCTTATGGAGCCGCGGTAATGTTCCAGGAAAAGGAAAAAGGGAGGATCTCCCAAAGGGACATACAATTGCTCAATACCCATATATGCATATCCCACAGTAATATAGAGGATCTTGTCCTGTTTGTTTCCGTAGGCGGAATCTGGTGGGTTATCCTTCTTTCAAGATGGGCGCTCTCCCTGCTTCTGGTCTGGATGCAGAGACTTGTTTTTCATATTAGAGACAAATTTTCTTAAATTTGCGGGCTAACTATACTTGTAAGGTTTTATGGAGAGAATCAGGGTTCTGATTGCCGGAAGCGGTCCGGCCGGTTACACTGCCGCAATCTATGCCGCAAGGGCTAACCTGTCCCCTGTGATTTACAGCGGGATGGAGTTGGGAGGACAGCTCACCACAACAACGGTGGTGGAGAACTTCCCGGGCTTTCCTGAAGGCGTGGACGGTACTGTCCTTGTGGACAATATGAGAAGGCAGGCGGAGAGGCTTGGAACGGATATCCGTACGGGAAGCATCACTTCCTGCGACCTTTCTTCCCGTCCTTTCCGACTGACAGTGGACGGAAGCCTGGAAGTTGAGGCCGAGACCCTGATAATCGCAACCGGGGCCAGTGCCAAGTATCTTGGCATTCCGGGCGAGCAGGAATTCCGCGGAAGCGGAGTAAGCGCCTGCGCCACCTGCGACGGATTTTTCTACCGCAAGCAGGACGTGGCTGTAATCGGGGGAGGTGATACGGCTTGCGAAGAGGCTGTATATCTGGCCGGTATGTGCAACAAGGTCTATATGATAATCCGCAGGGACCAGATGAGAGCCTCAAAGGCGATGCAGGAAAAGGTTGCTTCACGCCCTAACATAGAAATCCTCTGGAACAGTCTTCCGAAGGAAGTTGTGGGGGACCTTACGGGTGTGAATGGCATAAAGATTGAAGACAAATTTACCGGAGAAATCAGGACAGTCCCGGTTACGGGAGTGTTCCTCGCGGTGGGGCATCATCCGAACTCCGAGGTATTTGCCCCGTGGGTAAAGACAGACAGGGAAGGATATATAGAAACCCTTCCGGATTCTCCGAAGACCAATATCCCCGGTGTATTTGCTGCCGGAGATGTTGCTGATGTGCATTATAAACAGGCTATTACGGCTGCTGCTTCCGGGTGCCGGGCTGCCATTGAGGCGGACCGTTTCCTGCAGGGCCAATAACGGGATATGAAAATGAAAAATATAAAACTTACAGCTGTTTTCCTTTTTGTGCTGTTTGCCTTGTCCGGCTGCAAGAGCTATTACGAATCCCTCTTCCGTACACAGGATGTTGACGAGAGATTCAGAGGGGCGATGTATTACTACAACAAAGGCAAATACCACAAGGCTGCCGCGTTGTTCGAGAGCATGATTTTCCTGACACAGGGTACAGACAAGGAGGACAGCGTACAGTTCTACAACGGAATGAGCAATTTCCGTTACGGAGACTATATCACGGCTGAACAGAACTTTAACAAATTCCTGGAGGTGTTCCCGAGAAGCACAATGGCTGAAGAGGCAAAGTTCCTTAGGATCAAGTGTCTGTATGAAGGAACATACAGGTGGGAACTGGACCAGGTGCCTACCCAGAAGGCTATGGCCACAATCGCCGAATTCATGTACGACAATCCTCAGAGCGAGTATTACGATGTCTGCAAGGCTATGATGGAGGAGTTCAACGAGCGCCTGGACCGCAAGGCGTACGAGGGGGCAAAGCTTTATTATACTATGAAGGACTACAAATCCTCACACTATGCCCTCAAGTCTGTCCTCAGGGACAATTCGGAAAACCGCTATCGCGAGGAAATCCTTTACTATACTGCAATGTCTTCTTACAAGTATGCTTTCAACAGTATAAAGGAGAAGCAGAAAGAAAGATACATGACTTTTATCGACGATTATTATAACTTCATCGGTGAATATCCTAAGGTTGACGAGCGCAAGGAGCTGGACCAGATGTTCGTGAGGGCCCAGAAGTATGTCGGCCTCAAGACAGGGCTGGATTCCGCCCAGGTAGCCGCAGCCGCTAAAGTTGCAAAGGAAGATGCCGTTACGCCACGTTCCGGAAAGAACATAAGGGCTGACCGCAAAAATACCAGAAAGGCAATCAGGGAAGCCAAGAAGGCTGTGCGCGAGGCTGAGAACAGAAGTGCAGTGGCAAGGAAAGTCAACGAGGAAACTTCAGGAACCCAGAGGCAGAACGAGAGGCGCAAGGCACGCAAGGAAAGGGAGGAAGCCCTGAAGATATACGAGGAGGCAAAAGCCAAGGCCAAAGAAAAGGCTAAAGAGGAGAATAAACAATAATTTTCTGAAACAGAACAAAATACAATATGGAAGAGAAGAAAACGACAAAGGTTCCTGACAACACCGTCACAAGAGATGTGATCAAGCTCAGCGAGCCTACAGGAAACATCTACGAGTCTGTGGTAATCATTGCCAAGAGGGCTAACCAGATAGCGGCCGAACTCAAGAAGGAGCTCAGCGACAAGCTTGAGGAATTCTCCCAGAGCAATGTGGCAGACACTTTGGAAGAGACTTACGAGAACAGGGAGCAGATAGAGATCTCCCGTCATTACGAGAAACTCCCTAAGCCGACTCTGACAGCAGTCAAGGAGTTCCAGGACGGAGAAATTTATTGGCGCAAGATTGAATCTTAGTGCTCTCCCATCTGACCATACAGAATTATGCTCTCATAGAGAGTCTTGACATCGAGTTTCCTGACGGTCTGGTTATTATGACCGGAGAAACAGGTGCCGGCAAGTCCGTCTTGCTTGGCGCCGTTTCTCTTTTATCCGGAGGCAGGGCGGACAAGGCAATTCTCCGTGACGAGAGCAAAAGCTGTGTGGTGGAGGGTGTTTTCGACATAGACGGGCAGCAGAGGATTCTCAGAAGGGTGATCTCTCCCGCCATGCGGTCCCGTTTCTTTGTGGACGACTGTCCGGTAAGCGCATCCGAAATGGAGGAAGTGTCATCCTCGCTTCTGGACATACACGCCCAGCACAGCAATCTTCTGCTTGCCGACAGGGACTGGCAGTTGGAGATACTTGACGCATACTGCGGGAATTCTTCTATCCTCAAGAAATATTCGGCTGAATATGAGGCTGTAAGGAAACTGGAAAAAGAACTGGAGGATGTGGACAAAGCAATCGCCGAGGCAGAAAAAGACACGTCCGGACGTCAGGCGGATTTCAACAGGCTCGACCAGGTCCGTCTTATGGCAGGAGAAACTGCCGCGCTTGAGAGCGAACTTTCCAGGCTGGAGAATGCGGAGATGCTTAAGGGTAATTCTTTCCAGGCGGCTGCTTTGCTTGATGGAGAGCAGGATTCCGTCATCCACAATCTTAGGGAAGCGGAAAGGAACATAGAAAAATGTGTGTCTTGTGTTCCTGAGCTTGAAGACCTCAGGCGCAGACTGGAAAGCTGCCGTATAGAATGCAAGGATATATCGTCTGATATAGAGCGGTTTGCAGAAAGTGTTCAAGATTCCCCGGCAAGACTTGCCCAAGTTGGGGAACGTCTCAGCGCCATCTATTCCCTGATGAAAAGATTCGGGGCGGAGGATGAAGCTGCCCTGATTTCCCTGAGAGATGAACTGGGAAAGACGGCAGAGGGGACAGAGGCCCTTGTGGACAGGAGGAATGATATACTTGCCGGCCTTGCATCCCACCGGGAAAACCGCAGCAGGTTTTCTTCAGAACTGTCGGACAGGAGAGGCAAGGGGGCTGCCAGAATGCAGAAAGTCCTGCTTGGCATGGTCAGGGATCTGGAGATGCCGGCTGCAGAGCTTTCCGTTGAGGTAAACCGGACAGATGATTTTACTCCGTACGGAAAAGACAGGATAGAGATTCTTTTCTCGGCTAACCCTAAAGAGAAAACGGTGCCCCTGGACAAAGTGGCAAGCGGAGGGGAACTGTCCCGCATTATGCTGTGTGTCAAGAGCCTGATGGCTTCATACATGCGGATGCCTACTATGTTCTTCGATGAGATAGACGTGGGGGTAAGCGGAAGCGTGGCAGACAAGATGGGGCGCCAGATTGTTCAGATGGGAAACCATATGCAGGTGGTTTCAATTACCCATCTTCCTCAGGTGGCGTCCAAGGGGAAAGCCCATCTGCTTGTATACAAGGAACTGGACAGGGACGGAAGGTCGGCTATCCGGCTCCGCTACATAGACGGGGACGAGAGGGTGAAGGAAATAGCCAGGCTCCTGAGCGGTGAAAAGACCACGCCTGAGGCTATTGCGAACGCAAAGGTTTTATTGGAAAACAAATAAGTAAAAACCAGATATTATGAGACTAATTATCAGGAAGTCATATGCGGATATGTCCAAATGGGCCGCATCGCTGATTCTCCAGAGGATCACAGACTTCAAACCAACGCCGGACCGCCCGTTCGTACTGGGCCTTCCAACCGGTTCAACTCCTATAGGGACATACAAGGAACTGGTGAACTTCTACAAGGAGGGAAAGATTTCCTTCAAGAATGTCGTAACCTTCAATATGGATGAATATGTGGGAATTCCTGAAGACCATCCTGAGAGTTACCATACCTTCATGAGGGAGAATTTCTTCCGTCACATAGACATCCCTGCCGGGAACATAAACATTCTGGACGGGAACGCTCCTGACCTTCTGGCAGAATGTGCCCGCTATGAGGAAAAGATCCGCTCTTACGGCGGCATCAACCTGTTTATGGGAGGAATAGGACCGGACGGCCATATCGCCTTCAATGAGCCGGGTTCATCCCTTACCAGCCGCACTAGACTGAAACATCTTACCACAGATACAATCATAGCCAACTCCAGATTCTTCAACCACGATATCAATCTGGTTCCGAAGACTGCCCTGACAGTTGGAGTGGGAACGATTATGGATGCCCAGGAAGTTATGATCCTGGTCAACGGTCACAATAAGGCAAGGGCCCTTCGCCATGCCATAGAAGAAGGCATAAGCCAGATGTGGACTGTCTCCATCCTTCAGATGCACAAGAAGGGTATCATAGTATGCGACGATGCCGCCACCGTGGAACTCAAGGTGGGCACCGTTAATTACTTCAAGGATATCGAGAAGGGAGAATTCTAACGGGATGTGATGGTGTAGTCAGGATTGAAGGAAACCTGAGTAGCCGCCGTATTTGTCCATCCTCCCTGAGGTGTCTTGACGAATTTGAATTTCTGCTGCAGCATATTGTGTTGCAGCAGATTCTTTTCCATATAGTCTGACGCTACGGTATTGTTCGGGTTCTCCGCAAACTCCCTCATTCCAAGAATGGAATTGCGGCAGAACAGGTAGACGATATCGAATCCGCTGAACGCGTTAGCGCTCGGCTCCCTCTTGTAGAGAGAACGGTAACGGCGGATGAAATCCTTTACTTCCGTCCTTTGCAGGTCAACGTTGTAAGGCATGCAGAGCTGAAGATTGTACTTGAAGTACAGATTCATGTCCAGAGTCTCGAAATTCTTCCACCTGGAGTTTGCGAACAGGACAACCTTCTCCGGAGGAATCATCTTGATGTCCAGATTCCTGAGGGCTTCAGCGGCATAGGATTCGGCTGTAGTTAGAATCACGACGATATTGTCCCTGTCCCTTCTCATGTTGGACAGTGCACCGATTCCTCCGAAATTGTCCACATATATGCCCTTTGCCTCAAGGGCAGTCTTCAGCATCTCGGCCTGAGGACCCATGGAAGACTCGGAATTGCATACGATAATGATGTTCGGATTCTGGCATGAGCGGTATTTTTCCTCAATCATTTCCGCCATGGCTTCTGCCTGCCTCTGCTTGGAAAGAGCAGCCTGGAAGAGGTATGGACTTGCATCCAGCAAAGAGTCTGCCGCCGCATCCAGAGGAGAAACCAGAGGAATCCTGCGGGCGTTGGCCACATATATGAACTCCTTCAGGGCGTTGTAGCGGATAGGCCCGATAAGCATATCGGCATTCTCCACCTTTTCTGACTCGGCGATTGAAGAAAGGTCAGATGAGGAATAGTCAATCACATTGACGTGGACATTGCCTCCGTCTCTCTTTATCTGCTCGACAGCCATCAGGGCTCCGCTGTAAAAATCCATATAGATGGCGTTGGCCTTCTCTGCGGAATTCAGAGGAAGGAGCAGGGTTATGTTCCTGGTCTGGGTGTTGTCCACCACAGGCATAGTGTAATTGTCCCAGGTATATTCCGGAATAGCGGTCGTATCGGTTCCAACGACTTCCAAAGTATCTGTCTGGGATATGTCCGTGTTGTTGAAAGGATCTGTCTCGGCGATGTTTATGTCTGTCTTCGGCTTTACCGGGATTTTAAGAGTCATACCGGTCTTTACCTTTCTCTTTTTCTTTATGTTGTTGAAAGCGAGGATCTCTTCAGGTGTCACTCCGTATTTCTCGGCAATCTCGTCCAGGTCCTCGAACCATCTGACCTTGTGTTCCAGATAATTCTGCGGAGTCTGGTCCTGTGGCTGGTCTTCCTGAGTGTTGACAGTCTCCTCTGGCTGGGCAGCCTGCACAGCCTTGACCGGGATGTAGAGAAGCTGACCGGCCTTAAGACCGTCGCTGATTATAGGATTCTGCCTTTGAAGCTCGTCTGCTGTGATATTGTAAGCCTTGCAGATAGAGTATATGGTTTCTCCCTTCTTGACGTTGTGGACATACATCTTCTCGCCCTTGACGCTCACGATCTGGTCAGACACCGTAACCTTCACCTGGGAAAATGCAAAGGAAGGAACGGCAGCCAGTATCAGAACGGCAACGGCGCGAAGGGCGAAGCGGCGGATTGAGTTTCTGTGGTTCATGGTTTAAAGCCTTGCCAGCATGTTCTTTATGTTTTCTTCTATTCTTTCAAATACCTGGCTGTCATACGGCTGCTTTACAAATTTCTCCGCAGTGACGGCCTCGTAGAGTTCTATGTAGCGGTCTGAGATGCCCTCCACTATCTTGTCTGTCATTTCCGGAACTTTCTCTCCTGCCCTTCCCTGGAATCCGTTGTCCATAAGCCATTCCCTTACGAACTCCTTGGAGAGCTGCTTCTGAGGCTCGCCATTGTCGAACCTTTCCTGATATCCCTCCAGATAGAAATATCTTGAAGAATCAGGAGTGTGGATTTCGTCCATGAGGCAGACCTCTCCGTCCAGAAGGCCGAACTCGTATTTTGTGTCTACAAGTATCAGGCCTCTCTGCCTTGCTATCTCAGTTCCGCGTTCGAAAAGCTTGAGCGCAGCATCTTCCACCTTTGCATAGATATCTGCAGGAATCAGGCCCTGGGCTATGATTTCTTCCTTGGAAATATCCTGGTCGTGGCCTCCGATCTCGGCTTTGGTTGTTGGAGTGACGATAGGGTGGCCGAACTTCTGGTGCTCGCGCATGCCGTCCGGAATCTCCACTCCGCAGATTTGACGGGCCCCTGCCTTGTAGCTTCTCCAGGAACTGCCCGTGAGATAGCCCCTGACAATCATCTCCACAGGCAGCGGCTGGCATTTGTAGCCCACGGTGACCATAGGATCCGGGCAGGCAATCTTCCAGTTGCGGACAATGTCCTGGGTACTGTCCAGGAATTTTGCGGCTATCTGGTTGAGGACCTGTCCCTTGTAAGGGATTCCGCGCGGAAGCACGACGTCGAATGCCGAGATCCTGTCCGTTGCCACCATCACCATATACTTGTCACGGATGAAGTATACGTCGCGGACCTTCCCAGTATATTTTCCGGTAAGGTCTCTGAAGTCGAAATCGGTTCTTACAATGGAATCCATATTATAGGGTGTTAATGAAATCTTCAAGTTTGGCTGCAAACGCCTCCCATCCCAATTCTTTCTTGAGCCGGGAGATGTTGTAAAGATACTCTTCTTTCTTGTTTTCTGCAAAGTATTTCTCCACTGCGGCGGCTACGGCCTGAGGGGTGATGCCGTCTGTGAGCATTCCTGTCCCCGCCTTTCCGACACTTTCCACCAGACCGCCTACAGGAGTGGTCACAAGAGGAACGTCAAAGTTCCAGGAAATGGAACTGATTCCGCTCTGAGTGGCGGAACGGTAAGGCAGCACGCTCAGGTCCGCGGCGCTGAAATATGTCTTGACTTCCGAGTCAGGGATATACCTGTCGACGAGTATGAGGTTATCCCTTACCGGTGCAAACCTTTCCGAATCTATGATCTGACGGTATTTTTCAAAATTGCCGTAAGGCTCTCCTGCCACTATCAGAGTATAGGACCTGTCCAGAATGGGAAAAGCTTCAAGCAGTAAGTCCAGACCCTTGTAATCCCTTATAAGCCCGAAGAAAAGGAGAACTTTCCTGTCAAGGATATCATTGTCTGTCCCCTTGAATCCCAACTGTTTCCTTGCCTGGAGAGTATCTGTTCTCTCCCCGAAGTTGGAATAGAGCGGGTGGGGGATTGTGGTGCTTCTGACTCCCGGGCACAACTGCTGGAGCTGTTCTTCCACGGAGTGGCTGAGCGTAACAATCCCGCTCTGCCTTTTTATGAAATATTTGGCGAGCGGGATGTCGAAGAAATGCCTCTCGTGAGGAATTATGTTGTCAGCGATGGCTACTGTGCGGAATTTTCCGCTTTCTCCAAAGCCCTGTTTCTTAAGAAGGCTGGCGGTCTTGCCGCATACGCTTCCAAGCGAGGGAGCGAAGTAGCTCATCCAGTACCTTGTCAGCAGCACATCCGGACGGAATGCGGCAATTGCCTTGGCCGTGCGTCTGTAAGTCAGGGGATTTGCCGTGTCCAGCAGGGATACTGACTCCACCGGGACAGCCGTGTCGTCTGAGGATACTTTCTGAGTCTTTCCGGGAAAGAGGATGCCGGGATATTGCCTCTTGAAGTTGAACGCCTTGACGTCGTGCCTTTTGGAAAGTTCCTTAAGCAACCAGGTGTTGAACTGCGATATCCCTCCCCTGTAAGGGTAGAAACAAGAAAGTATTGCAATCCTCATCCGGCTATTCTGCCTTTTTCTCCTCTGTCTTCTGCTCAGTTTCGGTTTCTGAGGAAACAGCCTTTTTCTTGCTGCTTACATATTCCTCATTGAGTCCTTCTATGATGTCGTTGGTGATGTCCAGTGCAGGGTCGCCAAGGAATACTCCGGTGAGGATCATTGAGTACTTCTTCTCATCGTTGTACTTCTTCACGAAGGTCTCCACTGCATCCATGACCTTGTTCATCATAACTGCATTTTCCTCAGCGATTTCAGCCTCTTTCTGGGAGCTGAGGTTCTGGAGGTCTGCCTGACGGTTGGTAAGCACGCGGTTCTTCTCCTCGGCCTCTGACTGGGTCATGAGTCCCTTCTGGATCTTGTTCTGGAAGTCTTTAACATCCCTTTCCCAAGCTCTTCCCTTCTGCTGGAGCTCGTTCTGGATCTTCTGAACCTTCTCCTCGAGCTTGCTCTTCAGATCGTTGTACATATCGTACTTTGCAACGATGGAATCCAGCTGGATATATACGATGCTTCCTGCCTGTGGGGCTACGCTCTGGCCCTCTGAAACGGTGTTGTCGGTCTTTTTCTGGTCGCAGGAAATTGCAAGTGCAGCAACAAGTGCAATGCAAAGAAGTGTCTTGATTTGTTTCATCTTTATGTATGTTTCGTTTGTTGTTTTCTTAGCAGGCTGCAAATTTAGTAAAAATTACAGCAACTCCCTTCTGTAAGCCCTGATTGTATTCTCAAGTCCCAGATACAGGGCGTCGCATATCAGGGCGTGTCCGATGGATACTTCCAGCAGGCCCGGGATTGTCTGTGCAAAAAACCTTAGGTTATCCAGGTTCAGGTCATGGCCGGCGTTGAGTCCGAGTCCGCATTTCTGCGCCTGGACCGCCGCCTTGTAATATGGCTCGATGGCCTGCTCCCTGTCCTTATGGTAATACTTTGCATAAGCCTCGGTATACAGCTCGACTCGGTCGCATCCGCATTCGGCCGCTCCCTTTACCATATCCTCCACAGGGTCCACAAAGATGGAAACCCTGATGCCGGCTTCCTTGAACATCCGGCAGGTCTTCTTCAGGAACTCCCTGTTTGCCAAAGTATTCCAGCCGGCATTTGAAGTGATGACATTCTCCGCATCGGGGACGAGAGTCACCTGGGCCGGAACCACACTGAGTACAAGTTTGTTGAAAGCTTCCTTCGGGTTGCCTTCTATATTGAATTCGGTTGTCAGGACGGGCTTCAGGTCAAGGACATCCTGACGTCTGATGTGCCTTTCGTCCGGTCTTGGATGGACGGTAATGCCCTGGGCTCCGTATCTTTCGCAGTCCAGTGCGCATTTAACCACATCAGGCATATTGCCTCCCCTGGCGTTTCTCAGGGTGGCTATCTTGTTTATGTTAACGCTAAGTCTTGTTTCCATATTTGACAAATTTATGAAATTATGCCTAACTTGCGAAAAATTGGACTATATGAAAGTTGCAATATTCGGAAGAACCGTCTACAGGGCTTCTCTTCCAAGGCTTATGGAAGTTCTGGATATAGTGGAGAAATCGTCTTGCGAGGCCTATTTCTACGAGCCTTTCTACCGTTATCTGGCAGAGCTTAGCCCTTCTTTCAGCTTTGTCCCGTCCGGCTTTTTCTCTTCCAGAGACGATATACCGGAAGACACCGGACTGCTGCTCTCCCTTGGAGGAGACGGAACGTTCCTGTCCAGCGTGCCTCTGGTTGTGGGGAAGAAGATACCGGTTGCAGGAATCAATTTCGGAAGGCTGGGCTTTCTTACCACTTCAAAAATTGAAGGCATTGCATCCCTTCTTAGGGGGGAATTCCGCATAGAGAAGCGCACACTTCTGAAAATGGACTGCAAGAGTATGCCTGAGGATTTCTGCCCTTACGCTCTCAACGAGTTTTCCGTCCAGAGAAAGGGGCCGGCTGTGCTGGAACTTGAAATCAAGGTGGACGGGGAGCCGATACCCCGCTATATGGCAGACGGAGTCCTTGTTGCCTCGGCGACAGGGTCCACCGCATACTCGATGAGTGCCGGCGGCCCTATAGTGATGCCGGGCTGCAGGGTGCTCATAATAGTTCCTGTGGCACCTCACAACCTGAACATCAGGCCTTTGGTCGTCTCCGACACGGCTACCATAGAAGTAAGTTTCTCAACAAGATACAAAGATGCAACGCTAAGCGCGGACAACCGTTCTTTCTCCATTCCAGACGGAGAGACGGCTGTGTTCACCGCTTCTTCCACCGAGCTTGAGATTGTAAGTCCGGACAACGGATTCATGGAGGCCCTAAGCCGCAAACTGTTCTGGGGAGCAGACTGGCGCAACTCCATATAGAGGAGTTGGCGTAAATTTGTTATATTTGCCATCTATATGCATTCTATGGAAGATATTATAAAAATACCGCAGCACGTATCCATCATTATGGACGGTAACGGACGCTGGGCCCAATCCCGTGGCCTTGAGCGTCTGGAAGGCCATAAGGAGGGCGTTGAGAGTGTCCGTGCGGCTCTTGAGTTTGCTGTGGAAATGAAAATCAAGTATTTGAGCCTTTTTGCCTTTTCCACAGAAAACTGGGGGCGTCCGACTTCTGAGGTGCAGGGACTGTGGACCCTTATGTTCAAGGCCATTGAAAGGGAGGCCAAATACCTGATTAAAAACCGCGTGAGAGTTCTGATGCTGGGAAACCTCCAGCAAATCCCGGAAGATCTCCGGATGGCAATCCAGGGGCTGATGGACGCCACTGCAGACTGCGGCGGCACAACTCTCATTGTGATGCTCAACTATAGCGGCAAATGGGACCTGATTCAGGCCGCAAACCGCTTTGCGGGCGAGAATCCCGGAAAGGAGATGACGCCGGAAGATATGGACAGATATCTTGTAACTGCCGGAGTGCCTGATCCAGACCTTCTTATACGCACCAGCGGAGAGGAGAGGATCAGTAACTACATGCTTTGGCAGACAGCTTATACAGAGTTTTATTTTACAGACACCCTTTGGCCTGATTTTCGCAAAAAGGAGTTCCGTCTTGCCTTGGAGGCGTATGCCCGCAGAGACAGAAGATATGGCAAGGTTTAATCGAATAATGAGTAACAGATGAAAATATTAAAGCTGACAATTGCTTGCATCCTGATAATTCTGCCGTTGTCCTTGTCCGCACAGGAGGTCGACTACACCAGTCCCAGAACCTATGTTGTCGGTGGAATCAGAGTTTCCGGTATAAAATATCTCAGCGAGGAGCAGATCCTTTCGGTTACGGGAATCAACAAGGGAGACAAGATAACCATTCCTTCCCTGGAGCTTTCAGACATCCTCAAGAGAGTCTGGGCTCAGCGATATTTTTCCGATGCCGGATTCTATATCGACTCCCTTTCAGCAGCAAAGGATACAGTGTGGCTCGGCCTGCATCTTTCTGAGCGTCCGAGAGTTTCCAGATGGCAGTTCAGCGGCATACGCAGCGGTCAGAAGTCAGACCTCAGCGAAAGGCTCAAGCTTAAGAGGGGTTCAGAGTTGTCAGATTACATAATCGAGTCTTCCACAAACATTATTAAGAAATATTTCCACGAGAAAGGCTTCCTCAAATGCGAAGTCAAGGTTCTCCAGGAAGAAGACCCTGTGGTTCAGAACGCTGTCAGGGTTACATTTGACATTGACCGAGGTCCGCGTGTAAAGATAGGACGCATAACCTTCAACGGAAACGATAACCTTTCTGACAAGAAGCTTATGAAGTCCATGAAGCATACCCGCGACAAGAGACTGATGAACTTCTTCAAGTCCAAGAAATTCAAGCAGAAAGAATTTACCGAGGACAAGGTAAACCTGATTTCGGCTTTCAACGAGCAGGGTTATCGTGATGCAAGGATCCTAAAGGATACGATGTACTATATCACTGACGACCGTCTTGCGATAGATTTCGATTTCGAGGAAGGGGACCGTTACTATTTCAGGAACATTTCCTGGACAGGAAACAGCATTTATTCCACAGAGCAGCTGAATTCAGTGCTGAGAATCAAGAAGGGAGACATATACGACCTTGTCACTATGGATAAGCGCCTGAACGGAGACCCTAAGCAGATGGAGCCGGATGTCAAGAAGATGTATACCGATAACGGTTATCTGTTCTTCAATGTGCTTCCTGTGGAAAAGAGTATCCAGAACGATTCCGTGGATGTGGAGATGAGAATCTACGAGGGTAAGCCGGCCACATTCAACAAGGTGGTAATCAACGGAAACAACATCACGGCTGAGAAGATTGCAAGAAGGGCGTTGTTTACCAAGCCTGGTTATCTCTGGTCTCAGACAGATTTCGAGAGGTCCGTCAGGGAACTGTCCTCGATTGGACACTTTAATCCTGAGGTATTCCAGACCGGAGCAGGCTACAGCGTTGTTCCTGACCCGAACAAGAACACGGTTGACATTGCATATAACCTTGAGGAAAAGCCTGACAGCCACGTTGAACTTTCCGGAGGCTGGGGCGGAAACACTTTTGTAGGAACATTAGGTCTTAGCTTCAACAACTTCGCTATCAAAAGAGTCTTCAAGAAAAGGGCCTGGAGGCCTGTACCTCTGGGAGACGGACAGAACCTCTCCATCAGGTTCCAGACCAGCGGAACTTACTACACAGCCTTGAGCGCAAGTTTCGCAGAGCCTTGGCTCCTGGGCAACAAGCCTGTGAGCCTGAGTGTTTCCACATATTTCACGAGGCAGACCAACTCCACTTATTTCTACAGGCATTCAGACCAGTATATGGAGGTTTACGGAGTCAGCGCAAGCCTTGGAAGCAGACTCAACTGGCCAGACAATTACTTTGTACTGTTCCACGCTCTGAGCTGGCAGACATACAAGCTTCAGAATTGGTATTACAACTTCCTGTTCGATACTGGTAAGAGCCACAACTTCAGCTATACCATAGGACTTCAGAGGAATTCCACAGACCAGCCGATATTCCCGAGAGGCGGTTCAGATTTCTCTCTGACACTGCAGCTCACTCCGCCTTACTCCCTTATGAGAGGCCATCGCGATTACAAGAATATGGACGCTACCGAGAAGTACAAGTGGATCGAGTATCACAAGTGGCAGTTCAAAGGCGACATATATATGAAGCTTGCGGGCAATCTGGTGTTCAGGGCGGCAGCCAACTGGGGATATCTCGGCTATTACAAGAAGAGCCTTGGTTATTCTCCTTTCGAGGGCTTCGAGGTCGGTGGAGACGGTATGAGCGGCTACAACACATATGGATCAGACATTATCTCCCTCAGAGGTTATCCGAACTACTCTCTGACACCTATAGAGAACAACGCTTACGTGGGGCACGTATACGACAAATTCACCCTGGAACTCAGATATCCTCTGATGCTGCAGCCGTCGAGCACGATATTTGCGTTAGCCTTCCTCGAGGGCGGTAACTGCTGGAGCGAGATTGGCGGATTCAATCCGTTTGAGATCAAGAGAAGTGCAGGTATAGGCGTGAGAATCATGCTCCCTATGGTTGGTCTGATGGGTATTGACTGGGGCTATGGATTCGACCCAGTGCCTAACGAGGGCAAGAAGAAGGGAGGCAGCCAGTTCCACTTCGTGATAGGCCAGCAGTTCTAATGGATGCTGCCAGTAAAATGAATGTTCATCTTTAAAAAGGAAATGATATGAAAAAGTTAGTGGTTCTTGCATTGGCATCGCTGATCTGCCTTGGGGCAGCGGCGCAGAATGTTCCGCAGAAGTGCGGTTATGTGAATACGGAAACCATACTTGCGGCAATTCCTGAGTATAAGGTAGCTACAGAGAAGCTTGAGGCTTTGGGCAAACAGTATCAGGAGGTTGTGAAGAAAGACTTCTCTGAGATTGAAACCCTTTACAATAATTACCAGAAACAGAAGGCATCCCTTAGTGCTGCACAGCGTCAGGCTAAGGAGGAGCAGATAATCACCAAGGAGAAGGCTGCAAAGCAGAAACAGCAGCAGTACTTTGGACAGGATGGCCTTATGCAGAAGAAGAGCCAGGAGCTTCTGGATCCTATAAAGGAGAAGGTCCAGAAAGCTATAGACAAGGTCGCTGAGGATGGCGGTTATATGCTGATCATAGACATTGCCACAAACGAGGGCGTTGTTTATGCGGCAAGTGCTGCCGACCTTTCCAGCAAGGTCATAAGCATCTATCCTACAATCAAATAGAAATCAAACAAATAAAATTGACAATACAATTATGAAGAAGACAATTATGTTTCTGGCTGCAGCTTTCATAGCATGTGCAGCCCTGATGCCGACCAAGGCTTCCGCCCAGAAGCTCGGCCACATCAATTCACAGGAAGTGGTGGCTCTTATGACTGAAAGAGACTCAGCGATGGTAAAACTCCAGAAGTTTGCCAAGGAACTTCAGGAAACTCTTGCTGCCATGGGAGAAGACTATAACACTAAGGTTAAGGAGTATCAGGAGAAGAGTGCCGGCTGGAGCGAGTCTGTAAAGAAGGTTAAGGAAGACGAGATCAACAGCCTCGGACAGCGTATCCAGCAGTATCAGCAGACTGCAGAGCAGGATTTCTCCGCACGCCAGAACACTCTGATGGAGCCGGTTTACAAGAAGGCTTTCGAGGCAATCGAGAAGATTGCCAAGGCTCAGGGTCTTGCATATGTACTTGACCTTGCATCCGGTGCCCTCATCTATATCGATGACGCCAATACCGTAAACCTGCTTCCAATGGTCAAGAGCGAACTTGGCATTCCAGCCAGCAAGACTCAACCGACCCAGTTCCAGTAAAAAACGGATAACTGACTTTAAGAACGCGGCCTGATTTTCAGACCGCGTTTTTTGTTGACAGGTTTGTTTAAAAATTTTGAGGATTTTGTTGCTTGAGGTTGAAAGAATACCTATATTTGGAAATATTTTAATGAATAATTGAAAGTATTTCTACACTCGAATCGTTGATATTATTTATGGAACGTAAAGTGGTTGACGTAAAAGATGTGGTTATCCGTTTTACCGGCGATTCCGGAGACGGAATGCAGCTTACGGGAACTCTGTTTGCAGACGCTTCCGCGCTGTACGGAAACGAGATTTCCACATTCCCGGATTATCCGGCAGAAATCAGGGCTCCACAGGGCACCGTATCCGGTGTGTCCGGTTTTCAAGTGCATATCGGAAACAACAACGTAAAGACTCCGGGAGATCTTGCAGATGTTCTCGTAGCAATGAATCCGGCTGCACTTATGGCAAACGCCAAGTTCGCAAAACCTGGCGGAAGCATAATCCTGGACCAGGATTCCTTTGACGAGCAGGGTCTTCAGAAGGCCGGCTTCAAGACAATGGATCCGGTACAGGAACTCAATCTTCAGGATTACAACGTTATATGGGCTCCTATCACTTCCCTTACAAAGGAGAGCCTGAAAGACAGCGGAATGGACATCAAATCCATCGTAAGGTGCAAGAACATCTTCACCTTGGGAATGTGCTATTTCATGTTCAACCGCCCTCTGCATTTCACTGAGGAATATCTGAGAAAGAAGTTTGCCAAGAAACCGGATCTCATCGAGCCGAATATCAAGGTGCTCAACGACGGTTACAACTATGCCCACAACACTCACGCTATAGGCAATACATATACTATAGCTCCTGCAAAGCTGGAGAAGGGAGTCTATCGAAGCATTAACGGTAACCAGGCAACCGCCTGGGGACTGATAGCCGCCTGCGAAAAGAGCGGAAGGCCTATGTTCGTGGGTTCTTATCCTATCACTCCGGCTACTGCAATCCTGGAAGAGCTTGCAATACATAAGAATCTGGGAGTTAAGACAATGCAGTGCGAAGACGAGATTTCCGGAATCTGCACATCCATAGGCGCCGCATATGCCGGCAACTTGGCTGTCACCACAACTTCAGGCCCTGGCCTAAGCCTCAAGAGCGAGGCCCTTGGCCTTGCCTGCATCGCAGAGCTTCCTCTTGTTGTAGTTGACGTTCAGAGGAGCGGTCCTTCCACCGGTATTCCTACAAAGACAGAACAGACAGACCTTGGCCAGGCCCTCTACGGAAGGAACGGAGAGTGCCCGGTTATGGTTATGGCCGCCAGGACTCCAAGCGACTGCTTCAGGGCAGCTTTTTACGCCGCCAAGTTCGCTTTGGAGCATATGATGCCGGTGGTCTTCCTTTCAGAGGGTTACCTCGGAAACGGAAGCGAGCCTTGGAAGATTCCTTCAATGAGCGACTATCCTGCAATCAACCCTCCTATCATAACCGAGTGCGAGGGCAAGTTCAAGCCGTTCGAGAGAGATCCCGAGACTTTCGTAAGGAAGTGGGCCATCCCTGGAACTCCGGGTCTGGAGCACAGGGTAGGCGGTCTTGAGAAGACTCCTGCCGGAGCCGTTTCATCAGATCCTGAGGTTCACGAGATGATGGTGGCAAACCGCGCAAAGAAGATCGAGAAGATGGCGGACTTCATTCCTGAACTTGAAGTTTTCGGACAGAAGGAAGCAGACGTGCTCCTGGTTGGATGGGGAGGAACATACGGTCATCTTTATACCGCAGCCTCACAGCTTCTTGAAGAAGGAAAGAGCTTGGGATTTGCCCATTTCGACTACATCAACCCGCTGCCAAAGAATACCGCAGAAGTATTCAGCCACTACAGGAAGATACTGGTATGCGAGCTTAACAGCGGACAGTTCGCAGATTACCTGAGAGCAAAATTGCCTCAGTTCAAGTATCTGCAGCTCAATAAGGTACAGGGTCAGCCATTTATGGTTCACGAGATCGTGGATAAAGTTAACACCCTTTAATCGCGGAGGAAAAGTTATGAAATACACACAGCAAGATTTCAAAAGCGACCAGATAGTAAAGTGGTGCCCGGGTTGCGGAGACCACGCAATACTTGCAGCCGTTCTCAGGGCAATGCCGGAGATCTGCGAGAAGAGGGGATATACCAGAGAGCAGTTTGTCTTTGTTTCAGGTATCGGCTGCTCCAGCCGCTTCCCTTACTATATGAACACTTACGGCTTCCACGGAATCCACGGAAGGGCCGGTGCACTTGCTACCGGAATGAAGGTTGGAAACCCTAAGCTTTCCGTATGGCAGATGACCGGAGACGGAGACGCCCTGGCTATCGGAGGAAACCATTTCATACACGAGATCAGAAGGAACATAGATGTAAACATCATACTTTTCAACAACAGGATTTACGGTCTGACAAAGGGACAGTATTCGCCGACTTCCAAGTTCGGAATGGTGACCAAGACTTCCCCTTACGGAACGGTTGAGTATCCGTTCACTCCAGGAGAACTAGTTCTCGGTGCAAGAGGAACTTTCTTTGCCAGAAGCCTGGATAGCGAACTAGCACTCAATCAGGAGATTATGGTCAGGGCTGCCATGCACGACGGCACTTCCGTAATGGAAATGCTCGTAAACTGCATGATTTACAACAACGGAACTCACGCAGACATTTCCGACCGTGCAGTAAGGGCGGACAGGACCATCATTCTCCGCGACGGAGAGCCGATGATATTCGGAAAGGACCGCGACAAGGGAATAGTGCTTGATGGCCTCAAACTTAAGGTTGTCAAGCTCGGAGAGAATGGCATTACAGAGAAAGACCTTCTCGTCCACAACTCAAAGGAAAATAACTTCGGTATCCACTCCATGCTTGTGGATATGAAGGGTCCTGATTTCCCTGTAGCCCTTGGTGTCATCCGCGATGTAGAGGACAAGACCTATGACGACAGCATCTATTACCAGATGGATGAAGTCAAGGCCAAGGCAAAGATCCACTCTATGGACGAGCTTCTCCACAGCGGCGCTACCTGGACAGTAGAATAAACTAAACAAACACACTATAAACAAAACCAATTTTAAAATCATAATTTAATATGAAAACAGCTGAAATAATGGCTAACCTGGCTGCTAAGCATCCTGGTGAAAATGAGTACCTTCAGGCCGTTCAGGAAGTTCTCGAGAGCATCGAGGAGGTTTATAACCAGCATCCTGAATTCGAAAAGGCAAAGATCGTGGAGAGAATGGTCGAGCCAGACCGTATCTTTACATTCCGTGTTACTTGGGTAGACGACAAGGGTGAGGTTCAGACCAACCTCGGTTACCGTATCCAGTTCAACAGCGCCATCGGCCCTTACAAGGGAGGTCTCCGTTTCCACAAGGCAGTAGTTCCTTCAATGTTGAAGTTTCTCGGTTTCGAGCAGACTTTCAAAAACGCTCTGACTACTCTTCCTATGGGTGGTGCAAAGGGTGGTTCTGACTTCGATCCTGTTGGAAAATCAAACGACGAGATTATGCGTTTCTGCCAGGCATTCATGACTGAACTTTGGCAGTGCATTGGTCCTGACCAGGATATCCCTGCAGGTGACGTAGGAGTTGGCGGCCGCGAGATCGGTTTCCTCTACGGAATGTACAAGAAGCTTGCTAGAGAGTACAATACAGGAGTTCTTACCGGAAAGGGCGCAACTTGGGGAGGTTCTATCCTTCGTCCAGAGGCTACCGGTTTCGGTGCACTGTACTTCACTCAGCACCTTCTGGAGAAGGCTGGCAAGGATATCAAGGGCAAGAAGGTTGCTCTCTCCGGCTTCGGTAACGTAGCTTGGGGTGCCGCTACTAAGGCTAAGGAGCTCGGCGCTAAGGTTGTTGCCATCTCCGGTCCTGACGGAGTCTGCGAGATCCCTGAGGGCATCACAGACGAAATGATCGCTTACATGCTTGATATGCGCGCTTCCAACCGCAACAAGGTTGAGGATATGGCTACCAAGTTCCCTGAGAAGGCTAAGTTCACTCCTGGCAAGAAGGCTTGGAGCATTCCTTGCGACATCGCTCTGCCTTGCGCATTCCAGAACGAGCTTTCCGAGGACGACGCCAAGGAGCTGCAGGCAAACGGTTGCTGGTGCTGCTGCGAGGTTTCCAACATGGGTTGCCAGCCTGGCGCTATCCACTATTTCCAGAACAACGGTATTCTGTTTGCTCCTGGAAAGGCTGTTAACGCAGGTGGTGTTGCAACTTCAGGTCTTGAGATGACTCAGAATGCCGAGCATATCAGCTGGGACGCAAAAGAAGTTGACGACAAGCTGCACTTCATAATGAAGAGCATCCACGAGCAGTGCGTTAAGTATGGTACTCAGCCAGATGGTCACGTAGACTATGTTAAGGGTGCCAACATCGCCGGCTTCATGAAGGTTGCTACTGCAATGCTGGAGCAGGGAATTATTTAATCCGTTCCGGATTGAATAATAAAAGGGATGGCCGTCGGCCATCCCTTTTTTCTTATTAAGATTCCTTTTACTTCAGGAAGTAAGGTTTCTTGTGGTTAGGGTCTATCAGCATAGGGCCCTCGCACCTTCTTCCGTTTACGGTTGCTGCCTTGGTTGAAGGAGCTGCTGAACTGTAAGGATTTGTCTTGTCAAAGTCGTGTGCAATGAAGTCTTCAACAGTAGGGGTCTCTCCGGCAGTTATCTTGATTCTGCAGTAAATCTTCCAGCGGCTGATTGTGTTGAAGTGAGGCTGGTTGTTGATCATGCAGCTGCTGTTTTCTGAACGGTAAATACCTACGCCGTACATTGCGCTTCCGGCATGCAGGTTGATGTTGCAGGCTCCGTAAACTTCTGTCATATCTGCAAATGTCTTCCAATTGGCGCCTTCTACTTTTGGAGTAAGGTCTAGGTTGCAGTGCTCGTAATCTGAGTACCAGCCTGAAGTTGCAGTGTCCCAGCCAGGAAGATAGGTATTGCAATAAGCGCCGATTCCCTGCCAGTAGCGGAACGTGCTTTCGTTGTCGCGAGGATAAGGAGTGGTGTTTTGATAAACATATTCGTCGCCGAGCAATCCTATTCCGTGCCCTCCATACTCATGACGGAGAGTATAGGCAAATCCTCCGTATGAAGATGAAGACGGATGCCTTGCAGGAGTCTGGGCTATGGAAACCATCTTCATTCCACCCATACCGGAAGACCATATATTGGTACCCGCATACTGGTCAGCATTGATAATAACGCTTATTGGAGACCAGCTGAGGTTGGTTCTCGTTTCGTAGTCTGTAGCGCCTTTGTAGCCAGGGCATTTTGCCGCATACTCTTCTACAGTCTTGGTGTCGCAGCCTATGCCAGTGGAGCTTCCGCCCTGCCAGGAGCACTTGAACTTGGTGTCAACCTTGGTGGTTGCCTGATCCCATTCTGTTGATCCGGAACTCATTCCTGCCTCGTTGGAATAAGCCGCAACCTTGTAAATAGCAAAGTAAGTATGGTAATACTTGTACGGCTCGATTTCAAACAAAGCCTTGACTCCGGCATCAACCTCCTGGTCGAACTGTCCTCCGTATTTGAAAAGATCCTGGGTATAACCGTCTCCGGTGTAGATCAGCTTGAAAGGCCTTGATGTAGAGGAAACTTCTGTAATGGTACCATCTGCATTAACCTCATAGAGCTTGACTTCACCGTCTGCCCAATAAGACTTTGTCGTGCCTGTAGTGAAGGAAACCACATCACTTTCTGTCTTGCCTCCTTCATAGCCGTCATCGGCGACAACTTTATAATAATAGGTTGTGCTCTTTTCAAGTTCTTCCTTGTTCATCAAAGTGGTCTTGTCCGTGGTTCCGATACTGGTCCAGTTGGTGTTGTCCTTGGAAATCATAACATTGTAAGTGATTTTGTCTCCATTAGGGTCTGTGGATGCAGTCCAGGAGAATTCGGTTATGGTTCCCACGTTGCTTCCGGTAGGGGCAAGATTTGTAGGCTTGGTCGGAGGCAGGTTAGGTGCAGCCTCCTTGGTTATGGTCAAATACTTGGTGTTTGCCCCGCTCTTTACGGTAAGAAAGGTTTGTGCCTTTGTTTTTTCGCCGTGTTCAGCAGTAACTATAGTTACTGTTGCGTTTCCGGTTCCTGATGAAGGAGTTACACTGGTAATCCAAGCCGGTTTAGGATTAGGAAGGGTTATTTCCCAGGCTCCGCCGCAGTTTACCTTGAAAGTTGCGTTTCCGGCGCTGTAAGGGATTGTAAGGCTTTCCGGCTCAATGGTTATGGCTCCGGTACCGGCAGTGGAAATGCTGGCGGTAATGGTCTTGGTCTTTCCCTTGACTGTGAGTGTACCTCCCGTTGCTGTAGCTGAGGCTGTTATGGTAAGTGTTCCGTTATTGCTTCCGCTGGCAGGTGATACGGTATAACCGCTTGTCACGCTTGCTGTCCAGGCAACATTGGATGTGACGTTTACCGTTGCAGTGGCTCCGGCTGCCAGGGACAGGGCGCTTGGACTTATGCTCAGACTCTCCACTGTTGGTGTCGGACCCGGTTTGTCACCACCCCCTCCTCCACCGCAAGAGGTTGCCATCAAAGAAATTAACCCTGCTGCAATCATGAGAGCGCCAACGCGATACAGCTTAAAGATATTTCTCATAATCATATCGGTTTTAGTAGTTTTCAATGCTATAGATAACAAATATAGCAATAATTGTTCCCAATGCAAAACCATGGATAAAACAAAAGGGTTGGCCAAACGGCCAACCCTTTTGATGATACTTGGGTTAGGTTTAGAGGACATCGAAGTCCTGATACATATTGTATCCACCACCCAACCATGAGCCGTTCTTTGCAGTCCAGCCTTCGAGTTCGATGTAATCTCCGCTCTTGAGCTCTTCGCCGCTGCAGCTGATCTCACATCTTGATGCTCTGGTCTGGAATACATAGGCATTGCCCTTATGGGTGAAGCTCCAGTCAAACTGTCCGCCAGACCACTTGCTTACGAAGTCATTGTATCCAGAGTACTTGTCGAATACGAGAGAACCGTCACCAGGGTTCTTGATCTCGATTTCTGCAAGTTCATCCCAAAGGATCATCTTGTAGTAAGCCTTGGTACCCTTTGCTCTCTGGAGAATCCATGTGTCATCGTCCAGGTCAGTAATAATTGGACCGTCAACCCAAGCGAATGCCATGATGGAGAGGTCAACTTCCCAACGTCCGGAATACCAACCGGTCATATAGTCCTCATACTGGAGGAGCATCTTTCCGTTACCTTCACAGGTGCTGTAGCTGCCTGCTCCGGCAAGAGCATCGTTGAAACTGAGCTCAAAGATATACTCTACGCCTGGGGTAAGTTTAGAATAGTCGTAAGTCAGCGTTATGGTCTTAACATACTCACCTGCAGCAAAATTAACCTTTGATGCAGACAATGTATATACGCCATACTCGTCCTTGAGGGAAATTGGAACTTCCAAAGCCTCATTAGCAACACCTCTCTGTATCTGAACTACAACTGGAGTTTCAGCCTCGTCCATACCGAATCCCAAAGCATCTGTTTCCCAGGAAACATCCTCGTTAGTTACTGTATAAGTAGGCCACTTGGATGCGCAAGATGTAACGAGCAATACAGAAAGCAATAAACCGAATCCGTATTTAATAAGTTTCATATTCATCTTTTTTAATAATTAATTATCTATTAATAACCTGGGTTCTGCTGATCTCTGATCTGAGGGTTGGCGGCAAGCTCGTCAGTTGGAATAGGAGCTGCCCAACGGTGGTCAGATGCAGAAACTGCAAGGTTAAGAGCAGGGCCGTTAGAACCACTGGTGTGGATAATGGCCTTAAGCTGTGGATCAGGTCTGGCTGCCATTCCTTCTCCCCATCTCTTGAGGTCGAACCATCTGTAACCTTCTCCGATGAACTCTCTTACCCTTTCTTCCTTGATGTACTCCTTAAGAGCGTCTCCGGAAAGGGAAACAGGGTGGTAAGAAGGATCTCTCTTCTCTCCGAGCTTGTCGAGATACTGGATAGCAACTGCGTCAGCGCCACCCTTCATAGCGAATGCCTCAGCGGCAATCAGATACATCTCAGCAATACGGAAAGGTTTAATCTTCTGGAGGTGAGCAGTCTCTGCTCCCAGGGTAGTGTTGCCAGGGAACTTGTTGAAGAGTGTCATACCGGAAGCGGTTCCGATAGATACTGTAACCTTCAGACCAGTCATCAACCATGTCTTGAACCTGAGGTCAGTGGTTGAGTAGAGAGCACTGGCAACCCACTTGTTAGGAATCCAGTCTGGCCTGTACTGGCCGTTGGATGGATTATAATTTACGTAACTAGGGTCGTTGGTGCTAGGTCTTGAGTTAGCCGCATTGTCTGCCCAGAGCTGTACGATACACTCCTGACCGGAGTCATTCTTCCACAGAGCAGTCATTTCTGCCTGACTAGCGCAAAGAGGGTACTTGCCGCCGTCTACAAGGGCTGTTGCCTTGGAAATGGCGGTATCCCAGTCACCCATATAGAGAGCAAGTCTTGCCTGAAGGGCATGAACTGCATCAATGGTAAGCTCTTCAGAACCTGGAGTTCCTGGGAAGCCGGCCAGAAGGGTCTCTGCTTTTTTCAGGTTCTCGACAACCCAATTGTAAGACTCGGCAACGGTGCTTCTTCCTGGATAGGAGGTGATGTCACCGGTTGGGCGGTGAAGGTCAACCAGCATGATACCGTACTTGTCCTTATTTGTGGAATTATAAACAGGAGCATAGTATTCCAGAAGCTTGAGGCCGAAGAATGCCTTTGTAAAGTATGCTACACCTACAACTTTATTGAGACGCTTAACCTCGTCGGTGTCGAACTTTGATTTGTCCAGATTCTCGACAGTCTCGATAACATAGCAGGCATGGTTGATAGCACTGTAGGCATCGCCCCAAATGTCAACAAACGGGTCGCCTGAGTTCCAATCCCATCTGTACTCGGAACCCTCACGGTTACCATAGTCGAGGCTAGGATTGAAGAAGTCTGATGCAATCTCAGTGGTATAGATGTATGCGCCGGCATTTAATGCCCTCAGATAGATGTATTCGTATCTCATCCATCCTTCTGCATCATCCACTGTCTGAATGGAGCCATCCTTTGGAATAACTCCCTGTGGCTTCTCGTCCAAGTTACAAGAAACAAGGAGAGCCAAAACTGCAAGTGATAATATTATCTTTTTCATATTCTCTGCGATTTTAGAAAGTTAACTCAACACCTGCTGCATACTGCTTACTGTTAGGATATACAGCGAGCTGGAGGTTAATGTTCTGCTCAGGATCCCAACCGGAGTACTTGGTCCAAGTAAGAAGGTTACGTCCTGTTACGAAGAATCTTACACCTGTAAGTACGCCGCCGAGCTTGTTGATGGCGTTCTTGCCGAGAGAGTAAGAAAGGGTAACACCCTTAAGTCTTACGAATGAAGCATTCTCAACCAGTCTGGAGTCGAAGCATTCACCGTTAACTACATAGAGAGGGTTTGGATACTTGGCCTTCTGGCCAGGGCTCTGCCACATTTCTGTAAGTAACTCGCTAGCAAGACGGTTGTCTGCGAAGTTGGAGTTGGTGTAGAAGTAACGGTCGTTGTTGATCAGGTATTTTCCGAAGATTCCGGAGAACTGGGCCTGGAGAGCGAAATTCTTATAGGTGAAGTCGATCTGAAGACCTGCTGACCAAGGAGCATATCTTGACTTGCCGAGGAGAACTCGGTTGTCATCAGAGTAAACGTCGGTGATGTTGCCATCCTTGTCATACCACAGAGGGCGACCGGTTGCAGGGTCGATACCGGCACTCTTCACATACCAGAGCTCACCTGCGGAGTGACCTACGCAGTAGTTCAGACCGTAGTTAGGGAGCTGGAATTCGTCACGTCCGTCGAACAGCTTGGTGATCTTGTCCTTGTTGTAGGCAACGTTCAGGCTGGTCTGCAGGAACATATTCTCGTTACGGATCCAGTCATAGGTCAGAGTTACCTCGATACCTTCGTTCTTCATGTTACCGATGTTACCGGCACCTTCAGCAAAACCTGTTGCGTAAGACCAAGGAATATCAAGGAGCATGTCCTTTGTGTTCTTCCTGTAGACCTCAACCTTAGTCTCTAATCTGTTCCAGAGTCTGAAGTCGAGAGCGATGTTCAAGCTCTCCAGAGTCTCCCAGGTCAGGTTCTCGTTACCGGAGTTGTTGATGTAATAGGTAGTTCCCATATAGTTGGTTCCGGTTGCAACTGTTGCGTGTGGCAGATAGTTGTCAATACCGGAGTTACCTACAGTACCGTAGTTTGCAGAAAGCTGCAACTTGTTGATCCAGTCGCTGTCCTTCAGGAAGTTCTCCTTCTTGATATCCCACATAATACCTGCGGACCAGAAGTTTGCATACCTCTTGTTGGCTCCGAAGAGTGAGGATCCGTCACGACGGAATGACAGGTCTACATAGTACTTGCCTGCGAAGTCGTAAGACAGTCTTGAGAAGATGGAGTTGTATTTGTACTGAGACCAGCTCTCACTTGCTGTGATAGGCTTGGTATCGTCCTTGTTGTCCAATGTACCCAGACGGGCGTCAGGCATACCGTAAGCGGAAGTGCTGAAACCGGTTGAGTTGTTGATGATAGCCTCCTGACCGATCAGGGCAGTGAAGTTGTGCTTCTCACCGAGCTGGAACTTGTACTCAGCAGTGTTGGTGGAAGTCAGACGATAGTATCTTGTGAAGCTCTGTCCAACATAAGGACCATTGGAAGAATAGATGTGGATCCAGTCCTCAGGGTCCTGAAGATTTCTTCTTGTCCATCTGTAGTCATAACCCTCGAGACCCTGTGCGAATCTGATGGTCAGACCCTTCAGAGGAGTGATCTCCTCATAGAGGTTACCGTTGAATCTTACGGTGTTGTCCTTTACTTTCAGATATTTGTAGCGGTACTTAGGGCTGTATGCTCCGAAGTCATCCATGTAAGGAGTCTCTTCGCCGTAGCCGATGAAATTTCCTGCGCTGTCCTTGAGGATCTCATAAGGAGTCCACCATGTAGGTGCCCAGAGAGCGAAGTTTACAGGGTTGTTCCAGTTGTTACGGTTATTGGATGAATAGTCAGAGTTGTAAGGGTTCTCCCTTGACTGCTGATATCCGATACCCATAGCAATACCGAACTTGAACCAGTCTGTTGGCTTTACGTTCATGTTGATACGTGCAGCGTAACGGTTGTGTGCGGTCATAGGCTCAACACCTTCCATTCTGTTTGCAGTCATGGAGATGTAGTAGTCAACAACCTTGGTTCTACCGGAAACTGAAACATCGGCTCCCATTGTAGGAACGTCATGGTTCAAAGCCCATTTCATCCAGTTGGTCTCAATCTTGTTCTCGAGTCTGAACTTCTTGTTTGCCTGGAAGTCAGCATCGGTAATATAATCTGGATTAACCATTTCTGCAAGTCTGAACCACTCCTCAGAGTTTACGCGCTTGATAGGGTTCTTTGCGAGGTTGGAAACACCGTAGTTAGCTGAGAGCTTTACTACTGGCTTCTCGGTGGCACCCTTCTTGGTGGTGATGTAAACAACTCCGTTGGCGGCACGTGAACCGTAGATTGCGGTTGAGGAAGCGTCCTTCAGAATTGTAACGCTCTCAATGTCGTTAGGGTTCAAAGTGTTGAAGATGTCGCTGAGAACTGGAGTTCCGTCCAGCACGAACAGAGGAGTTGTAGATGCCTGGAGAGAGTTGACACCTCTGATTCGCATTGATACTGTAGCGGAAGGGTCTCCTGATGAGGTATAAACCTGCAGACCTGCAACCTGTCCCTGAAGAGCATCGGCAGCGTTGATAACTGGCTTGTCCTTGAGGGCCTTTGCCTTAACTGTCTGTGCAGAACCTACCACTGTGGAGATCTTTCTACCGGTACCGTAACCGACGACGATAACGTCCTCGAGTGTGGTGGCATCCTCAGAAAGAGCTACGTTGACAACGGATCTGCCGTTTACAGGTACCTCCTGAGTAGTGTAACCCTGATACGTGAAGACCAGTACAGCATCCCTTCTTACGTTGATGACATACTGTCCGTTTGCATCAGTAGCAACACCATTGGTGGTCCCCTTTACCATAACGCCCGCACCGATCAGCGTTTCGCCGTTGGCCGCGTCGGTAACGGTTCCAGTTACTTTTATTGTCTGTGCATAAGCAAGTTGCCCAACACACAATAACAGTAACGCCAAAACAAATGTAATTCGTTTCATTTGGTTGATTTTTAGTTAATTTTAAGTAGTGTTGTTTATTTGTTAATAATAATTGCGTTCGGTTGGCTTTAGTTTAGGGGTGCAAGATACTGATTTTTATCTCAACTGACAAAACTTTTAAGCAAATATTTTTGGGCGGTTTTATTTTTTAATGAAAAAAAGCAACATTTATGTTATATTTGTGGTGGAAGCAGCCGCAAGGTTCGCTCAAACACTTATATATGATAGGTATATTTGATTCAGGAGCCGGAGGCCTTTCAGTTTGGAAGGAGCTCATAAAAACAATGCCCTCAGAGGATTACTTCTATATATCGGATGCGGCATACTGTCCTTATGGCAGAAAAAGTAAACAAATGATATTGAAAAGGGCCTCCGCGATATCACGTTTTCTTATTGAAAGGGGAGCGGAAATAATTGTTGTGGCCTGCAATACTGCAACCGCCGCAGCCATATCCGGACTTAGGCAACGCTTTGATATTCCGTTTGTTGGGATGGAACCGGCAGTAAAGCCGGCTGCAGCCATGACCAAGACGGGAGTTATAGGAGTGCTGGCTACCCACGGGACACTTCAGGGGAGCCTCTACAAGGCAACTTCGGAAAAATATGCCCGCCGCAAGGAGGTGAAAATCATAGAGGAAGTGGGTGACGGACTGGTCGAGCTGGTAGAGGCTGGAGATACTAAATCGCCTGAGGCTGAGAGACTTGTCAAAAAGTACATAGACCCTATGATCGAGGCGGGGGCAGACTGTGTGGTGCTTGGCTGTACCCACTATCCGTTCCTGGAACCTGTTATAAGAAAGGTGTCTTCTGACAAATTGATTGTTATCAATCCGGCACCTGCCGTGGCAAAGAGGGCCCGCCAATTGCTTGAAAAAGTGCGTAAAACCGCTGTCGGAGACAATCGCGGAGCCAATGAACTAACGCCGGAACAGAAAATTGTTATCGCCACAACAGGTTCAAAGACAGATACTTTGCAAAGCCTGGCCGATTCGGTTGTGGCTCAGGTCGAGCAAGAGCACTTACTAAATGAAAGCCAAATAGCGGCTCTTGGAAAGAAAATTTTTGTATCTTTGAATATATAATTTAAAACTTTTATAAGATTTAGAGTATGGACACAACCTCTTTACTGTTTTATCTGGTTCCTGCGGCTTCTTTGGTGGCTCTGGGATTCGCATTCCTTTTCTACCGCCAGATGCTCCGTCAGGACGAAGGCACTCCAAGGATGAAGGAGATCGCTTCTTATGTGCGTCAGGGTGCAATGGCTTATCTGAAGCAACAGTACAAGATAGTCATTATAGTATTTGTGGTGCTGGCCGCAATCTTCGCTTTCCTGGCTTACGGGCTGGGAATCCAGAACGGATGGGTACCGTTTGCCTTCCTTACTGGAGGATTTTTCAGCGGCCTGGCGGGTTATATTGGCATGAGGACCGCCACATACGCATCCGCACGTACGGCAAACGCCGCCCGCAAATCTCTCAACAGCGGACTTAAGGTTGCCTTCCGCAGCGGCGCCGTCATGGGACTTACCGTTGTGGGACTTGGACTTCTGGACATTTCCGTTTGGTACCTGGTGCTGGATTATTTCATCAATCCTGCCGATATGTCCCAGAAGCTGACCATTATCACCACCACGATGCTTACCTTCGGAATGGGTGCCTCCACCCAGGCCCTGTTTGCCAGGGTTGGCGGCGGAATCTACACCAAGGCAGCCGACGTGGGAGCGGACCTGGTGGGAAAGACCGAGGCCGGCATTCCTGAGGATGACCCGAGAAATCCGGCCACCATTGCAGACAACGTGGGAGACAACGTAGGTGATGTCGCAGGAATGGGAGCAGACCTTTACGAGTCCTATTGCGGAAGCGTGCTTGCGACCGCAGCACTTGGAGCTTCCGCCTTCATCGGTTCCGGCGCAATGCAGCTCAAGGCAGTCTTTGCCCCGATGCTTATTGCCGCCGTGGGAGTTTTCCTGTCTGTAATCGGAATCTTCCTCGTCAGGACAAAGGAGAAGGCTGATATGAGCCAGCTGATGAAGTCGCTGAATCTTGGAGTCAATTTCTCCTCCGTCCTCATCGCGGTTTTCGCATTTATAATATTGTATGCGCTCGACCTTACACACTGGCTCGGTATTTCATTCTCGGTAGTGACCGGACTTCTGGCCGGAATCATTATAGGCAAGACAACGGAATACTACACTTCCCACTCTTTCCGTCCTACCAGGAAAATCGCCGAGAGTGCAGAGACAGGATCGGCTACCGTTATCATTTCCGGTGTTGGTACAGGAATGATCTCTACCGCTATTCCTGTCATCACGATTGGCGCCGCCATTATCCTCGCCTACCTGTGCGCGACTGAATTCACCGGAAGTCTTCTTTCCAAGGAGAACCTTTCCCTTGGATTGTACGGAATCGGAATAGCTGCGGTCGGTATGCTCTCAACTCTTGGAATTACCCTTGCAACAGATGCTTACGGACCAATTGCAGACAATGCCGGCGGAAACGCGCAGATGAGTGAGCTAGAACCTGAGGTAAGAGACAGAACTGATATTCTGGACGCCCTTGGAAACACTACCGCCGCAACGGGCAAGGGTTTCGCTATCGGAAGCGCCGCCCTCACGGCCCTGGCTCTGCTGGCTTCCTACATAGAGGAAATCAAGATTGCGCTCCTGAGGGTTGCAGACACGTCCGGTCTGGAGGCCGCCATCCGCAACCTGAATGTCGAATCGCTGAAAATAGAGAGCACAGAGTCTCTCCATAATGCCGGGTTTGCAGACTTCATGACTTGGTTCGACGTCAACCTCATGAACCCTAAGGTTCTTGTAGGCGTGTTTATCGGTGCCATGCTGGCATTCCTGTTCTGCGGCCTCACTATGGGTTCTGTAGGCCGGGCAGCCAAGAAGATGGTTGAGGAAGTAAGGCGCCAGTTCAAGTCCGACAAGGGCATCCTTGACGGAACAAGCACACCTGACTATGCACGTTGCGTTGAGATTTCCACGCGCAGCGCCCAGAAGGAGATGATAGGAAGTTCTCTGCTGGCAATCGCGGCTCCTGTGATTGTCGGAATCGTCCTCGGAGTTTCCGGAGTCCTTGGTCTTCTTGTCGGAGGCCTGAGCAGCGGATTTGTTCTCGCAGTCTTCATGGCTAATTCAGGCGGTGCGTGGGACAACGCCAAGAAATATATTGAGGAAGGCCACTTCGGAGGCAAGGGATCATATGCCCACAAGGCAACCGTTGTGGGAGATACCGTAGGAGACCCGTTCAAGGATACCAGCGGTCCGTCCCTGAACATCCTCATAAAGCTCATGAGTATGGTCTCCATTGTCATGGCTGGAGTAACCGTGGCCCTTAACATACTGTAATACAAATTGTCTCAGCGATGAAGCCTCTGAAGTTCAAGTCTGCGCCTATAGGCACTATATGGGGAAGCGAAGACTGGATTCTCTCCGCGATGGAGGGAAGGGAATGTGTCTGCATCACAGAAGGAGATGAGGCAAAAAGATTGTCGGAACTTGTTGCTGAATACGGAGATCGGCTTCTCGGAAAAAGAGTCAGAGAGAAATATGGAGACCGCTTTCCGCTTCTGATAAAGTACATCAATTCCCATCAGCAGCTTTCTGTCCAGGTGCATCCCGGAGATGAAATGGCCGCCCGCAAAGGTCTTCCTAACGGAAAGACAGAAATGTGGTACGTACTCAAGGCAGAGAAGGATGCGGAACTTCTCCTGGGTTTTTCCAAGCGTCTGGATTCATCTGAATACGAGAAGGTTGTACGGGCTTCCATAAACGAGAAGGATGTCCGCAAGGGAGAAAAGAGCCTTGAGGACCTGCTTAACCGTTTCCGCGCAAGGAGGGGAGACTGGTACTTCATCCCGGCGGGAACGGTGCACAGTATCGGTGCCGGATTCCGTATCCTGGAAATCCAGCAGCCTTCAGACACCACATACCGCCTCTACGATTTCAACCGCGTTGACATAGAAGGCAAGAAGCGTCACCTGGACGTGGAGGATGCTCTCCAGGCCATTGACTTTGATGAAACCCAGGAAGAATTTGTGGAGAAGCAGAGAAATGTCTCAGAATCTTCATCTGCGATCTGTCCGCTGGCCCGTTGCAAGTATTTTGTCAGCAACTTCATAGACTTTGACCGTTTCTGCCGTCCTGAATGCGGGGCGGAGAATTTCTTCCATCTGGATAATACCCGCTGGGGCACATTCACGGTAATTGTCTGCACAGGCGGAGAAGGAACTCTCTTCTACAAAGAATTCGGTTCCGGCTGCATACGTAGCAGCGTGCCGCTCAAAGACGGGGACCTTTACCTGATCCCTGCGGAACTCGGAGCGGTGGACATCCGCTCGGCCGGCGGCCTGCAACTGGTTGAAGCACATATAGAAAACGGTGGTTAGTCAACCACCGTTTTCTTTTTCATATATGTCAGAATCCCTTATTTCAGATATTCCTCAAGGAAGCTCTCGATCTGCTCTTCGCTCGGCGAAGCAAGCAGTATCTTGCCCTCGCTGTCGACAAAGTAGCTCTGCGGTATTGAGCTGATATTGTAAAGCTTGCCAGCCTCGCTGTTCCAGTACTGGAGATCGGAAACATGCTGCCATACGAGCTTGTCTTTCTTTATGGCCTCAACCCACTTGTCCTTTTCACTGTCAAGTGAAACTCCGATGATTCCAAAGCCCTTCTTGTTGTACTTTGCGTAGATCTGGATAAGTGTAGGGTTGAAACGGCGGCAAGGTCCGCACCAGGAAGCCCAGAAGTCTATCATAGTGACCTTGTTCTTAGGATATACCTCAGAGAAAGTAACCGGATTTCCGTCAGGATCGTTGAGAGTGAAGTCAGGAGCCTGGTGTCCAGGAGAAAGGGCCTCTCTCTTCTCAACTTCCTTCTTCATGTTCTTCATAAGTGTGGTGTTGGCAAATTCAGGAACGGCGGCAAATCTCTCATATACCTTCTTTGAAGAATCGAGGTCGATCTGAGAGTATCTGATAGCAGAATACAGTTCTTCCATAGTCAGAACAGAGAGAGGATTGTTTGCATAATACTCTTTCTCAACTTCTTGACCCTTTTCCAAGAGAGGCTGAACGATAGCCCAGATGGAATCCTTGAGCTTGTTGTCTCCTGCCATATACTCTTGGTACAGACCGTCCATATCGGTATCTCCATAAGCGGCCTCTACCAGTTTTTCAAGAGAATCCTTTTCCATCTGGATAGGTCCGTTGGACACTATTTCAGCATGGTAGTGATTTCCGTCCGGTGTGAAGCTAATGGTGTATTCTGCGTTCTCAAGGAAGAATCTTGTTATGTTGACAGGCTCTTCTCCTTCTTTTACTCCCATAATTGAGCGGATGTCGAATCCTTCAACGCTTCCTTTGAATACAGCTTTCTTGTCCACGACAGCAACTGTATCTGCTATAGGGTTTTCTTTGTCGCGGTTCGTGAGGATGAAGCTTGTAAAGCTCTCATCTTCTGTGTTTACGGTAACGGTGTAGCCAGCCTTTTTCTCTGTGCAGGACAATGCAGCAATGGCGGCAACAGCGAGAATTAATAGTTTCTTCATGTATAAATATGTATTTGTTGTTATTTGCAATCGCGGAGACAAAAATAACAAAAAAGGGGATGCCAACGGACATCCCCTTAATGTTTGGTAGAACGTAAGACTTATTCTTCAGCAGAAATTGCCTGAGCTGCAAGGTCTGCCTGAGCCTTCATCATTTTGCGGTACTCTTCTGAACTTGTTACCACGATCTTCTCGTAGTCTCTCATTCCGGTACCTGCAGGAATTGGATGACCGCAGATTACATTCTCCTTCAGACCTTCCAAAGTATCTGTCTTTCCATAGATTGCGGCCTCGGAGAGAACCTTGGTCGTCTCCTGGAAGGAAGCTGCACTCATGAAGCTGCTAGTCTTCAGAGCGGCTCTTGTAATACCCTGGAGAATCTGGTCTGCTGTGGCAGGAACCGGAGTACGTGCTTCCACGGTCTTCAGTGCCTGTCTCTTGAGCATTGAATTCTCGTCTTTGAGAGTGCGGACGGTAACTATCTGGCCAGGTCTGAGATTCTTGGAATCTCCTGCGTCCAGTACAACCATCTTGTCCCAAAGCTCGTCATTCTGCTTGAAGAATTCCTGACGGTCAACAAGCTGTTCCGGCAGGAAGCGGGTATCGCCCGGATCCACAACCTGCACCTTGCGCATCATCTGTCTGACAATGACTTCGAAGTGCTTGTCGTTGATCTTCACACCCTGCATCCTGTAGACCGCCTGTACCTCGTTGACGATGTACTCCTGGACCTTGGTAGGACCGAGGATACGGAGAATGTCTGCAGGAGCGATTGATCCGTCTGAAAGCGCGTCGCCGGCCTTCACGTAATCGTTCTCCTGTACGAGAATCTGCTTGGTTGTTGGAACCAGGTAGTGTTTCTCGATATCTCCGCGACGGGACTTGATGATGATCTCACGGTTACCTCTCTTGATCTTGCCCATCTGGACGTCTCCGTTGATCTCGGCGACAATGGCAGGATTTGATGGGTTACGTGCCTCGAAGAGCTCGGTAACACGAGGAAGACCTCCTGTGATGTCTCCGGCCTTTGAGGAAGCGGCTCTAGGAATCTTGACCAGAATGTCTCCGGCCTTGACTTCCTGTCTGTCGCTGACCATAATGTGTGCACCCAGAGGGAGGTTGTAGCTCTTGAGCTCGTTTCCTTCTGCGTCCACAATTTTGATTACAGGGTTCTTGTTCTTGTCCTTGGAATCGATGACGACTCTGTCAACGTGGTTGGAGAACTCATCAAGGAGCTCAGCCTTGTAAGTCTCGTTTTCAACCAGCTGGTCGTAAGCGATTATACCGTCCACATCCGCAAGGGTGAGAGCGTTGTAAGCATCCCATTCGCAGATTTTGTCTCCCTTCTTTACGAGCTCGTTGTTCTTCTTGTAAAGAGTTGAGCCGTAAGGGATACGGTATTCGGACATGGAAATTCCGCTTTCTGCGTTGACGATCCTGAGCTCTGTGCCGCGGCCGATGACGATGGTCTGTTTCTGTCCCATCTCGTCTATCTTGTCCAGGGTGCGAAGCTCTTCGAATTCGAGCCGGCCGTCATACTTGGAGACGATTTCATTCTCAGCGACTGAGGCACTTGCAGTACCACCGACGTGGAATGTTCTCAAAGTAAGCTGTGTACCAGGCTCACCGATGGACTGTGCGGCGATTACGCCGACAACCTCACCGGTCTCGACCATCTTGTTGCGTGCAAGGTTACGTCCGTAGCACTTGGCGCAGACGCCCTTCTTGCTTTCGCAGGTGAGCACGCTTCGGATCTCGACTGCCTCGATAGGGAGGCTCTCGATCTTGGAAGCGATCTCTTCGGTGATTTCCTCACCGGCTCCGATGATCAGTTCTCCGTTTGTAGGATCGTAAATTTCGTGAACTGTGGTTCTACCGAGGATTCTGTCGTAGAGAGTCTCCACAACTTCGTCCTTGTTTTTGATTTCGGTTGCTACAAGTCCTCTGAGGGTGCCGCAATCTTCTTCCGTAACTATCACATCATGAGATACATCCACAAGTCTTCTTGTAAGATAACCTGCGTCTGCAGTCTTAAGTGCGGTATCGGCAAGACCCTTACGTGCACCGTGAGTGGAGATGAAGTACTCGAGTACGGAAAGACCTTCCTTGAAGTTTGCAAGAATAGGGTTCTCGATGATCTCGTTACCTCCTGTAGCACCTGATTTCTGAGGCTTGGCCATCAGACCTCTCATACCGCAGAGCTGACGGATCTGCTCCTTGGAACCACGGGCTCCGGAGTCCAGCATCATCCATACCGGATTGAATCCTTCGTTGTCTGCCGAGATTTCATTGACCACAACCTTACTGAGCTCATTGTTGACGTTAGTCCAGATATCGATAATCTGGTTGTAACGCTCGTTGTTGGTTATCAGACCGTTGTCAAAGTTGAACTTGACCTCGTCGGCTTTCTTGTAACCATCGTCGATGAGCTTCTGCTTTCCTGCCGGAACAATTACATTGCCCAGGTTGAAGGAAAGTCCTCCGCGGAATGCCATCAGGTAACCCATATTCTTGATGTCGTCCAGGAACTGGGTTGTCCTCATTACTCCGCAGGTCTTGATAACAAGAGAGATGATGTCTCTGAGAGCCTTCTTGTTGATCAAGGTGTTGAGATAGCCTACTTCCTTAGGAACCACCTGGTTGAAGAGGATACGGCCAGTAGTCGTATCTACCAGATGATAGCCCTTTGAAGGGTCTGTCATGTCGATAGGCAGACGTACGGAGATCTTGGAATGGATGTCCAGTCTCTGCTCGTTGTAGGCTATGATAACTTCCTCTGGAGAATAGAATCTTCCGCCTTCTCCCTTCATTCCTGCCCTTTCCTTTGTAATATAGTAGAGTCCGAGAACCATATCCTGTGAAGGAACGGTGATAGGGGCTCCGTTGGCAGGGTTCAGGATGTTGTGGCTTCCAAGCATAAGCAACTGGGCCTCAAGCACTGCAGCGTTTCCGAGAGGAAGGTGCACTGCCATCTGGTCTCCGTCGAAGTCTGCGTTGAATGCCGTACATGCCAGAGGGTGAAGCTGGATAGCCTTGCCCTCGATGAGTTTAGGCTGGAAGGCCTGGATACCGAGTCTGTGGAGGGTAGGAGCACGGTTCAGAAGTACCGGATGGCCCTTCATCACGTTCTCCAGGATATCCCAGATTACGGAATCCTTGCGGTCTACCATTTTCTTTGCGCTCTTTACGGTCTTCACCACGCCCCTTTCAAGAAGCTTGCGGATGATAAACGGCTTGTAAAGCTCTGCTGCAATGAACTTTGGAAGTCCGCACTCGTGCATTTTCAGCTCCGGTCCTACGACAATGACGGAACGTGCTGAATAGTCTACTCTCTTACCGAGGAGGTTCTGGCGGAATCTGCCCTGCTTACCCTTGAGGGAATCTGACAGGGACTTGAGAGCCCTGTTGGATTCGCTCTTGATGGTGTTGGACTTCTTGGAGTTGTCGAACAGGGAGTCTACCGCTTCCTGGAGCATTCTCTTCTCGTTACGCAGGATGACCTCGGGAGCCTTTATCTCGATGAGTTTCTTCAGACGGTTGTTACGTATGATAACCCTTCTGTAAAGGTCGTTCAGGTCGGAAGTTGCGAATCTTCCTCCATCCAGCGGAACCAGAGGTCTCAGGTCAGGAGGGGTTACAGGGATAACCTTGAGAATCATCCACTCCGGGCGGTTGATATCCTTGGAATCCCTGAAAGCCTCTATGATGCTGAGTCTCTTGAGAGCCTCTGCCTTTCTCTGCTGGCTTGTCTCTGTCTCCAGAGAGTGGCGCAGCGAGTAGGAGAGCTCGTCCAGATCGATTTTTGACAGGAGCTTGTAAATTGCACCTGCACCCATCTCGGCGATGAACTTGTTCGGATCATCGTCTGAGAGCAGGATATTGTCCTTTGGAAGAGTCTCTGTCAGAGCGAGATATTCATCTTCGCTGAGAAGATCCAGTTCCTTGACTCCCTTTTCTGCGGCAACGCCCGGCTGGATGACCACGTACCTTTCATAGTATATGATTGAATCCAGCTGTTTGCTCTTGATGCCCAGAAGCGATCCTATCTTGTTAGGAGTAGAGCGGAAATACCATATGTGAGCTACAGGAACGGTCAGGGCAATGTGTCCCATCCTTTCCCTTCTGACTTTCTTCTCGGTAACCTCCACACCGCAGCGGTCGCAGACGATTCCGCGGTAGCGGATCCTCTTGTACTTTCCGCAGGAGCACTCGTAATCCTTTGTAGGACCGAAGATTCTCTCGCAGAACAGACCGTCCCTTTCAGGCTTGTAGGTGCGGTAGTTAACAGTTTCCGGCTTGAGGACTTCACCGTGTGACCTCTCCAGGATTTCTTCCGGAGAGGCAAGACCGATTGAAATCTTGCTGAAATTGCTCTTAACCTTTGTATCTTTCTTTATAGCCATAATGATAAGATTTCTAAGTTACCGATTAATCCAAGTGAACGCTAAGTCCCAGACCTCTAAGCTCATGCAGGAGCACGTTGAGAGATTCCGGAATGTTAGGTGCCGGCATAGGCTCGCCCTTTACGATAGCCTCGTAAGCGCGGCTTCTTCCGGTGATGTCGTCCGACTTGATAGTAAGGATTTCCTGAAGGATGTTGGCAGCGCCGAATGCTTCCAGCGCCCAAACCTCCATCTCTCCGAATCTCTGACCTCCGAGCTGTGCCTTTCCGCCGAGAGGCTGCTGGGTGATCAGTGAGTAAGGACCGGTTGAACGTGCGTGCATCTTGTCCTCAACCATATGGTCGAGTTTGATCATGTAGATGACACCCACGGTAGCAGGCTGGTCGAACAGTTCACCTGTTCCACCGTCTCTGAGTCTGGTCGTACCATATCTAGGCAGTCCTGCCTTGTCTGTGTACTCGCAGATATTTTCCAGAGATGCACCGTCGAAGATAGGGGTGGCGAACTTGACTCCAAGTTCCTTGCCAGCCCATCCGAGAACGGTCTCGTAAATCTGTCCGAGGTTCATACGGGAAGGCACGCCGAGAGGGTTGAGCACGATATCCATAATCGTACCGTCCTCCATGAACGGCATATCCTCGTCGCTTACTATTCGGGCTACGATACCCTTGTTTCCGTGACGGCCTGCAACTTTGTCGCCGACCATGATCTTTCTCTTCTTTGCAATGTAGACCTTTGCCACCTGCATTACTCCGTTAGGAAGCTCGTCACCCTGCTGGATGTCGAACTGACGCCTCTTGAATTTGGCGGTAATGTCCTTGAGCTCAGTCAGATAATTGCGGATAAGAGATCTGGTCAGATCGTTTGTGTGCTTGTCTGAAGTCCATTTGGCAGGGTTAACCTGCTCAAAGTTGTCTATAGACTCAAGCACTTCTTTCTTGAAGCTGTTTCCCTTTGCGATAAGTACAGTTCCGAAGATGTCTGTTACGCCCTGGGATGTCTTCTTGCCCAGAATCGTGAGAAGCTTGTCGATGAATGAAGCCTTGAGGGCAGTACATTTCTTTGTGTACTCCTCTTCCGCTTTCTTCACCTCTTCCTTCATCCTGGCCTTGAAGTTCTTCCTTTCCCTGTCGGTCATCTTGCCCTGTCCGGCCTTGCAGAAGAGCCTCTTTCCGATGACGGTTCCGGTAAGGGATGCGGATGCTTTCAGAGAAGCGTCCTTGACATCACCTGCCTTGTCGCCGAAGATGGCTCTGAGCAACTTCTCCTCCGGTGACGGATCGGTCTCTCCCTTAGGAGTGATCTTTCCGATGAGGATGTCGCCAGGCTGGACGGTAGCGCCGATGCGGATGATACCGTTCTCGTCCAGGTTCTTTGTCGCGTCGTCGCTGACATTAGGAATGTCCTTTGTCAGTTCCTCAGGTCCTCTCTTGGTGTCCCTTACCTCGAGGAGGTATTCGTCCACGTGGACAGAAGTGAGGATATCCTCCCTTACTATCCTTTCAGAGAGAACCACAGCGTCCTCGTAGTTGTAACCCTTCCACGGCATGAAGGCAACCTTAAGGTTCCTTCCGAGAGCAAGTTCTCCGTTCTGGGATGCATATCCTTCTGTAAGGATCTGTCCCTTAACGATCCTGTCGCCTTTCCTTACTACCGGTTTCAGGCGGATGGATGTGCTCTGGTTGGTCTTGCGGTACATAGGGAGGTCGTAAACGGTAACCTCAGGAGAGAAGCTTATGAATTTCTCCTCTTCTGTCTTGTCGTACTTGACTTTGATCTGGTTTGCGTCTACATAGACAACCTCTCCTGCGCCTTCTGCTGCAATCTGGGTTCTGGAGTCCCTCATTACAGGGCCTTCCAGACCGGTACCTACGATAGGGGCCTCCGGGTTGATGATAGGGATAGCCTGTCTCATCATGTTGGATCCCATGAGGGCGCGGTTTGCGTCGTCGTGTTCCAGGAACGGAATCAGGGATGCTGCGATGGAGGCAATCTGGTTAGGGGCAACGTCTATCAGATGGACGTCTTCCTTTCCGACTACAGGGTAGTCTGCCTGCCAGCGGCACTTGATTCTCTCGTCGAGAATCGTTCCCTTTTCGTCCAGGTTCACATTTGCCTGTGCAACCATCTGGTTCTCTTCCTCTTCTGCGCTCAGATATACTGAACCTTCATCGCTCAGGTCCACAACTCCGTTGTTTACCTTGCGGTATGGAGTCTCGATGAATCCGAGGTTGTTGATCCTTGCATATACGCAGAGTGAAGAAATCAGACCGATGTTTGGTCCTTCAGGAGTCTCGATAGGGCAGAGACGTCCGTAATGGGTGTAGTGGACATCACGCACCTCGAATCCTGCCCTGTCTCGGCTAAGACCTCCCGGACCAAGGGCAGACAGCCTTCTCTTGTGAGTCATCTCTGCAAGAGGGTTTGTCTGGTCCATGAACTGGGAGAGCTGGCTGGAACCGAAGAAGGAATTGATTACGGAAGACAGAGTCTTGGCGTTGATCAGGTCTGAAGGCGTGAACACCTCGTTGTCCCTGACATTCATCTTTTCCTTGATGGTCCTGGCCATTCTTGCCAGACCTACCGTAAACTGGCTTGCAAGCTGCTCGCCAACGGTGCGGATCCTTCTGTTGCTCAGGTGGTCAATATCATCGACAGTAGCCTTTGAGTTGATCAGCTGGATCAGATAGCGGATAATCTCGATGATATCCTGTTTGGTAAGAACCCTCACATCCTCGGAAGTGTTCAGATTCAGCTTCTTGTTGAGTCTGTACCTTCCAACGGTGCCGAGGTCGTACCTCTTGTCTGAGAAGAAGAGCTTCTCGATAACGTCTTTTGCCGTTGCCTCATCAGGCGGTTCTGAATTACGGAGCTGCCTGTAGGTGTAGAAGATGGCATCTTTCTGGGTGTTGCAGATGTCCTTCTGCAGGGTGTTGTATATGATATCGAACTCAGCGCTTACGGCATCCTCGTTGTGGAGGAGAATGTAATCCACGCCGGATTCAAGTACCTTGTCTATAAGTTCTTCGGTCAGAGGTGTACCTCTCTCGATACCGATCTCGGTTCTCTCGATGTACATAACCTCTCCAGTGTCCTCGTCCACAAAGTCCTCGTTCCAGGTCTTCAGCACTCTGGCTGCAAGCCTCTGTCCGATATGTTTCTCAAGCTCGCTTCTTTCTGCCCTCACCTCCTGGGCCAGACCGAAGATGTTGAGTATGTCTTTGTCCGATTCGAATCCGATAGCCCTGAGCAATGTGGTCACCGGCAGTTTCTTCTTTCTGTCGATGTATGCGTACATCACCTTGTTGATATCGGTCGTGAACTCTATCCAAGATCCCTTGAAAGGAATGATTCTGGCTGAATACAGCTTGGTTCCGTTCTGGTGCAGGCTCTGTCCGAAGAATACGCCCGGAGAGCGGTGCAGCTGGGAAACCACGATCCTTTCGGAACCGTTGATGATGAAAGTTCCTCTCGGAGTCATATACGGAATGTTGCCCAGGAACACATCCTGGATAACCTGCTCAAAGTCCTCGTGCTCCGGGTCGGTGCAGGAGAGTTTGAGCTTAGCCTTCAAAGGGACACTGTAAGACTGTCCTCTTTCCATACACTCTTCTTCGGTGTAGATAGGAGGATCGATGGTGTAGTCTATAAACTCCAGAACGAAGTTGTTGCGTGTATCCCTGATGCCTGAAGGTTCCGAATTTTGTGAAAACGCATCCTGGAAGACCTTGTAGAGGCCTTCGTTTTTCCTGTTTTCAGCAGTCGTTCCCAACTGGAAGAACTCCCTGAAGGACTTCAGCTGAACCTCGAGAAAATCGGGATAATCCAGAAGCGTCTTTGATGTTGCGAATGAAATTCGCTGAGTATTAGTGTTTTTAGGCATCTTATCCAATTTAGCTTGATGTAAACTTAAAAAAACGACAAAAAGGTTTAGGGCTGAAATGCCCTAAACCTGACTACGTCCTGACAGGCAGGGGGGAGTAGAGACCAATAATGGAATTATTTAATCTCAACCTCAGCTCCTACCTCTTCAAGTTTTGCCTTCAAAGTCTCAGCATCAGCCTTGGAAACCTTCTCCTTAACAGCCTTTGGAGCGCCGTCAACGAGGTCCTTAGCCTCCTTCAGTCCAAGACCTGTGAACTCCTTCACAGCCTTTACGACCTGAAGCTTCTGAGCGCCGGCTGCCTTAAGGATAACGTCGAATTCAGTCTTTTCCTCAGCAGCAGCGGCAGCAGGACCGGCAGCAGCAACTGCAACAGCAGCGGCAGCTGGCTCGATACCATACTCTTCCTTGAGAACCTTAGCTAATTCCTGAACATCCTTTACTGTCAGGTTAACCAGCTCTTCTGCAAATTTCTTAATATCTGCCATAGTTTTTGATTTTTATTGTGTTAATAATTATTCTTTCTCCGATAATGTTTTGACGATACCTGCAATCTTGCCGCCACCATTGCTCTGGAGAGCGGAGATGACGTTCTTTACAGGAGACTGCAGCAATGCAACGATGTCTGCGATGAGTTCCTCTCTAGACTTGATGTTGCAAAGTACCTCCAAGTTCTCAGCACCTATGTAAGAGCACTCCTGGACATAGGCGGCCTTGAATTCAGGCTTGCCTTTTCCGTCGGCTGCGCTGAAAGACTTGATCAGCTTTGCAGGACCGTTCGGAGTTTCTGCAAACATAATCGCAGAAGAACCTTTCAATACGTTCTCGAATGCCTGGCAGTCCTGAACTCCACTCTTCTCCAAAGCCTTTGCGAAAAGGGTGTTCTTTACAACCAGCATCTTTATATTCTGCTTGAAGCAGTTGCGTCTCAGCTTTGCAGTAGCCTCTGCATTGAGCCCTTCTACATCGGCGACATAGAAATTAGGGTTCTCCTTGATGCGGGCGGTCAGATCCTCAATAATCTGTGCTTTCAATTCTTTCCTCATATCTTTACCTCCTCATCAATTAGGCATCAACACCGACAGATTTCATGTCCAGCTCTACGCCAGGACCCATTGTTGAAGACAGGAATACGCTCTTGACATAAGTGCCCTTGAGTGCCTGTGGCTTCAGTTTCAGTACGGTATTGATGAATTCATTGGCGTTCTGTGCAAGCTGCTCGGCTGTGAATGAAACCTTTCCGATGCTTGAGGATACGATACCCTGCTTGTCTACCTTGAAGTCAATCTTACCTGCCTTAATTTCCTTGACGGCACCAGCTATATCCATGGTAACCGTACCGGTCTTAGGGTTAGGCATCAGACCTCTCGGACCGAGTATCCTACCGATCACACCGACCTTACCCATCACAGAAGGGGTGCAGACGATGACGTCGATGTCAGTCCATCCGCCCTTGATCTTCTCGATGTATTCATCCAGGCCAACATAGTCTGCTCCAGCTTCTTTAGCTTCGTTCTCCTTGTCAGGAGTACAAAGTACAAGTACTCTCACTGTCTTACCTGTTCCGTTAGGAAGAGTAACGACGCCTCTTACCATCTGGTTGGCCTTTCTAGGGTCAACACCCAGACGCATCGCTATATCAACGGATGAGTCGAACTTAGTGAAGGCGGCTTCCTTTATCAAGCTGCAAGCCTCTGCCAACTTGTACTGTCTTCCAGGCTCAACTTTAGCCTGGGCTGCTTTCTGATTTTTAGTTAGCTTACTCATTGCACTTTTATTTAACGTCGGCAGGGAATTCTCCCTCAACTTTGACACCCATGCTTCTTGCTGTACCGGCAACCATGCTCATGGCAGATTTCAGGGTAAAGCAATTAAGGTCAGGCATCTTGTCCTCTGCGATCTTCCTAACCTGCTCCCAGGTGAGCTTTCCTACCTTCTTCCTGTTCGATTCGGCAGAACCGGACTGGATCTTGGCAGCCTCCTTGATCATCACGGCTACAGGCGGCTCCTTAACCACGAAGGTGAAGGATTTGTCTGTGTATACGGTGATGATAACAGGAAGAGTCTTACCTGCTCTATTCTGGGTCAGGGCATTGAATTGCTTGCAGAAGTCCATGATGTTCACACCCTTTGAACCCAGTGCGGGTCCTACAGGAGGTGAGGGATTTGCTGCACCGCCTTTTATTTGTAACTTGATCAAAGCGGCAATTTCTTTAGCCATAATTGAAAATTTTTACTCTTTAATTACTTGAACAAAATTCAGTTCCATTGTGGTCGGTCTTCCAAAGATCTTGACCTCCACCTTCAGCTTCTTCTTGTCTTCGAGGATCTCGAGGACATTTCCGTTGAAGCCGTTGAAAGGACCGTCGACGACCTTTACAGGCTCTCCCACAACAAACGATGGAGCGGCCTCTTCTTCGGTGTCTATCATCTCGTCCACCTTGCCGAGGATCTGATTGATTTCAGCGTCCGGAACAGGGTATGGTTCCTTCTTGGTATCCTTGCTCCTTGCCTCTTTTGTAAGGAAGCCGGCAACGAAAGGGATATCGCAAAGGAGGTGCTGGATCTCTCCGGTGAGAACGCACTGTACAAACACGTACTGGGAGTAGCAGATCTTCTCGACCAGCACTCTCTTTCCGTTCTTTACCTGATAGACTTTTTCGGTCGGTATGAGAACCTGAGGAACTTCCTCCTCCTTGCCCGCCCTGCGGACTTCGTTCTGGACGTACTCCTGAACTTTCTTCTCCTTACCTCCCTGCACCCTTAAGATGTACCATCTAAGCTTTGGCTCGCTCATAACTCGATTGTTGTTGTAAGCAGATTACTGGAGCAACCTATAAATACCGGTCATAACGTTCTTGAACGCCAGGTCCATTACAAACACAAGCACTGCAACGATGACGGTTGCCACCATTACAACGGCTGCGCTTGACTGGAGCTGTGCCCAAGTCGGCCAGGTCACTTTCTTGGTAAGCTCTTTATAAGACTCCTTGATGTATGTACCTATCTTGCTCATTTAATTTAAAATTACGGAAGCCGAATGGAAGCTTTCGGCTTCCCGTTTTCCGAAGGGAAATCGTAACATTTCCTTCCGGTGGCAGGGACAGAGCGATTCGAACGCCCATCAACGGTTTTGGAGACCGCTATTCTACCCTTGAACTATGTCCCTAAAAAATTCCCCTAGACCTGAATTTCTTCCGGCCGTCAGGGAATTTTGAGATTAATCAGTAAGACTGTTCGTCCAGAGATTAGTCAAGAATCTTGGTTACCTGACCAGCGCCTACGGTTCTACCACCCTCGCGGATAGCGAACTGGAGACCCTCAGATATTGCTACCGGATAGATAAGGTCTACCTTGATAGAAATATTGTCGCCAGGCATAACCATATCGTGACCCTCAGGAAGCTGGATTTCTCCAGTTACATCCAGTGTACGGATGAAGAACTGAGGACGATACTTGTTCTTGAAAGGAGTGTGGCGTCCGCCTTCCTCTTTCTTAAGAACGTAGATCTGAGCTTCAAATTCCTTGTGAGGGGTAACGCTGCCAGGCTTGGCAACTACCATACCTCTCTTAAGCTCTTTCTTGTCGATACCTCTGAGGAGAAGTCCTACGTTATCTCCGGCTTCACCCTCGTCGAGCAGCTTGCGGAACATCTCGACACCGGTAACAACGGTCTTCTTAGGCTCGTCACCCAGACCGATGAGCTGAACCTCATCACCTACGTGAACAACACCAGTCTCAATTCTACCAGTGGCAACAGTACCACGGCCGGTGATTGAGAAGATGTCCTCGATAGGCATCAGGAACGGCTTCTGGTTGTCACGGATAGGAGTAGGGATGTACTCATCGACAGCGTCCATAAGTTCCATAACCTTTGCCTCCCACTGTGGATCTCCGTTAAGTGCTCCAAGAGCGGAACCCCTGATGATAGGGCAGTCTTCGTCGAATTTGTAGAAACCGAGAAGGTCTCTTACTTCCATCTCAACCAGGTCAAGCATTTCAGGGTCGTCTACCAGGTCAACCTTGTTAAGGAAAACAAGGATCTTTGGAACGTTCACCTGACGTGCCAGGAGGATGTGCTCTCTTGTCTGAGGCATAGGACCGTCGGTTGCAGCTACAACAAGGATAGCACCGTCCATCTGGGCAGCACCTGTAACCATGTTCTTTACGTAGTCAGCGTGACCCGGGCAGTCAACATGTGCATAGTGACGCTTTGCGGTCTGATACTCAACGTGAGCGGAGTTAATGGTAATACCTCTCTCCTTCTCCTCTGGAGCGTTGTCAATCTGGTCGAAAGACTTGATATCATCATTGCTGGTGAAACCTCTCTCTGCCAATACCTTGGTGATAGCGGCAGTAAGAGTGGTCTTACCGTGGTCAACATGGCCGATCGTACCAATGTTAACGTGAGGTTTATCCCTCAAAAATTTTTCTTTTGCCATAATGGATAAATTAATTAATTTATAATGATTTTGAATATTCGTATCGAGCCGACAACGGGAATTGGACCCGTGACCTCTTCCTTACCAAGGAAGTGCTCTACCACTGAGCTACGTCGGCCTTAGAGCGGAAGACGAGGTTCGAACCCGCGACCCTCAGCTTGGAAGGCTGATGCTCTACCAACTGAGCTACTTCCGCAATCTAATGTGTGGAGGGGGAAGGATTCGAACCTCCGAAGGCATGAGCCAGCAGATTTACAGTCTGCCCCAGTTGGCCACTTTGGTACCCCTCCGTCCAATAATTATGTCTTTTAGAGCCGATGGAGGGATTCGAACCCCCGACCAGCTGATTACAAATCAGCTGCTCTGGCCAACTGAGCTACATCGGCAGATAAATCTGCGTTTCTCAAAAGGGACTGCAAAGGTAGAAGATTTTAATTATTTACCAAAACTTTTTTCAAAAAATGTCAAAAAAAGCATTTTATGGCCCTCAGGATGCTCTCGGAGTCCAGTCCGCACTCCTGCAGCTGCTGAGGAACAGTCCCCTGTTCTATGAATTTGTCAGGTATTCCAAGACCGGTTACCGTACACTCTTCCTTCCTGTCTGCAAGAGTCTCGCAAACAGCGCTGTAAAGCCCTCCGACGACACATCCGTCCTCTACCGTGATTATGTGTCTGTGCTCTGAAGCCGCTTCCAGGACGGCATCCCTGTCCAGCGGACGGAGGAACCTCATATTGTAGTGTGACGGGAAGATTCCTTCCTTTTCAGCCATCTCGATGGCTTCTTTCACTTTATTACCTATGGTTCCGATGGAAAGTACTGCCACGCCGGTTCCCTTCTTCAGCCTTACGGCCTTTCCAGGCTCGATTTTCCTGAATTCTTCAGGCAGCTCCAGTCCCTGGCAGTTGCCTCTCGGGTAACGGATCGTAACAGGACCCCTGTATTCATCCAGTGTCGCCGAGTAAATCATATCCTGCATCTCTATCTCGTCGATAGGGGCCATCTCTATAATATTAGGTATGAATCTCAGATAGGCCAGGTCGTAGGCTCCCTGGTGAGTGGCCCCGTCTTCTCCAACCAGTCCGGCGCGGTCTATGGTGAAGATCACCTTCAGGTCCTGAAGGGCCACGTCGTGGATGACCTGGTCGAACCCTCTCTGCAGGAAGGATGAATATATGTTGCAGAACGGCAGCATTCCGTTGGCCGCAAGTCCTGCCGAGAATGTCACGGCATGTTCCTCCGCGATTCCGACATCGAACGTCCTTTCCGGGAAAGCCTTCATCATATCGCTGAGCTGGCCTCCGGAAAGCATGGCAGGGGTGATGCCCACGATCCTCTCGTCCTTCTCGGCCAGCTTGACGATTGTGCGGCCGAAAATGTTCTGGTATTTCAGAGGAGAGCCCTGGGTGCGGATCCTCTCTCCGGTCTCTATGTCGAATTTGCCCGGGGCGTGCCATATGCTCTGCTGCTCTTCCGCCGGCTTGTAGCCTTTGCCTTTGAGCGTCCTGATGTGAAGAAGCTTAGGTCCCTTCATAGGCAGAACCCTGGTGAGCATATTCACCAGTTCCTCTATATTGTTTCCGTCTATGATGCCGAAGTACCTGAATCCCAATCCCGAGAATATGGTGGAGTGCTTGAAGAAGAAATTCTTGGTGCTGACCACCGCCTTCTGTATCCTGCTCCTCAGCCATCCGTTGCCGAGTATGTTCCAGACTTTGTTCTTTAGGCTGTTGTAGGTCTTGGAGGTGGACATCCTCAGCAGATAGTTGTGCATGGCACCCACACTCTTGTCTATGGCTATCTGGTTGTCGTTGAGCACAACCAGGAGGTTTGTCCCGGAGGCTCCGGCGTTGTTTATGCCCTCATAAGCCAGTCCTCCGGAGAAGGCCCCGTCTCCCAGCACAGCCACAATCTTGGTTTCCTTTCCCTGGAGGCGGGCTGCTGTTGCAAGGCCCAGGGCCGCTGACACTGAAGTGGAGGCGTGGCCCGCGCCGAACGAGTCATAAGGGCTTTCGCTCATCTTCGGGAAGCCGGACAGGCCGTCTTTCTTGCGGTTATTCCTGAACTGTTCCCGTCTTCCTGTTATGATCTTGTGGGCATATGCCTGATGGCCCACATCCCATACAATCTTGTCTTCCGGCGTGTCAAGCACATAGTGAAGAGCCACTGCCAGTTCCACGCTTCCCAAAGAAGCTCCCAGATGACCCGGGTTTGTGGCGCAGCACTCAATCATATATTCCCTGATTTCTTCGCACAGGGTTTCCAGTTGCCTTACAGTCAGGCTTTTTATATCTGCGGGTGAATTTATCTTGTCCAGTATTCTGAATTCCATTGCTGAAATATTATTCTCTAATGTTTCTTGACCTTATCCAGTCCATAGCCCTTCTTGCGGTCCAGCCGCCTGAGGGCAAAGGCCAGGATTATGGCCACGGCTCCCATTGCGGCAAAGATAATCTGAGGGAGCGTGTAGTCGTATTTGATGTTGTCCGGATAGCTTACTGTGCCTCCGGCAAAGGTGCTGAGGATGCAGAACTTGTCCAGGACCCAGCCTATGACCATCGGAACCAGCATGAGGCCTATGTTCTGGATGAAGAACGCCAGGGCTATGGACGTGCCGTACTGTTTCTGAGGCATTATCTTGGCCAGGGAAGGCCACAGCGCCGCCGGCAGCATTGCGTATCCAAGTCCCAGAAGCAGGAGCAGAGCCACTGCCACCCATATGCTATGGACTCCCGGAAGCCCGAACACTATGTGGACTATCGTTATAGCCAGGGCTCCTATTATCATCAGAAGTGTGCCTTTCCCGAATCTGTCATACACCGCTCCGAAAAGAGGTGAGAACAGAATGCATCCGAATGGTATAAGAGACGGGAATATGCCTGAATAGAACGGGGTCACATCGTTGAACTTGTTCACCATAAGGTCTGAGGTAAACTTGAAGAACGGGCTCACCGATGCATAGAAAATCAGGCACAGCAGGGATATCAGCCAGAATCCCGGGTTGGAGATTATCATCTTGACATCCTTCAGGGAGAACGATGCTTCCTCTTCCTTGCCTTCCGCCTTGTGCAGAGCCTTCATCTGGTTGTCCAGCTTGCGGTCCTGCAGGCAGTAGACGAAGAAGCCCAGCAGTCCTATTAACAGGAACACCAGCCCGATGCCCACAACCGTGGTAACATTGTGGAGTCTCTCGGAAATCATCGGAGCAAAAATGAGCGCCACTCCGCTTCCAAGTCTGGCTATGGAGAGCTGGACGGCCATTGCCAAAGCCAGTTCCTTGCCGCTGAACCATTTGACTATGGCCTTGCTTATGGAGATACCGGCCATTTCGCACCCGGTGCCGAATACCGCAAAACCCAGACAGGCCCAGAAGACCTGCTTCTTCATTGTCATGGACAGGAAAGAAACCGTTCCGGCGTCTGCTGGTATGTATGTTACGGCATAATACTTAAGCGCGAATCCGGCCACCATCATTATGCAGCCCAGGCTGCCTGTCAGCCTTATGCCTTTCTTGTCCAGCAGAAGTCCGCTGAATATCAGCATGCCCAGAAAGACGTTGAAAACGCTCTGGGCGGCTCCGAAATATCCGTATTCCGTACTTGTCCAGGAATTGTCTTCCTCAAGCAGTGTCTTGAGAGGAGAATACACGTCGGAGGCCAGGTAGGCCGCAAACATGACGAACGAGATAATCAGCAACGCTGTCCATCTCGCTCTGGCGGAATCCTTGAGCAATCTCCTGACTTGTTCCATAAGGTTAGTTGACCAAATCGGGTGCTAATTTACTCAATATTTTGTAAATTGCGAAGTCATTTTTGGCACTTGACGGAAATATATCTTTAAACATATAAACAATGACAACAGATCTGAAAAAGACTCTAAGAGATTCGGCTGCAATACGCTGGACAGCCCTGCTGCTTCTGGCGCTTGCCATGTTCTGTTCATATATCTTCATGGACATACTGTCGCCGATCAAAGACTTGATGCAGGAAACAAGGGGCTGGGATTCAACGGCATTCGGCACAATGCAGGGCGCGGAGACCTTCCTTAACGTCTTCGTCTTCTTCCTGATTTTCGCCGGAATCATCCTGGACAAGATGGGAGTGAGGTTCACCGCCATCCTTTCGGGATTCGTGATGCTGGTGGGTGCCGTTATCAAATGGTATGCGGTAACGGATTCGTTCGCCGGCTCTTCAATCGCCGCCTGGTTTGACGCCAACCTCAATTATATACCGGGATTCGACGAGCTGGGCATCTCTCCGTTCTACAGGGGAATGCCTGCCTCCGCCAAGTTTGCCGCCGTAGGCTTCATGATCTTCGGCTGCGGAGTTGAGATGGCCGGAATCACCGTTTCAAGAGGTATCGTAAAATGGTTCAAAGGACGTGAGATGGCTCTCGCAATGGGTTCAGAGATGGCTCTTGCAAGACTGGGAGTCGCCACCTGCATGATCTTCTCGCCGATGTTCGCCAAGATGGGCGAGAGGATAGACGTTTCCCGCAGCGTGGCATTCGGAGTTGTCCTCCTGATGATTGCCCTCATAATGTTCATCGTATACTTCTTCATGGACAAGAAGCTGGATGCCCAGACCGGAGAGGCCGAGGAAAAGGACGATCCTTTCAAGGTCAGCGATATCGGGGCAATCCTGCGTTCCAGCGGATTCTGGCTGGTAGCACTCCTGTGCGTACTCTATTACTCAGCGATCTTCCCGTTCCAGAAGTATGCCGTAAACATGCTCCAGTGCAACCTGACCTTTGTAGACGTTAAGGATGGCTCGTTCTGGGCAAGCAATACCGTTACAATCGTCCAGTACATCATCATGCTGGTTGTTGCGGTTGCAGCATTCATGAGCAACTTCTCCAAGGGCAAGGCAAAGAAAGCCGCTCTCCTTACCATCGCGGTTATAGCCCTGATAGTATTCTGCTATATGGGTTATATGAGGGGCAGCGCAGAGACCATCTTCGCAGTCTTCCCTCTTCTGGCAGTGGGTATCACTCCGATTCTCGGAAGCTATGTGGACCACAAGGGCAAGGCCGCCTCAATGCTTGTGCTCGGTTCCATCCTTCTGATTCTCTGCCATCTGACTTTCGCGTTCATACTTCCTATGTTCAAGGGCAGCGCAGTCGGTGGCGTGGTTGTGGCTTACATCACGATCCTTGTTCTCGGAGCTTCCTTCTCACTGGTTCCTGCTTCCCTCTGGCCAAGCGTTCCTAAACTTGTGGACGCAAAGATCATCGGTAGCGCATATGCTCTGATCTTCTGGATCCAGAACATCGGCTTGTGGCTCTTCCCACTGCTTATCGGCAAGGTTCTGGACAAGACCAACCCGGACGTGGACGATCCTACACAGTTCGACTACACCGCTCCGCTGGTTATGCTGGCCTGCCTGGGTGTTGCAGCCCTCATCCTTGGCTTCATCCTCAAGAGGGTGGACAAGAAGAAGGGCTATGGCCTGGAACTTCCTAACATCAAGGAATAATCAAACGGAATAATAACAAACAACTATAAAGATGAACAAAGCAATCAAACTTCTCAGAGACTCCAAGAGCGCAAGGTGGATTGTGCTCGCCTGTCTCGTGGTTCCGATGTTTGCATCGTACTTCTTTGACGATATGTTCTCTACCCTGAGCCATATCTTCAAGACTCCTGAGCTTCTGGATCTGGGTTGGGATTCAGCCAACTACGGTTTCTATGCCGGAGGTTATTCGTTCCTTTGCGTATGGGGCGGACTGATTGTCTGCGGTATGCTTCTGGACAAGTGGGGCGTAAGGATTACAGGTTCAATTTTCGTCGGAATGATGGTCGGCGGTGCCGCCATTGTGGCTTACGCCATTTCAAGTTCCTTCAACGGCAGCGGCCTGTGCAACTGGATGCACAATTCCCTTCATATCGCCAAACCTTCGCTTTGGCTAGCCTATGTCGGCTGCATGCTGTTCGGCCTGGGCAGCGAAATAGCCGGAGTGGCAGTTACGCGTTCCATTGCCAAGTGGTTCAAGGGCAAGGAGATGGCATTTGCAATGGGAGCCCAGCTGGCTATCGCCCGTCTGGGTACTGCAACGGCATTCGTACTTTCTCCAGCTCTTGTCGGTGACGACAATATCTACTCTTTTGCAGAGACCAACCGTCCGGCTCTTGTGGGCCTTGCCATCATGGTAATAGGAATCATACTGTGGAGCGTATTCATCACGATGGATTCCAGGTATGACAAGCAGACCGGAGAAAAGGATACCAAGGAAACGGCAGAGGACGACAAGTTCAAGTTCTCCGATATCTTCAAGATCCTGACCAACAAGCACTACATCCTCATTTCCCTGCTTTGCGTATTCTTCTACTGCTGCATCATTTCCTTCAAGAAGTTTGCAACATCCATCATTATACCGAGATTCGGTCTCGACCTGGAGACTGCAAAGTGGATGGTTTCCATGATTCCGTTCTGCACGGTTATCGGAACTCCTCTGTTCGGTATCCTTGTAGACAAGATTGGAAAGGCTACCACCTGGATGATCCTGGGAAGCTGCCTGGTTCTTGCCGCTCACCTTATCATTGCGTTTGCTCCTGAGGGAAGCCAGTTCTCCGGATATGCCGCTATCGGTATCCTCGGAATCGGCTACAGCCTCGTTCCTGCCGCAATGTGGCCTAGCGTTCCTAAGATCATTCCTGAGAAGAACCTTGGTACTGCATATTCCCTGATCTACTGGATCCAGAATATGGGTATGCTCCTTGTTCCAATCTTCGTTGGAATGGTATTCAAGAAGTATGTTATCGAGGCCGGCAACAAGGCTCAGGAAATCACCGCTGCCGTTACCGCCGAGTACATCTTCATTGGTCTTGGTATCGTTGCAGTTTGCGTATCCCTGCTGCTTAAGGCTTCTTCCAAGAAGAACCCTCAGCTCCAGCTGGACCTGCCGAACAAGAAGAAATAAAAGAAATAAAAGAAGTAATAAAAAAAGCGCCGCGAGGCGCTTTTTTTTGTCCTATAGCTTAATTGTCTGGCTTCGGTCAGGCCCTACGGAAACGTATGCGAGCTTGACTCCCACCTCCTTCTCTATGAAAGCAATGTAGCGTTTGAAGGCTGCCGGAAGATCCTTTGCTGTCTTGCACTTTGTGAGGTCTTTCTTCCAGCCCTTGAACTCCTTGTAAACCGGCTCGATCTTGGCAAAGGTATCGAACGGAACCTTGTCCGTCTTCTTTCCGTCAACCTTGTATGCAACTGCAACCTTAATGGTATCAAACGTATCCAGCACATCTGCCTTCATCATAATCAGGTCGGTTGCGCCGTCTATCATAATGGCGTACTTGAGTGCGGCGAGATCCAGCCATCCGGTCCTCCTAGGCCTTCCGGTGGTGGCTCCGAACTCGTGGCCTTTCTGGCGGAGTTCCTCTCCAACGGCATCGTTGAGTTCAGTCGGGAACGGTCCGCTTCCAACTCTGGTGCAGTAGGCCTTGAAAACTCCAAAGACCTTGCCCACCTTTGAAGGTGCAACTCCCAGTCCGGTGCAGCTTCCTGCGCATATCGTTGAAGATGACGTTACAAACGGATATGCTCCAAAGTCCACGTCCAGCATTGTTCCCTGTGCTCCTTCTGCAAGGGCCTTCTTTGTCTTAAGCAGGGCATTGAGCTCATACTCGCTATCCACGATCTTGAACTTCTTCAGATATTCTATGGCCTTGAACCATTCCTTCTCGTTCTTGTTGACATCGTACTCAAAGTCAAACTGCTTGAGATAGGCTACGTGTTTCTGCTTCAGGACAGAAAACCTCTTCTTGAAGTCCTTTGCCAGCACGTCTCCCACTCTCAGGCCGTTTCTTCCGGTCTTGTCCATATATGTAGGTCCAATGCCTTTCAAAGTGGAGCCGATCTTGGTCTTTCCAAGGCTTGCCTCAGAGGCTGCATCCATAATCCTGTGTGTCGGGAGAATGAGGTGTGCCCTCTTGGAAACCACTACGTTCTTGGTAGGGTCCACTCCCATCTTTGCTATAGCCTTGCACTCTTCTTCAAAGATGATAGGGTCCAGCACAACGCCGTTTCCTACAATGTTCACGGTGTTCGGGCGGAACACTCCCGCCGGCACGGAATGCAATACAAAGCTTTTTCCTGAGAACTGCAGGGAATGTCCTGCGTTCGGACCTCCCTGGAATCTGCAGATTACCGGATAGTTTCTGGCAAGTACGTCTACTATCTTGCCTTTTCCCTCATCGCCCCATTGCAGGCCTAATACTACATCAACTTTCATATTAATCAATTACTAGAATGGAAGGTCGTTAGAATCCGTTGCATTGAAATCATCCATTGCAGGGAAGTCCTGCGGTGCTGGCTGCACAGGTGAAACAGGCTTCTGATAGCTCTGCTGATATCCTTGCTGAGGCTGCTGATACCCTCCCTGGGCAGGTGCTGCTCCCTGCTGTCCTTCAGGTCTTCTTCCGGTCAGCTGGATGTTGTCTGCAACTATTTCTGTCCTGTATCTTTTCTGCCCGCTCTGGTCTGTATATTCACGGGTAGTGATTCTTCCTTCTATGAATACCTGAGTTCCTTTCTGTATGAACTTCTCGGCAGTTTCTGCCAATCTCCTCCAGCACACGATATTGTGCCACTCGGTCCTTTCTGTGCGGTTACCGCTTCTGTCTGTGAATACTTCTGATGTGGCAACTCTGAAATTTGCTACTACACCACCGCCATCCAGATGCCTTACTTCAGGCGCTGCTGCGGCGTTCCCTAAAATCAATACTTTGTTGAAAGACATAATTAATCAATTTTAACCGAGTAAAGTTACTCCAAAAAAACAAAACCTGCAAACCACAACAAAAAAAATCCGGCAAGAGAATGTCCTGCCGGATTAATGTGATTAATGTGTTTTCAGTTCTCAGGAACTAGAAATTCTGTACCGGATCAAAGTGGCTTTGCTTTAGGTTGTAAACTTTTCCTTTGGACATACTACTTGTTCTGTTTAGAGAATAGCTTACGGAATTTGTGCCTTCTTTTACAGTTATGACGAAATCGTATGAAGAAGAATACCAATTGCTGCCAAATGCTATATATGTGTCCTGAACAAGTTTGCCATCTGTGATTGAAACTCCATTAAGGCAAATATCACCAGTATTGGTAGTGGCTGTGTTCTTAGTTTCAGAATTCAAGAATTCATTTCTAACTTCTGTGGAGCCGCTTCCGCTGAGAACTATGTCAACAGAATGGCTTCCGGAAGAATTGCCTACAATTTGCAGGCCGGCAGGCAGCTTGAAGAAAGCAACCTGGAAATCAGGGCTCCCGCCGGAAGGCCAGTGAGAAAATTCCCCATCTACAAAGTAGGCCTGAGCATATATCAGAGCATAATCGCCGAGATTGGCAAGGCTTCCGTTTCCCTGGTTTGCCAAGGATCTTACCCACCAGCCAAAACCATCATTTACATCTGTGTATGGGTAAATGAGCGTTGGCTGGCGACTACCTGTAGTAGGGATATGGCTAGTGGCACAGCTGAAAGTTCCGGTCTTGGTTCCGGCACCGGAGGTGAGGACGAACTTGTCCATATAGTATTCTGATTCAGCAGTGACAATTGAAATAACAGAGAAAGCATCTCCGGCTTTCCAGGTATGGCTGTAGGATGAACCATCGTATGTAATGGTGGTCTTTGTAGGAACATCATCTGTGCTGATGGTAAAGGACATAGGATGAGTTTCTTCAACCTTTGGAGAATCTGACTTGCTGCAGGAGACCAGTGCTGCGGCTGCGCAGCAAATACCGAGTAAAAATCTTGTGAATTTCATAATTGTGCGCATTTAAGGTTAAAAATCTTCTTCCGTCAAATCTGGACAATCCATGTCAACAGAACTAGTGGTAAGCACGGAATTCTCCGGCTCAAGCAATACTTCTTCGCAGTAAGGTGCGGTGTAAATTAATTTGTTTTTCATATTATATGAGGTTGTAAATAGTTAGTTTTCAACTAAATACCCCCCCCATATACAAAGGAGAGAGATATTAGTAACAAAGATAGCAAAAAAATCGGGTTTTACAAGTCTGGGGTGATGCCTGTAAAGAGCTTGAAGCTTTCTGCTGCCTGGTATTTGAGCCACTTGAGTCCGCTGTTTGGGTTGAGGACAGGATCCTTGTAGTTGGCCTCGATGAGAGTGGCTTTTTTGAGGAGGGATCTGTCTATGACCTTGTCATCCTCAGGAATGGCGTAGATGACGATGAGGTTTTTCTTGATGTTGGGGTTGCCGAGGGTAAGGACCTTGAGAAGGCTTTCCGCATCGCTGAGGCTGAGGGATTTGATGCCGGTTTCATTGGCGAAGGCCTTTGCTTTTTCTTCTGTGCGGTTGCAGATGGTGGTGTCCAGACCCTCGTCCCTGCAGGCGAGGGCAGCGGCCTTACCTGCTCCGCCACAGCCGATTACAATGGCTCTGTCTGCATAGCCAAGTTCTTTGACCATACGCCTTACCGCAAGGTAATCCGTGTTGAAGCTGTAGATTTTATCTCCGTCAAAGATGATGAGGTTGGAGGCACCTATAGTTTTGCTGATTGGGTCAGGATCGGTGACGTATTTCATCACCTCTTCCTTGAAAGGGGCGGTGACGTTGGCAGCCTGATAGCCTTGCTCTTTTAGTTTTTCTATGGATTGCTCTATTGATTGTTCTTCCACAAGGTCATAGCGCATGGATGTGGACGGATATGCGGCCTTGAAAAGTCCAGGGCTCTGGGAATGCTGTATCGGGTTTCCTATGAGAGCAAACTTCTTCATCTTGTGGAACGTTGGCGGAGAGCCTCGTAGCAGAGGATGGCGGCGGAAACGGAAACGTTGAGGGAATCCAGTTTGCCAAGCATAGGGATCATGATCTTGCGGTCAGAGGCTTTTCTCCAGATATCGGAGATGCCATCTGCCTCGCTGCCCAGGGCAATGGCGCAAGGAGACTTCATATCAGTATCGTAATACGGAACGCTGTCCTGAAGCTGGGCGGAATAGATCTTTATCTTGTGGGCCTTGAGAAATACAATTGCATCCTCGCTCTTGCAGCAAACAATAGTCTGGGTGAAGACCCCTCCAAGGCTGGCGCGGATGAGGTTGGGATTGTAGAGGTCTGTCCTAGGGTTGGCAAAGATGACCGCAGTGGCTCCCACTGCATCTGCAGTTCTCAGTATGGCACCCAGGTTGCCAGGCTTTTCAACAGCCTCGGCGACTAGGATCAATCCCGGAGTCTTGCTGCTTTTCAGGATGTTGCCAAGGTCTTCAAGGGAAGTGTGCCTGGACTTTGCCAATGCTACTATACCTTCAGTGGAAGCACGGTAGGCAATCTTTTCGTAAACCTGGGGAGAGACGTGGAAAAGCTTTTCTTTTTTGATTGTTTCCGGAAGAGCTTTTTCCTGCAGGATCTCATCGCAGAGGAAAACAGACTCTATCTCAAAACCGGAAGTGATGCAGGCGGAAACCTCCCTTATTCCCTCGACAGGGAACAGGCCGGTCTTTTCCCTCTCCCTGGCCTTCTCCTGCAATAAAACAACCTCCTTGACCTTTGAATTCTGCAAGGAGGTTATTGTGTTCTGAGACAGATTGCTGGCCATAATATTGCTCGGCGATGGTCTTTACTGCTCCTTCTTCATCTGAGGGAAGAAGAGAACGTCCTGGATGGAAATCTGGTTGGTCATGAACATTGCAAGGCGGTCCATGCCGATACCCATTCCGCTGGTAGGCGGCATACCGTATTCCAGGGCGCGGATGAAGTCGTGGTCTATGTACATGGCCTCATCGTCTCCACCGTTCTTCAGACGGAGCTGGTCCTGGAACCTTCCAAGCTGGTCGATAGGGTCGTTGAGCTCTGAATATGCATTTGCGAGTTCCTTGCCGCAAACGAAAAGTTCAAACCTTTCCACCAGGTTATGGTTGCCTCTCTTACGCTTGGTAAGAGGAGACAGGGAAACAGGATAGTCTATGATGAAGGTTGGCTGAATGAGATTGCTCTCTACATACTCGCCGAAGATGGCATCTATCAGCTTGCCCTCTCCAAAGCTAGGCTGGATAGGGACGTTGAGTCTCTTGCAGGTATCGCGGAGCTGGGCCTCGTCCATTCCGGTAATGTCCACGCCGGCATACTGCTTGATGGCCTCCAGCATAGGGAGCCTCTTGTATGGGCCGGCAAAGTCAACCTCGTTCTCGCCGATTGTGGCCTTGGTGGTGCCGTTAACTGCAACAGCAATCTTCTCCAGCATCTTCTCCGTGAAGTCCATCATCCAGTTGTAGTCCTTGTAGGCCACGTAGATTTCCATTGCGGTGAACTCGGGGTTGTGGGTACGGTCCATACCCTCGTTGCGGAAGTTCTTGCTGAACTCGTAAACGCCAGGGAATCCGCCAACTATGAGACGCTTCAGGTAAAGCTCATCGGCGATCCTCAGATACAGGTCCATATCCAGAACGTTGTGATGCGTTACAAACGGACGTGCGTTGGCTCCTCCCGGAATAGGCTGGAGGATAGGGGTCTCGACCTCAAGATATCCGTGAGAGTTAAAGAACTCCCTCATCGTGTTGTAAATCTTGGTACGCTTCTCGAAAACCTTTCTGACTTCAGGATTTACGATAAGGTCCACATACCTCTGGCGGTAACGCATCTCAGGATCCGCGAAGGCGTCGAAGACCTCTCCGTCCTTTTCCTTGACGATAGGAAGCACTCTCAGAGACTTGCTCAGAAGTGTGAGTTCCTTTACGTGGATACTCTTCTGGCCGGTCTGCGTAACAAAGGCGAATCCCTTGATTCCGATGATGTCTCCGATATCCAGGAGTTTCTTGAACACTGTGTTGTAGAGGGTCTTGTCCTCTCCCGGGCAAATCTCGTCTCTCTTCACGTAGGCCTGGATCCTTCCCTCGCTGTCCTGCAGCTCTATGAAGGATGCCGCGCCCATGATACGCCGGCTCATAAGCCTTCCTGCAAAGGATATGGACTTGAAGGCCTGCTGAGACGGATCATCCTCCGCTGCCTCAGGGTTGAAACCCTCCAGGATTTCCCTGGATGTGGCAGTGATCGGGAATTCGTCTGCAGGGTAAGGGTCGATGCCCAGATCACGTATCTGTTGAAGGCTCTGCCTTCTATTTTGTTCCTGTTCGTTAAGATTAAGTTCCATAGGTTTTTCGATTACCGGACAAAGGTAACATTTTTTTATAACATAAAAATTAACTAAATTTGCCATTCACCGTATGTCTTAGCACGATATGGTAGTCAAGAGCAAGGAGAAGCAATGGATCGTACGTGAACCCGGCAACCCAATTTACACCCGGCAGCTGGTTCAGGACCTTGGAATCGACGAGGTCCTTGCCAATCTTTTGGTCCAGAGGGGAATAAAGAACTCAGACGAGGTTCGCCAGTTCTTCCACCCTTCCCTTGCGATGCTGCACGATCCGTTCCTGATGACGGATATGGAGGCTGCCATAGACAGGGTACACAAGGCGGTTCTGAGCAAGGAGAAGATTCTCGTGTACGGAGACTATGACGTGGACGGCACCTCAGCGGTTTCCCTGGTGTTCTCTTTCCTGAGACGCCTTACCAGCAACATAGACTACTACATTCCGGACAGATACGACGAGGGCTACGGAATCTCCTTCTATGGAGTGGACTGGGCGTCCGACCGCAAATGCTCTCTGGTGATTGCCCTGGACTGCGGAATCAAGGAAGCCGAAGCCGTAAGGTATGCCAAGACCAAGGGCATAGACTTCATAATCTGCGACCATCACCTTCCTGGAGAAGAGCTGCCGCCGGCAGTTGCCACTCTTGACCCGAAGAGGGAGGACTGCCACTATCCTTACGACGATCTCTCCGGCTGCGGAGTGGGATTCAAGCTGGTGCAGGCCTATGCTCAGCGATTCGGTATCCCGTTCGAGGAAATCGAGCCGCTGCTGGACCTTGTGGCAGTGAGCATTGCGGCAGACCTGGTGAGTGTTACGGGAGAGAACCGTGTGCTGGCTTACTACGGCCTTAAGAGGCTGAACGAATCGCCGAGGAAAGGTCTCCTTTCAATGATAAAGCTCTCCGGACTGGAAAAGCACAAGATCACGATAGACGATGTGGTCTTCAAGATTGGTCCTAGAATCAACGCCGCCGGAAGAATGGAGAGCGGACGTATGGCCGTGGACCTTCTGATTTCCGATGACCTTCAGGAGGCTAACCGCATCGGAAAGGAAATCAACGACCACAACAACGAGCGCAAGAGCATAGACAGGGCGATTACCCAGCAGGCCATAGAGATTGTACGCAACCATCCGCAGTTTGCAACGCTGAACTCCACAGTAGTTTACAATCCGGAGTGGCACAAGGGAGTTGTGGGAATCGTGGCCAGTCGTCTGGTGGAGGCGTTCTACCGTCCTACGATAGTCCTTACCAAATCCTCCAACGGATTCATTTCCGGTTCCGCACGAAGCATCGCAGGCTTTGACCTCTACGACGCCATTGAAAGCTGCGCGGACCTTCTGGAGAACTTCGGCGGACATACCTACGCCGCCGGACTTACTCTTAAGGAAGAGAATCTGGAAACTTTCCGCCAGAGGTTTGAGGATATCGTTACAAAGAACATTACCAAGGAGATCCTTACTCCTATAATCAACATAGACGCGTTCCTGGAATTCAGACAGATAACCCCGCGTTTCTTCCGTCTGCTGAACATGTTCCAGCCTTTCGGCCCGGGCAACCAGTCCCCTGTATTTATGACCACCAGCGTCTATGATAACGGTAACGGCCGCATCGTCGGAAATCCTGTCGGCGGCCATGGTGGCCACCTCAAACTGGAGCTCATCCAGGAGGCTGATTCCTTCCGTCCGCTGAGCGCCATCGCCTTCAACATGAGCGAATATTTCGAGCATCTTGCTGCCGGTGAGCCTGTGGACATCTGCTACAGCATCGCCGAGAACTTCTACCGTTCCAGCATCGCCAATATCCAGCTCAGGATCAAAGACATCCGCGAGGGCAAAGACACTACCCTCTAAGTATTTCCTCAGTTATCTGTTCAACGTTCCAGACGGTTGTATCAACTGTCTTGTATGAGCATTGTGTGTAGAGGGGAAGTCGTTCTTGGAGTTTTTCTTTTGCCCATGATTCCAGGATCTGGAGCTGCTCTTCTTTGGTGGAGTTCGGGTGCTCGGCAAGCAGGGCTTTGACAAGAGGTCTGCCGTTCTGGAGGAGGAGCATCCTTTCAGCAAGAACCTTTGGAGAGCAGGTTAGGAAGATGCATTTTGTGCGTTCTTTCAGGAGAGCTCTGCAAGTTGGATTCATTGGAGTGCCTCCACCCACGGAGAGGATGATATCATCTTCTGTGTCAAGGATTTCTTCCAGTGATTCCTCTTCCTTTTTTCTGAAGTAAGCTTCGCCTTTTTCCCTGAAGATGGACTCCATGTCCATAGCTTCCTTTTGCTCTATGTACTGGTCAAGGTCTACGAGTTTCTTGCCGGTCTTTTTGGACAGGGCTATTCCGGCCAGGGTCTTGCCGGCGGTCATGAATCCGCATAGGGCAATTATCATCGCTGAGTTAAATTAGCGGTTTAGAATAGGGTAGGCTCGTCTTCTCCCTCCCAGTTGTCCTGGGAGTCTTCTTCAGGGAAGTCTGTGTCTTCAGGGATATCTGCAGGAATTTCTTCCGGAGAGTTATCTTCTGAAGGGCTATCGTCATCATTTAGAGGCTCAAAGTCGAAATCCTCATCATCTTCCTCAAGGACAGGCGGTTCTATGAGAACAACCTTTTCAGCCTCATATTGGGTGAGGCGCTTGCCCTTGGCCTTCCAGCCTTTCTCGGCGATGAAGCTGTCCACAGCCACTGCCTCGTTCTGACGTCCTTCATGCTTGCCGCCGAACTGGATGACAACCTGGCTTCCGGTGGCGGAAGTGAGGGCTACCAGATAGGAGCCATCCGCTTCGCTGATGAAGAGGTTTGACGGGTTGTTGTTAAGCTCGAACTTGAACCTCTTGAGGTAGAACTTCTCCGAATCTTCGTCGTAATAGACTGCGGCATAGACCTTTGCGGGATCGAACTTCTCGATTCTGATGAGTTCTCCCTCATAGTGGTTGTTAAGGTCCTGGGTTGTGGTGGAATAGGTTCCGTTCTTGTAGACGGCAAGGATGCGGTCCTCGTCCTTGAACTTGCCCAGGTATGTTCCTCTCTTGTCCTCGTTGAGGCGGTTGACATCCGTGTCGAACCACATTGGCTTGTCTCCGATTGTGGAGCCTCCCTTGGCCTTGAGGGTTATCTTGCTTATAGGGTTCTTGCTCAGGAGATTGCCCCTGGAGGTCTTTCCTTTGATCGAAAGAGTTGCAAAGTCGTAGTCGAAGTTCAGTTTCTTGAGCTTGAGCCTAGGACGGAGGTTGACCTTGACGGTCTCTGCCTCTCCGTTGTGGTTGGCGGTAAACCAGAGAATCTTGGAGCCTGGAGTTCCCAGGGTAACGTCATATTCCTTGTCTCTGGTAACGGAGGTTACGGCGAATCTCTTGACGAAGTTGTTGCCGGACTTGCCGTCGCGGTAAATGACGTTGTAGATTGTCCTCAGGTCGTTCTTCTGGAATACGGCGGCGTGGATGATGTCCTTGCCCACGAAAGCCTTGTCCGTTATCTTGGTTATCAGATACTTGCCACTGGACAGGAAGACGATGATGTCGTCTATGTCCGAGCAGGTGGAAATCAGTTGGGCGTTGTCGTCCTTCTTGAGGTCCATTCCGATGAAGCCCTCCTCGAAGTTGGCGTAGAGCTTGGCGTTTGCAACGGCAACCCTGGCAACCTGAATAGTCTCCAGGTTGGAAATCTCGGTGCAGCGAGGATAGGCCTCTCCGTATTTCTCCTTCAGGCTCTGGAAGTATTCAATCGTAACCTCTGTCAGGTTCTCAAGGTCACGATGGACCTTGGCGATTTCCTTCTCGACGTTGTCAATCTTGGCATTGCACTCTTTGATATCGAAGCGGGAAATCTTCCTTACAGGCTTTTCCACGAGTTTAAGAACGTCCTCGCGGGTAACCTTCTGGTGAAGAAGCGGCTCGTAAACCTTCAGGGCCTTGTGGATCTCGTTCACCTGGCTGTCCCAACTTCTGGTCTTCTTGTCTTCCAGGAGCTTGTACTTGCCTTCCTCAAAGAAGATCTTTTCAAGCGATAGGGCGTGCCAGCTTTCTTCCAGTTCGCCGAGCTTTATCTCAAGTTCCTTCTTCAGGAGGTCCTTGGTGCGGAGTGTGCTGAATTCCAGCACTTCAGATACGGTGAGGAAGTGAGGCTTGTTGTCCTTGATGACGCAGGTGTTCGGGTTGATGGAAACCTGGCAGTCCGTGAATGCGTAGAGAGCGTCTATGGTCTTGTCCGGGGATTCTCCGGCTGCAAGTGTAACCACGATTTCCGCCTTCTTTCCGCTGAGGTCCTCAACCTTGCGGACCTTGATCTTGCCCTTGTCGTTTGCGGCGATGATGCTCTGGAGGATATTGCCGGAGTTCTTTCCGAAAGGAAGCTCCGTAATCTTCAGGGTCTTCTTGTCTATCTTGAGGATCCTGGCCCTGACGGTTATCTTGCCTCCGCGCTTTCCGTCTGCATAGCGGCTCACGTCCATGATTCCTCCGGAAGGGAAATCAGGATAGAGGTGATATTCCTCTCCCCTGAGGAAAGCTATGGATGCGTCAATTATCTCGTTGAAATTATGAGGCAGGATTTTGCAGTTGAGACCAACGGCGATTCCGTCCGCTCCCTGGTAGAGAACAAGAGGGAACTTTACCGGCAGGGTTATAGGCTCCTTGTTCCTGCCGTCATAGGAGTTCATCCACTCCGTGGTCTTCGGATTGAAAACCACTTCAAGGGCAAAGTTGGAGAGCCTTCCTTCTATGTATCTTCCGGCTGCAGCCTCGTCTCCGGTTATCGTGTTGCCCCAGTTTCCCTGGCAGTCTATGAGGAGGTTTTTCTGGCCGATCTGCACCAGGGCGTCCTTTATGGAGGCGTCGCTGTGAGGGTGGTATTTCATGGTTTCTCCCACGATTGTAGCCACCTTGATAAGGGACCCGTCGTGGATCTTCCTCATAGCGTGCAGAATCCTTCTCTGAACCGGCTTGAGTCCGTCGTCTATGTGCGGAACGGCGCGGTCCAGGATAACATATGATGCATAGTCCAGGAACCAGTTCTTGAACATTCCCGGAAGCCTGTACTTGTTGTCTCCCTCGCTGATCAGCTTTGAGAATTTGCCTTTCGGCTCTATTTCCTCCTGATTGATATCTTCCCTCTCTATATCTGACATTACTTTTCTTCTTTATATCCGTGCAAAGTTACGAAAAAATCAAACCTGCAAATTCCTATTCGTACCGGAGAGCCTCAATAGGATCCAGCTGGGCGGCTTTCTTTGCAGGAAGGTAGCCGCTGGCAACTCCCACAGCCACACACATGAGAACAGCAGCGATTATCCATACCCAAGGAGTGACAAAATGAGCATTCATGACCATGGCGACCAAGGCTCCGGCCAGAAGTCCCAGCACGATTCCTATTACGCAGCCTATCTGGGCTATGGCCACAGATTCCACCAGGAATTGCTGGCGTATGAGTTTGGATGACGCTCCGATTGCTTTCCTTATGCCTATTTCCGACGTCCTTTCCTTTACGCTAACCAGCATTATGTTCATAAGCCCGATTGCGGCTCCCAGAAGGGTTACAAGGCCGATTATTCCGGCGATGAGAGTAATGGTTCCCATTGTCTTGTTTGCGCTCTTGGCCATTGTCTCGTTGTAGCTTACGCTGAAGTCTGTCTCGTCTGCGGGAGCCAGTCTCCTGATCGAGCGGAACAGGGTCTCGGCCTCGGCATACAGGTCCTGCATATCTGTCTGGACGTCAGCCGGACGGATTCCTATGGCGAACGAATTTGCCGTAAAGCGCGCCCTGCCGTTTGTCACAGGGATTATTACAGACTGGTCTATGCTGTTCATCATACCTCCGGAAGAAGACTTTCCAAGTACCCCCACCACCATATAAGAACTGCCGTTGACGTTTATGTTGCTTCCCAGCGGGTTTTCGTTGCTGTCAAACAGGGTTGAGGCTATAGAACTTCCCAAAATGCACACGAAGGCTGCGTCCCGGATGTCTTTCCTGGTCAAATCCCTGCCTTTTTCTATGCTGAAGCTGTTGAAGTTCACGTAATCCTCGTCGCTGAGGATGATGGTGGAGTTAGGATTGGTGCTCTTGTCCAGTCTCTTGAAAGTCATTCCTCCGTTCCTGCAGAAGACGGAAACTACGCAGGGAATATCCGGGGAGAAGCTCTCCTTGAAGGATGTTGCCTGGAAATAGCTGATGGTGCTGTTGTTGCGGATTCTTCCAGTCCTGTCTCCGGTGGCCCTCATCTGGGACTGGATGTAGAAAGACTGGGAGCCTATGGACGCGAAGCTTGCTCCTACCTCATGCTTAAGAGCCTCGGTTGCAGTGAGAATCCCCAGCAGGGAGGTGATGCCGAAGGCTATCATAAGTATTGTAAGTACGCTTCTTAGCCTGTTGCTTTTGATTGATTTAAGGGCGACCTTCACATTCTCCCTCACCAGCGGTGTCATCAGAACTCGTCTCTTTCTGTCCATACCCTTAACTTTTAGAGCCGTAAAAGTAGGAAAAATAGTTTAATCGGCCTATCTTTGTAGAATAAACAGGTAGAATTATGGCAAGATCAGATAATAATGGAAGAGCCGCTTCCAGGACAAGGAAGCCTTCTTCATCAAAAAGACCTTCCTCAGCGACAGGTAAACGTTCATTCTCTCCTAAGAAATCCTCTTCCAGAGGTCCTAAGAAGTCCTTCTCTCCAAGAGGAACTGCTTCCGGTCCGAAAAAGACATTTTCCTCAAGAGGTCCGGCAACCGCATCCAAGAGACCTTCATCGCCGAGAAGCGCTGCGGCTCCAAAGAGAGCTTCCACTTCCGGAAGGACTTCCGCAGCTATCAAGAAGGCATTCTCTTCAAGGGGAGCTGAGGTTTCCAGGACTCCTTTCCGCAAGAGTGCACGCCGGGAGGATTTTCCGGTAAAAGAGACTCGTGGAAAGCGTACTAGGAATGATTTCGAGCAGGTAAGAAGCCAGCTGGAAGGACGGGAGGCCGTTGTTTCCGCAAGGAAGCCACGTGCTGAGGCCTATACTCCAAAGCCTCGCAAACCTAAGGCAAAACTTGAGGAGGGCATACGTCTGAACCGCTTCATAGCAAACTCCGGCCTGTGTTCAAGAAGAGAGGCTGACGAATATATCCAGCAGGGAGTTGTCACCATTAACGGCCAGACTGTTACCGAGTTGGGAACCAAGGTGTTCCAGACGGACGAGGTCCGCTTCGACGGTAAACTCATAAAAGGAGAGGAGAAGGTTTATATCATAATGAACAAGCCTAAGAACTGCGTAACAACAACCGATGACCCTCAGGACCGCAAGACCGTTTTGGACCTGGTTGCCGGCAAGTGTCCGCAGAGGGTATATCCTGTGGGCCGTCTGGACAGGGACACCACTGGAGTGCTCCTTCTGACCAATGACGGTGATATGACAGAAAAGCTTACCCATCCTTCATACAACAAGAAGAAGATCTACCACGTATTCCTGAACAGGAACCTTTCCCAGGGAGACTTTGACAAGATACTCAAGGGAGTTTACCTGGATGACGGAATGATCAATGCAGACGCGCTCTCCTACATAGACGGAGACCAGACCCAGGTGGGAATTGAAATCCACAGCGGCAGAAACCGCATCGTAAGGAGAATCTTCGAAGCTCTTGGCTACAAGGTGGAGAAACTGGACCGCGTTTATTTTGCGGGACTTACAAAGAAAAACCTCAGAAGAGGACAGTGGAGGTTCCTCACTGAGAAGGAACTTGCCATCCTCAAGATGGGATCATACGAATAGGATATGGAAGACAAGATCAACCGATCGGGTTTTGTAAACATCATCGGCAACCCTAACGTGGGCAAGTCCACCCTCATGAACGCTCTCGTAGGGGAGAAGCTTTCAATCGTCACCGCCAAGGCCCAGACTACCCGACACAGGATTATGGGTATCGTGAACGGAGACGATTACCAGATCGTTTTCTCCGATACTCCAGGCATCCTCAAGCCGAGCTACGAGCTTCAAGAGGCGATGATGAACTTTGTGGACACCGCCATCGGTGATGCTGATATAATCATCTATGTCACCGATGTTTACGAGTCATCAGAGAAGAATAAGGAGTATGTGGACAAGCTCAATCTCCTCTCCGTTCCGGTTATTGTCGTTGTCAACAAGATTGACAAGATCGAGGAACCAAAGAAACTGGATGAACTTGTGGAAAAATGGCATTCTCTTGTTCCTAAGGCGGAAATCCTTCCAATGAGTGCCCTTACCAAATTCAACACCGATATTCTGCTAAACAAGATAGTTTCCCTTCTTCCGCAGCAGCCTGCCTGGTACGACAGGGATGTTTTTACAGACAAGAATCTGAGATTCTTCGCTTCCGAAATCCTCCGCGAGAAAATCCTGGAGAACTACACCAAAGAAATCCCGTACTGCACTGAGGTCGTGATAGAAAGCTTCCAGGAAACAGAAGAACTTTATTCCATTGAGGCTGTTATCAACGTTGTGCGCGAATCCCAGAAAGGCATCATCATTGGAAAGAAGGGAGCCGCTCTCAAACGTGTCGGCACCCAGGCCCGCAAGGAAATGGAGAATTTCTTCGAGAAGAAAGTCTTCCTTAAGATTTTCGTGAAGGTGGACCCTTCCTGGAGAGAGAACAAGAAGGAGCTCAAGCGCTTCGGCTATATACAATAGGTTTATGAGAAAGTTTTTATTGACAGCTGCCATCTTTATGATGACCAGCCTGAGGGTTTTGTCCTCACCGATGGATTTAATAAGAAATGATTTCACGCTGAGGCTGGACTATGTCTTTTCAGGTGACGCTACGCATACGGAGATTGCCCTGGCGAAGATGGGAAAACTGGAAGGCTGGTGGGGAAGGACGGTCAATATGGACAGGTTCCTGCTTAGGGGCAACGGCCAGATAACTCTCAGGGATTCAGCCACAAACCAGGTTCTTTACTGCAACTCTTTCTCAACGCTGTTTTCAGAGTGGCAGTCCACTCCGGAAGCAACGCATACAAGGAAGGCTTTCGAGAACGTGTATCTTGTGCCGATGCCAAAGAATACCGCTTACGTTACCGTCCAGATATTTGACAAGACGGATTGCATTGTGGCTTCCTTCACGCACGTTGTCCATCCGGACGATATCCTTATCCGCCCGGTACAATCTCCTTACACCCTGGTCAAATGCCGCTATGTGCATAAAGGCGGGGACAGCAGGGAAGCCATTGACATCGCGATTGTTGGAGAAGGATATACCAAAGAGGAAATGGAGATTTTCTATCGCGATGCAAAGGAAACTGCAGACCAGATTCTGAGCTACGAGCCTTTCAAGAGCTGTGCATCCAGGCTGAATTTCATCGCTGTTCCTGTGGAAAGCAAGGAGAGCGGGGTGAGCATTCCACTTAAGAACGAGTGGAAGCAGACCGCTTTCTCTTCCAGTTTCTCCACTTTCTATTCTGACCGTTATCTTACTACACTGCATCTTTTCGACCTTCACGACGCACTTGCAAGCGTTCCATACGAGCATATCATAATCCTAGCTAACACAGATAATTATGGTGGCGGTGGCATACTCAACTCCTACGTTCTTACAGCAGCCCACAACCGCTGGGCGATGCCTGTTGTGGTGCACGAGTTCGGCCACAGTTTCGGTGGCCTGGCAGACGAGTATTTCTACGATGACGGCACAGACCAGTATGACCTTAACGTAGAGCCTTGGGAACCGAACATCACCACTCTGGTGGGTTTTCAGTCCAAGTGGCAGGATCTGCTGGAGATGAAGGAGATAGTTACAAAGGCAGACCAGAAACTCCCTGCATACAAAGCACTTGTAGAATCTGACTATAAGGTTGGTATCTATGAAGGTGGCGGCTACCTCTCCGAAGGCATCTACCGCCCGTTCCCGACCTGCAGGATGAGGGATAACACTTACCCAGTCTTCTGCCCTGTCTGCCAGCGCGCCATCTCCCGCATGATAGACTACCACACGGTCACAATCGCTGAGTAAAGAACATAGTTTTTGCCGATGGGACAGATCAAAAAAATTATTAAAGCCTTTTTTCGAAGGAAAGACTGCATTTTTTGGATTTTGTGTGTAACCGTTTTACCTTATGCAATAATAAGCTCCTTTTCCACCAAAAAGGAAATGCGAGATAACTCGGTTTTGTTGAAGGCAGAAGTTGAAAGAGTGTATTTAAGGAAAGCTCGTAAGAGTATTTTGGGACAATGGACGGTTAGTTTCAAGTATGAATATGATGGTCAGATTTATACCAAAATAAATGATATCACAATAGAACAATCCAAGACTATCAGGGTAGGTGATACCATAGATGTTCTTGTAAGCAAGTCAAACCCCAAAAGACATGCTTTCTGGGTAGAAGCTAAGGGTTATTGGGTACTACCATAGTGAGATTCTAAACAGAAACGTTTATTTGTTTATTAAATCCAAATAAATTACATTTGATATCGGCAAGTAGATGATGTTGATGGTGAGAGTTTTAGAAATGTAGAAAAGGAGATGTGGAAAGGAAACTAAAACTACTTGTGTATGAGCGTCAATATATGTCTTGTGACTACTGATCATCTTAAGGACAGGCTGTGGTTTAAAGATGATGATGATTTTAAGGTTGGAATGAATTACGTGGCAGTTCTTGCCGCAACAACGCCTGTTCAAGTATTTGCGTTTGTTCTAATGTCAAATCATGTTCATTTTGTTCTGGGAAGAGCTTATGAGGATGTCGTTGACTTTATAACGCGTTTTAAGCAAGCTTATTCCAACTATTTTAACAGGAAATATTCCTCGAAGGAACTTCTACGCAACAATAGTGTCAATATTCAAAAGTTGACTGTTGGAAATGAGTCTTTTGAAAGAGCCGTTGCTTATGTGCACATGAACCCTGTGGCTGCGAATATCTGTTCTCATCCTGCAGGTTATACTTGGGGAACGGGGAGTCTATTATTCAATAGGATATCTTCAAATGGTTCCAGAATAGGAACTTTCAGCAAGAGGGCTCAAGCAAAGATTGTCCACAGCAGGATCCTTCTTCCGTCTGATTATATCGTTGATGAAAAAGGATTTATATCTCCATTGTCTTATGTTCAAATACAGTTTGTGGAATCCGTGTTCAGGACTCCCAGTAGAATGAACTATTTTCTTCAAAATTCATCAAAGTCCCTAAATTCAAAAAAGCAGAACTTACCTACATTTAAGGATCAGATAGTTTTCTCGGCGATGGAGGATTTATGCAGTTCTCTGTTTAATAAGAACAATCATTCTGAATTGAATCAAATCCAAAAGACCGAGTTGGTGAAGCAGATTAAACGCAGGTTCTCTGCCGATCCGCATCAAATCTCCAGAGTAACGGGAATTCCATATGAAACTATTCTTCAAATGCTTGACACGTTCTAAATGGAGCGGGGTTTTTATGAAAGTGCTCCTGCTGACACACAGAATGGGACAGCAGGATCGTTTTACCTATGAAAATGCGCTTGCTGACACATAAAACGGGACAGCAGGAGCACTTGGTTCGTGAAGATTATTTCAGGGTGAAAATATATGTGATGTAGCCGACCTGGGTTGGGGCGTCGGATGGGGAGAAGCGGGCTTTCAGGGCGGCCTGCTTTGCTGCGTTCCAGAGAGTTGAGTTATTGGTGGTTGTGCCTTTCTGGCCAGGGATGGCATTGGTTACCTCTCCTTTTTCGTTTACGATGATTTTTACGACAACCGTTCCGCTTTCATTCACGGTGTAAGCCGGGAGTGGAAGGGATCCAAGGGTTGAGCGGCCTTCCAGTTTTACGGACGGAATGCCGTTGAGCTTGCCGCTGTCTGTGTTGCCTTTTGAGTGGCCGGCCTTGAGGTCGTTTTCAACTTTCTCTGCGGTCTGTGCGGCCTTGGTGTCTTTCTTGTTGTCTGCGCTCGGGAAGAGGGCACGCTTGTCTATTTCTCGCTTTGGCTCAGGGATTTCCACGTCTCCCTTGCCCTGTGCTGTAGTAGGTTTGCCTGCGTTGGATTTGTCGCTCTGGAGAGGTGCCTTGGCTTTCTGGACGATGTTTACATCTTTCTTTGGATCCGCTTCCGGAGCCCTTGGTTCCGGAGCCTTTTTAGGAACGGCCTTTCTCGGAACTTCCTCTATCGGGATTTCTAGCAAGATGCCTTTTTCGGCAGGCGGAGGATATATAAGTTTGAAGCCCGTGATTCCCAGAACAAAGAGCAGCACCACGTGGAAGGCGATGGTGAGAGCCACGCCTATCTTCTTGCCTTCTTTGGCCTGCCGCTGCTGCTTTGTCAGGGAGTACATATTATTCCGGAGAAGTTGCGAGTATAACCTTGTACTGGTTTCGCTTTGCTATGTTCATCAGTTCCACCACTTTCTCGATAGGGACGCTCTGGTCCGCGAGGATGGTGAAGGTAGGTTCATCCGTGTTCTGGAGGAGGGCCTGGATGGAAACCTCCACCTGCTCGAATGGAGTTTCCTGCTTGAGGCCGTTGATATGATAGGAGAAGGTATTGTTCTCCTGGTAGTGCTTTATGGAAACGCTCACCTGAGGCTTGGCCGAAATCTGGTTGGTGCTCTTAGGCAGCAGCAGCTTCAGGGCGTTTGGATTTATCAGTGTGGATGTTACAAGGAAGAAAATCAGCAGCAGAAAGACCACGTCCGTCATACTGGACATGCTGAAAGCCGCATTCACCTTGTTTCTCTGTTTGATTGCCATAACTTGCTGTGTTATCGGTTCTTTTCTCAGCGATGATTATTTGCCGCTTCCGCCCGGCTCATGGAGCAGATCCATAAACTCGATGGTGTTGCTCTGGAGGGTGAACACAAGGTCGGATACCTTGGAGGTAAGGTAGTTGTATCCGAAGTAAGCAAGGATACCCACGATAAGACCTGCCACGGTAGTGATCATTGCGGTGTAGATACCTCCGGAAAGCAGGGTGATGTCTATGTTGTTTCCGGCCTGGCTCATGTTGAAGAAAGCCTGGACCATACCGAGCACCGTTCCCAGGAATCCTATCATAGGAGCGCCGCCGGCAATGGAAGCCAGTGTAGGAAGCCCTTTCTCCAGCCTTGCAACCTCGATGTTTCCCATATTCTCCACAGCGGCCTGGATGTCTGTCAGCGGCCTTCCCATCCTCTCTATTCCCTTCTCTATCAGATGGGAAACAGGAGTGTCCTGCTGCCTGCAAAGGTTCTGGGCGGCTGCAATCTTTCCGTCGTGGATATAATCGCGGATGTCTCTCATGAAGTTAGGGTCGATCTTGGAAGCCCGGCTGATTGTCCACCATTTCATTCCGAAAATGTAGATGGTAATCAGAGACAGGATAATCAGCGGAATCATAAGCCATCCTCCCTTGACGGCCATGTCGATCATTGAAAGGGAGACTTTTTCTTTGGTGGCGACTGCGGCTGCGGCCTGTGTCAAGGCCTCTGCAGTGTCTGCCTGGAGTAAAAATGTGAGCAGTGTCATATCTGAATCAATTGTTAATTCTGTTTTGTCAGCAAAAATTGTGCTGTGTTATTTAATCGGATAAGGATATTTGATATCGCAGAGGAAGAGTGCCTCCCCGGGAACACTCAATCCCGCGGCAGAGCGGTTCTTCTTTTTCAGCAGCTCGGCGATCCACTCGGGATCCCTCTTGCGGGTGCCCACTTCCAGGAGTGAGCCCACCATCGCCCGGACCATATTCCTGAGGAAGCGGTTGGAGGTAACTGTGAAGACCATTCTCTTGCCGCCGGTTTCCCGTGCAAACGGGGCGGGGAGCGGGGCTTTCTTCCAGAACGCTTCTGTTACTGTGCATATCGGGCTGGTTACATCGCTTCCTGTCTTCTGGAGGCTGGAAAAGTCCTTTGTTCCGATGAAATGTTCTGCGGCCTGGTTCATGGCGTCCATATCCAGGTCCCGGCACTTGAAATACAAGGTGTGAGGGCCCAGGAATGGGGACGGTTCCGTGCTAAGAAAGTACTTGTACGTGCGGCTTACGGCATCGAATCTGGCGTGTGCCTCAGGATGCATCCTGTATATGCCCAAAACCTTGATGGAATTGGGCAGAATGGCATTTATTTTGTATAGAAATTGCTGCTTGGAACTTGCTCTCAGAGCCACTTTGGAAGCGATTTCAGTGTGGGCGATGTAGTTGACCGCATTCACTCCGCTGTCTGTCCTGCCGCAACCGGTAATTTCAATATCTTCCTTAAGCAAAAGAGAGAAAGCCTTTTGCAGTTCCTCCTGGATGCTCGGGGCATTCTTCTGGATCTGCCAGCCGTTGAAACCGGCTCCGTTGTATGAAAGTTTTATGAAGTATTTCATATTGGGTGTAAAGATAGGATAAAACAATAAAAAGACATAAAAAGTAATATTTCAGTTATGGAGAACGTGAACATAAAAGAACTGAACGACAGGATTCAGAAAGAGAGTGCCTTTGTAGACATCATCTCGATGGAAATGAACAAGGTCATCGTAGGGCAGAAACATCTGATCGAGGATCTGCTTATAGGTCTGCTGGCAGACGGACACCTTCTGCTGGAAGGAATGCCGGGACTGGCAAAGACACTGGCCATAAGCACACTCAGCGATATCATAGATGCCAAGTTCCAGAGGATTCAGTTCACCCCGGACCTGCTCCCGTCCGATATCGTGGGAACAATGATTTACAGCCAGAAGAATGAGCAGTTCCAGGTCAAGAAGGGCCCGGTTTTCGCCAACTTCGTCCTTGCCGACGAGATTAACCGTTCCCCTGCAAAGGTTCAGAGCGCGCTGCTTGAGGCGATGCAGGAAAGGGCCGTTACAATCGGTGAGCAGACATATGAACTTCCTAAGCCTTTCCTTGTAATGGCAACCCAGAACCCGATCGAGCAGGAGGGAACCTATCCGCTGCCTGAGGCCCAGATGGACCGTTTCATGCTCAAGGTCATCGTGAACTATCCGCGCAAGGACGAGGAAAAGCAGATCATCAAGATGCACAACGCCCAGGAATTCCCTAAGGCAAGCACAGTTCTCAAGCCGGAAGACATCGTTAGGGCACGCAGCGTGGTCAAGGATGTCTATATGGACGAGAAGATAGAGCGTTACATCGTTGATATTGTATATGCAACCAGGACTCCGGAGGAATATGGTCTGGGCAAGATCAAGGGAATGATCCAGTACGGAGCTTCTCCAAGAGCCAGCATCTCCCTGGCAAAGGCCGCCAAGGCATACGCCTTCATCAAGAGAAGGGGATATGTGATTCCGGAAGACGTGAGAGCCGTTTGCTACGAGGTGCTGCGTCACCGTATCGGACTCACATACGAGGCAGAGGCAGAAGATATCACTACCGAGAACCTTATCACAGAAATCGTAAACGTAGTTGCAGTTCCTTAATCCGAGGACATTATGGACAGCGAACTTCTCAAGAAAGTACGTAAGATCGAGATCCGGACCAGGAGCCTTTCCCACCAGATCTTTGCAGGAGAATACCACTCCGCCTTCAAGGGCAGGGGTATGGCCTTCAGCGAGGTAAGGGAATACCAGTTCGGAGACGATGTCCGCAATATGGACTGGAACGTCACGGCCCGCCTGCGCTCCCCGTACATTAAGGTGTATGAGGAGGAAAGGGAACTGACCGTGGTGCTTCTGGTAGACGTGTCTTCTTCCAGTATATTCGGAACTTCCACTAAGACAAAGAGGGAACTCGTGGCCGAGATAGCCGCCGTGCTTTCATTCTCCGCGTCTATCAATAACGATAAGGTGGGAGCCCTGTTCTTCTCCTCCAAGGTGGAGAAGTTCATACCTCCGAAGAAGGGAAGGAGCCATCTGCTGAGGATCCTGTCCGAGCTTCTGGAATTCAAGCCTTCCCAGCCGGGAACAGACATCTCAGAGGCTCTGAGGTTCCTCTCCAGGGCAATCAAGAAAAGATGCACGGCATTTCTGCTCAGCGACCTTCTGGATGTGGACCGCAATGGCAAGCCTCGCTATGAGGATGCCTTGAAGCTGGCCGCCAACCGTCACGAGATTTCCGCTATCAATGTATATGACCCGAGGGAAAGGGAGATCCCGGATCTCGGACTTGTGAGGGTGAGGGATGCGGAAACCGGAACGGAGGGATGGATAGACACTTCCAGCCGGAGTGTGCGCAACAGTTACGCCCAGTGGAGCCGAAATGTCCTGGCAAATGCCCAGCAGCTTTTCAACCGTTATAAGGTGGACACCGTGAATATTTCTACAGATGATGATTATGTGAAGAGCCTGATAGCGTTCTTCAAGAACAAGTGATTATGAGAAAAGCCATTATAGCGATAGCTTTTGCAGTGCTTTCCCTTCAGTGGGGATGGAGCCAGAGGGTGGACAAGTCCGTTCTCTCTGCCGATTCCCTTCTTGTTGGGGACCAGGTGGTGTGGACTCTGGACTTCAGCGTTCCGCAGGGAAAGATGCTGGCAGTGGCGCCGTACGCAGAGATCCTTGCCAGAGACACAAGCATCCGCGGTTCGGTGGAGGTTGTGAGGGAATTTGAGCTGGATACCCTGGGAGTGAAGAAGAATCTTGCACAGTTAAGGGGAAAGATACTCCTTACTTCCTTCGACAGCGGAGCCTTCCGCCTTCCGCCTCCATTGATTCTTGTGGAAAAAGACGGCGGGGCAGAACCGGATACGCTTAAAATAGATTCCAAGACTTTGTATGTCAATACGATACCGGTAGATACCGCTACTTTCAAGATGTACGATATCAAACCTCAGGAGACTTATCCGGTAACCTTCAGGGAAGTGCTGCCGTGGATTCTCCTCGGTCTTGGCATCGCCCTTCTTATCTGGGGTATAGCCAGATATATCGCGATGAGAAGGAAGAACAAGGACTTCTTCGGAAGGAGCATTGAAACCGACCCGCCTCACATCGTGGCGCTGAAGAAACTGGAGAAGATACGCAGCGAGAAGCTCTGGCAGGGCGGAAAGGAGAAACTCTTCTACACCGGAGTCACCGATGCCGTAAGGGAATATATTGAGAAGAGATATGCTGTAAGAGCTATGGAGCAGACTTCTTCTGAGATTATGGAATCTCTGAAGGACAAGAAGATAGACGAAAAGATCCTCAGCGATCTGGGCAGCATGTTCTCTACTTCGGACCTTGTGAAGTTCGCCAAGCACAGTCCGGCTGCGGAGGAGAACGAGAAAGCGATTCCGACTGCCGTGAACTTTGTGAATTTCGCCTATATGCAGCAGCTGGAGGAAAGTGAAGTCGAAAAGAAAAAGGAGGAGGGTGAGTAATGTTCTTTGAATATCCAAAACTTCTGTGGCTGCTTGCGCTGGTTCCCCTTGCCATACTGATTTACATATGGAGGGAGATAAAGGGCAGGCATCCTTATCTTACGGTTTCAGACATAACTCCCTGGAACCTGAACAACCAGGGTTTCTTCAAGAGAGTGATGCGGCACGTTCCGTTCATCCTGAGGTGCATTGCCATTGCAGCCCTGGTGTTTGCTATTGCACGTCCGCGTTCCGCTTCGGAACTTGAGAAAGTTTCAACGGAGGGAATAGACATAGTACTTGGCATAGACGTTTCCACCAGTATGCTGGCGATGGACTTCAAGCCGGACAGGATAAACGCCGCAAAGCAGATCGCGATGGAGTTCGTTGCCCAGAGACCTGCAGACAGGATGGGCGTTGTGGTTTTTGCCGGAGAGAGTTACACACAGTGTCCGCTTACAACTGACCGCCAGACTCTTATAAATATGATGAAGGACATCAGTTGCGGAATCATAGAAGACGGAACGGCCATCGGTAACGGAATCGCCACCGCAGTCGCCCGCCTTAAGGAGTCTGACGCAAAGAGCAGGGTAGTGATCCTGCTTACGGATGGAGTCAATAACTGCGGAGAGATATCCCCGCAGATGGCTACCGAGATAGCAAAGACCTATGGCGTAAGGGTTTATACCATAGGAATCGGAGCTATGGGAGAGGCTCCATATCCGACAGATTACGGAATCCAGATGGTCAAGGTGGATATAGACGAGCCGCTTATGAAGCAGATTGCGGCGGATACCGGAGGCAAGTATTTCCGTGCCACGGACAACACCAAACTGGCTGAAATCTATGCTGAGATCAACAAGATGGAAAAGACCAGAACCATCGTTGACACTTATCCGCAGTACAAGGAGCTGTTCATGAGATTTGCGCTGATTGCTCTGCTGGCTGTGATTCTTGAGGTTGTTATGAGATTGTTTACAAGGCATTTGCCAGATTAGGAGGGGTTATGTTACAGTTTGCTAGACCTGTATTTCTACTTTTCATAATCGCGATACCGTTCTTCTATGTATTCTATGCACTGTATCGCAGAGGAAGGGCCAGGCGTCTGAGACGTTTCGGAAATCCCGATATGGTGGATTCCCTGATGCCTGAGCGTTCCAAGTCCAAGGGCTGGCTGAGGCTTACCTGCTTCAGTCTGGCGTGGCTGTTCCTGATGATTGGCCTTGCACGTCCGCAGATAGGTGCAAAGCTCCGTGAGAGCAGCAACACCGGGAGCGAGATAATGGTGGCTCTGGATGTCTCCAACTCGATGAAGGCCAAGGATTATTCTCCGAACCGCCTGGAAAGGGCCAAGATGGACCTTTCCCGCCTTATGGACAAGCTTCACAGCGACCGAATCGGCCTTGTGATTTTTGCCGGGGAGAGTTTTGTCCAGGTACCAATCACTGCGGATTATGTCTCTTCCAAGATGTTCCTCAACGGAATCAATACGTCTTCCATTCCTGTGCAGGGTACAGCAATCGGCAACGCCATTGCAACTTGCGCCGGAAGTTTCTCTATGGAGGGGATGCAGGAAGAGGGGAACAAGGCTATTATTGTCATCAGCGACGGAGAAAACCACGAGGATGACGCTGTAGCTGCAGCCTCTGCTGCCCACCAGGCCGGAATCAACGTCTATTGCATAGGTGTTGGAACTCCAAAGGGCGAGCCGATCCCTGACGATGGCGGCGGCCTTATGAAAGACAGGGACGGCCAGATAGTCGTTACCAAACTTGACGAGGAAACCCTCAAGAACATCGCTGAGGCCGGTGGCGGAATTTATGTCAGGGCATCCGACACCAACTTCGGGCTCGGCGATATAGTTGAGAAGATCAGGGAACTGAAAAAGACTTCATATCAGGAACTTGCCTTTGAAGAGTACAACGAGCAGTTCATGTATTTCTTCGGCATCGCACTTTTCTTCCTTGTACTTGAATTCCTTATCGGCGACAGGAAAATGAAAAAGAAACTCTTTGCGGTTCTGATACTTCTGACCCTTACTTCAGTCCAGATGTCCGCCCAGGTAGACAAGAGAGACATAAGGAAGGGTAACCGCTATTTCAAGAAAGACAAATTCAAGCAGTCCGAGGTGGAATACCGCAAGGGACTCCTCAAGGATTCCCTTTCCATTAAAGGAAACTACAATCTTGGAAACTCTCTCTGGAAACAAAACGACATTGAGGGTGCGATGAAGGCTTATGCCCCGATTGCGGATACGGTTTCCAAGCTTCCTTATTCCTCGTCCTGGAAGGGAGTAGCCACCAAGATGCCTGTAATGCCGGAAAACGTCCAGGGCTCCAAGGACGATCCTCTGCTCAAGATGCAGGGCAAGGACGATGCCGCTTCCAAATACTTCTTCAATCTTGGAAACATGATGCTGCAGGCAAAGCAGTATGACAAGGCTATGGAGGCCTACAGGCAGGCCCTTCTGCGCAATCCTGCGGATATGACTGCAAAGGCAAGTTACTCATACGCAAGGAAGATGCTCCAGAACCAGCAGCAGCAACAGCAGCAGAACCAGCAGAATCAGAATCAAAATCAGGACCAGAACAAGGACCAAAATCAGGATCAGAATCAGGATCAGAACAAGGACCAGAATCAGGATCAGAACAAGGACCAGAATCAGGATCAGAACAAGGACCAGAACCAGGATCAGAATCAGGATCAGAACAAGGACCAGAACAAGGATCAGAACAAGGACCAGAACCAGGATCAGAACAAAGACCAGAACCAGGATCAGAACAAGGACCAGAATCAGGACCAGAACCAGGATCAGAATCAGGACCAGAATGATCAGAAACAGGATCAGCAGAATCAGCCTCAGGGTGGAGGTTCTGACCAGAAAATGAGTTCTCAGGCTGCTGCCCAGATGCTCCAGGCTATTCAGGACAAGGAGAACCAGACGCAGGAGAAGGTCAAGAAGGCAAAGGCTGCGGCAGCAAAGAAAAAGAAGAAAGACAAGAATTGGTAAATTTGCGCTTGCATATATGAAGAACGGATTATTGAGATTATCGTTGATTGTAGCCCTGATGCTGGGCTCTGCCTTTTCCTGGGCGCAGAACAGCTTCAAGGTAGAAGCCCCGAATGTGGTGGGGGAAGGCGAGAGGTTTCTGGTAAAGTTTGTGGCCAACGGAGAAGTTTCCAATTTTACTCCCCCTTCCTTTGCCGGAGCTGACGTCATTGCGGGCCCGACCACATCCACGTCTTGGAGTTCTACCGTTATAAATGGCAAAAGGTCAAGTTCCTACACAAAGACCTACACCTATGTTCTGGAGGCTTCAGACCAGGAGACGATAACCGTTTCTTCCGCAAGCGCGGAGATTGAGGGAACGGCCTTTACCACAAGTCCCCTTACGATAGAGGTTGTAAAGGGTTCTTCCAGCCAGCAGGCTTCTCCTCAGCCGCAGACCCAGCAGTCTTCCGGCCAGCCTTCAGCCGCTTCTTCACAGGCTCAGCAGAACCGCAGCCAGGATTATGACGACGATCCCGGCATAACCTACGGCAAGGCGGACCTGTTCCTGAGACTTAGCCTGAATAAGACCAAGGTATTTAAGGGAGAGCCTGTTACCGCTGTCCTTAAGATATATACCAGAAGCAACATCGTGGGCTTCGAGGATATAAGATGGCCTGTTTTCAACGGCTTCTGGAGTCAGGAAACCGAGGCTCCGCAGAATCTGAATTTCGTAAGGGAGAAAGTCGGGAACCAGATTTACAACAGCGCTGTAATCCGCAAGTATATGCTTATGCCTCAGAAGAGCGGGGCCCTTACCATAGATCCTGCCGAGATGGTCTGCCAGGTTGAGGTGGCTTCCCGTCCGAGGGGGCGCAGCATCCTGGACGACTTCTTCGATATGGCAGACAGGAACTACGTGAAGAAACGTCTTTCCACCGGCAAGCTGACTGTCCACGTTTCCGAGATTCCGAGCGGGGCTCCTTCCACATTCGGAGGCGGAGTCGGAAAACTTAATATGACCGCCCGTCTGACAAGGGACAGCCTGAACGCTAACGAGGCAGCATCCCTCATCGTTGAACTAAGCGGCAGCGGCAACCTCAACCTCATTGAGAATCCTGTGGTTGTCTTCCCTCCTGATTTTGAGAGATATGATGCCAAGAGCACAAACAATTTCTCCAACTCTGTAGAAGGTTATGCCGGAAAGAAAACCATAGAATATCCGTTTATTCCAAGAGGCGAGGGGGTTTATCAGATTCCTCCTATACATTATTCTTACTTTGACCTTGGGCATAGGCAGTACAGGACTCTGACCACGGATACGATTACAGTAAAGGTTGGAAAAGGCACTTCCGAGAATACGGGAGGAATGTATATCCCGCAATCCCAGAAAACAGTTAGCAATCTTGGAGAGGATATCCGATACATAAAGACCGGCCTTCCTTCCATGAAGGGAGAAAACTTCCTGGTGTTCAACTGGATCTATTACGTGATAGCTGCAATACTGGCTGGCTTGTTCTTCCTGATAACCAAGCTGATGAAGGACAGGATCGCCTTGCGTAAAGATGTTGTACGCAGCCGCAACCGCAAGGCCAACAAGGTTGCCCGCCAGAGGCTCCGCCAGGCCCAGGCCTTCCTTTCCCAGAACAAGGTTCAGGAATTCTACGGGGAACTCCACAAGGCCATCCTGGGTTACACGGCAGACAAGCTGTCCATCCAGCGTTCAGACCTTCAGAGGGATGTAATCCAGGAGACCCTGCTCTCCAAGAATGTTCCTCAGGAAGATGTCAAGGACCTGATAGCCCTTCTGGACGATTGCGAGATGGTGCGCTATTCCCCTGAGGGAGCGGCCGGAACAATGGACGCGCAGTATAGGAAGGCTGCCGATCTTATTTCTGGATTCGAGAACAAATTGTAAAGGATATGGAGATGAAAAGGATATTATTGGCAATAGCGCTTGTTTCTTTTACCTCAATTCTCTGGGCTCAGGAAACGGAGGCTCCAAGAAGCCAGGCCGCAATCTGGAAGAGCGCCGAGGATGCTTATGCAGTGGGGGATTTTGACGGTGCCATCCGCGAGTACAAGTCTCTGGAGAATTCCGGAGCGGTTTCTTCCTCCCTCTTTTACAATCTTGGCAACGCCTTCTACCGCAAGGGAAGCGTAGGCAAGGCTATACTCTATTACGAGAGAGCCCTTAAGCTTGATCCTGCAGACCAGGACATCAAGCACAATCTGGATATGGCAAGGGTCCATACCCTGGACAAGATTGATTCTGTTCCCCAGTTCATTCTGGTGGAGTGGGTGAGGAATCTCCGCAACAAGCTGTCCTCCAATGCCTGGGCAATTGTATCGCTGATTTTCCTGGCGATAAGTGTTGCCCTTCTTCTGCTTTGCAAGTTCGGCCGTTCAACCTCTTCAAGAAGGTTTTATTTTATCATCGCGATGGTTCTGCTTGTCCTTACCCTGTTCAGTTTCCTTTTCTCCCTGAGCCTTGCCCGTCAGGCAAGCGGGAATGACACGGCGGTTGTTGTAGAGAACATCGGGAGCGTTAAGAGTTCTCCTGCCGCGGGAGGAAACAGTATATTTGTCCTTCACGAGGGAACCAAGGTTAAGATCCTTGAAAAAGTGGAGCAGTGGAGCAAGATCGAGATCCAGGATGGCCGCCAGGGCTGGATCAAAACCTCTGACATAGAAGTTATTTAAACCATTTTATATGCATTTCAGGAAATCGATGTTGACTGTGGCTGTCGTTATGATGGCTGCAGGGTTTTTGTTTGCCCAGGAGAAAAAGGACGGGACATATTCCGGAGTCAGTATTCCGGCAAAGGAGGACGGAAGCCTTAAGTTTGCGGTGATGAGCGATGTGCACATTTCTGTGGGGACTCCGTCTGAACAGGGAACGCTGGATTGCGTGGAGGACATCAACAAGGATCCTGAAATACAGTTTGTGCTTATTACCGGAGATATCGCGAACTTCGGTTCTGACGATGAGATCACTTCCGCCAAGAATATCTTTGACAGGCTGAAGATGCCGTGGTTCATAATTCCCGGCAACCACGATGCCACCTGGAGCGAGAGCGGAACCAATTCGTTTACCCGTATATTCGGATACGAAAGGTTTGAGTTTGAGGCAGGTGGTATAAAGTTCCTGGGAACGCCGTGCGGACCGAACATAAGGATGGCTCCGGCACTGGTGCCGAGGGAGAGCATGCTGTGGCTGGAGGAGCAGATAGGGAAGATGCCGGATGAACAGCCGCTGTTCTATGTTAATCATTATCCCTTGGACACTTCCCTGCTCAAGTATGACAATGTGCTGGAACTTCTGAAAACAAAGAACATCCAGCTGGTGTTCTCCGGACACTGGCACGTGGACAGGGCTATGGAGTATGAGGGAGTTCCGGGAGTGATTATCCGCTCTACCATGGCAACGGCAAAGGGAGAGAAAGGATATGTCATCGCCGAGCTAAAGGGATCACTGATCACTTTCCAGGACAAGATTGTCGGGAAGAAGGAGCCTGGCAGGGTCTGGTATACCGTAAGGCTGAGCCAGGGCAAGGCATATCCGGATAACATTGTGTACGGGCATCCAAAGAATGATTTCAATTCCCGCTTCCCTGAGGTAAAAGAGATTTGGAGATATGAAAACAACGCGGACATCGGAAGCGCAGCGGCAATCTGGAGCAAGAAGGGACAAACCTATCCTGCTGCAGGGTTCAATGCCCTGCCATCTGTTTCCGGCGGGGTTAAGGAGGGGGATATTGTCATATTCGCCGATGAGGCGGGAATGATTTACGGCCTGGATGCCGTTTCCGGGCAGAAAAAGTGGGAGTTCAGGACAGAGGGAAAGATATTCTCCACCCCGGCGGTTTCCGGAGATTATGTCGTGGTGGGAAGTTCGGACAACAACATTTACTGCCTTAATCCGGAAAACGGCAAATTAAGGTGGAAACTCTCCTGCGGCAAGTCTGTGTTAGGCAGCGCCAATATCTTCAAGGAAACAGCCTATATCGGGGCGTCTGACGGCATTTTCAGGGCAATAAACCTCAAGACGGGAAAGCTTCAATGGAAATACGGCAAGATGAAGGGCTTTGTGGTAAGCCGCCCTTATGTCGACAAGGAGCAGGTTGTGGTCGGCGACTGGGGCAACACCCTTTATTCCTTTGACCCGAAGAGCGGACATCTGCAGTGGAGCTGGACAACCCCGAAGAGCGTAAGGAATTTCTCTCCGGCCCAGGTTTGGCCGGTTAAGTCCAACGGAAAGATTTTCATAGTCAATCCTGACAGGATCAGCTACGTGATAGATGCAGAGTATGGAATCACCCTTTCCACAATCTACGGCGGAAGGGAAGCCATAGGCCTTTCTCCTGACAGGAGAGAGTACTACATTAAGTGTATGAAAGATACTGTCAGGGCATATTCAATTGCCAAGATAGATGCGGCCCTAGACGGGGCTTCGATTGCGGACGGAAAGGCCATTGTGCTTAATCCGAAGGATGTGGCCGCCTGGCAGACAATAACGGAATACAGGTACGAGATAGCACCTACGCCGATAACCGTTAACGGAAATGCCGGAAAGGACGGCAAGGGACTTCTCTTCATTTCCACGGACAAGGGCAATGTCTTTGCACTTAACTGCTCTGACGGGTCTGTAGCCTGGCAGTACAGTGTTTCCGGCGCTCTTGTTAACTACGCCCTCCCAATAGGAAACAACACCATCCTTGTAAGTACAATGGACGGTGTTGTCGCTCTGTTGGAATATTGATTGCTCTTTATTTCTCCTCCACGGTTATCCTTGTGGATGTTGTATGGGCTGTGTATTCAGGAGCGTATGCGCACTGGAGCGTAGCAAGTCCAACCTCGTATTCTCCAGGACGGCTGGCCCTGTAGTTGACTTCCAGAACGTATGTTCCCTTGCCCAGAGAGTAGAAGAAGAAGCTTGTGGCGGCATCCTTGATTTCCTCGTAGTAGCCGGTTCCGCCTCCGTAGCGGTAGCCTGAAATCTGGGTCATAGGCTCGAAGCAGGCACCTCTCTGTTCCTTGAGCTGCACGAAGTCCATCCTTCGGTCGATCTTGATCACCATCCTTGCGGTAACTATGTCGCCGACCTTGATGACGGCTCCGTTCTTTATAGGCTCAAGAGTGTAAGCCAGGGCTCCGTTATCGGTGTTGCCGGTCTCTGAAACCTTGTTGACTCTCTTGACGAAGAGCTCCTTGGTAATGCTCATTTCCTTGCCGCCGTTGTTCTTTACATTCTCCAGCTTCTCGAAGAAGGTAGCGTAGGCGGCGCCCCAGGCGATACCCTTGTCTTTCTTCTCTACGGTTATGGTCTTGGCATCTGTGGTTTCTTTGTCCGTGTAGGCTCTCTTGATGTAGTTAAGGCCAGGGATAGGGGCGTTGCCTTCCTCGTCCGGCTTGTTGGTGGAAACTGTCCTGCCGGCAAAGCTCAGGTCTGCAACTCCCTCGCTTGCAAGCCAGTTGTCTCCTCTTGCCAGGAGGGCGAAGATAGCGTCAGCGGTCAGGACGGAAGTTCCCCACATCTGGGTCTGCTTCTGCTTGAGGAGCCAGATCTTCATCTCTTCCACGGTCTTCATATCGCCGGCTACCTGGTCGAAGGCTTCGATTGCGGCAACCTGGGCGTTGACATTCATGGAGCCCCAGCGGTAAGGATTCTCGTTGAAGGCAAAGTACATACCCATTTCCTCGGAGCTTGTAAGATGCTCCCTGATGGACTGCATGTATTCATTGGCCTTGGCCATATTTCCGTTAGCCTTGAGGACTACAGCAGCCATAGACTTTTCCTGCATATCCTGGCTTCTCGGAGCCTCGGCGACCTTGTTAAGGAAGTAGTTGTAGTACTTCTGACGGTTTTTCGGGACAATGTTTACAGGATTGTCCGCACCATTTGCCTGGGCCTCAAGGGCAACGAGGTAGAGATACTTGAGGATGAAGTAGGAAACTCCCTTTGTCTTGATCTTCTTCTTCATTATCCAGTCGTATTCCTTCTTGACCTCGTTATGCATATAATCCATACCCTTCTGGTGCATGGTCTTCTGGGCGGAAGACATCTCGTCTACGGTCAGAATCCTCAGGCGGATATCCTGGGTAAGAACGTATTCGGTAATCCACGGGCTGGATTCCATTCCCTTGAACCAGGTCCAGCCTCCGTCCGGCATCTGGAGTTCCTGGAGTTTCTTCAGGGCCTTGTCCTTTGTGTTGCCTATGCTCATCACGTCAAAGAGGGCGGAAATCATGTTCTTCTGGTCTTCCTCGCTCTTTGCCTCCAGAACCCATGGGGATTCCGAGAGAAGGATGGTCTTCAGTTCCTGGTTCTTCTGCAGGTTGCTCAGCAGGGTTTCCTTGCTCTGGCCGCTCTTCTTCCAACTTTCGTACACGTTCTTGATCTTAGGCTGCGAGTTTGCAATCTTGCTTGCCAGCACGTTTGCGTAAAGGGCATTGGTCCAGCAGATAGCGCAGTCGTCATCCGGTTCTGCCAGAGAAGGCAGGGCCTGAACTGCATACCAGGCAGGGTTGCCGGTAAACTCTATCGTAAGAGTTTTCTTTGTCGCCGATGCAGAATGATGGTTGAACAGGCTCTCTAGGGAGAATTCCTTCTTCTGCTCGCCACGGATAGGGAGAGCGACGCTCTCAACCAGCCTGATCTTGTCGCTGAGGACAGCAAGCAGATGCTGCTCTCCGTCGGAGAACTGTCCGCCTTCCGCAACTATCCTTATTCCCACCACATCGTAGGTGTCTTCCACAGGGAAGCTGAAGGCTACCTTGCCGGTCTTGGATGCCTTGGCGCTTACCTTCTTGGTCTGGGTGTGGAATACCTTTTCGGTGGCAGGGTCAAACATCTCGAACTTCACGGTTGCCTCTATATCCTTGTCGGAGAGGTTGGTAAGGGTGGAGGCTATGGTGGTCTTGTCTCCGTTCCTGAGGAAGCGAGGCATGTTAGGAGAGATCATAAAGTCTTTCTTGGCCTCGATCTGGTCGTATTTATAACCTGTCTTGAGGTCCTTTGTATGGGCCATGGAGATGAACCTCCATTTTGTAAGACTCTCCGGGAGAGTGAAACTGATGGATATGTTTCCGTCCTTGTCAGTAACAAGATTAGGCAGGAAGAAGGCTGTCTCGTTGAAATTGGTCCTTACCTGAGGGCCTTCAGCCTCCGCCTTTGCCTGATTTGGACTTCCCTCATCGACAGTGGCTTCCTGCGCGGTTTCTTCTTCCACTGAAGAAGCGACTGAGTTCACACCGCGTATTCTCATATCTTGCTTGGCCATCGGGGCGGCGGCATCTTCCACCATCATTGTTTCTTCCACCCTGCCGGCACTCTTGGCCAAGACTCTTCCTCCCAGCGCCGCGTTCCTGGAATAATAATATCTTCTGAAGAACTGAGGCAGTTTTGAGAAATCGTCGAAATCCATACCAGGAACATAAACTCCTGTACTTGGAGTATAGCTCATGGAATATACACCGGAAGACTGGGTGTACCAGGTTACATGGGTTAATTTTCTTGGGAAATTGTGATAGACACCACTCAGGCTGTACGGACAGATCTTGTCCAGAGACGCGTCGTACATCATTGCAAGGACTTCGGCATCTGCCGGCTTGCCCTCTGCATCCACAACACTCATCTTCCACTCCTCTTTCTGGCCTGGAATAAGACGGTCGCGGAATACGCTCCATTTAAGGCGTAGGGCATAGTCCGGATGCGGCTTGAAAACGGAGAATGAATAATTGTGCATACGGTCGTCATGGACCATCCTGAGGTAAATTGTGGCTCCGTCGCCGTATTCAGGGATGTATACGAACCTCTGGGAGAGAATCTGGTCTGATATCTTTACAAGCTTGCTGTCTATCAGTTTGTTATTTGCATAAACATCTATGAAGACCACAGCATCCTTGAAGGAGGTTCCATAGTAGACATAGTCACCATCTTTATATGTCCAGAAATCGGTGCCTTCAATCGGCCTGCTGTCTTTCAAGGAGAACAGGGTAAGGTCCCTCGCTCCCTCGACAAGCTCTCCGGCATTATCTTTTGCGTAATATTCGATGCGGTATTTTCCGCTAGGCAGAGTTTTCCAGTTTTCTTTCTTGACAGGAGTGTTGGACTTCACCGTTCCCTCTTCAACCTTCTCTTTGCCGTCCTTTCCGACCAGGCGGTAAAGTGTGTATTTAACGGTGGTTTCCACAGGGCTCTGAGCAAGGTTGGTGGCGATCATCTCAAGCTTTATATCATCCCTGTCCTTGCAAATAGACCCGAGTCCGCTGCAGTTAAGTATCATGCTCTTTGTTCCGGCATAGACGAATGCTGTCGTGCCCTGGGTTTCTCCTGCTGCGTTAGTCACATCTATCTTGACCTCGTAGGAGTAATGGCTGCTATAGTAGCGGTCTTTTATTACATCGTCATCTTCTTCCGAAAGAAGTGTTACAGGTATCTTCACATTTCCTTCCCCGTCTGTCTTGAGTTCTCCTGTTTCCAGAATATCGTTGGAAGAAGGGCTCCAGTATCTCCATTTCCGGCGGGTTACGGTATACTTTACATCAGCGTCATCCACAGGAACTCCGGAGAAGGTCTTGGCATTTGCCTTAACCTCAACCCTGTCGCCGAACTTATATGTACCCTCAATCTTGTCAGACCTGACTTCAAAGGTAGGCCTCTTGTATTCCTCCACCCTGATGGTTACACTGTTGGAATTAGCCTTGATTGTATAGCTGCCCATCAGTCCTCCTGAAGGAATCTGGAGAGAAGTGTCGAAAGAACCGAAGCTGTTTGTTACAACTTCTTTCTTGTCTACAACCTCGCGGTTGTGGTTCAAAAGCTCAACGGTTACCTTTTCTCCTTCCCGTACATTTGCCTCGTCACCTTTTTGATAGTAGTAAAGGCCTTTTACATAAACTGTCTGTCCCGGACGGTAGATGCTTCTGTCCGTGATTATGTTAAGCTTTCCGCTTCCATAGTGATTCAGATCCTGGGCGTTTATCGCTATTCTTGTGCCGGCCAGAGGCATATATTTATCTTCTCCCAGCTCGGCCTTAATGTTCACATAACCGTTATAGTTGTCCGTATCTTCCTCAAAGACGGTCTTGCCGTCCTTTCCGGTCTTCAATACGGTTTCTTTCTTCTTGTCGCCGTATTTCCGTGGTTCTGACTGAATTATAATTTTCACTCCCTCGAGCGGATGTCCGCTGATGCGGTCAACTGCAATCACTTCCAGTTTCCTGGGCTCCCAGGAAGAATACATCAGCTTTATCTTTCCCACCGCCATGAGATTCCAGTTGAAGATCTCTTTACCTTGGGCAATCATCTTGGAAGTGTAGATTCCCGGTTCTGAAGGAATCTCTATTGTTATCTTTTCACTGGTGTCCTTGTAGTCGGCAGGCCTTGCCACGGCAAAGGACTGGACTGAATACTGCTGGCATTTCCTGAGGTCTGAATCTTCCAGCTTGTGGATTCCTTTCTCCTTGATAATCTTCTGGATAGACTCAGGAACCTTATAGAAGATGACGGTAACTTTATCAAGGTTCCTGTGGGTAAGGTAAACCTCTCTTTTATCTCCGGTGTATGCGTAGGAAGGAAGAGTGAGGCTGGCCTTTGGTTTAAGAAGGTTCTCCTTTAATTCTTTCAGATATTTTGTCCTTTTGTAAGAAGGATAGGCTGCCTTTCCTTCATCGCAGAGCTCCATTGCCTTTGCAGGGTTGTCTGATGAATAGGCCTGTGCCAGTTCAATGAGAATTTCCGTGCACAGAGGATTTGCCTTAACCTTCTCGTCCATAAGGTCTTCCAGGGCCTTTATCCGTTTGTCGTCATTGAGATCCTGGAACTCAATATAGTCCATAGACATAAGGATGTAGGCTTCCATTTCGGAGTTGTCCCGGTAGCTCTGGATAGCATCATTCCAGATCTGCTGCCTTCTCTGCTTGACAGCCTTCTTGTCCTTTGCAACCTCTTCCGCTACCTCAAGACTGCCGACAGCCCTTTTCACTATAATATGAAGGAGATCGTGATTGAAGTATTTGCCCTCGGTGTGCTGCTCTACGAACGGGACAAAAGCCTTGTTGTCTGTCTTTCTCAGGACATTTATATCGCTCAGCGATGCATTCACGTTTTCCAGAATGGTTTGGGTGATTTTCATGCTTCCCCATTGCTCGATATCTGAAACGTCTTCTCCTCCGTCAATATTTGTGCGCTGGGCCAGGGACCAGGCATTTGCCCCGGCATAGTTGGAGTAAATGGTTCCTAGGCAGCTGTGCAGGACCATTTTGGTTGCCGGGTCCTTTTCCTCTGCCGCCATCTTCTCCAGTTCCTTGATGTTGGAGTACAGGGTATCCGGAGTTATCTGTATCTTCTTTTCAACCCTGTAGAAATATGCTTTCAGCATCTGGCCCTTGTTGTTTTCCTTGCGGGCCTTGTCGAGTATCTTGTCGCAGATCTCCACCACTGTCTTCGGGTGGTCCTTGCTCTCGGCTTCCTTGACCTGTTTCCACAGCTGGTCGTAAGATAAATCCTGAGTAGAAGGTGAACTGAAACCGAATCCTAATGTTGCCATTATAGTAAGGATTAAGGTGAGTAGATGAGTTTTCATAAAGACTGTTTTTATGTATTAACAAAATTAGCAATTATCAGCAATTATGCCAAAAAGCCAGAATTCGTCCCGGCGACGGGGATATTGATAGAAAAATGATGATTAGGCCAAAACCTTTATCTTTGCATCCGGCTTTGAAATGAAAAGGTTTTTAATCGCGATAATAACAGGTGTGGTGCTGCTTTTCTCAGGTCCTTCTTATGCCCAGGAAAATCCAGGAGTGGACACCCTGAGCCCTGTGACGGTTGTGGCCCAGAGGATTGTCAGGGAGATCGTTCCGGTGCAGTATCTTGCCGGAGAGCAGATGAAAAGGCTCACCTCTTATTCTGTGGCCGATGCCATCCGTTATTTTTCCGGAGCCCAGATAAAGGACTATGGAGGAATAGGGGGCCTCAAGAGCGTGAACATCCGCTCCCTGGGAAGCCAGCACGTGGGAGTGTTCTACGACGGCCTTGAGATGGGAAACGCCCAGAACGGCATCGTGGACCTCGGGCGCTTCAGTCTGGACAATCTGGAGGCCGTTTCCGTCTATAACGGGCAGAAGAGCGCCATATTCCAGAGCGCAAAGGATTACGCCAGTGCCAGCGCGGTCTATCTCCAGAGCAAGATTCCGGTATTTGCCCCGGGAAAGAAAGACAATATTAACCTAGGCTTCAAGACCGGTTCCTTTGCACTTGTAAACCCTTCAGCCTTCTGGGAGCACAAGTTCAGCGACAGGCTCTCCCTGAGCGCTTCCGCCGAGTATATGCACACCAACGGCCGTTACCGTTTCACTTACGCCACCAAGGGAGGATACGATACTACCGCATATCGCCACAACGGGGACGTGAGGATGGAAAGGGTGGAGATGGGCCTTTTCCGTTTCATTGACGGGGGCCACTGGAAAGTCAAGGCCTATTTCTACGATTCCGAAAGGGGATTTCCGGGAGCCAGCGTAAGGGAGGAGCCGGGCCGTTTCCGCCATCAGGACCGGCAGTGGGACCGGAACTTCTTCCTCCAGACCCAGTTCAAGAAGGAGTTCAGCAAGAAATACAGCCTGCTTTTCAACGGAAAATACGCCTACGACTATCTTCACTATCTTTCCGATCCGAGAGAAGATGTCTCAACGATGTATGTCAACAGCCATTTCCGCCAGAACGAGGGCTATGCGTCCCTGGCCCATCTGTTCAACGTTACCAAATGGTGGAGCCTGTCCCTTTCGGACGATGTCCAGTACAACAAATTGAACGCGGACCTTGCGGGCTTCATCTACCCGAACAGGTTCACCTTCCTGAATGCCGCGGCGACATCAGTTTCCCTGGACAGGTTCAAGTTCCAGGCGAGCCTGCTCTATACTTATGTAAAGGACCGTTCAAAGTATGAGTCCGCGCATTTCTCCACGGACGGGAAGTTTACTCCAACCGTTATTGCCTCATACCGTCCGTTCAAAAATATAGGTCTGGACATCAGGGCCTTCTACAAGAGGGTGTTCCGCCTTCCGACATTCAACGACCTCTACTACACATTTGTGGGCAACATAAACCTGAAACCGGAATCCACCACCCAGTACAACGTTGGTGCGGTCTTCAGCCAGAAGTTCAAGACGGGTTTCTTCAAGACTTTTGACGCCAGTGTCGATGCTTACTACAACACGGTAAAGAACAAGATCGTGGCCGTTCCTTCCTCCAACCAGTTCCGCTGGACAATGCTGAATTTCGGCAGGGTGGAGATCAAGGGACTTGACGCAGCTGTCCAGACTTCTTTCGCCACCGGTTCCGTGGACTGGACAACCAGGGTAAACTACACGTACCAGAGGGCTGAGGATGTGACTGACAAGGCAAGCCAGTGGTACAGGGGCCAGATCCCTTACATTCCGTGGCATAGCGGAAGCGTCATCGTAACCGCTGATTACAGGAAGTGGGCCATTGCTTACAGTTTTATCTATACCGGAGAAAGATACGAGTCCGTGGCCAACATCGCCGAGAATTATTCTCCTGCCTGGTACACTCACGATATGGGCATTTCCCGCAGCTTCTCCATCGGGCCTCAAGGCAGAGAACTCAAGATTACATTGGAAATCAACAATATACTTAACCAGCAGTACGAGGTAGTGCAGTGCTATCCGATGCCAGGCACCAACGTCAAGCTGAAGCTAATCCTTGACCTTTAGTCCCGATTCCTTATATTTGCGGAGCAAAAAGGGATGAGATGAAATCTGTCGCCGATATTAAATCTGCATTCAGGGCTGTTGCCGTTTTAACGGTGGCCGTGATTCTTTTTGCCTGCGGCGGGAAGCCTGTCAATCCGGAGCCTAAGCCTGGACCTTCCATTTCCCTGGAAAGCCAGGCTGTTACGGTTAAGGTTGGCAAGTCCATAACCATATCTCCGACCTATGCCAACGCAGACGGGGCTTCGTTCAGCTGGACTATCGAAGGCAAGGTGGTTTCCACACAGAAGAGCCTGACTTTTTCATCTAATACTCCGGGCATTTACTATGCAAAGATCACCGTCACCAACTCAATCGGAAGCGCTTCCAGGGAGGTGAAGATAACAGTGGCCGAGAAACTGCCTCCGGTAATTGGCATGGCAGTCCCGGACGGTGGTTTTTCCATCCTGAAAGGGTCGGAGTACGAATTCAGCCCGGAGGTTACCAACACGGATGGAACCACTTATAGCTGGACAATAGACGGAGCTGAGGTGTCAACATCCAAATACTACAAGTACACTGCTTCACAAACGGGCACGCATACATTCAAGTTTACTGCAAAGAACGAGGACGGGCAGGCTTCCGTTTCATTTACCGTAAAGGTTCTGGAAGAGAAGGATATGCCTTTCAAATGGGACTTTGAATCAGACACATACAATTTCTCTACCGGAAGAAGCATAAGGATTCTCATCCGCTCGGTAGAGAACGCTTTTGACGCCAAATACACCTGGACTCTTGATGGGGTTATTGTCAAGGAATCTTCCGAGCCTTATTACATTTGCGAAGAGGCAGAGGTAGGTACACATACGCTTTCCGTCACGATGAAAAACTCCTTCAGAGCCCAGTCCAAGACTCTCAAGGTAAACATCTGCCCTCCTGAAGGCACATACAAGCGTACCGGCGGCAAGGCTCCGTGGAACAAGATTTACGAGTATATGCCTGCTCCCGGGCAGTTCATCAACGAGGGCTTTACAGCAACTACAATGGAAGAGGCCTGCTCCTGGGCCCAGAAGAGGATGGAGGCCAAGACATTCGTGTCTCTCGGAGCTTGGGGAGGTTATCTGGTAGCCGGCTTTGACCACAGTGTGGAAAATGACGGCGGCTACAATCTCGCCATCACCGGCAACGCCTTCCACAATTCTTCCGAGCCTGGAATAGTCTGGGTGATGCAGGACGAGAACGGCAACGGCCTCCCTGACGATACCTGGTACGAGCTTAAAGGCAGCGATTATGCCTATCAGATAAAGGATTACGCGATAACATACTATAAGCCGAACGCAAAATCCAGCGTTATGTGGACTTCCTCTGACGGCAAATCCGGCAGCGTGGATTACCTTGCCGCCTATCATTCCCAGGATTACTATTATCCTAACTGGGTCAAGACATCATCCTACACCCTTTACGGTTCCAAATTGATATCCAAGACCAAGGAAGTAAGCAAAGACAACTGGATAAACCAGGACTTTGACTGGGGCTACGCAGACAATTTCAGCGAAGTGGACCGCCTTTCTTCCAACGACAACTCTTCCGGTGGCCCTTCAGACAACCACTTCAAAATCAGCGATGCAGTCAGATGGGACGGACAGCCTGCCAACCTCAAATATATAGACTTTGTAAAGGTTCAGACAGCAGTATGCGACAAAGCCGGTTGGATAGGGGAAGTCTCCACGGAAATCCTCTTCATCGCCGATTATAATATGAGCAAATAATCTAAGATTTGCGGTTTGGATTGGAGGGGAACCAGCCCTTGCGGACTCTTTCTCTCTGATGGAATACTTCAAGGATACCCCAAAAACTGGAGAAGGATGTTACGCCTAGAATTGCACTCCAGAATAGGCTTGGGGTAAGGCAAGCCCAGACGCCGAAGCCTATGCTGGCAATAAGGAAAGCCCACCAGATTTTTACTCCAAAGTAATACTCACCCTTAATTACCAAAGGATGAAAGATTCCTATTATGAGAAAGGAGATGGCCCCTATAAGAATTCCGTACCAGTTCATTGCCGTTTGTGTTTCTGTTTCCAAAGATAAGCAAGTTTACAATTGTGCGGAGTTTTTAAGTTTTTTGATACATTTGCTGCCTATGAAAAAGACTATTTCCATCGGGATAAGGACAGGATTCCTGTCTATCGCCCTTATGACTTGTGGTTTTGCGTGGGGGCAGGACAATTCTTCTTTGAAAAGCACTGTTTTTGAACAGGCTGATACCATCGCTGAATATTCAATTGAGAGCCTGTGGGTTGTGGATTCTCCAAAGGAGAACAGGGTGCTTCGTGACCAGCCGGTTTCCTCGTCGATTGTTCAGAGGAAGGCTATGGAGGACAATAGGGTATTCTCAATGAAAAGCCTTACCGGGCTTGTGCCGAATCTCTATATTCCGGATTACGGAACAAAATACACTTCTTCAATTTATGTCAGGGGAATAGGTTCAAGGATCAATTCTCCGGCTGTGGGAATATATGTGGACGGGATTCCGTATTTCGACAAGTCCGGATTTGACTTTGACTATTCCGATATCGAGAGGGTGGAGGTGCTCAGGGGGCCTCAGGGAACTTTGTATGGCAGAAACACTATGGGCGGACTGATAAACGTCAGGACCAAGAACCCGTTCGACTATTCCGGAACGGACCTGATGCTGAGCGCTGCCACTAAGAACGGCTACAGGGCATACCTTACCCATTATCATAGGATTAGCGATAAGTTCGCCTTTTCCGCCGGAGGTTTCTACGACTATAGCGGAGGTTTCTACAGGAACGAATATACAGGAAAGAAGATAGACAAGGGATCCAGTGCCGGAGGAAGGATGCACGGAATATGGAGGCCGACGGATGGTTTGTCTTTTGACCTGAACGTGAGTTACGAGTATGATGATGACGGAGGCTATCCATATGGAGCCTATGACAAGGCAACAGGTGAGTTCTCCCTTCCGTCTTACAACTATAAGAGCAGTTACCGCCGTAATCTTTTGAATGCAGGACTTATAACAAAGTACGCTTCCTCTTTGGGAGTGGAGATTGTTTCAGCCACAGCCTGGCAGTACCTGAAAGACAGGATGACAATGGATACTGACTATTCTCCGGCGGACCGCTTTACGATGAACCAGAACCAGCTTCAGAATACCGTAAGCCAGGAGGTGATTGTAAAGGGCAAATGGAACGGGTTCTGGGGCGGTATGGATTTCTCAACGGGAGTTTCAGGCTTTTACCAGTGGAACAGGAATTTTACCCCGATGACCTTCGGTTCGGATTTCATTTCCTCCCTTCAGGCCACGATGGATGCTGCAATGGCGCATTCTCCCGTGAAAGTTAAGCTTACGGACGGGTATATGGATGTTCCAGGTCTCTTCCATCTTCCGGCTAGCGGAGCTGCAGTCTTCCACCAGAGCGTTTTCAACGACTTGTTCGGAGCAGAAGGACTGTCTGCAACCCTGGCGGTAAGGTTCGATTACGAGAAGGTCAAGATAGACTATGCCACAAGTTGTGCGATGAACTATCAGATGACGATGAGGGGCAAGACTACTGAAGGAAGTTACAATGTTGAATATCTTGGGAAACAGTATCAGGAGTCAATGCCTGTTCTGCCGAGAGTGGCCCTGAAGTACGACTTCGACAAGAGGAACAACATTTACGTTATGGCAGCAAAAGGCTATCGCGGCGGAGGATTCAACATTCAGATGCTCAGCGATTACATGCAGTCAGACCTGCAGAAGAATGTAGGCACTCTAGACAATGATTCCACCATAAACGAGGCTCTGCGATACAAGCCAGAGTACTGCTGGAACCACGAGATAGGGGGGCATTTCACCTCGGCCGATAACAGGCTGAGTATGGATGCCAGCCTCTTCTATATGAAGGTGAAGGACCAGCAGGTGTCCCGCTTTGTGGAAAGTGGACTGGGGCGTTACACCTCCAATGCCGGAAGAAGCCGCAGCATAGGCGGGGAGGTTTCACTGATCTTCCAGCCGATATACGGACTTAATCTTGCCGCCGACTACGGATACACGGAGGCCAAGTTTACCCGTAACCTTACGCAAGTGTCTGTAACAAAGGACGGAAAGAGGGTGCTGGAAGACAGGGATTACAAGGATAGATATGTTCCTTTTGCTCCAAAGCACACGCTTCACCTGGCTGCTTCTTATGCAATAGATCTGGGGCAGGACAATAAGCTTACATTCGGTGCGGACTATACAGGAGTGGGCAAGGTCTACTTCACAGAGGCTAACGATGTAAGCCAGAAGTTCTACGGCCTTCTTGGCGGAAGGATAACTTACTCAACGGGTAAAAAGAAAACCTCAAAGAGCGGTTATGCAGGCTTTGAGGTTTCCCTTTGGTTCAGCAACATCCTGGATAAGGATTATGCGCTGTTCTATTTCGACAGCGGAAACGCCGGCTTTATGCAGCGTGGCCGCCCTTCCCAGGCCGGAATCGACCTGAGACTAAAGTTCTGATTACTTGATCAGGCCTCTGGCCCTCAGCATTGCCTTAGGGTCCGGCTGGCTTCCCTTGAACATCTCGTAAAGAACCATCGGCTCTTCTCCGCCGCCTTTCTCAAGGAAGGTCTTGCGGAATTTTGTTGCAACGTCCTTGTTGTAGATGCCCTGTTGCTTGAAGTAGTCAAAGGCGTCCTTGTCAAGCACCTCACTCCACAGATAGCTGTAGTAGCCTGCGCTGTAGCCGGAGTTGAAGATGTGGTTGAAGTAGGTGGTGCGGTATCTAGGGATAATCTCCTTGATTAGTCCCATATCCTTGCATACCTTGTCTTCAAACGCTTTAATATCAATGCCGTCCAGCTGTTCCTCGTTTAGCTCGTGCCACTTCATGTCCAGGATGGATGCGGCGCATAGTTCCGCCGTCATGAAGCCCTGGTTGAACTGGCGTGCAGCCAGGATCTTGTTAACCAGAGAATCGGGGATAACCTCTCCAGTCTTGTAATGTTTGGCATACTGGGCCAGGATTTCAGGCTGGAAAGCCCAGTTCTCGTTGAACTGCGAGAATGTCTCCACAAAATCCCTTGCAACGCTGGTTCCGCTAACGGATGGATAGCGGCACTTGGTCAGAAGCCCGTGGAGGGCATGACCGAATTCGTGGAACATAGTCTCCACCTGGTCAATGGTAAGAAGACCCGGGAGAGAGTCGGTAGGCGCGTTGAAGTTGGCAACATTCACTATGATAGGGCGGATTTCATTGCCGTCCCTGTCCACATACTGGTCTCTGAAGTTGTTCATCCAGGCACCGCCTCTCTTGGTGCTTCTCGGATAATAATCGGTAAGGAATATACCAAGAAGGGAACCGTCTGCATCGCTTACCATGAATACGTCCACTTCAGGGTAGTACTTCGGAGCGTCCTCAACCGGTTCCACGTTTATGCCGTAGAGGAGGTTGGCGGCGTAGAATATGCCGTTACGCACATTCTCCATCTTGAAGTATGGCTTGGTCTGTTCCTCGTCGAGGTCATATTTTTCCTTCCTTACCTTCTCTGCATAGTAGAACCAGTCCCAAGGCTCGATCTTGCTGCCCTTAGGGAGCAGGCCGGCCTTGATGTCGCGGTCCATAACCTTCTGCATATCAGCAACCTCTTCCTTGCTTTTGGCATTTGCAGCCACCTGAATCTCGTCAAGGAAGGCATCTACGGTCTGAGGATCGTGAGCCATCTTGTTGTCCAGCTGATAGGCTGCAAAGGTTTCGAATCCAAGGAGTTTTGCTTTCTGGGCCTTGAACTTCAGAATCTGGAGGCAGAGGGCCTTGTTGTCAAACTCGTCGTCGTGGTTGGCACGGTTGGAATAAGCCTCGAACATTGCCTTGCGCCTTTCCCTGTCCGGGCAGCTTGCCATCTCGTCAGGGTAGGCGGAAACCGGGATGCCGAACTTTTCCTTGAAGGCGTTGCTCTGCGCAAGAAGGTTGTCGCCGAACTTGTGCTGAGCGTCGCTGAGCTTCTGGTTGATTTCCTTAAGCTGCTCCTGAGCCTCGTCCGCAAGGTCAACGCCATTACGGGTGAATGCCTGGTAGAGCTTCTTGAGGGTCATCTGCTGCTCGCGGTCCAGACGGCTCTGGTCAGCTTCATATACCGCCTTCACTCTCTCGAAGAGCTTGCGGTTCATGAAGATCTCGTCGCTGTGGGCAGTAAGAAGCTTGTTGGCCTCGTCTTCAACCTTGTTGAGGGTAGAGTCGGCATCGGTCTCGGCGAGGTTGAAAAGCACGCCGGAAACCTTTGCAAGAAGCTGTCCTGAAAGCTCGTATGCGGCAACTGTATTGGCAAAGTTAGGAGCTTCCGGATTGTTGATGATGGCCTCTATCTCCTTCTTGTTCTGCTCAATGCCTTCCTTGATCGCAGGGATATAATCCTCTGTCTTTATCTGGTCAAAAGGAGGAATTCCGTATGGAGTGTTCCAATCCGTTAAAAAAGGATTCTTTTCTTTGCACGCTGCAACTATCATAAGTATTGCAAATAGAATTGTAAGCCTTTTCATAGTCTATTCAGCTGTGTAAACTTTAACTCCTTCCAAATCAATCAGTGTAAACTGAGGGGCTCCGCGATAATTGGTCAGGATGCCGGTAATGTCTATCAGCTTGGTTCCGTTGAGGATGCCTTCTTCCAGTTCAACGTCTGCGAACTTGGCATATCCGCTGGTCCTGATCTGGATTTCAGTTTTTCCCATCTTGAAGTACTGGCTCACATAGTTTGCACTGGCTTCAATGGCGCCTTCCTTCCTGAGCTGTGCGACTGTCTTGCCTCCGTCTGCTGTGGTAGCGGCATCCCAGATTCCGGAATCCAGATAAGCCTGCATCTTGTTCTTGCTCATGGCCCAGGTGGTTATGCCCCAGGTCTTGTCGCTGAGGAACACGCGGTTAGAGGTACTCTGCTTGTCTCCGTTAGGGTTAGGGTAGAGGAGGGCAAAAGCCTCATTGCCGTACTTGAGCCCCTTCAGGGTAACCAGCTTTTCCATATTCTGCTTGAGGGTGAGTTCGCTCTCGCCGAGTTCTACAGGCTGTACAGGAGTGTCAATCTTGCCCTTGAAAATGTGAAGGTCTATGATTCTCTGTACATCTATGTAAGCGGTTTCATATTCTCCCGTAGGATCGTCCAGACCTATCTGTAGCATACCTTCATACGCTCCTATGGTCAGGCCGTCCAGCTTTACGTAAATCCACTGTCCAGGTCTGTAATCATTATAGAGAGAACTCTTTCCTATCTTGATTTCAAGGGCTCCGGTAGCATCCTGGATATACATCGAACGGTAGATGTTTCCGCTCTGGTCCGAAGACGTTACCTGGCCGGCAATAATCAGATCCTTCTCAATGTGTACAGGTTTGTCCACATAGAGAGCCTTCACGTTGGCTATGGTTGTGTTGGCAGACATGCCTGTCACCTGGTCGGTGAGAGGGCCGTCATATCCGAAATTGACAACCGGATCCCACTCGTCGCAGGAAGTTGCAAGGAATGCGGCAACTGCCGTCATGCATATAATATTCAGTATCTTTTTCATAGCAATCTGGTTTTAGAATCTGAAATAGAGATTGAACATGTAATTCAGGCCAGCCATATAGAAATACTTGGAGTCGAACTTGTAAAAACGCTCCTTGCTGGTAGTGTTGTCCACCATACGGCTCTGCTCGAATCCTCCTGTCTTGACATCCTTGTTGTTGAGGATGTTGTTGATGTTGCAGCTGAAGCCAATCTGATATTTTCTCCTTATGTACCAGCTCTTTCCGATGCTCAGGTTAACTATCCAGGCCTTCTTGAACTTCTCCTGGCTGGTCATATACTCGACCTCCTGAGGAGTGATGACCTTGTCCGGTCCGGCGGTTGCCATATCCGTCCTGTATAGAGGGTTCATGCTGAGGTAGGACTTGTCAAAATAGTTCACGTTTGCATCGATGAACCAGTAATTGCGGAAATATGACAGACCGAGGGTGGCTGCAAGCTGAGGGGTGGATGGAACATAGTGCTGCTTGTACTTTTCAACAACATATCTTCCGGTAGCATCCTTTACATAGTTGCCGTCTGCGTCCTTCCGGAAAGTAGGGTGGCTCATCCAGTAAGGAATCAGGACGTCCTTGTAGATGACTTCGGTCGTGTTGTCAAAAGTCTGGGTCATCCTTGGATTTGATGTATAGATGTATTCTCCGTAAGATGCTGCTCCAACAATTGAAAGGCCGGTTATGAAAGTAGGCACCTTGAAGCCCATCTCTCCGCCTATATGCCTTTCGTCGATTCCGCTCATTGCAAAGTTGGTGAAGGAGTTCTGGCTGTCGTCATACATGCTCATGACATCAGTCTGGTCCTTTATCGTGGCGAAGAAACCGCTGATCCTGAAGTTAATCAAACTGCTGATCAGTGTATAGGACGCTTCTGCAGAAACAATCTTGGTCTTGTCGAGATGAGGGATCAGGGTGTTCCTTGTCCTCGGCGATATGAATGCCTTGTTGAATTTTGGCGGCTCCGTAAAGTAGCCTCCGCTAAAGGCGATCCTATGTCCGCCGGACAGGTTGTAGCTGATGATACCCTTGGCAGCCCAGGTTGTAAAGTCGCACTTCTCGCTGTTGCCGAAGGATGAAATCACCTTTCCGTCCTCGTCATAACTCGTGAGGTTCTCTCCGTTCCAGATTATCTCGGAACCATCCTCGTTGAGGCCTGCGAACAATCCCTTGCGGTAGAGACCGTCTCTCCAGAATTTTGTCTTCTCAACCTTTCCGGCCAGGATGGTCTGGAAACCGCCTAAATGGAAATCCCAGTTCATCCATCCGGTAAGGTTGCGGATGTTGGCGTCGTAGTTGTAACCGTATTTGTCTCCCTTGTGCAGGATCTGGGCCTGTCCGTGCTTGAAGAAGTACTCAAGGTCATTCTGGATCTTGGCATCGTTGGTGGCGTAGTCCCTCTCTGCAAAGTTGTCGAGATTGACATAGAAGTCACCTCCCAGGAGGTCGGCTATCTGCTTGTAGTTGTGGGTCTGGTTCCACTTGTAGGCTGCACCTGCAGTGACTGTCCACCAGTTTGTTGCCCTCCACTTGAAGTTGCCTCCGAAGTTGAGGTCTTTCTGGTCCACTCTCCTTTCCTCGATCACGTATTTGGAGCGGCGGCCGTCGGCAGTGGTGTTGTGCCAGTTGTCGTTGATCAGCCTGTCCCAGTTGATGTGGGTTATGGTTCTGATGTCCTGCTCCCAGCTGTCCTTTGCCCAGAGATACTTCTGCATGTTGTTGCGGTTGTAGTCCGGGTTCTCCATCCAGAAGTATGAAGGAAGGTTGCGGTAGTAGTCAGGCCTCGGGTCTGCGGCATCATACCAGTCCAGGGCGGTGTAACCGTTCTTTCCGAATCTGTACAGTGTAGTGAGAGATGCCTTGAACTTGTCTGAAGGGGTGAAGTCGTATTTAAGTATCGCGATAGGCTCGTGAGTCCTTCTCTCCCTTGCGTTGCGGATCTTGCCGTTCTGGTAGCCCCAGTTGGAGTTGTACATATTGTCTCCCGTCAGGTCATATACTTCCTGGGTTGAAGCCTGCTGCGCTCCTCTCTGGCCAGGAGTTCCAAGGAAAGTGAATCCCAGTCTGCTGGATTTGCCCAGAAGCTTCTCGATTGAGAGATAGTAGCCGAATGAGCGGTAGTATACTCCTTTGGTCCAATCGTTTCCGCCAAGCCTTGCAGAAACGCTGAAAGCATAGCTCCAGCCATTGTCCAGAACTCCGGAAGCGTAGGTGAGCATAAGCCTCAGGCGATAGAGGCTGCTGTTTGTCATGACGCTCCCTCTCCATCCTTTGCGGATGTTGGAGGCATTGGCCGGAATGTTGGTAAGGCCGTTATAGCCTCCGAACCCGTAGTCGGAAACATCGTTTCCGTTAACGGTGAACTTGGTCCTGGTGGCTTCGTTCAAACCGCTCCAAAGGGAGAACGGGGAATATCCGGTGATTGCGTCGTTCATCCTGATGCCGGCCAGGTAAACCTCCTGGGCCTCGCTGTTGAAGCCGCGGGCCTTGAAGCGGACAGACGAGAAGTTGTATCCGGCCTGGTTGTTGAACACGTCGTTCTGTCCGTACAGGATAGTCGGATTGTCCTGGTAACCTGTATCTTCCAGGTCAAATTCCCCGACTTCGTCTTCCGTGCTTTCGGATTCCTGAATTACGATAGGGCTGATGGAGATATTGAACATATCTTTCACATAGCCGTTGTTAACGGTCACGTTGACTCTTGAGCGGACAAAGTTTTCCGCCGTAACAACAAGGGAATAGACGCCGTTCTCCAGACCGGTAATGAGGAAGTTTCCGTCAGAATCCGTTGTGGCTGTCCGTATAACCGTGTTCCCGCTGTAGAGCTGGAGCGTGGCATTGTATACCGGAGCCCTGTCCGTACGGTCGATCACTGTTCCCTTGACGCCGCCTGTAGGAGTCTGTGCGCTTAACCCTATCACGCACAGAAGGACGGCAAGAGTCAATGAAAATTTCTTTAGCATATTTGTTATTGTTTATTTGTTACAACTATATAAGTAGGATAATGGTCGCTGTAGCCACCGATGAAGGCACCGTTTGAGAAGGTGCGGAAAGGCACATCCTTGTATTGGCCTTCTTCAGTTGCCATAAACGGCTTTGTGAATATCCTTCCGTAATATTTTTTCTTCACGATAGGAACAATTCTCAAAGTTCCCGGTTTGGCCTGGGCAAGATTGCGGTTGACCAAAATTATATCGTAAATGTTCCATACGCCCTGATAGGCCAGAGAGCCGTATCCGGCCTTGAGCATGGAGATGAAAGGGGAGAAGAAGTCTCCTTCTCCGACATCGTCTATTTTCTCCTTTCCCCTCATATATACCGTCATGCTTTCGTCTGTCGGATTGTCGTTCATGTCTCCCATCACAACAATCTTTATTTCAGGGAATTCTTCCATCAGCCTGGCGGCGCGGCTGTATATGATTTCCGCTCCGCGGCTCCTGAGGTCACCGCCTTTTCCGCCGACTCTTGATGGCAGGTGGGCAACAAAGAATGCGAACATTTCATCTCCAAGCATTCCTCTTACCATGAGAATGTCTCTGGTTCGGAAAGCGGTCTTTTCCGTGGAATCCATGGAAAACCTGATGGCTTCCGAGTTGAAGTCGAAAGGGATGCTCTCCTCTTCCAGAAGCTCGAATCTGGATGGACGGTACAGAAGAGCCACGTCAACGCCTCTAAAGTCAGGACCGTCGAAGTGCACTATCTGATAGTTTGCCTCGGCGATCTGAGGGTCTGCCACCAGGTCCTCAAGCACGTGGCGGTTCTCAATCTCGCTGACACCGAGTATGGAGTGCCACATCTTGTTCTCGTCTTTCATGGCCTTTATGACCTTGGCCATATTATGGACTTTCTTCTGATACTTGACATCCGTCCACTCGTTGAGACCGTCCGGAAGGTACTCGAAGTCGTTCTTGCCTTCATCGTGATAGGTGTCGAACAGATTTTCGAGATTATAGAAGCCAATCACATATGTCCTGGTGTTCTGCGCAATGGCGTTTCCTGCAAAGCAGAGCAGCATCGCGGAGAATAAGACCGTCAATATCTTATGTATATCAATTCTTTTCATAATTCATTTACCACCAGAAAGATACTTTAGTGGGATCTTCCGCCTCCACCTGGTCTGAAACGCTCTTTCCCGCAACTTTTACAAGGTTCGGGAAGAGATCCAGCCCAAGCTTGGCCTCCAGTTTGTCTATACTCATGACCACATCCGTCATTGTTTTTGTGACTGTGGCCTCTGAATAGGCCCTGTGTTCAAAGTACATCGCCATTCCCATATAGCCGCTGTATCCGAGGGTGCTGCCTTTAACATAGCGGAGCACTGCCTTATAGTAGGCTACTGGAACGGTTACTGATTTGCCGTTGTTGTCATAGGCTTTCTTTGTGCTGCCCTTGACGACGCATCCGGTAACCACATACAGGGTGTCGCTGCTCGATGCCCAGCCTCTGACCTTTCCCTCTGCAGAAGCCCAGATGTTCGAGTTGAACGAATTCATCTGGGGTGTCATGTTCGTGAAATAGAAAGTCTTCTGGTTATCGGCAGAGTTGAGCCTGTCTGCACTAGGCAGCTGATGGCCTCTGTCATAACCGCCTTTGTATCCTGAAAACAGGGTAGGCTGTTCGGCTGTGGTCAGATTCGGGTCATAGGCCCACGCATCCGTTCTGCTGCCGGAACCTTTAAGGGCGTTGTTCAGAGGATAGGCCACCCAGTTTGCAACCTGGTCTGTAACATTCCAGTCGTATGAGAAACTCCTGAGGTTCCTTCCGCTGAACTGGTGGGATACAAACTTGTGACCTGTTCCGCTCTGAATTTCAGGCAGCTCTAGCCATCCCGGAGAGGTTGCAACAACAGGAGCCTCGTCTTTTCCCTTCTGTTTCAGGGTTGCCGTAGCTGTCTTTCCGGCACAGCTGAGTGTCAGGACAGCTGTCCTGCTTGAGGAAGATGTATTCTCTTCGTAGGAAACGGATACGCTGGAAGTATTGCCGTTACCATTGGACTGGCTGACTTTCATCCAGCTTTCCGATGAACTCAGGATCCAGCTTCCGCTTGAAGATATGTTGATGAACTGGCTTCCCTTTGACGCATCTACCTCTGGAGTCTTAAAGGTGACCGATACAACGGCTTCAGGAGCAACTGGATCTGATCCTTTGTTGCCTGATCCCCCGCCGCAGGCTGTCTCCAGCAATAACACTATTGCCAGAGACGCTGCAAGCAGTATGTATCTGGTGGTTTTCACAATTATTCAAGTTCTACGGTTAGTTTCTTGACTCTTACCTGCCCGTTGGCAGCCTGGGCAATCCATGGGGTGCCGGCAGTACCGGACCAGGTGATGGTTGTTCCGGAAGCCGTTGCTGTTCCGTCAACCGGAGAAAAAACAGTCATATCAGATGTGTTGCTTGCTCCGGTAGTTTCTATTACCACCTTCTTGACTTTCTTGCCGCCTGAAGGAGTTATGATCAGGACAGAGTACTTGTAAATCCTTATATGGTCATTACCAGCGGCAACCGGATTGCTTGAGCTCCTGTATTTGTAGTATCCGACTTTAATGCTGTTGTCTGATGCGCAGTATCCGTCACCATAAGTTTCGTCAGAATCTGTTGTCCAGGTTTGGTTGCTGCTACCGATAGTCCACTCAACAGAATTGCCTGTATCTCCACCAGGATTGTCATCACCTCCAGGATTATCTCCACCTCCGTCAACCCTCTCGTAGAGTACCGGCATCAGGGCTCCACTCTGAGCGGAGTCATAAACACCCCAGGATGAATGGGTTGTACTGTACTGCATCCACTTGCCGTTGGTGTTGGCAATAGAAACTCCGGCAGCCGTAGCGTCAGACCTTACAGTCCAGTATTGGCCTTCGGTAGGGTTGGCGTCAACATTGCAGCTAGTGTAAGTTCCCTTCATGTAGAGGTATCTTCCGTCCTTCTGCTGGATAGTATAGATAATGTCGTTTGAAACGCCAGGCATCTGAACCTCGGTGAATACAAACTCGTTTTCGTCAGAAGTCATCGTTATGATCCCATTCGCATCGCTTACAGTCACCTTAGGAAGATATCCGAATGACTTGCCTTCAGGAATAGGTCCGGCAGCAACCGTACCCTCAGTTGTTACAATCAGATAGGCCTTGCCACTGGTGACTCTTTCCACCTTCTTGTAAGTGAATGAAGTTGTAGGGTCATCCGGATTGATTGGATCGTCTTCCTTGTCGAGAACTACTCCCTGAGAGAAGTCGATGGCAGTTCCTTCTTCCTCGGAAACAACAACCTTGAAGTCATCCAGACGGTATGCGCTGGCAACGTCTGCCTGGATTCTGAAGAACAGTTCAGATGTTCCCTGAGGGATTTTTATGGTAGTTGTAGCCTCGTCCCATCTTCCGTCCTTGAATCCGTTAGGGAAAGTGTAAGAAAGCTCTACCCACTTGATGGTATCCTTTCCTACATATACGTGGAATTCCTGAGGGTTGAATACAGAAGATCCACCATTAAGATATTTTTCGCTTCCGAATGTTATTGTGTAGTTTGCATAGTCTGCCATAGTGGCAATGCTCTTGATCTTGAACATTCCGTCTTTTCCGAAGAAGAGGTTGTTCATTCCGGAACCTGAGTAGTCAGAGTATGAGCCGTCAGAAGCGCTGTTTGCCCTGACACTTATGCCAGTATTCCAGTATGTTACGTTGGCTACCCCTTCTCCCTCGTGGTTGATCCAGCAGTCTGTCTGGTCAGTGAACGGCCAGCTGTTGCCGGATCCGTAGGTCTGTGTTGCCTTTTCCTTGTCGAAATTGTTGAAGTAAATAATCTTTCCGGCATTTGGATCCCTGTCTGGATTTACACCGTTTTCGAAATCAAGCGGTGTTCCCTCTACCATTGATATGTTGAGTTCCACGTCATCAAGGCGGTAGGCGCTGGCAACGTCAACCTTGTAGTAAACACAAAGGCTGGTTGTTCCCTGAGGTACAGAGAATACGGAAGTTGCTACATCCCATCTTCCATCCTTGAATCCGTTAGGGAAGGCATATTCAATCTCAACCATATGGTCAGGGTCTGAGCCAACCCATACGTGGAATTCAGCAGGATTGAATACAGAAGAACCCTGATTCAGATATTTTTCGGAACCGAAACTGAGCTCATAGTCGACTCCCTTGCCGGTGATGTCTATGTTAGCGATCTTGAAAGCGCCCTTTGACCCGAAGAAAAGGTTGTTAGTTCCGGAACCCGCGTAATCTGAATAGTTTCCGTTGGAATTGCTGTTGTTTCTGATGGAGATTCCGGTTGCAGTGTATTCGACATTGGCGATTCCGGAGCCTTCCTCATTCTTCCAGCAGTCGCTCTGGTCAGTGAATGGCCAGCTGTTGCCAGTTCCGTAGGTCTGCGTTGCGGCTTCCTTGTCAAAATTGTTCTTGTAGATAATAAGGTCTGCAGGGTCTCCCCAGTCTCCTTTCTGATTTACAGTTACAGTTCTGTAATCATAGTCCATGGAGACTTTTACGGATGCAGTCCTGTTGAAAAGTTCATTGCTCAGAACTGAAATCTTGATTGTCTGAGGCGTTACGGATGCCGGTCCGCTGGTTGGCTCAATGGAAATCCAGCTTTCGTCGCATACCACTTTCCAAGGCCTGTTGGCCGTGATGGTGAAGGTACCGGAAGAAGCGTTAGCATCAAAGTTCAGAACCAGGTCCTGAAGGCCTTCGATGTCCAGGAACGGCATGTCCTGGTGGTCTTCCTGTGCACAACCGGTAGCCAGAAGTGCGCCGGTTATGACCGATAGAAGTAATGCTTTGAATCTCATAAGTGTGTGTTGTATAATTTTATGTTATCTTTTTGACATAAGGATTTCTTTCATTTTCTGCATCCCGACAGTTGCCTTTTCCTTGATGTGGGTGAATTCTACGCTGGAAGCAACGTCTTTAGGGTCAATAAGGTAAATCTCTGTGCCAGGTCTTGTGTAGTATATGAGCCCTGCAGCAGGATATACAGCAAGACTTGTGCCTATCACAATCAGTATATCGGCCTGGCGGACCGCCTTCTCCGCCTTCTCCAGTTCAGGGACGGCTTCCCCGAACCACACTATATGCGGACGTATCTGCTCTCCCTTTGGCGTGAGGTCACCGATGTTGATATCATTATAGCCTATATCATATGCACTGTAATAATCGTCATATTCGCCCCTGGCTTTGGTCAGTTCACCGTGCAGGTGGATTATGCGGGAGGATCCGGCCCTCTCGTGGAGGTCGTCAATGTTCTGGGTGGCGACAGTAACGTGGAAATCCTTTTCAAGCTCGGCGACTATCCTGTGGGCCAGATTCGGCTCACAGCCTTTCAGGCTACGTCTTCTCTGGTTATAGAAATCCAGCATAAGGGCTTTGCGTCCATATACATACCAGCTGTCCGAGGATGCAATCTGCTCAACAGGGTAGTTTTCCCAAAGCCCGTTGCTGTCCCTGAAAGTGCTGATGCCGCTTTCTGCGCTTATGCCCGCTCCTGTCAAAACCGCTATCTTTTTCATAATCAGTTGTTGTCATTGAAGAAATAATTCCTGAACCAAAGCTTCAGGAGGGAATCGTTGAACTCTATCGTGTTCTTTGAGACGAATGTCACCACTTCCTTTTTCATAAGCGCCTCCTTTAGCCTGTTGACATTCGCCGATGAGTTGAGACCGTATTTTTCAAGCACTTCCGTTTTGCTGAAGCGCCTTTCTCCGTCAAGTATCGCCCTTATCAGCTGGAGCTGATGGGTGCTGAGCCCGTAAATCGTGTTGTGAAGCTCGTAATCGTACATGCTCATCAGATAGCCCAGGCTGCGCTGGAAAATCTCCGGAGTGAGCTCCTTGTCCGTAAGCAGATAGCAGATTTCCGCCAGATGCTGGGTGTACCAGGGGTCTCCCTCCAGTGTGTCGAACATCAGAAGGGCGTCTTTCTGGCTGCATATCTTGCCATTGTCTGCAAAGCACTTGCAGATGAAATCCGCGAATACCTTGCGGTTGACCGGTTTTACGGGTATCTCTGTCACAAGGTTGCGGAAGAAATGCATCTCCTCGAAAATGGAATACATGGCGTTCCTCTTGTCTCCCGTAATTATGAAGGAGACATCCTTATACTCGGCGAACGCGCTTTCCAGCATACTGAGAACTTTCATTGGCTTGTCGAACAGCAGTATGTCCTGGAATTGCTGGAAATAGACCACCAGGTGAACGCCTTTCATCCTGGCGGCCGACTGAGGAAATTTGAGAAGTGCCTTTATCTGCCTGTCTGTCAGCTGTTCCTTGGAAGCTGGGTCTAGGGTGACGTTTTTCAGTAAGGATGCATAGGCCTTCTGCTGTTCCTCTTCCGTGAACAGGGTTCGCGCCACGCTGCGGGCCATACGCCTGAGCAGTTTGTCTATGTGACGGATATTGAAGAGGTCGAACTTGCAGACAGCAATTCCCTCTTTTTCAAGGTCCATTCCCTTGAGGGCATTGTGCACGATGGATCTCTTGCCGATTTTTGGCGGGCCGTAGAGCAAAGCGTTCTTATGGGATGAAACAAGCTTCCTTAGCCTGGAAACCTCCTTCTCCCTGCCTACGAACCGCTGTCCGGTAACGATATTGTTGTATTCGAACGGCGACAGATAGTTCATCTTTTCAATGCATAGGGATACAAATTTAATCAAAAATTTTGTTTTTTCCTGCCAAATACACTACTTTTGCCCTCCCAAAAGAAAGAAGGCAGTGGAGCTTGTTATAAGAGCCTGCAAGTCAGGCCGCTTGCTGTCAAAACCAAAATGTGTTTTAATTATGTACGCAATTGTAGACATTGCAGGTCAGCAGTTTAAGGTAGAGGCCGGAAAGAAGATCTACGTACACCGTCTTGCAGACGAGGTAGGTACCACCGTAACCTTTGACAAGGTCCTGCTGACAGACAACGACGGAGCTGTTACAGTCGGGACTCCGTATGTTGAGGGTGCAGCCGTAAAGGCAAAAGTACTTGAGCACCTTAAGGGTAACAAGGTTATCGTTTTCAAGAAGATCGCCCACAAGGGATTCGACAAGAAGAACGGTCACCGTCAGTATCTTACCAGACTGGAAATTGAATCAATCGCTTAAAGTAAAAGATTATGGCACACAAGAAAGGTGTAGGTAGTTCCAAGAACGGCCGTGAATCGCAGAGCAAAAGACTGGGTCTGAAGATATTCGGAGGCCAGGAATGCAAGGCCGGCAACATTCTGGTTCGCCAGAGAGGTACACAGCACTATCCAGGCAAGAACGTGGGAATGGGCAAGGACCATACTCTTTTTGCTTTGACAGATGGCATTGTTACCTTCAAGGTGAAGGCAGAAGGCAAGTCCTATGTTTCGGTAGTTCCTAAGGAAGAGGCAAAGAGCTAATTCAAGGTTTACCGCATAGTGATATTCTGAGAAGGCGTCCTTTGCTGAAAAGGACGCCTTTTTTTTGCAATCAGCACTAAAATATGGTGAAAACCACTATATTTGAAAAATATTCCTTAAAAGAAAAATATGCTAGAACTTAAATTATTGCGCGAGCAGCCGCAGTTTGTGATTGACCGTCTGGCGGTCAAGAATTTCGACGCAAAGGAAATCGTTGACAAGATTCTGGATATAGATTCCCAAAGACGCAGCATCCAGACCCAGCTGGACGGAAACCTCGCCCAGCAGAACAAAGCCGCCAAGAGCATCGGCTTCCTTATGAAGGAGGGTAAGAGGGAAGAGGCTGAAAATGCCAAGAAAGAAGTTGCATCGCTGAAGAATATTTCGGCAGAACTTCAGCAGAAGTTGGATAATCTCCAGAAGGAGCAGACGGAGAATCTGGTGCTTCTGCCTAATCTTCCTTGCAGCCTGGTTCCGGAGGGGAAGACCGCAGAAGACAACGTTGTCGTAAAGGAAGGAGGCCACAAGGCAGTTCTTCCTCCAAATGCCAAGCCGCATTGGGAACTGGCCAAGGATCTGGGTATCATAGACTTTGATCTCGGTGTAAAGCTTACCGGAGCAGGATTCCCTGTCTATATCGGAAAGGGTGCGAAGATCCAGAGGGCTCTTATTGCCTACTTCCTGGACCGCAACACCAAGGCCGGATATCTTGAAGTGCAGCCGCCACTGGTAGTGAACGAGGATTCGGCATTTGCCACCGGACAGCTGCCGGATAAGGGGGAGCAGATGTATTATATAGGTCTGGACAAGTTCTATATGATTCCTACCGCTGAGGTTCCCGTTACCAATATATATAGGGACTGCATAGTTCCGAAGAAGAACTTCCCGGTCAAGATGACTGCCTATACACAGTGCTTCAGGCGCGAGGCTGGTTCATACGGAAAGGATGTAAGGGGCCTGAACCGTCTGCACCAGTTCGATAAGGTGGAAATCGTGCAGCTGGCCCTTCCTGAGGAGTCCTACAAGGCTCTGGACGGTATGGTCGCCCATGTAGAAAGTCTGGTCCAGGAGCTCGGTCTTCCGTACAGGATACTGCGCCTTTGCGGAGGGGACATGAGCTTTACCTCGGCGATTACCTATGACTTCGAGGTTTACAGCCAGGCACAGGGACGCTGGCTTGAGGTAAGTTCCGTTTCCAACTTCGAGACCTATCAGGCCAACCGTATGAAGCTCCGCTTCAAGGACGATGACGGCAAGATCCGTCTGGCCCATACCCTTAACGGAAGTTCACTTGCCCTGCCAAGGATCCTGGCATCCATTTTGGAGGACAACCAGACGGAAGACGGCAGAATCAGGGTACCTGACTGTCTGAGACCGTTTGCAGGTTTTGACTATATAGATTAAGGAGTATTGATGGCGGACCAGAAAGTGATATTGGGAATAGACCCTGGAACCAGAATTCTCGGTTTCGGGGTCATTTCCGTTTCCGGACGCAAGGCCCGCCTGAAGGAACTGGGAGTGGTAAACCTCAAGAAGGAGGAGACGCATTTCCTCGTTCTCCAGAGAATCATTTCTGAGGTTTCCAAACTTGTAAGAAAGTACCGTCCGGACGAAATGGCCATCGAGGCCCCGTTCTACGGCAAGAACCCGCAGACCATGCTCAAGCTGGGACGGGCGCAGGGAGCCGCCATTTCCGCCGCCCTGCTTAAGGACATACCTATTTATGAATATGCTCCTACAAGTGTGAAACTGGCCGTGACGGGCAAAGGCTCCGCCTCAAAGGAACAGGTCTCGGTGATGGTGCAGAGCATTCTCGGCTTTAACTGTGATGTCAAATACCTTGACGCTACGGATGCTGTTGCCATAGCCCTATGCCATTTCCTCAGCCAGGGATCACTTACCTCCAAGGCCCAGACCGAGGACATCCGCACCAGACTTTCTGCGTCTTCCTCCCGGAAGGCATCCTCGATGAGCCGCAGGGTGGGAAAAGCCGGGGCGGAGAACATAAGGAGCGCCGGGCACAAATCCAGTTGGGGGGACTTTGTGAAGTCGAATCCATCGCGGACAATAAGAAGTGTGAAAAGTAATAAAAACCACTAATTTTACTTTTGCCTTCAATCTCCGTCTAAACGTTTGAAAATTGATTTTTATGAAGAAGATATATTTTTTCCTGTCCCTTGCTTTGGTCCTGTTTTTCGTGGGCCAAAACAAGGCGTATTCTCAGAACTCTCTGAAAGTCATGGTTCTGGACAGCGCATCCCATACACCTGTCGAATTTGCCACAATGAGCATCAAGTACATCGGCGAAACTCAGGCAAAGCGTTATGCCTTGACAGATTCCACTGGAGTGGCAATCATCAAGACAGCCCCTGTAGGAAGGGCTAATGTGCTTATCGAGTGCGTGGGATACCGCCAGCACACCCAGGTATTTGACGTTCACAGAGGAGCTAACGATATGGGTACTGTTTACCTGAACGGCCAGAATACCTTGAAGGGAATTGTGGTTACGGCGGCTGGAAACCAGATGGTCGTAAAGAAGGATACCATAGAATATAACGCTTCTTCATTCAAGACCAACGAGACCGATATGCTGGAGGAACTTCTCAAGAAGCTCCCTGGCGTGGAAATAGACTCTGACGGAACCATTACGGCCAACGGAAAGACCATCAACAAGATTATGATTGACGGCAAGGTATTCTTCATGGATGACCCTCAGCTGGCTTCCAAGAACCTGCCTGCCAAGATTATAGAGAAGGTGAAGGTGGTCGAGAGAAAGAGCGACGAGGCCCGTTTCACCGGAATCGACGACGGAGAGGAGGAGACAGTCCTTGACCTCAGCCTCAAGAAGGGAATGGCAGAGGGCTGGATCGGAAACGTGGGTGGCGGCTACGGTACAGACAAGAGATACGAGGGTTCCTTTATGGTGGGAAGATTTACCAAGAACCTTCAGATAAGCCTGCTCGGCAACGCCAACAACACCAATAACCGTGGCTTCAACGATATGGCAGGCTCAATGATGAGCGTGATGATGTCCGGCGGCGGAATGGGCGGAATGAATATGGGTGGCGGCCGCGGTGGCGGAGGTGGATTTACCTGGACAGGTAACGGAATCACCGCCAGCAAGATGGCCGGATCCAACATCAACTACCAGTCAGACAACAAGAAGCTCAAGGTTAATTCCAGCTACCTCTATTCAACAACAGACAAGGATGTCCTTGAGACAAAGGACAGGACCACGATGCTCTCCGAGACTCTCGAGCAGAAAAACTGGAATGACGGAAAGCAGAACACGGTAGCTCACGGCCACAGGTTCGACAGCGAGATAGAGTATAACCCTACAGACGCAACATCCTTCATTTTCCGTCCTTATTTAAGGGTAGGTAACGGAGATTTCGATTCCAGAAACAATTTCTATACTCTGAGAGGCGGAGATTCCACTAACCGTGGATTCAGCTCCAATTTCGGAGACAACAACTCCTTCCAGGCAGGCGGAAGCGCTATGTGGAGGCAGAGGCTTTGGAAGCCGGGAAGAACCATGACACTGAGGTTCAACTACAGTTTCTCCAACAACTCTTCAGACGCTTTCAACATCTCCGAGACAAACTACTTTACCGGTGGATTGCTTTCAAGCACGGAAGGTATAAACCAGAAGTATCACCAGAACCAGAGGTCCAACCAGTTCGGAATCAACTTCTCCTACACGGAACCTCTTGGAAAGAACTACTTCATCCAGACCTCCTACCGTTACAGCCGCAACCACTCCAACACGGTTAAGAATACCAACGACTATGATCCTGTAACCGATACGTATTCTATAAAGAACGAGGAGTACTCCAGCAGCTATATGGGTAATTTCCAGACCCAGAGGATAGAACTTGCCCTGAGAAAGCAGGAGGAGAAATACAACTTCATGTTCGGTCTGAGCGCAACTCCTGCAAAGACCACCAGCATCGGAAGGGGCAGGGACACTTCTTACTCGGTGACGAATTTTGCACCGTCAGCAAGACTGGATTACAGGATTACGGAGGAAAAGTTCCTGAGAGTTTACTACTGGGGAAGGACCAACCAGCCGAATCTGAACCAGATGCTTCCAATTCCGGATAACTCCAACCCGCTGTATGTCCAGGAGGGTAACGACAAGCTGAATCCTTCTTTCTCCCACCGTGTGGGCGGAGAGTATAATTCTTCCAACCGCGCTACATTCACTTTCTTACGTGCGAATGTAGAGCTGCAGTACACCACAAAGAGCATCATCAACCAGATGAGGTATACTTCTGACGGTGTGCGCCACAGTCGCTATGTGAATGCAGACAAGGGAATTTACAATGTTTCCGGCGGACTGTTCTTCAACTCCAAGATAGCTAGGAGCGACTTCTCCGTCAATATGATGTCAAGAATGAGTTACGGCAACGGAATCAGCTATGTGGCTTCCGAGGGAGACTATGTTGAGAACGAGACCAAGAATCTCAACATTAATCTGATGGCTAACATTACCTACCGTCTGGACAACTTTGAGGCTAGGGTAGGCGGCGGAACCGGTTTCCGTAATGCATGGTACAGCGTAAAGACTATGGACAATGTCAGGACCTGGAATAACCGTCTTAACGCCAGCATCAACTGGACTTTCCTCAAGACCTTCAACATTACAACAGACATCAACTACAGGTTCTACAAGGGCTATTCTTCTGGCTTCGGAGACCCTCAGACAATATGGAACGGAGAAATCTCCAAGACATTCTACAGAAACGCATTCACCTTCAAGGTAAGGGTTTACGATATTCTCAACAAGTCCCGCAACACTTACAGGACAACTTCCGAGAACTATTTTGAAGACGTTACCAACAACACTCTCGGCCGCTATGTGATGTTCACCCTGACTTACCGTTTCGGAAGCTTCGGCGGAAGAAGCATGCGTGAGGGAGGCAACCGCAGAGGCGGATTCATGGGACCTCCTCCAGGAGGCGGACCTGGCGGATTCGGCGGAAGAAGAAGATAATGTGAAGCGGCTTCATTCCATAGGGATTATGATCATCTCCCTCGCCTTGCTCCTTGTGAGCGGCGGGGGAATTGTTCTTTATGCCCAGAACACTCTCAAAGTGGTTGTCCTGGACAGTGCCACTAAAGCCCCTGTGGAAGCTGCCTTGTTCAGTGTCAAGTACATAGGGGAGACTAACCCCAGGCATCACGCCCAGACAGATTCATCCGGCACTGCAGTAATCCAGAGGGTTCCCGTCGGAAGGGCGGAGGCCAGGGTAGATTACGTAGGTTACAGGACCTACACGGCCACGGTGGACGTTAAAAGGGGAGCCAACGATATGGGAACCATATATCTGGCTTCTGCCAACCAACTGTCTTCCATAACGGTAAGCGCCACCGGCAACCAGATGCTGGTAAAGCAGGATACCATCGAGTTCAACGCTTCTTCCTTCAAGGTTGAGGAGGCGGATATGCTTGAGGAGCTCATCAAGAAACTCCCGGGTGTGGAGATTGAGGACGGGAAAATATATGCTGACGGCAAGGAGGTCAAGAAGATAATGATAGACGGCAAGACCTTCTTTATGGACGACCCGACACTGGCTTCCAAGAACATACCGGCCAAGATCGTGGAGAAAATCCGTCTGCTGGACCGCCAGAGCGACGAGGCCCGCTTCACCGGCATTGACGACGGCGAGGAGGAAACGGTCCTGGACCTGAGTCTGAAAAACGGCATCTTTGACAACTGGTTCGGAAATCTCGGAGGTGGCTATGGTTCCAACAGGCGATATGAGGGCGCACTTCTTGCCGGAAGGTTCACAAACACTTCCCAGCTCAGTGTCATTGGCAATGCCAACAATACCAACAATGCCGGATTCAGGGATATGGCGATGGATATGCTCACGTCTCTCGTGGGCAATACTGCAACCGGCAACGGAGTGACCGCCAGCAAGATGGGCGGAGCCAACTATAACTACGAGAGCAAGGACAAAAAGATCAAGACCCAGAACAGCTATCTCTATTCCACGTCTGACCAGGTAATAGAGCAGACCGTTGACAGGGTTTCCAGCCTCAGCGATGAAGTTACCCAGTACAGCCATTCCCGCAATTCCAACCGCAACAAGACCCACGGGCACCGCTTCAACAGCGAGACGGTTTATTCTCCGGGCCAGAATACCTCCTTTACCCTTAAGCCTAACATCCAGATTGGAGGCGGGGATTTCTCCAGAGGCCGCAATTTCACAACCCTCATAAACGCCGATTCGACCAATAGGGGTACAAGCTCTTCATTCGGAGACAATTCTTCTGCGAAAGGGGGAGTTACCTTAGTATGGAGACAGAGACTTGGCAAACCGGGCAGAACTATGGCGCTGGTGCTTAATTACAACTTCTCCCGGAACACCGCTGACGGGACCAACCGTTCCAGTACATTTTATTTCAAAAACGGTGAAATCAACCGCACCAAAGAAGTGGACCAGTACTATCACCGACGGAACACCAGCAATGGCTATGCCGTCTATCTGACTTATACAGAACCTCTTGGAAAGAACTATTTCCTCCAGTTCGCCCACCGTAGCGCAAAGACGCACTCCACGACACTGAGGAATACATTTGATTTCAATCCTGAATCGGGGAAGTACGATATCCTGGACGAGGATATGACAAGGGACTACAAGGGAGACTTCACTACCAGACGTTATGAACTGAGTTTCCGCAAGCAGGAAAAGCGTTACAACTTTATGCTGGGAGCCTCCCTTCAGCCTTCGACCACCGAGAGTACCGGCAGGGGAAAGGACACATCCTACACGGTTTACAACATTGCCCCCCAGGCCAGGTTCATCCACCGTTTCGACGGCAGCAGGTACCTTAGGGTGACTTATCGGGGAACCACATCCCAGCCTTCCCTTAACCAGCTCCTTCCGCTTAAGGACAATTCCAATCCGCTTATAATCCAGGAGGGTAATGACCGTCTGAATCCTTCCTTTACGCACAACCTTGATACAGAATATCGTACGGGCAAGCGAAACCGTTACCGCTGGTTCAGCGTGACTTTCAGGGGACGTTATGCCACAAACAGCATCATCAACAGGAAAACCTATACCGCAGACGGAGTGCAGATGCGCCAGTACATCAATTCGGACAAGGGCATATACAATCTGGATCTCAGGCTGATGTATAACTACCGTATACCGAATACGGATTTCTACTGGAACCTTTGGACAAGGTCCGCTCTGAATAACGGCATCAGTTACCTGAACGTAAACTCCCAGTTTGAGGAAAACACTACCACAAACCTTAACCTGGGACTGAGCAACCGCCTTAGCTACCGTCTGGATGATTTCGAGGCCACGGCAGCACTGGTTCTCTCCTACAGGAGGACCTGGTATTCTTCAGAGTCTCTGGAGAACCTGTCCTTGTGGACCAACCGGATAAACGGTTCCCTCAACTGGACAATAAACAAAACCTGGAATATCTCATCCGATGTTACCCACCGCTTTTTCATCGGATATTCAGAGGGTTACGGCAAGAGCCAGACAATCTGGAACGCCTCTGTCTCAAAGACTTTCTTCAGGAAAAGGATGACCGCAAAGATCAAGGTCTACGATATCCTGAAATCCAACAGGTCCGTTTCCAGGACCAATGCGGAAAACTACTGGCAGGATACCAGAAACAACACCCTCGGGCGTTATCTGATGTTTACTCTTCTATATCGTTTCGGGATTTGACATAGGCCCTCATCTTTTCAATAAGGGCTTGCATATCAGAAGGGATAGGGGAATCGAAGTTCATCTGGACTCCGGTTGAAGGATGCACGAAACCAAGTGTCTTTGCATGTAATCCCTGACGCGGCAGTATCTTGAAGCAGTTTTCGATAAACTGCCTGTACTTTGTAAAGATTGTACCCTGAAGAATCTTGTTGCCGCCGTAACGGTCGTCGTTGAAGAGAGGATGTCCAAGATATTTCATGTGCACCCTGATCTGGTGGGTCCTTCCGGTTTCCAGTATGCATTCCACTACAGTGACATAACCGAATCTTTCCAGCACCCTGTAATGGGTTACGGCGTGTTTCCCCTTGGACGGATCCTTTGAGACGGTAAACCTCATGCGGTCAGATTCGTCGCGAGTGATATTGCCTTCTATAGTACCCTCGTCCTGCTCCACGTTTCCCCATACTATAGCCACGTATTTGCGCTTGGTGGTATGGTCGAAGAACTGCTTTGCCAGTTTCATCTGGGCTTCCTCGTTCTTGGCAATTACCAGAATGCCGGAGGTATCCTTGTCTATCCTGTGCACCAGGATGCCGTTCTTCCCTCCCAGATGATAGGCAACGGCGTTGACCAGAGTGCCCGAGAAATGGCCGTGTCCCGGATGAACCACCATACCGGCTTCCTTGTTGATTACCAGCACGTCGTCATCCTCATAAACGATATCAATGGGAATATTCTCCGGTCCTATGTCCCTCACTCTCTTCTCGTAAGGGAATACCAGGGAAATCTCGTCCAAAGGCTTGACCTTGTAGTTGGATTTGGCAATCTTCCCGCCAACCCTTACGTAACCGGCCTCGATGGCCATCTGCACACGGCTGCGGGATGTCTCGAACATTTTGGAAGTGATATACTTGTCCAGCCTCATCATGGACTGGCCCTTGTCAACTATGAATTTATAGTGTTCAAAGAGTTCCTCAACGTTCTCGTCGTCAGAGAATTCTGCCTCGGCACTTTCCGCGTCAAGGTCTTCAGGTTCCTGGGGTTCAGCAGAACGCAGCAGCTCGTCCCTTTCCTGGGAAGGAAGGCCGCTGAGCTTGTCTGCAAGTTTCTTTACCGTATTTTTTTTCTTGGAAGAACCCATATCCAAGTGGGTTATCAGATCTCCGGTTCGTCGTCATAGACTTCTCCGGGCTGGGAATCATCGGTGTTTCCTTCTGATCCCGTCTCCGGTTTAGCCTCTTCCAGTTCAGTGTCCTTAGGAAGAGCCACCGTAGTGTCCCTTATCTGGTCCTTAGGCTTGACATTCTTCTTGTTGAGCTCTGCAAGGTCTTTGTTCAGAGTCAGATACAGGGTTACTCCTGTTCCCATCCTTACGGAGTTGCCGATTGTAGGGTCCGGTTCCTGTTTGTAGACAATGGAGTTCAGGGTGTCTGCATAAGTGTTCACCGTACCGTCGAAGAGTATCTTGTCAAGGTTAAGGGAATTGTATGTGAGTTCGCTCTTTACTCTGTGATAAGGCAAGGTCAGAAGGTTCGGAACCCTGGTCCAGCAGTCGCTGCCGCTAAGTCCGAGCGTAAGGTCTATCTCGCTCTGGGCCGGAATTTCAGTTCCCGGTACCAGCGGCCTTCCGTTGACAGACTGGCCCATAACGCTGTTTGTGGCAATGTCCGGCACATAGTTGAGCCGTCCGATCTGCAGGTTTGCCGCGTGCAGGTTGCTTTCGGCCTGCCTTAGGGAATAGCCCACAACATCCGGAGCCTTTACCATCATAGGCACCAGGGAGTTGATGGTTATCAGAATGTTGCGGTTCTTCTTCACGCGGGATCCGGCTGCAGGGGTCTGCTTGAGCACCTGACCTGCGTGCAGCTGCGGAATGTATACTGAGTCGGTGATCTTGATCCTGATATGGTTTTTCTTGGCCACTTTGCGGGCCTCCATAAGGGTCATGTTGGTAAGATCCGGCACCTCCAGGGTCTTGCCGTGGCGTGTTATTCCCTTAAGCATCCAGAACAGAACCAGCACTGTAACGAAGGCAGCGAGCACTGCCAGTACGAGATGTTTCAACCACCAGTACTTCGATGTTTTTTCCTGAGTCTTCTTTGTTGCCATAACACACAAATATACAAAAAATCCGGCCGCACCCGGTTGTACATAAAACAAAATGGGCTGACACAATGGTCAGCCGCACTCTCACCTCTTGAAAACAGGTTTAGAACCTGTCCTCAGAAGAAACAGTCAATTTTTTTCTTCCTCTGCGACGGCGTGCTGCGAGAACTCTTCTTCCGTTAGGAGTGCTCATTCTCTCTCTGAATCCGTGCTTGTTGCGTCTTTTGCGGATGGAAGGCTGGAATGTACGTTTCATATCTTTAAATCTTTATTATTTTCGACAATTGGGCTGCAAATATAAGATTTATTTCCCAAACACCAAAAAAATCAGGGTCATTTTATAAGGAGGACTTTCTTTTCCTGGAAATAACTGTCGCTGAACCAGTCTGTTATCTCTTTCTCAAATATCCGGGAATGGCGGATTCTGCATTTTTTTACTGCCTCGGCGATTTCCTCTTCCAGGTTTCCGCCTTTAAGGTACAGGATGCCTTCCGTGTATTTGCCTTTTACCCAAGGGATGAAGTTTCCCAGTGAGGTTACTGCCCTAGAGACAATAAGGTCAAACTTTCCCTCTACATCTTCAGCCCTGGAATGGAGGGTCGTAACGTTTTTAAGGTCAATTGAATCTGCGACAGCCTGCGCTACCTTAACTTTCTTTCCGATGGAATCGACCAGAAGGAATCTGGTTTGCGGATAGAAGATGGCCAGCGGAATTCCCGGGAAACCTCCCCCGCATCCCACGTCCATGACGTTGATGCCGCCGTCGTTCATCCTGGCTTCAAGACCAGGGAGGAACTCGGCGATGAACTTGGCTATAGCCAGGGAATGGAGAACGTGATGCAGGTAGAAGCAGTCAGTGTCCTTGCGGCTTATGACATTGATCTTCGTGTTCCAGTCCCTGTATAAAGGGCCAAGCATGGCGATTTGCTCTTTCTGCCTCTGAGAAAGATCCGGAAAACACCTGTATATGACCTCTCCGTTCATTTTTTCTTTGTCCTGGCTGGTGCTTTTTTCTTCCCTTCCGCGGCCTTCTTTGTGCGCTTCTGAGCCAACGGGCTGTCTTTCAGAGCCTCGGCAAGAAGGTCCTTGCCGCGTTTCACTCTGACCTTGGTGTTTGACAGGGATATACTGAGCTCGTCTGCGATGTCGTCCAGCGCATAGCCTTCTATGTAGAGAAGCATCACGTCCTTGTAGATGTCAGGCAGACGGTCGATGGCCCTCATTGTCTTCTCTATCTGCTGGCTTATGATGAGGTTCTCCTCCGGAGTGTCTGAAGACAGGATACTGGTTACCTCTCCGCTCTCCGGTGAGGCGCTGGTGTCGTTCAGGGAGTTGCGGCTGCGTCGGAGGAAATCCGTAAGGCAGTTGATGGCAATCCTGTAAAGCCAGGTGGAGAACTTGTACTTCTCGTCATAGGAGTCTATGTTCATGAATGCCTTGTTGAAGGTATCCATACATATGTCTTCAACTTCTTCGCTGAGCTCCTTGCGGATCGTGACGAAATTACGCTTGATGAAATTCATCAGCGGGATGTAGTATTTGTCGAAAAGGAGAGTGAAAGCGAGCTGCTCTCCCTCTTTGGCGTAGCTGATGATCTGACTTACGTCCATCATCACATACTCCTTGCTCTTAATGCGCTTCAAGCCAGTTTTTGCCATATCCACATTCTGCTGTTAGTTTGATTTTCAGACTGATAACACTTTCCATCTCTTCCCGTGCAATCTGCATCACGATGTCTTTTTCCTGTCCGGCGACATCGAATACAAGCTCGTCGTGAACCTGGAGGACCATACGGCTGGCAAGATGCTCGGACTCCATCCTTCTGGAGACATTGGCCATAGCGATCTTTATTATGTCCGCCGCGCTTCCCTGCAGAGGGGCGTTCACGGCATTGCGCTCGTTGAACTTCCTGACGTTGGCATTGCGGGAATTGATGTCCTTGAGATAGCGTCTTCTTCCGTAAATTGTCTCAACAAACCCTCTGCTTCTGGCCCTTTCCACAGTATCAGCTATGTAGCTGCTGACTCCGGGATACATATTGAAGTAGTTCTCTATGAACTTCTTGGCTTCCGAGACTCCGATATCCATTCTTTCTGCGAGGCCGAATGCGGAAATACCGTAGATTATTCCGAAGTTCACAGTCTTTGCCTTCCGTCTCATCTCGTCCGTTACCTCACCCAGTTCAACACCGAACAGCCTTGCCGCAGTTGCCCTGTGCACGTCTTCTCCACTGTTGAAGGCGGCAATAAGATGCTCGTCCTGGCTCATATGGGCCATAAGCCTCAGTTCAATCTGGGAATAATCCGCGGAAACGATGTATCCGTTTTCGAAAGACGGGACAAAAGCCTTGCGGATTTCCCTTCCCCTTTCCGTGCGGATAGGGATGTTCTGCAGGTTAGGGTTGTTGGAAGAAAGCCTTCCTGTAGCGGTAAGTGCCTGGTTGAAAGTTGTGTGCAGTTTGCCGTCCACAGGACTTATCATTCCAGGAAGTGCATCGATATAGGTGGAAAGAAGTTTCTTGAGGTTGCGGTATTCGAGTATTTCCCCGACAATAGGGTGGGTTCCGGCAAATGAACGGAGAGTGTTCTCGTCAGTAGGGTAACTTCCCTTAGGGGTCTTCTTGATATCAGGCGATATCTTCAGCTTCTCGAACAGCAGTTCTCCCACCTGTTTAGGCGACGAGAGGTTGACCTGGATATCGCCGGCAAGTTCCTTTGCCTTGGCCTCTATGCTGTTCATCTGGGATGTCAGGGCCTTGCTGTAATCCTTGAGCTGGGCCGTGTCTATCTTTATTCCGGCAAGTTCCATCCTGGCCAGAGTGCCAATGAGTGGCATCTCTATCTTTCCGTATAGGTTGCCGTCTGCCGGAGAAACCTTGGAAACTTCAGACATCAGCCTGTTTTTCAAATAGATATAAAGTATGCTCTCTTTGGCGTCTGCCTCGTCCCTTGCCGGGTCGTCATCCTGAGGCTGAGAGAACAGGTCCATTTCTTCTGGGGCGTCATACGTTGCCGCAAGGCTTGAAACATCCACTCCGTAATATTGTTTCAGGATGAAAGATGCCGTATGGCTCATCTCCGGATTGATGAGATAGTGGAGCAGTTCTATGTCGTAAAGCCTGGACTTTGCAAATCCCTCCACAATCTCTTCCCTGCCTGATTCCAGAGAAGATGCAATGCTTCTGAATGTCTCTTTGAGACCGCACCCGGTCTTGGCTACCGATACATCCTCAAGCAGGCTCAGAACCCCGTTGTCCGCATCGCCTTTCCAGGCGACTCCGGCCGGTTTCTGCCTGGAGGAGCCTTTGTCCAGAGTTGCCAGAACAATCTTTCCGGAAGGCTGGACCAATATGGACACTTCTCCGTTCTGAAACGCAATGCCTTTGAACTCAGCGAAATCCGCAAACCTTACGGAAGGGATTTCCATTTTCTCAGCAGCGGTTTCCTGGTCCGGAACATAACTGTTGAAGTAATTGCCGTCCGGCTTGGAATCATCTTCAGGATAGTCGTCAGCAGGCATATCCTCAAAGACAGGCGTCTGTTCAGCCGAGTCAGAAGAGAATGATGTGATCATTTTCTTCAGCGAGGTGAACTCGTACTTTGAGAACACGCTGTCGACAGCAGAGGCGTCTGCGCCTTTGACCTTAATCTGGTCCAATGCCACCGGCAGATCGATATCAGTCTTTATGGTCACCAGGAACCGGCTCATGTCCAAATGGGAGGAAGCCTCCCTTATCTTTTCCTGCTGCTTTGCAGGAAGATCCTGGATATGGGCCAGAAGGTTGTCAATGTTGCCGTATGTTCCGATCAGCTTCTTTGCTCCGACTTCTCCGATTCCCTTGACACCCGGAACATTGTCAGAAGCGTCTCCCCAGATTGTCAGAATGTCTACAACTGATTCAGGAGAAGAAATCCCGTAGTAGGCGCAGATTTTTTCCCTGTCTATGATTTCTGGTTCGGAAGATGATCCTTTGGCAAATTTGTACTGGTATATGTGAGAGTCTATCAGCTGACCGTAATCTTTATCCGGGGTAACCATATACACATCGCAGGAGTCTGATGCCCACTGCTTTGCCATTGACCCGATAACGTCGTCCGCTTCATATCCCTCCATTCCCAGAGCCGGAATGTTCAGCGCCTTTAGTATTTCTCTCAGCGGCTCCAGGGCGTCCACAACAAGTTCGGGAGCCGGCGGACGGTTGGCCTTGTATTCCTTATAGACTTTGTGCCTGAAAGTGTCTGCGTGCAGGTCGAAGGCCACGGCAATATGAGTAGGCTTCTCCTTGGCCAGCAATTCCAGGACCATCTTCGTGAAGCCGTACAGGATAGACGTGTCTATCCCCTTTGAATTAATCAGGGGATGGCGCATGAATGCATAGTACATCCTGAAAATCTGCGCGTGTCCGTCTATGAGGAATACTTTATCCATTACTCATTGTCTGATGCATACCAGGCGGCGCAACTCTTTTCTGTCTCCCATAGCTTAATGCTGTATAGGGAAAGACCAGAAGGGAGATTCTTTGATATAATGCCGGCGAAATAGATTGCCAGCATCTCGCTGGTCGGCTGGAAATCAACCAATACCACATTCCCGTAAGCCGATTCAATCTCGGTGGCCAGTGCGGCTCCGCGGCTCATCACCAGAGCGTGGTCGAATCTGTCTATGATGTTCTGGTTCACAATCCTCTTCAGGTCCGTGAAATCCAGGACCATTCCTTTCTTTGGGGAATCCTCTTCCGAAACAGGTTCTCCGGTCACAGTCACTTCCATCCTGTAGGAATGCCCGTGAATGTGGCTGCACTTTCCGTCATAACCCTGCAGGGCGTGTGCGCCCTCAAAGCTGAACTGTCTTGATATTCTGATTTTTGCCATAGTCTTATATGTTCGCAACAAACATCATCTTCTCCTTGTCGAACCTCACGCCTTCCACATCAAACATCTTCTCAATCTTTCCGTTAGCGATGATGTCGGAGGCTTCTCCGCTTAAGAATCCTTCAGAAGTCATAACCCATAGCCGGCTGCACATCTGCAGCGAAAGCTGGAGATCGTGGGTGGAAAAGATTATCAACTTTCCGCTTTCCAAGGCGATTTTCTTGAGTAGCCGCGTAATCAGGAACTTGTTTGCCACATCCAGGAATGCCGTCGGTTCATCCAGCAGGATGATGCGGCTGTCCTGAACCAGCGCTCCTGCAATGGTGGCACGCTGGAATTCCCCGTCGCTGAGGCTGGTGCAATACCTGTCTTCAACGCCTGAAAGAGCGACCATCTCCAGTGCCTGTCCGATTCTTTTTTCCTCCTCGGAATCAGTCATTCCCAGCCAGTTGGTGCGGAAGTAGGAATTGATGCCCACAAAGTCCCTGACCTTAAGGTACCCGGCCCTCTGGGAAAGGGGACTTACGAAAGACACCAGGGAACTGATCTCCTTTCTGGAATAGTCCTTCAGAGGTTTTCCCTCGTATAATATCTCTCCCTGTCCGGAAGCGTTCCAGATTTCTTCCAGTCCGGCAACCGTGCGAAGCAATGTAGACTTGCCTCTTCCGTTGCTTCCCAGAAGTGCAATGAGTAGCCCCTGGTCCTCAACAGCATTGATGCCGGAGAAGATCTCCTTCTCTCCATATCCGAGACACAGGTTGCTGATAGAAAGGAGGGCCATTGGTCCGGAAGATTACTGCTGGCCTGCAGCCAGCTTTATGAATTTGTACAGGTTTTCTCCCCTGAGCCCGATTGCCGCAATCTTTCCCTGAGGATTGAAGACTACGGTATATGGAATTCCTCCAAACTTGTAAACGTCAGAAGCTATGTCTCCGGTATTTATGATCTGGGCCCATACCACACCATATTTGGCTGCGGCGGCCTTTGTGTCTGCAGGCTTGTCCCAAACGGCTATGCTCAAGACAGTTACCTTATCGGCAGGAAGTTCCCTGTAGATCTTTTGCAGGTAAGGGATTTCCTTGATGCACCAATGGCACCAGCTTGCCCAGAAATCGGCGACAACCCATTTGCCCTGGCCCACATAATCGCTGAGAGATACCTTGCTTGAAGGATCTGAAGCATCCTGCACGACTGTGAAGTTGCGGAACATGTCTCCCTCCTTCGGCTTATTGGTCTGGGCGCTGGAGACGGTAATCGAGAACAGCACGATGCATAGAGCCGCTGCAGCTGTCAAAAACTTTTTCATATCTGTTGGTGTTTGAATCGTTCTGCCTGCTCGGCGATGAGGGCCTTGTCGTCAAAGTAGTTTATTTTCATAGCCTTGCGCACATCATCCATAGTCTGGGCCGCAACCTCGCGGGCCTTGTCGCTGCCCTTCTTGAGCATATTGTAAACTTCAGGGATATCTTTCTCGAATTCCTTGCGCCTTTCGCGGATTGGGGCCAGTTCCTGCTCCAGGATCTTGCCCAGGAATTTCTTGATCTTTACATCTCCAAGTCCGCCCCTCTGGTAATGGGCCTTCAGTTCATCCAGGTTGGCGTAGTCCGGAAGATACATTCCGAAATGCTCCTGGCGGCAGAAAGCGTCCAGATAAGTGAACACGGTGTTGCCCTCCAGATGTCCTGGGTCGTTGATGGAGATATGGAGAGGGTCTGTGTACATGCTCATCACTTTCTTTGCCAGAATGTCCGCAGGCTCTGAAAGATAGATGCAGTTGCCCAGGCTTTTGCTCATCTTTGCCTTTCCGTCCGTACCCGGAAGCCTGCAGCAGGCGTTGTTGGAAGGCAGCAGAATCTCAGGTTCAACGAGGGTTTCCCCGTAGATGCTGTTGAATTTGCGGACAATCTCCACTGTCTGCTCAATCATCGGTTTCTGGTCTTCTCCCGCAGGAACGGTAGTGGCCTTAAAAGCCGTGATATCAGCTGCCTGCGAGATAGGATAGGTGAAGAATCCTACCGGAAGCCCGCTTCCGAACACCTGCTGCTCCTGATCGCTTTCCTTGCTGAAACCCCTCATGGCAATCTCCGTCTTTACTGTAGGATTTCTCTGAAGACGGGCCACGGTCACAAGGTTCATATAGTAGAACGCAAGCTCGGTCAGCTCAGGAATCATACTTTGGACAAAGATTGTGATCTTGTTTGGGTCCAGTCCGACGGACAGGTAGTCCAAAGCCACCTCGATAATGTTCTGACGTACCTTCTCGGGATTGTCAAAATTGTCCGTAAGCGCCTGGGCGTCCGCTATGAACACAAACATATCCTGATAGTCCATAGCGTTCTGGAGTTCAACCCTGCCTTTGAGTGAACCCACATAGTGTCCGATGTGAAGACGGCCGGTAGGGCGGTCTCCGGTAAGTATAACTTTCTCTTTCATATTCTCTTTTGCACAACTTTCAAATATATGAAAAATTCGGCGGGAACGGATAATTAGTTGCGGGAATCTATCCAGCACCAGAGTCTCCACATAAGCCATCCCCAGGCAAGGAAAAGTACGATATAAATCCACTTTGGAATGCTTGTCACAATGCCCTTGTCATTGAGAACCTTGTCAAAGTCAGGGATATCCGCATAGTAGTACGCGCCAGCCCCGAAGTCGTGGGCATCGCTGAGGCCCAGCCTGTCCTTCATTATCCACAAGGCACAAAGCAAGACAGCGGCCACCATTACGATGGTCACTGTCTTGATAATAATCTTGCCGCGCCTTGTCTTCATTGTCATTGCAGGTACAGCACGGATGCGGTCTTTGCCGGTGCCGGAGCCGGTGCCTCGACAACCTTAGGCTCTGCCTTCTTTCCGCTGTAGTTGTCCAGCTGAGGAACAGGGAAGAACTTTCCGCTCAGAAGCAGCCATACAGCAAGGAATGTAAGCGCTATGTTGAAGAGCTGTCCTATCACATAGAGCCACAGAACCTTTCCGCCCTGCATCTTCTTGATTATCTGACGGAAATTGGTGTCCAGACCTATGCTGGTGAATGCCAGTACAAAAGCCCAGTTCTTGTACTGGTCCAGAACCTTGTTGATGGCTCCGACATTCTCGCTTCCGTATACCGGGAGAATGATGAACGATGCCACAAGCGATGCGGCAAAGAAACCGATTATGAACTTAGGGAAGCGGTACCATATTTCATTTGCTCCAACTCTCTGTCCGTGCTGGCGGTCAACTCTGGTTGCAAAGAACAGTGCCACAAAGAAGGCGATGAAACCGATCAGTATGTTCTGGATGCTCTTTACCAGGACAGCTGCCTGCTCTGCCTCTGCTCCGAGTGCACTTCCCGCGAGTACAACCGCTCCGGTTGAATCCACTGTTCCTCCGATCAGGGAACCTCCCATAATCTGGCTCATTCCGGTCCAGCGGATAATCATAGGCTCAAACACCATCATCAGAATCGTGAAGATGATCGAGATGGAGATGGCAAGTGAAAGATCCTCTTTCTTTGCCTTGGCGGCGGCACCGGTCGCAATGGCGGCTGAAGTTCCGCAAACACTTGTCGCCGAGGCAAGTGTGATCACAAGTGGCTTGTTGTCCATCTTGAATATCCTGGTTCCCAGCCACCACATGAATATGATAACGATTGGGGTTACGATCCAGGCTATTCCAAGGCCGTAGAGGCCGAACTTCGCTATATTGGAGAACAGAACGGAGAATCCCATTATTACCAGACCCGTCTTGATGTAGAACTCGGTCCTTATGGCAGGTTTAAGCCAGTTAGGAATGCCTACGGTATTGGAAATCAGAAGACCGATGATAAGTGCCCAGAAAGCCCATTCCAGATAGCGGTTGAATGTAAACTCGGCGCTCACGATCCTTACTATAATCGCAAGGATGAAAAGTCCCAGGAATGCCGGCAGGAACTTTGTGACTTTCTCTCCCTGAAGCTTGATGCCGATGGCAAACAGAAATGCCAGGACAAGGAATGTGCGCGCCAGCTTTACCCAGAACACGCCGCTCATCTGTGAAATCAGCGAAGCCTTCTCCGGAACATCCTCCCACAGATGCCATTTGGAAAAGTTAAGTGCCGTAAAATCAAAAGCTTTTGAAAGAACTGCAATGGCTGCAACCACTATCAGCACAACTCCAATCCATACTGCCAGCCAGTCTTCTTTCTTCCATAAATCAGAAAAGGTTGTCCTGTTGCGGACGACCTCTTTTTTTTGAGTAGGTTCCATAGGTTTATACAGTTAAAACAAATTTGCTTCGGTAATAGTAAACCCTTTTACTATAAACACGAAGACAAATTTACAAAAACTTCCCTTTCCAACCAACTCAGTGGCCATTATTCAAACAGCGGGCAGACTGTTGCCCTGGTAACCTTGATAAGATCTGAAGGTGAGATTTTGAACTGAAGCCCGCGCATTCCTGCGCTCACATATATGGCCTCGAATTCCATACAAGTTGAATGTATATATGTAGGAAATGACTTTTTCATTCCGACAGGAGAGCATCCGCCTCTGATATAGCCGGTTGTTGGCAGAAGTTCTTTCATCGGAATCAGGCTGCAGCTTTTGTTCCCCGATGCCTTTGCAGCCATCTTGAGATCCACCTCCCTGTCTCCCGGAATCATGCACACAAAGTGGCCGGTACGGTCTCCTTTCAGAACCAGGGTCTTGAATACGCAACTTATGTCCTGTCCCAATTCCGCAGCCACGTGCACGGCATCCAGATGCTCTTCATCCACTTTATATGGTATCAGGGAATAAGCCACCTTCTCCCTGTCCAGTATCCTTGCGGCGTTTGTCTTCTGTACTTTCATCAGACCAAAGGTAAGCAACTCGGTGCTATTTAACAACAAGATACGAGTTTGCATACTTTTTGTTATCTTTAAGGTTGGAATGAAACGATGATAATTAAAAAAACATATTTCTATGAAAAGATTTCTTATGAGCATCCTTCTTTCATTGGCTTTCATCGGTATGATGAATGCCCAGGACGAGCCGCGCCAGTGGCTGAAAAGGTACAATATAGATCCAATGAACTCCAATCCTGTGTTTACACGTCCTACGCACGAGCGTGACGAGGCCAGGGTTCAGGGAGCCGGTATCTGCATGAATGACGGACTGGCTTACAACCGCACTTTCTACAATTTTGGAAGCGACTGGCACTATGAGCCAAAACTGAATCTCTGCCAGGAGGAGGAGGCTGTTCTGCAGAAGATCTTCGGCAAGTTTATTCCGGAAGGCAACAGATTCTACTATCAGCTTCTGAAGTATGGAGTAATCCCTACGGAATATGGAGCCATAGTGGCATACAGGCTCTGGGATGATGAATATCCGGCAGACAGGGAGAGTGTAAGGCACTTTTACGCCACATTTGACCAGAAGGGTAACCTGCTGGATGCCATATATATAGGCCATTACGACTGGCTGAACGAGATACTTAAGGCCGAACCTCACGGGAACTACACTCCTAGAGAGAATTATGGAGGTGGATCAATGGAATTCTCCGACGATGGCAAGACTCTCACAAAGCAGGATTATTACTACTTCAAGACCTCTGACGACAAGAGCGACAAGTGGGAAGACACAACAGTATTCAATATCTCAGACAAGGGTATTTTCTCTCTTGTTTCACACAAGGAAAAAGGCAAGCCTCAGGTAAATCCGGTGGCAGAAGAGCTTCATGACCTGGAACTTCTTCCTCTCAGCGACAAGGATGCAATCCGCAAGTGGAATGCTTTCCTGAAGAAGAACGCCAAGAACGAGCAGTTAAAGGATAGAATCAATTATGATGTCCTTTATCTTTTCATAACCCGCCAGAAAGAATATATGGAATGGGCATACAAGAACCAGAAGGAGAGTGTCTTGGTTTCTTCTCTCGCTTCTGCTGTAGATATTCTTTCCAAAAAGTTTGGCGATGGGGCTACCCAGAGGCTTATGGCAAATTCTCTGGATCTTTTTGAAGACAACAAGCCTGTCCAGAACTACTGGAGAAACCGCAAGTTTGTCAAGTCGCTGTTTGAATGATTTATCTGACGATTCTGTAATAGTTTTCCTTGCGTGGCTTTGCAGGCCTTGGTTCTCCTTCCGGATAGCCTAGGGCCAGGGCGCCAATACCTGTGAGCCCTGCCTGGATGAGTTCTTCCGGAATGCCCATCTTGCGCATCAGGGCCTTGCCTTCTTCCGTGGAGAACATCTCCATCTCGCGGTTGATCCAGCAGCTTCCGAGTCCGATGGCGTATGCGGCGTTCATCATATTGCCCAGCACCAGTGATCCGTCCTGGACAGAATTGCGCCATTTCTCAGGATCTGAACCAAACACCAGGACAATGGTAGGGGCTCCGTAGTAAGGGTCTGATGTAGAACCAAGTATCTCGGCATTCATTCTTCTCAGCTGGTCCAGAATCTCAGGATTCTGTACTGCAACAATCCATGAGTCCTGCCGTCCCATACCGTTAGGGGCAAAGGTTCCTGCTTCCATCACTGCTTTAAGTTCAGCGTCTGTAATCTGCTGTGGCTTGTAGCTGCGGACGCTTCTTCTTTCCTTGAGCGCTTTCAATACTTCATTATTCATAATTTAGGAAATCTTCAAGGTCTTTTGGCTCAAATCCTGCAGTAATTGCTTTGATTGTGCCGTCTGCATTCACGTACACGCACATTGGAGTAGCTGTAACATTATAGATTATATCAACCTTGGATAGCTGGCCTTCCATATCGGAAACCGGATTGTATTCAGTCATCCCGTAGTAATCAGCGTCCTTCTTGAACTTCTCATAGTTGTCTTCGGAGAAATATGGAATGAAAACAAAATCGCTGAGCCCTTTGACTTTCTTTTCGATTTCGTTTTTGTAATAGTTCTTGAAAGCAAGCGGATTCATGTGGCTGCCCATACAGTCGTAGCCGTCAAGAATTATGAAGATCCTCTTGCCACGGGCGCTTTTCCAGTTGAACTTCTTGCCGTCCAGGGTGTAGCAGGTGAATTCCCATAGATTGTCTCCGGCCTTCAGTGGCTCCGAAGTCAGATATTCTTTCAGCCTTTGGGCAGCTTTGCTTTTTCTGACCTTAGGGCTGAGGTTTGCCAGAATCTTTTCCAGGGAATCTCTGGTATGGCCTTTTTTTATTCTATAGACATCTGACAGGGCACTTTCTGAAACAGCGTAATAGTCTTTTCTCAGCGAATTGATGTCATCGTTTATTCTTTTCCGGTTGTTGTCAGAGATAACTATCAGAGAATCGGTATAATGCATCAATGAATCCCTGACCTTAGTGAGCGAATCAATCTGTTTCTTGATTCTCATCGCCTTTCTCCTGTCGGGAGGAATGTTGGCGTTATGCCATTTCATATTCTCGGAAAACTCCTGATAAAGGCCTTCCTTCTTCTGTTCGTATTCTTTGTCTGTCTTGCTCTGGTTCTTTTTGTTGTTCTGGGCTTGAAGGCTGGTGCAGACCAGAACAGCGGCTAAAATGATGAGGAGCTTTTTCATCGGAGACGGTGTTTGGCAGGTTATTGCTTTTTTGCAGTTTGTTTCTTGGCAGGGGTTTTCTTCACCGTTTTCTTTGCAGTTTTCCTGGCAGACTTTTTCGCGGCAGGTTTCTTGGTGACGGTCTTGAAAGGCAGACGTTGCTGGGGACTTTCAAGGTCAAGCAGATAGCGTTTTGCTCCAAGGCCACCGCCGTAGCCGGTAAGGCCGTCATCGCTGCCTATAACTCTGTGGCAAGGTATTATGACAGAGAGGGCATTGTCTCCGCATGCATTGGCAGCTGCTCTGACTGCTTTAGGATAGCCTGCCATTGAAGCTATCTCCGCATACGAAACGCTCTTTCCGTAAGGAATATCCAGCAGGCTCTTCCACACGGCATTCTGGAAAGGGGTGCCTGCCATTTGATAAGGAATGTTAAAAGTCTTTCGTCTTCCGTTGAAGAACTGGCCGAGCTGTTTAATAGCCGAGGCTATTACCTTGGAAGGCTTCTCCTGGCGAGGCTTTGCTGTTTCAGTTTCAGGCAGTATGAACTCAATGTCAAGTGCTTTGGAAAGCCTTGAGAGAGTGTCAGTAAGATTCTTGCTGCCTGCCCAGCTGCAAAGGCAGAGGCTCCCTTTTCTAGCGGCCAGATATAGCTTTCCGCAAGGGGAATCGTATTCGTAGATTTTAACTTTAAGCATAGCTTCAGGCATGGCCTTTATGCCATTTTCCCAAAGTTACGAAAAGTTGCGGAAAAACCTACATTCAGATGTCAGAATTATAGGATTTTGAGGGCTATGCGGGCGCAGGCTTCCGCGTCTGCAAGGGCGTGGTGATGATGCTCCAGATTGTATCCGCAGAGTCTGGCGATTGTGTGGAGCTGATGATTCTCAGCATAGGGGAAAGCTTTTCTGGAAGCTATGAGAGTGCAGTAGAACGGATAGTCCGGATAGTCCATCTGATAGCAGCGGAAGACGGCTTTCAGACAGGTTTCGTCAAATGCTTTGTTGTGGGCTACTAACGGCAAATATGGAGAACCCAGTTTTCGGGCATCTTCATCGCTGAGCCTTAAGAGTTTTTCTATTTCACGCCATACAGTCGGAAAAACGGGAGCACAGTCCGTATCCTCGCTGCAGAGTCCGTGAACCCTGGTACAGAACCAGTTGTAATAATTGGGCTCAGGCTGGATAAGCGAATAAAACGTGTCCTGAATCTCTCCGTTTCTGACAATTACAAGCCCTACACTACAGACGCTTGTCCTCTCGCAGTTTGCCGTTTCAAAGTCTATCGCCGCAAAGTCTTTCATGCGTTATTGAAGAATGGAATCCAGGATAGGGTAGATTTCCTCTTCGGAGGAATAGGGGTGGATGTGGAAATATGTGTTGCCGGTCAGCATTGCGGAGAGGCGGGTTCGCTCCCTGTTGTAGAAGATGTGGACGGGTTTGTTAAGATTTTCCGCAAAGGCCAGTTCGTATCCCACTCCAAGGGATGGGGTGGTGCATTCCGCAATCACAAGGTCTGATTCCTTTAGCCAGCCGGTATCCTGAAGATAGATGGCCTGGTCAATGTTTTCTCCGGCTTTTATGTCCTTGGGTGTGGAACCTTCCTTCTGGCTCAGCGACAAGTCTCCCACGTGTTCTGTAAGCACCTTGCAGCCAAGTTCTTGCTGAATGTAGCGGATGATATTATGATATAGTGCAGCATCAGATCTTCCGCCCCTTATGGAGCCGGCAAAGTAAACTTTTTTCATTGGCTGTTTCTTTTAGTCTTTGGGAATGGTGATTTCAATAGGATCGCCGAGGAAATGAGGCTTTTTGCCAAATGTGAGGTCAAGGACGGCCTTGCATCGGGCGAGGTTTTCTCTTAGGAACATAAACACTTTCCACTTTCTGGAGCCAACATTTTTGGCGTTATAGGCAACTGCATCAAGGCCAATGCCCTGGCAGATATAAACAGCTCTTTGGTTGTGGAATTCCTGTGATATTATGGTAATGGAATTCTGGCCGAAGACCTTTTGGGCCCTCACCATGGAGTCGTATGTGCGGAAGCCGGCATAGTCCAGGACGATGCAATTATCCGGAATTCCCTTGGCAACAAGATCATTCTTCATCCGTTCAGGCTCGTTGTAAGAGCGGTGGTGATTGTCTCCGCTGATGAGCACGACCTTGATCTTGCCTGCCTTGTAGAGGTCTGCCGTAGCCTGGATGCGGTTTAGGTAGTAAACATTTGGCCGGCCGGTGCGTCCGATAGGGTTGGTGCCAAGAAGCAGACCCACGTCGTTATAGGGAATCTCCTTTACATCGTTGAATATCTTTCCCCTGGAACTTTTTTCAACGATGTGGCTGCACCAGGCAACAACCGCGATGCCGATAATGCACAGAAGAAGGATTATCCTTATGATCTTTTTCATACAGTCAGCCAATGGTTTTACGGGTTGAGGATCTGGCCGGCGGCATTTTTGGTATCTACCTTCTCTATGACACGTTCAAGAATTCCCTTATCGCTGAATATGAAGGTCCTTCTTAGGGTTCCCATTGTGGTTTTGCCGTACATCTTCTTTTCTCCCCAGGCTCCGAAATCCTGTAGCATCTTTGTGGTGGTGTCTGCCAGGAGGGTGAAAGGAAGGTCATATTTGGACTTGAAACCAGTATGGGATTTCGGGCTGTCCTTGCTGACGCCTATAACGTTGTATCCGGCCTTGGTAAGGGCATCGTAGTTATCTCTGAAACTGCAGGCCTCTGCAGTGCAGCCGGAAGTGTTGTCCTTTGGATAGAAATAGATTATGGTCTTTTTGCCGTTGCCTATAAAATTTTGGCTTTTAACGGTGTTGCCGTCCTGGTCCAGGACCTCGAATGCCGGCATCTTGTCTCCGATTTTAAGCATATGGTGTCTGGTCTATTGTTTTTTCAAAGATAAAGAATTTTGCCTACATTGCATTTGGATAGTTTTATAGAATGATATGAAAACGATTTTGAGTTTTTCCATTATCCCTATGCTGATGGGCCTGTTTGCCTGCAGCGGGAACAAATACATCGATATGGACGTTGTGGAGTTCGGTCTTCTGCTTAAGGAGAACGAGGCTGCGCTGATAGATGTGCGTACCCCTGACGAATATGCGGAAGGGCATATTGCAAGCGCCGTAAATATTGATGTATATTCAGAGACATTCCTTGATGATGTTAAGGCTGCGTACCCTGCAGACAAGCCTTTGGCTGTTTATTGCCGTAGTGGAAAGCGCAGTGCAAGCGCTGCAAAGAAACTCGCTGATGCAGGTTACACGGTTTATAACCTTAAGGGAGGCTATCTGGCTTGGACAGAGGCAGGACGCAGGGTTACTAAATATGAGGTGGAGCTGTTCCAGACAGACAACGGGTCTCTTGTGGCAATTTGCCTTATAAAGCACGGAAGCCTGGAGATTGAGTATGACGGGCTATCCATCCAGGTGGATCCAGTGGGAGATTACGGCAAGAAGACAGACTATGCTTCAGAGTTTCCTAAAGCGGACGTGATCCTTGTGACACACGAGCATCCGGACCATCTGGAAGACTCAACCATAAAGGTTCTTGAAGGAGACAATACCTTGCTGATTCTCAACAAGACCAGTGCAGACAGGATCGGTCGCGGAGAGGTCATCTCAAACGGCCAGAGCAGGGAGCTTCCAAAGGGCATTATGCTGGAGGCAGTTCCTGCTTATAATACAACTCCTGGAAGGGAGATGTTCCACCCGAAGGGCAACGGAAACGGATATGTCCTGACCATTGACGGCCTTAGGATTTACATTGCGGGAGATACTGAAGATGTGCCGGAAATGGCAGATCTCAAAGATATTGATGTTGCATTCCTGCCTGTCAACCAGCCATATACAATGACACCTGAACAGTGTGCCAATGCAGCCAAGATGTTTGCTCCAACGGTCCTGATTCCTTATCACTTCAACAAGACAGACCTTTCCGGCCTGCAGGATATGATTCCTGGCCAGAAGATTCTTTTCCGCCAGATGCAGTAAGGCAGATTATTGTTTCTGCTGAGGATTTTGCGGTTTCCTGAAGTACACCCAGATAGCCCATCCGGCAAGGATAATCATAAGCACCACTGCGCCAACAGCGTAGAACTTGGTGCCGTGTGTCAGGCTCATCCAAATCATAAAGTAGTTGAAGGCAAACAGGACGGCGCCTCCAAGCAGCAGAATCAGAACTGCCGGCAGAATGCCTTTTTTATCCACCTCCAGCCTCTTCTTTCTCACCAGACGGAAGACAGAAATCGCAGGGAAGAAAGCGATCAGAAGCGAAAAGAACAGGGCAATCTCCCTTTTCAGTTTCCTGCTAGCCTCTGCCTCTTCTTCCTGCTGTTCAATCTTGTCCATCTCTGCCTGCATCTTCTGGTACAGCTGGTTGGTATCAGCTCCATACATATTCAGAAGATTCTCCTCTGTCATGGTTTTATCCTCAGCGATGGCTTCCTTTACAGCCTCCTGAAGGGTGCTGGAAGAGGTATCGCTCTGGGAATAAGAAGAGGTGAATATAAAGAGTGCAATAATGGTTAGAAACTGTTTCATTTTGGATGCTTTTATCGGAGAAGAACAAGATGGTCTCCTTCGTAAAGTACTGTGTTGCCGTTAGGTATGATGTTCTCGTCTCCTCTGCGGATGAGGATGATAATGCCGCTTCCCGGAACTTCCTTGATCTTCTTGCCGATTCTTCTGCTGGTAGGCTTGACAGTCTTTTCCAGGAAGATTGCGTCTGAGCCCTCAAAGGCCTTGGTCACGAGTATTGCCTTGTCGCCTGGCAGGAGGGTTGTGTCTCCCCTTGCGATAATCTGTTCCTTTCCTCTTATGATAAGGGCAATCAGCACGTTCTTGGGGAAGTTTATCTCGTGTACCTGCTTGTTGGCCATACTGCTTTCCGGAGTAACTTCAACCCAGCTGAAATGGAGGGTGTTGTCCTCTGTATAATCGTTGAAGGACTTGAGGACATTGCTGTGCTTGTCTATCATATCCAGTTTCTTGGCTGCCCAAGGAATCAGGGACCCCTGAAGGCCTATCGAAATTACAACCAGGAAGAAGACGATGTTGAACAGATCCTGCTGCATAGGCTCGTCTCCATTTATGCACATAATGGCAAACACGATTGCAGAAGCTCCCCTGAGCCCTACGAACGATATGAAAGCCATCTGTTTGAAGTTGTATTTCCGGAACGGAGTCAGCACTCCGAAAACTGCAGCCGGTCTGGCCAGTAGCAGCAGGAACAGGAATATGAGTATTGCCGGAATGATATCATTAGGCATCTTTGACAGATCAACGAGCAGACCTATAAGGAAGAAGGTCATCACCTGCATCAGCTCGGTTATTCCGTCGAAGAAATTCACGATGGTTTTCTTGTCCTTGAAATCCTGATTTCCCACAATCATTCCGACCAGATAAACGCTCAGGTATCCGTTACCACCCAGAATGTCTGGTATGGAGTAGCTGGCAACGGCAAGGGCCAGGATGAAGAGCGATATGTAGCCGCTGCCTTTGATATCGACCTTCCGCAGGGTAAGGCATGCGATTTGTGCCAGAATCAGACCGCAAACAGTTCCAATGCCTATCTGCATAAGCAGCATCAAGGCCAGTTTTCCTCCCGATGCAGTACCATTGGCTATTGAAAGCATGGCTATGGTAAGCATATATGCCATAGGGTCGTTGCTTCCGCTTTCCACCTGAAGCATCGGAGATGTGTTGTTCTTAAGACCAAGCTTCTTCGTTCTGAGTATGGAGAAAACAGACGCAGCGTCAGTAGAACTTACTATCGCTCCCATAACCAGGCTTCCGATAAGTTCCCAGCCCAACACAAAGTAGCACAAAAGACTTGTTACGGCGGCAGTTATGATAACTCCCACGGAAGCCAGAAGACCCGCCTCCGTAACTATATGCCTGACAGCACTCCAGCGGGTTCCGAAGCCGCCGTAGAACATTATGAATATCAGTGCGCAGGTACAGAAATTATGGGCAAACTTGAAGTCTTCTATCTTGACTGGAATCACATCGGTGACACCGAAGATTGCGCCGAGCAGCAGAAAGGCCAGGAGGGCGGGAATCCCCAGACGGGTGGAAATATTGTTAAGCCCGATGCTTATGAACAATACCAGTGCACCAATGAGCAGAATGAGAGTTATCATATTTGACAAAAATACGAAAATTGTCTCTTAGCAGCACATGCTGTAGATTTTTTCCACATCCTGCTGCTGAAGCGGTTTGAAGCCCGGAAGCGTTCCGCCGTTTACTGCTTTGCAGGCCATCTCGGCGAAATGGGTCTTGTCTATCCCAAGTTCGGACAGTGTACTCTTCAGCCCCAGTGTCTTGAACAGGAAATAGCTCAGTTCCTCGATGGCCTTGTGAGCAATGAGCATAGGGTTCAGCGATGGATCTATTCCGAAGACATTGATGCCGAACTGGGCAAACTTGGAGGCGGTGGAAGTATCAAGGCAATACTCCATCCATCGCGGAGTAAGGATGGCAAGGCCGAGACCGTGTGTGATGTCATAATATGCAGAGAGCTGGTGCTCCATAGGATGGCAGCTCCAGGCCAGGCGCTTTCCTCCGTCAATGAAGCCGTTTATTGCCCAGGATGAGCTCCACATAAGGTTTGCCCTTGCCTCGTAGTTTTCAGGCTCTTTCATCGCGATAGGGGCATACTTTATTACGGTCTTCATCAGGCCTTCCATAAAGCAGTCCAGCATATAGAGATCCTGGTCCATATTGAAGTAAACCTCAAAGATATGGGAGAGCATATCGGCTGCGCCGCAGGCTGTCTGGTAAGGGCTTACGGTAAACGTATTTGTAGGGTCCAGGAAAGAAGCCTTAGGCAGCATAGGAGGGCACATGCATCCTATCTTGTCGTTGGTTTCAGGATTGCTGATCACCCCTCCGCAGTCCATCTCGCTTCCGGTTGCGGACAAGGTCAGAATGCTGACAATAGGCAGAGCCTTTTCAACAGGCACTCTCTTTTTCATGTCGAAGAAATCCCACGGGTCAAAGTCCACTAGCGCTCCCGCTGCCATAAACTTTGTGGCGTCTATCGTTGAGCCGCCACCAACTGCCAGCAGCACGTCTATGTTGAGGTCTTTACACATCTGCGCTCCCTGCCTTACGGAACTGATTCTTGGATTAGGCTCTATGCCAGAAAGTTCGAATAGTTCCAGCCCTGCGTCCTTTATCTCCTTGACCACCTTGTCGTAGAGTCCGATGCGCTTTATGGAGCCGCCTCCGTAAGTAAGAAGTACACGCTTGCCCCACTTCTTGAGTTCCGGACCAAGGTTCTGAAGCTGGTCCTTTCCAAAATATACCCTGACAGGTATATCGTAAATGAAATCGTGGATCATTGCTTTGCTGTATTAAGTGGTTAAAGAGATAGCGAATCTATCCAGGCCTTTACATCCTGATCTGACGCTCTGTTGAGCACCTTTCCGGCCTTCCAGTTGATTTTAGGGTACTGTGTCTTGAACTGGGCGTTTGCCTTGTCAATAGTGCTGCCACCGGATGTCGCAAAGAACACAACGGTCTTGCCTTCGAAGCCATATGTCTCTATGAACGTGTTGATTATGGTAGGGGCAGTGTACCACCATACCGGGAATCCGATGAATATCGTTCCGTACTGGCCAGGGTTTTCAAGATCCTTTACAAATGCCGGTCGGGAATTCTTGTCCGCCATTTCCACGCTGCTGCGGGAAGTCTTAACGGTCCAGTCCAGATCCTCGGATGTATACTTTACTTCCGGTTTGATTTCATAAAGGTCTCCTCCGGTTGCCTTTGCAACCTTCTCTGCCAGGGCCTTGGTTGTTCCTGTCGCGGAGAAATAAGCTACGAGTGTCTTCATATTGTTTTCCTCCTGTGTTTTTTGTTCCGTCTTTTTGTTCTGGGCGCAGGCAGAAAGTGCCATCGCCATAATCGTGAAAGTGATCAGAAATCTTTTCATAATAAGTCTGTTTCAACAAATATACTGAAAAGATTTGCCAAAAACTACTGGAGGAAACCGATAGTTTGGAGAACACCGGCTTTAGGAACGGAGGGTGCGCATCGCGTTCAGGACGGCAAGAACGGTTACTCCCACGTCTGCAAAGACAGCCATCCACATTGTTGCGATGCCAAGGGCGGCCAGGATCAGGACTGCGACCTTTACGGCTATGGCAAACCAGATGTTCTGCTTTGCGATTGATAATGTGCGCCTTGCGATGCGTATAGCGGTGGCGATCTTGGATGGCTTGTCATCCATCAGCACTACATCTGCGGCCTCTATTGCGGCATCGCTGCCCAAAGCTCCCATCGCAATGCCGATGTCTGCCCTGGCTAGAACCGGAGCATCGTTTATTCCGTCTCCCACAAAGGCAAGCTTTCCTTTTCCTTCTTTTCCGGAAATGAGTTTTTCCACCTGATCGACCTTGTCTGCCGGGAGAAGCTCTGCATAGTATTGGGTAAGGGACAGTTTCTCAGCGATTTGCTTTGCCACCTCCCGGTGGTCTCCCGTGAGCATGACGCACTGGGATACACCTAAATCTTTAAGGCTGGAAATGGCAGATTTGCTGTCTTCCTTAATCTGGTCGTTGATGACTATATGGCCGGCATATTCTCCATTGACAGCTACGTGGATAATCGTTCCTGTGCAGTGGCACTGATGCCATTTTACGCCTATGCTGTCCATCAGTTTTGAGTTACCCACGCAAACAAGATCCTCTCCAACTTTAGCTTTTGCACCCTGTCCTGCAATCTCCTCTATGCCAGTCACCTGGCAGCCGTCAGTCGCTTCGGCTGGGAATGCATCCCTGAGAGCTCCTGCAATAGGATGTGTGGAGAAATGTTCCACGTGTGAAGCAAGGTGTATGAGCCTGTCCGAAACCGGATCATTTGAGTGGGATTGATGACACTCTCCGGTATGATGGTCATCCTTGCAGATATCAGGATGTATTGCCTCAACGGCAAACTTTCCCTGAGTGAGAGTTCCGGTCTTGTCAAAGACAACCGTTTTCACATCGCTGAGGATATCCAGGCAATTGGCTCCCTTTATCAGTATTCCCTTCCTGGAGGCTCCGCCGATTCCTCCGAAGAAAGTCAGAGGAACGCTGATTACCAGTGCACAAGGGCAGGATACAACCAGAAACATCAGGGCTCTGTAAAGCCAGGTAGGGAATGACTGGGAGAAGTTGCCGCAGATTAACGGCGGCAGGATAGCAAGAAGAATTGCCGCAAATACCACAATCGGGGTATAGACCTTGGCAAAGCGGGTGATGAATGCTTCGCTTCTGGACTTCTTGTCCTGGGCGTTTTCCACCAGGTCCAGGATCTTGGAAACCGTGCTTTCCTTGAAGGACTTTGTCGTGCGTATTTTCAGCACTCCGGAAAGATTGATGCAACCGGATATAACCTGGCCACCCACAGTTGCTTCCCTGGGCACGCTCTCGCCCGTTAGGGCCTTGGTGTCCAGGGAAGAACTCCCTTCCGAGACTATTCCGTCCAGCGGAATCTTCTCTCCGGCTTTAACAACTATGGTTTCTCCTATTGAAACGTTTTCCGGGCTTGTTTCCACAAGCACTCCATTCCTTTCCACCAGAGCCCTGTCAGGACGTATGTCCATTAAGTGGGCGATACTTTTTCGGCTCTGTCCTTCAGCATATCCCTCAAACAGTTCCCCAATCTGGAAGAACAGCATAACTACAACTGCTTCAGGAAACTGTGCCTCCGCCCCCGGAAGAAAACCAATGCACAAGGCGCCAATTGTGGCAACCGACATAAGAAAATGCTCGTTGAACGGTTCACCCTTCATAAGCCCCTCTGCCGCCTCCTTCAAGGTCTCCCATCCAACAAGAAGATATGGCACCAGATAAACCAGCAGAAGCTGCCAGGTCTTGAGGTTAAATTTCTTTTCAACGATTACCGCCGCAACAAGAAGAATCACTGTCGCGATGATTATAATTATCTTATTTCCAAGCCCCTCGTGATGGTGCTCGTGATGATGCTCAAGGCAGCATTCTTTATCGTGATGGTGATGACTCATTTTCTTTAAAATTACACTGCAAAGTTAAGGCGTTCACCATCCACTCGCCAATACCCAGTAATCGGTATATTACTTGAGAAGGGCCTCGCAGCCGATAAGCAGATCCTGGAATGTTGTTTCAAAGTCTCCGGTATACCAGGGATCTGCCACATTGCGGCAAATACCTGCAAAAGACATCATAAGGTGGATTTTATTCTGTGGATCTTCCGGAATTATCCTCTTGATTAGTCTAAGATTAGAGGTATCCATACATACGATAAGGTCAAACTTGCCGTAGTCTGAGCGTCTGATCTGCCGGGCTGTCTTTGAAGCATTAAACCAGACTCCGTGCTGTTTCAGACAGAATCTTGCAGGAGGATAAATAGGGTTTCCGATCTCTTCTGTGGAGACTGCTGCGGATTCTATATAATACTGGTCTTCAAGGCCTCTAGCCTTTACTAAAGCCTTGAGAATGAACTCCGCCATAGGGGATCTGCAAATATTGCCGTGGCAGACAAAGAGTACCCTTATCATAATTACATTGTTTCTATGCCGTCTTTGAAGGTAGGGTATTTCAGGTTAGGCAAGAGGTCAGTTTTCATTCTGGATGTGTCTCCGTAATAGCTTACGTGTCCGATCTTTACAAAGTCTCTGGTAAGAGGGGACTTTGAGCCGGTGAGGAGTGACCACTGTTCCATACACCATGCGGCGGTATAAACCATCCAGTCCGGCATACGCCAAGGCTTGCGGGTTCCCCAATAACGGCAGGCTTCATCAACAAATTCCTGCAAGGTCTGTTTCCCGTCATCTCCAATGTGATAAATGCCTTCAGCATTTGGATTTAGGACAGTCTGTTTGAGAGCGGAACAAAAGTCATCTTTGGAAATAAGGTGAATCCAGGTTGGCTTTTTCCATATTCCCATAATCCAATGTCTGGAAAACCATTTACAGGCATCCATCATAATGATGTCTTTGCCGTATATCATTCCGCAACGTGCTATTATACAGCGGAATCTGTCTTGCTTTCGCATAAGCAGGACTTCTTCTTCATGACGGGTCTGAGCATGGACGGATATGGGATTTCCGTCCAGCCTTCCTGTTGCGGGATGATCGGGAGTTGTTTCCCCCTCCGTATGAGGAAAACTTACGAGCACGATTCTTTTGACCTTGCATTCTTCTGCAGCGCTCAGCAAGTTCTTGAAATATTGAGTGTTTGTTATGGGAAGAAATTTTTGGGGATTACCTTTGAACAACACCCCGGCAAAGTGTACCACAGCATCCACGTCCTGTAATGCCGGAACAATGGTTTCCGGCTTGGCTAAATCCACTTGAAGTGGCGTTACCTTGCTGTTGCTTAACAGGTTATGTCTAAGCGGCCTTTTATGGTAAAGCAGGTTTAGAGTTACATCTTCATCCAAAAAGGCTTCAGATAGAAGACTACCCAGATTTCCAGCGGCTCCTGTAATTGCAATTTTCATGGCTCAGCGATGCTTTTCAGGTCGCAAAATAGGCATTTTTGAGGGCATACGCGTATTTTAATATAGGAGTCGAAAATTTTTTAGAAAAAAGTTGCAAAAATATTTGGTTTATAAAATAAACTGGTTTATATTTGCAGTGGATTTGGGACTCAGAGAGTGCGCAATCGCTGAGAAAAGAATCCAAAATGGCCATTGAAACTGGCTCGATTGAAGAGCCAAAAACAAACAAAAGTATTTAACATTTAAAAAAGTTTAACAATGGAAACTATCGAGAAAAACCTTACAACCGAAAACTCTCTGAAGATTATCGCAGAGACAATGGAGCGCAGCAGAATGACAATAGCCAAAAATACCGGCAAACCTCTTATCCTCTGGGGATGCATGGTGGCTGTAACTTCTGTAGTTATTTACTTTCTCTGGTCAAAGACCGGTAGCCCTGTCTGGAATCTTCTTTGGTTCGCGATGACTGCTATAAGTGTAGTTTGCAATATTGTTATGGACAAAAACAAGGAGAAGGCCCCAAGCAACGAGATCAGCAGAATCATAGGCAAGACCTGGATGTGGTTCGGAATCTTTACAACTGGCCTCTATCTGATGATCTGGGTTGCATACTTTATACTTAGAGCTTGTAATCCGGAAGCCAGCATCCACGTAGACCTTACTCTTGTAATCTCGTTGATGATGGGACTTTGCGGAGTTATCTCCGGAGTTGTCATGAAGATGAAGTCCGTTGTTGCCTGCCTGGTTCTCGCTACTGCATTGTCTGTAGTCGTTGCCCTGGTAGTAAACGGTCCTGCACAGATATTGGTATTCGCAATCCTTGGAGTCTTGGGGCTTGTCATCCCTGGAATTATCCTCCAGAATAAGGCCAAAAACAGCCAGATATCAGCTTAGTTAACCATAACGTTAATTAGTGTCAACTTCATTAAAACACAAAGTGTTATGGAAGAGAAACAGACAACGTTCAAGCCGCTGGATCCGCTGCTCCATTCGGAGCTAAGGCTTGCGGTGATGAGCATACTGATAGGTGTGGACGAGGCAGATTTCGTGTACATCAAGTCCCAGACCGGAGCAACGGCAGGTAACTTGAGCGTACAGATAGACAAACTCTCTGCAGCGGGCTACATCGAGGTGGAGAAGACCTTCAAGGGCAAGAAAACCTGCACTCTCTGCCGGATTACCGACAAGGGCCGCAATGCTTTTGCCGAGTATGTAGAGACTCTCAAGCAATATCTCCAGATTCCAAAGGTCTGAGAAATCGCCAAGGTTGATTTTTAGGTATAGAAAGAACTCCCGCTGCTACACTGGTTGTAACGGCGGGAGCACTTTATTTATGGCGGATAAACTACAGGTTGGTGAAGTTTATCTTATATATCTTGGAAGTGGTATCGTCGGATACCCAGATGCAGCTGTGGGTGTGGTCCACGTACAGTCCTTCTCCATTGTCTATGAAGGAAACGCTGTAGCTCTGAAGCAAATCACCATTCAAATTGCATAGATTGATTGTGCGGTTTTTGCTGTCCGCTATCCAAAGAACGTCCCGGACAGGATCGTAGCAAAGGTCGGCGATTTCGTTGAGAGGGCCGCTTGACAGGTCCCGGCGGCTGATTTCTCCTTTGTCCAGGGAATAAGCGATCAGAACCACAGGCTTTTTCTGGTTGCCGATCAGGAGGGTGCGGTCTTTATACCAGGTAATGCCCTCGAGTCCGTTGTTGGTGCCAAGTCCTACATCGCTGATTACACAGATCAATTCATCCTTCTTGTAGTCAGGAGCAACCAGACGGTGAACTTCCTGCTTGTTTTCAATGATATAATATACGTCTTTGGTTTGAGGGTCTATTGTTACACCCTCGCAATCGAAATGGCCTTTATAGAAGTCAGTGGTTGTGCCGTTCCAGGTAATGTGGTTTATGCCGTTTTCGTCTGAAGCTCCCAGAAAGCCGTCACCGTTAGGTGCAAGGCAAAGGCCTGAAATCTCCTCGCAGGTGGTATTGATTTCAGCATAAGTGCCCATAACCGGCTTATAATTTTCCGGAGTGTCCGGGGATTCCGGGCTAAGGTGCTTGTGGGAGCAAGAAGATACTGCAGCAAACAGGGCTGCGGCCAGTATCAACGGATAGTATCTGTTGTGTCTCATTTTTGGTTTTCTTTCTGCAAATATACTCATAGATGCCGTGCAGACCATACGGATTCCCGCTTGATTACGGAAGAAATTGTAAATTTGTAGGGAATTATGACAGAACTTGAAAAACTAAATGCCGGCCTGCCATACTGCTATGCAGATGCGGAAATGATTGCCAGAAAGACTAGGGCAATAAAGTGGTGCGAAGAATACAATTCCATCGACGGAACAGATTATGAGGCTCAGTACAAGTGCCTTCAGAAGATGCTGGGCTCTGTGGGAGAAAGAGTATGGATATCAAAGACATTTGGATGCGACTGCGGCAAGAACATTTTCATCGGGAATGACTTTACAGGTAATTTCAACCTGACAATCTTGGATATCCGTGAGGTTTACATCGGCAACAACGTGATGATAGGGCCAAACACTCTTATCACAACAGTCGGTCATCCTCTTTCTCCAAAGGGCAGGCGGGAATATATCGCTGAAGCCAAACCTGTGAGGATTGGCAACGATGTCTGGATTGGCGGAAACGTAACCATTCTGCCAGGAGTCACGATAGGCAACAATGTAGTCATAGCTGCCGGAGCAGTGGTTCACGAAGATATTCCGGACAACTGCCTTATAGGAGGAGTTCCAGCATACAAGATCAAAGATCTGCCTAACGATGTCGAAGACTGATATCCTGCTTCAAAAGATGCTTCTCTGCCGCGACGAGAGTCAGGTGGCGGGGCTGATGCGTTTCTTCAAGACAGGTCTGGGGCAATATGGGGAGGGGGACAAGTTCCTGGGCATCAAGGTACCTGTCACGAGGGAAGTTGTAAAGGAGTGCTGGAAGGAAGTTTCCTTTGAGAATCTTGAGGAGTGTATTCTCAGCGATTATCACGAGGTACGCCTTGCCGCTCTGCTCTGCCTGGTGGAGATTTTCTCCCACAACAAGAAAGGGGGAGAAACCATACGAAAACAGTGCGTGGACTTCTATCTTGCGCACACTGACAGGATCAACAACTGGGATTTGGTGGACCTTTCCTGCTACAATCTGCTTGGAGCATGGCTACTTGACAAGGACAGGACTCTTCTGTATGACCTGGCCAAATACGGTAAGAATATCTGGGAACAGAGAATTGGAATAGTTTCAACGATGGCCTTTCTTCGCAAGGGTCAGCTTGACGATACTTATGCCATTGCCGAAATATTGCTGAACCACCCTCACGACCTGATTCAGAAGGCGGTAGGGTGGCTGTTAAGAGAAGCCGGCAAGCGGGACGAGAAACGCTTGAGATCATTTCTGGATACCCGTTGCCGGACTATGCCCCGAACTATGCTGCGGTATGCAATCGAGAAGTTCCCTGAACCCCTCCGCCAGCACTATCTGCGCTAGCTCTCTGAGGTGAGGTCCTTGATCTGGGCCAGAGTTTCGTCAGACTTGCTGAGGATGTTGTGGCGCATCATAAGGCCGAGTGCTCCGCCGATTACGATTCCCACTCCAAGACCGACGAGCATTGGTGCTCTGAGTTCTGCCGGGAATTTTCCGTTTGTGTAGATTTCGTAGACCATGCCTCCGAGCCACAGGATAAGCAGAGGAATTCCGATCCAGAGCCAGTTGGCATAGCCTTTCTTGAAGCGTACTATTCCCTTGGCTGCAGTTACGAGGTCCGTGTTCATGTTAGGGAGCCTGTTGTTGATTATGATGGTTGCTACCAGGCAGAAAGCCAGCATTACCTCTGTCGCGATTACAAAAGGAATAGAGAATCCCACATTCAGGAGGTTGAGGCAGAGGAGCATTGCAACAACTCCTATTATAGTTTGCCAGAGAGCCTTTCTCTGGAGATTGCCGAGAGTCTTGCGGTAGGCATTGCGGAGGAGCTTGTCGTTGACGATGGATTCTCCTTCCAGTTTTTCCTTCATCTGGCGCATCTGCTGCTGCATTTCGTTGAGTATGTTATCTGTGTTTTCCATTTTAGTGCATCTTTTTGAGTTGTTCTTTGATTCTGACAAGACGGACAGAGACATTTTTGGTGCTGATTCCGACAATCTGGCCTATCTCCTCGTAGCTGAGGTTTTCCAGCCACAGCAGGACTATTGCCCTGTCAAAAGGCCCTAGCTTGGAGATTCTGTCTTTCAGAAGGTTGGCCTGGATAGAAGCCGTATCGCGGTCTTCAAAGAGGTCTATCTTCATCGATAGAGGTTCCTTTCTCGGCATACGCCTTTTCTTGCGGTCTGAAGAGATGCAGGTGTTGAGGCTTACCTTCCATATCCAGGAGTTCAGGCTGCTTTCCCCACGGAAAGTTCCGGATCCTTTCCAGAGGTTGATCAGGATCTCCTGGAAGAGGTCAGCAACCTCCTCTTTGTCCTGCGAGAACATATAGCAGACGGTATAGATCGTCCCCTTGTGTTCCCTGACCATTTTTTCGAATTCTTTTTCTGTCATGTCCGTTTTGTTTGTTTCTGCCCATTAGACGCAGAACCACTGGAAAAACTACACAAAGGTCAGAAAAATTTTAACGTGGGTGATGATTGATCCTAGAAGATCATGCTCCAGGCGGCTTTCTGGGCTCTCTGGCTGTTTGCGGCGTTCATCTTGCCAAAGTTCCATTTGACACCGAATAGGATGTAGCGCCCCATCACAAGCCGGTAGGTGTCTTCTTCATAGTTTGCCGCTACCGTATGGCGCAAGTTGCGGGTCTGGTTAAGGATATCGCGAACCCTTACACTCAGGTTAAATGCTCCTATATTCTTTGATATTTCCGCATTCCACTGCCATTCCGGCTTTCCGTATCCTTTTGCGTATCCTTTGTAGCAGACATAGGAAATGTCGGAGATGAACTCGAATTCGTGTTTTGTGGTGTATGTGCCTTCTGCAAAGAAGCTGGTGCTCAGTGTATTGGTATTCACACTGTTATCAAGAGAATATCGGGATATCCTTGCCTCGGTATCCGCTCCGGCAGAGAACGTATACTGCTTCTGGTTGCATCTGATCTTGAAACTGGCGTCTGGAATAAAGAGTCTGGTCTTGCTCTTTCTGAAGCCGCTAAGGCCTTCATAGAAGCGGTTGCCCTTGCTGTCTCCCCAGAAGTCTGCCATAAAAGCTGTGTAGTCAAAGGTCTCCCTGTCCAGAGCCGGAAGCGTACCTGTTGCCTGATAGCTTGAAGAGAATGAATAATTGCTGCTTGCGGAAAGGCTCAGAGACCATATCTTCTTGGAATCCAGAGGGGTGGTATAGTTAACATCTATCCAGCCTGAATAATAAGGATCTTTAGAGTTTACCGGAATGGAATAGAGTATTCCGTCTGAATCATACCAAAGGGCACTGGTGATGGTCTTGGTATTGAAGCTGAAGCTTCCGTAAACCATAAGGTTGGTGAATTTTGCCCTGTTGTTCCGGTTATAGTTTGCGGATATATTGGTATTCGTATATGGCTTGAGATAAATGTTTCCCAGTCTCAAGCTGGAAGGGTTGCTGATATTCAGTACCGGCAGCATCCTGCTGTTGCCGGGTTTCTGGCTGCTTCCGCTAAGGTGCAGATTGAATCGGTCGGAACCTTTTGAAAGCTGGAGCCGGAGTGTTGGGGCTACATACCAGTTCCATTCTCCCTTTCCTGTAGTGTCCAGTACGTTAAAGCTTTGGGAGATGAGCTGGTTTAGAGTTCCGTTGGCGGTCACTCCGAATGTTACCCAGCTCTGCTTATCCCACTTGTACTGGGTTGTAAGGTCATACTGCTGAATAATGTTGTGGTTTTTGCTCACCGATGAATAGTAGCTGTTCTTTCCGCCTGCGTCAAAAGCGTCTCTGATGCTTTTTGAATCATTAAGGGTTAACTGAGTCTGGGCGGAAAGGGTCAGCTTGTCTGAAACGGGTTCCGTATATCGCAGAAGACCAAGTGTGTAGTATGTGTTGGAATTAGATACATAGTGCATCGTTCGCTTGTCCTCTCCGGATGCTGTCTTGAATATGGATGACTCGTCGCTGTAGCCGTCGTTGTTATTGATGGAGCTGTTAATGTTAAAGTGAAGAGACCTGTCACGCTTTCCCCCGATTTCCCTTAAAGTAAAGCCGGTGCTGAGCATTGCATATCTTGTAAGGGAATGGTTGCGGGAGTTGTTCTCGGACTGGTTTACAAGAGACTCTTCCCTGTATGTTTCGGATGATCCGTTGCTGTATGTGTCTGATTTGGTAAACTTAAAGCGCGGGACAAAGCTAAGCCATACCTTGCCTTTCTGCTTCTTCATTTCAAGATTCACGCCAGCGTCGTTGCTGAACCCTCTTCCGGATCTTTGACTAGAGGTTAAAAGATTACCGTTTTCCTGGAAGGTTTTCCTGTAGCTTTTAGCCCCGGATTCAGTATCTGTGTATTTGTAGTTTCCGGCCAGGGTTGTCTCAAAATCCTTGATTCTGGAGGTGTTGACATTAAATCCGAGTTGAGCCGCAGAAGAAAGACCCGGTTCGGATGAGGTCCTTTCTCCGTCCGAAACGAATACTACTCTTATTGTATTGTCGGAAGCAACTATATTCATTCCGTTGGCTATGACCGTAACCTGGTCTTTCTCGTTGTAGGCGGCAACCAGGGCATTGGCATAGTATAATGCTCCGCGATTGTCTCTAAGTGGCTCGTCGTTTTTCTTGCCCTCGATGGTAGTTCCGCCCTTAATGCTTGCATTGCCGAACCATCCCTGTTCGTATTCTTTCTTCAACCCCACGTCCAGAATCTTTTCACGGTTTCCGTCCTGAATTCCTGTTGCTCTGGTTTGTTCGGATTCCCTGTCTATTACGCGTATCTTGTCAACAATTGCCGCCGGAAGATTGTTCAGCGCAGTAGCCTGGTCATCAAAGAAGAAGGTCCGCCCTCCAACCGTGAGTTTGGATATGGCTTCTCCGTTGAATATCACCTTGCCCTGATCGTTGATTTCCATTCCAGGCATCCTCTTTATCAGGTCTTTGAGCATTGCATTGGCTCCCACCCTGAAAGAAGAGGCGGTGAACTCGATTGTATCCTGTTTTATCACGATGGGGTTGCCAACATCGGTGACGGTAATCGCAGAGAGATAATTCTCATCCAGTTTGAGCTTGACAGTCCCCATATCCACCCTTTCTTCCCTGAAATACTTCTCTTTGGAGTAATGCTTGTAACCCATCATCTCGATATGGAAGACATATCTGCCGAACGGCACATCTTTAAGGGTTGCAACACCGGACGTGTCTGATATTATGAAATTTGTAATGGTGGTGTCTTTTGCCGGAACAACATACACGGAAGCATATGGAATAGCCTCGCTGGTCAGGGAGTCTATGATCTTCACACTTATGTTGCTCATCATCCTGTTGGTCAGATTATCGTTGCCAATGAAAATCTGCGCCCTGGCAGAAAGGCTGAATACAAGTGTCAGTATTATCGCGATAAATATCTTTTTCATTCCCAAATCTGTTAGGAGCGGCTTACGGGATGCAATATAAAAAAAAATCAGTTGATTATGAAAATCAATCGTCTTTCTTGACAGTGTATCTGGTACCGTTGATGGTGATAAACTCTACAGGTTTCCCGTCTATAGAGACGCTTCCGTCTGCCTCTGTTTTTGCCCCGGGAATGATTTTGAGAAGTGTTTTTAGGTCTGATTTCTTAAGCACGTTCTGGTTTGGCTGGGTTTCTATGAAAGTGGTGATCAGGATTTTTGGGCCATTCTTGTCCGGATTCTCCTTTTGCTCGCTTCTAATGCTCTTCATAGTCCTCTCCGATGATCCCAACACTTTTTTTAGATAATCGTTCCCTTCTTTATGACCATATTTTTTGCCATCTATGATAAAAGACATGTTAGGATAATCCGGTTCGGTAGTAGCGGTTGCTATGCCGAAAAAAGAACCTCTTCCCTGAGACGATGTTCTGATAGAGTGGACAGTAACTGCATCTTTTCCCTTCCCGGTGCCTGAAATCTTGTAATCTTTGATTATCTTGCCTTTAAGCTGAGAGCCATCAAAATTATCTACGGTTATGTCATCTATGACATAAACAACCTTCTGGGCAAATGCTCCGCAGCAAGCCAGAAGAATGACGGTTGTAAGTAATAATATCTTTTTCATAATTCTAAGTTTTAATAATCAATACCAGGAGAATTGAGTGAAATTAAGAAGAAAGACTGGTCTTCTTCTGTTTGGGAAAGCAGATATTTCCCCTTGCTTCCGTCCGGGAAATAGGCTGTCAGGATATAGCCGCCTTCAATGGGCTCGAATTCACATTTTTCTGCTTCTTCCAGTGCGTTATTGGAGAATAGAAGTACTTGTTCTACCGGGTTGCCCGAATAGTTTTCACTCTGAGTCTCAGTAGATTGGGTCCGAAGAAGGAAAAACATCGCGACAGCTGCCGCAAGTCCTGCAAGGGAATATCCCCAAATTCGGCTATTTCTGTGTCTGGAAATAATGCTGTCAAACTCTTCCTCCGCGATAATATCATCTTCCAGAAGATAGTCTTTTCCTTTATCAGCCTCTACAAATAGATTTGCGTGGGCGAGGATTGCAGCAATCTTCTCTTCCTCTTTATCCTGTGGCGGATTCTCTGCAAAGGATTCTGCAAGCAGGCGCTCTTCCTCTACAGATGTTTCAGCATCCAGGTATTTTTGGATGAGAGCTTTGCGGTTTATGTTTCTTCTTGTTTCCATTGCTGTATCTTCTGCGATTTATTCATTCTTTTTATATTAAGTATTGAGGCTCTGAACCAGTGCTTTTCTGGCTGCTGAGATGGAACTCTTTACGCTGCCCTTGCTGCGTCCGGTTATGGCTGAAATCTCGTCAAGAGACAGGCCTGAAGCCCTGAGCCGCATCAGTTTGATGGTTCCTTCCGAGAAACCCTCCATAGTTCTGTTAAGTATCGCCGAGGCTTCTGTTTCCCTGATTCTGTTAAGAGCCGGGTTGTCAGAAACCGATGAGGTCTGCGCTTCAAGTCCGGAATGGGTTGCTCTACTTTTTTTGCGCCAGGCGGAAATGCAGGCATTCTTGGCGGCTCTAACGGCCCAGGCTTCTGCATTCAGGATATCCGTTCCGTTTTGCTTTGCTGTCCACAGTTTCAGAAGCACATCCTGTACGATGTCTTCCGGATCTGATTCCAGGTGGGCGGAAAGGAAAAACCTGCGTGTGAGGGCAAGAACCTTTGGTCTCAGCTGAGCGAGTTCTATGTCAAAGCTTTTTCCCATATTCCGTATAGATAGACGCGCCGGTTCCGGAAAGTTAAGAAAAAAAAAGCGAGGGGTGCCGAAGGCGGGGTGAGATTGCTCCACAAAAAAAGACAGCGGTTAAGCTGTCTTGATTTGTGGAGCATAGGGGAGTCGGACCCCTGACCTTTTGAATGCCATTCAAACGCTCTGCCAACTGAGCTAATGCCCCAACGGGACTGCAAATATATAAAAAAGTCTTGTTTTATCCCCTAAACAGCAGGATTATGATTGTGAAGATAACCGCAGCAATGAGAACTATAATCCAGCCCTTGTTGCCGCGTGGCTTCTTGGGTTCAAACTGATATTCGTACCAGATTCTCTGCTGCTCCATCTGCTGGGCCATGTTCTGCAGATTCTGATGATCCTGATTGTCCTGCTGGTAGTTTTCTTCCATACTATTTCTGAGGATTAATGTAGCGGTCTCCGGTATGAGACTTTACCGCCTCTATGAAGGCAGGGGCATAGGCCGGAGATGTATGTCTGCCAGGGGCCAGTTCTCCGTCTTTGGACGGCAGCATGATTTGGTCATTGTGCTTTACAATGATGAGTTTTGCGAGCTTGTCCCAGCGCTTCATCATCTTGTCTGTGTATTGCTCTGTCTTGCGGGTGAGGAAATCGCTGAGATCGCTAGGAGTCATCTTTGCGGCGGCTTCCTCAACCTTCTTCTGGTCTTCCTCGTAGTAGTCTTCCAGTTCTTTCTGGGCTTCTTTGAGGTCCGGATAGAGGGCGCTCCATCTCGGATAAACCATATTGGCAACAAAGTTGTTCATCCAGAAGGCGCTTCCCGTGGAGAACTCGCGTACGTTGTTGTTCTCCCTGCGGAAAGGCTCCGGGATGCGGTTAATTCCGCAATAGACCGGAACATAGGCCACCATCGTGGCATCGTCGAGGTTAAAATAGGTTACTCCGCCCAGGGCGTCAGGAAGCCAGTTTCTCATCTGGCAAACCATTGTCATTCCGCTCTGCTGGCAGCCGATTGGCCTCTCCCTGAACATCTTGGTGGAGTCGCTGCTGTAGAAATTGACCGGCTGGTTGCGGTAAGGAGAGCCCCAAGGGCCTGCGCTTACGTCCGCAGTCATGTCGAGAGCGGTTCCCTCATAGTGGTCTCTCATGTCGTTCATTATGTCTCTTACGCTGACTGGTTTGTCAGGCTTGATCCACAGAGGAAGATGGTCGCAGATCTCAACCTTTCCGTTTATGAACGGCAGGTATGAGTCCATCTCTGCCTTGTCATAGTGGTGGCGGAAGAAGCTCCATACACGGGCCTCACAGTAGCGGATCTTGCTGAAATCCATTGGCTGGTAGGCGTCCCTGAAGCTGAAGTCCTTGTCTTCTCCGCTGTAATAACCCATCTCGCGGGCAAAGGAAATGATGTCTGAAGAATACATGCACTCGTTTTCAACGATGCAGAATCCCAGTTTCTTGTCGGCTTTCTTTGCCTGAGGAAACTGCATTATCCTGCTTGAGTTGGCATAAGCGGTAATGCAGTCATCGGGGAGCCTCATTGCAATCCAGATTGCTCCCTTGCGGCCCTTTCCCTTGCCGATTATCTCCATAATCCAGGCCTCTTCCTTGTCGCACACTGCAAAGGATTCTCCTGTGGAGTTGTAGCCGTATTCCTGCACCAGCTGGTGTATTATCTCAATGGCCTCGCGTGCTGTAGCTGCCCTCTGGAGAGTAACGTGCATCAGTGTGAAGTAGTCGAAATATCCTTCCGGATTGCGGAGTTCCCTGCGTCCGTCCCAGGTGGTTTCCACGATGCTTACCTGATGGTCGTTCATCAGCCCTACAACACCATATGTATAAGGTACTTGCTTTACGAGCCTCTGTCCTGCTTGTGGTCCCCAGCCCCTTATGTTAATCATTTCATCTGCCGGATGCATTCCGGGCATGGAGAAAGAAAGTGATGCGGCAAAGCCGAAGCCGTCGCAATTGTATGTGCATATCACGCTTCCGTCCGTGGAAGCTTTCTTTCCGACAATAAGGTTTGTACAGGCGTCAGCCGTAGAAGGCTGGAAAATGAGCAGTGCGCCCACGAGAATGGTAAACAGGCGTTTCATAAATATCAGATGTTTTATATCGCGATATAAATATACGATAATTAATGATAATTGTCTTATCTTTACTGAATAATACATATCTGATTATGAAAAAACTGTTCGTTCTTCTGGCCGTTTTCCTGCTACCGGCGTTTTCTGCGGCACAGGCCGTCCATACAACCCTTCAGCAGGAGGAGGCTTTGCTCCGCGACTGGATAAAGACAATATCTTCAGACGAATTCGGAGGCCGTAAGCCGATGACGCCTTACGAAGAGAAAACCATAAACTATATGGTAGACCAGATGAAGGCTCTTGGCTTGAAGCCGGCCTTTAACGGAAGCTGGTTCCAGCCATTCAAGATGATTTCCACCACCTGCAAACCGGTAGGGGACAAGTTCCGCGTAAAGGGCAAAAAGAAGACGGAACTCATCCATAAAGAGGATATGATGGTCTGGACCGCAAGGGCAACGGACAAGGTCAAGTTGCCTTCTGCAGAAATAGTCTTCTGCGGATTCGGGATTGACGCTCCGGAATTCAACTGGAACGATTTCGACGGAATAGACGTTAAGGGCAAGATAATCATCGCGATGGTAAATGAGCCGGGGTATTACAACCCTTCTCTTTTCCGCGGCAGGAACATGACTTATTACGGAAGGTGGCTCTACAAGTTCGAGCAGGCAAAGAGGATGGGCGCTGCAGGATGCCTGGTGCTGCACAACACTGAGGCTGCCGGTTACGGATGGCACGTTTGCGTAAACGGCCATATTGAAAGCAATCTTGCCTTGTATGACGAGGATACAAACAACTCTGATGCGCTTGCCATAAAGGGATGGCTTCACGAGAAAGGCTGCCGAAAACTGTTTGCCGCAGCCGGGATGGACTTCGAAGCCGCGCTTGAAGCCGCCAAGAAGCCGGGTTTCAAGGCCTTCAGCCTCAACCTCAAGTGCGATGTAGACATGGACGTGGAATATAACATCGACCAGACCTGCAACGTTGCCGGAATGATCGAGGGCACGGACCTAAAGGACGAGTGCGTGGTTTTCAACGCCCATTGGGACCACCTTGGAATAGGCCTTCCGGATGACAGGGGAGACTCCATTTACAACGGGGCTTCGGACAATGCCTCCGCGATGGCCGCCCTGCTTTTTGCCGCCAAGAAGAGTTTCGAGATGCCGGTAAAACCTCGCAGGACATTGATTTTCCTGAGCGCATCGTCTGAGGAAAGCGGTATGTTCGGATCCCAGTATTATTGCGAGCATCCCGCATTTCCTATGGAGAAGACAGCAGCCTGCATAAACTTCGAGAGCGTCGGTCCGGCAGAACTTACCCACGATATCAGCGTCATGGGAGGAGGGGCCTGTGAACTGGACAATTACATCGTCGAGGCCGCTGCCGCACAGGGCCGTTATGTTTTCTTCAAGTATGACAATTCAGACGGCTGGTTCTTCAGGTCAGACCATTTCAACTTCGTGAAAAAGGGCGTTCCGGCACTGGTCATAGAAAACGGAAAGGACATCGTTGACCCTTCCCGTCCTAACAAATATCCTTACAAGAGCATATATCACAGGCCGATAGACGAGTATCACGACGATTGGGACATAGAGGGAATGATCGCCAACATCAACCTTATGTTCAGTATGGGAATCCGTGCCGCCAATTCGGACAAGGCGCCACGCTGGTATTAGAATAAGTTTAAAGATTATGTTTATAGATACTTTGAAAGAACGTATCCTCAAGGAAGGCAAGTGCTTTGAGGGTGGAGTGCTGAAAGTTGACCGTTTCATCAACCATCAGATGGATCCATATCTGATGAAGCAGATTTCCATTGAGTTCATCCGCCGTTTTGCCGATTTGAGTGTCAACAAGATAGTTACCGTAGAGGCTTCCGGCATTGCTCCTGCGGTGATGCTGGGCTATCAGATGGAGCTTCCTGTAGTCTTTGTAAAGAAGCAGCAGCCTTCTACGATGTCAGATATGTATGTTGCTCATTCAAGGTCATTTACCAAGCAGTGCGACTACAATATGGTTATCAGCAAGGAGTTTCTTACCTCGGATGACCACGTGCTTTTCATAGATGATTTCCTTGCCTGCGGGAGTGCCGGAAAGGGTATAGTTGACCTGTGCCGCCAGGCCGGGGCCACAATCGAGGGAATGGGGTTCATCATTGAAAAGGAATTCCAGATGGGCCGTCATGTGCTTGAAGCCGCCGGTGTGAAGCGTATCGAGTCTCTTGCTATAATCGAATCCCTGGATAACGGCCAGATTAAGTTCAAGTAATCGGCAAGTTGAAGCGGGTCAGTCTGAAACCAGTGAATGAAGTTTGAAGGAGATATAGCCTTTGCTGTCCAGATAGGTTATGGCATCATTAAGCAAGGCCTTCTTTCTGGATTCATCGAGATCCGAATAGAAAAGTATCTCCATAAATGTTTCCAGCGCCCTGTCTGAAAACTTCTTCTCCTCCACAAGATAGCATACAGGATTTTCCTGCTTAAGGACAGATTCCAGGTCTATCTCAAGATCTGCTTTGCAGAATTCCTCCTTCACATTTGAAAGGGAATAGTCCGGCTTCTTCCTGCCAAACAATCCCAATCGCCTTGCAATCATCAGCATCATTTCTCCGATGCGGTCTATCTCTCTCAGAAGCACGTCTTCCATAGTGATTTCTTTTTACTTCAGCGATTTTAACCAGATCAAGGAATCTTCCATTGGAGTTTCTGTGTTTACATCCGGCTCGATAGGGTCGTCGCAGAATTCTTCTCCAGTCCTTGCCACATCGCAGCCTTCAGTCAGCACAAGCATAGAGCCGTCAGCCATCTTGTAAGGGCGGTTGCTTGACGCATATCCTGCTGTCGGCGAGCCAAATACACGGGTATTCTCCACTCCGCGGAAACATATCAGAAGCGCTTCAGCTGAACTTCCGGTTCCTTCGTCGGTGAGAATGGCTACAGGGCACTGTATAGGTGTCAGTTTCTTTATCCCGGCAACATTCAATACATAGTCCAGAGTAATCCACATCGTTCTTTTCCTGGAGCGGAAGCGGAGTATGTTTCCATCCGGAATGAACCTGTGTACAGAGCTGATCATAGGGTACATATCACCTCCGCCGTTTCCCCTGAGGTCTATAATAACTCCTTCAATATCTTCCGGAATTGCTTCTATTACAGTGTTGGCATATTTCCGTCCCTCTTCACTGTTACCTGAAAACATAGGTAGCTTAACCACCGCAATCTTCAAAGAATCAAAGAGCTCCACTTCCGGCATCTCCCACTTTGAAGTATCCTCCTTGACCACAATATCAGATTCCTTCAGGAAAGAGTGCTTCCCGCCTGCTACTTGCAAAGCCTTTTTGACCACATCGTGAGCCTCTTCCATCGTAAGCGGATTTGCTGACAGCGCTTCTTTCTTTGCCATTTCCCATTCATCTCCAGTGGCATACAGCCCGCTTCTGTCCATAATCTTGACAGCCTTTTTCACATAGCTCCTGCCAGGATCCGTACACCCAAAAGCAATTAAAACCATCGTGATGGCAAAAAAGAATCTTGATATCCTTTTCATCTGAATAAACAATCAAATCCGCTACGAAACAGGCACCCGTTATAGACCGGATGCCTGCGTTTAGGTGCGGGTAAAGGGACTCGAACCCCCACGGATTACTCCACCAGATCCTAAGTCTGGCGCGGCTGCCAATTACGCCATACCCGCATTGGATTGCAAAGGTATTATTTTTCTGACAATTTGCAAGGTCGTTGAAAGTTGCCGGCAGCTGTTAAATGGTTTTGGAAAAGTAATTGTTATATTTGTGGTGTATAGGAGATGAAAACGATGTCTAGGAAAAGAAATATTCTGGCATTTTTGGTTTCAGCCTTTGGAATAAGTGTTACCATTGGCTGTTGCGCATATGGTACTCCTTACACAACTCTTAAGATTAAGGCAACGGTTACGGATGAAACCAATCAACCTGTATCCGATGCAAAACTCGAGTTCAAAGACTTGAACTACAATCACAAACATCTTGAGCTTGTTACTGATTCTAAAGGCAGAATAGATTATTCTCACGATTTGTACCATTCTTATTACGGGTCTGATAACCTGAAAGAGGGTGCCAATATCGTTTTTTTAGGAGATCATAACGCCGGGTTGCCGGTCAAATACAGAGATGACTCGATAAGGGTCCAGTCTTCATACAAGAAGGGGAAAGGCGATTGGCATAAAGGAACTTATGAGATAAAGGCATCGCTGAGGCTTAAGAAAAAAACGGAGTAAAATTAATATTATTTAAATATGAAACTGTTCAAGAAGATATTGGTTGGTGCTATGGCGCTGATGGGTTTTTCCGCCTGCGGCAGTAATCATGGCCCTCAGGTTGAGTACGGTTGCCCGCACGCAACTCTCAGGGTAAATGCTACCGTGGTAGATGAGGATGGCAATCCTGTAGGCAAGACCAGGTTGCTGCTGAGGGATCTTGAGAAAAACCATGATCTCGTTCAAGTGGAGACGGGGGAAGACGGAACGGTTTCGGATACCTTGCAGCTCTTTGCTGATTTGCGGCTTACATCCGGGGCCAATGTAGTCTACTATGGCGAAGATAATGAGGAGCACTCAGGCAAGTTCAAGGATGATTCCGTTACAGTTAAGGCCGAGCAGATTAAGGAGGGGGCAGGTACCTGGGAAAAAGGAACTTATGAGATGAACGTCAATCTCAAACTCCAGAAGAAAGGCGAGTAAAATCAGATAGTTATATGAGGGGGCTTCCATTCAGGACCTGGCTTGCCTGCGAGGCGGAGCGGAAGCTCCGGCATTTGGATATCAAGGATCATAAACTCAAGCAGCTCTTTTGGGAGTGTACGCTCTCGTGCAACCTGGCTTGCAGGCATTGCGGGAGTGACTGTAAGATTCTGCCTAGCGCCACATCCATGAAGATGGAGGATTTCCTGAAGGTGCTGGATTCCGTAAAGGCTTATTGCGAAAAGACAGGAGACAAGACGGGGGAGATACTGGTTATTCTGACCGGTGGCGAGCCTTTAATGCGCAAGGATTTGGAGGAATGCGGACGCAAAATAATCCAGAAAGGTTTCCCGTGGGGAATGGTCACCAACGGTTATGCTATGACTTCGGAGAGATTCCGGCGGCTGATGGCTTCCGGCCTGCATTCAATGACAGTTAGCCTGGACGGACTGAAGGAATCTCACGACTGGATGAGAGGACGTTCAGGAAGTTATGAGAAAGCGATTGAAGCCATAAAGCTGGCGATAGCGGCAGGGGACGACCTTGCCTTTGATGTTGTTACCTGCGTAAACCAGCGCAATTACAGTGAACTTAACCAGATAAAGAAACTGCTGATATCAATGGGTCTCAAGCAATGGAGAGTCTTTACCGTGTTCCCTTCCGGAAGGGCCAAGGAGGATCCTCTACTGCAGCTGGACAACGAGCGTTTCCGCGGAGTGATGGAGTTCATAGAAGCTACCCGCAAGGAAGGCAAAATCCAGTGCAGTTACTCTTGCGAAGGATTTCTGGGTGCTTATGAAGGCAAGGTGAGAAACCATTTGTTCCGCTGCCATGCCGGAGTGAATGTGGGCTCTGTGCTCAACGACGGTTCCATCTCCGCCTGCGTGAGCATCCGTTCAGACTATAACCAGGGAAATATCTACAAGGATGACTTTATGGAAGTCTGGAACAACCGTTTCCAGGTTTACCGAGACAGGTCCTGGATGAAAAAAGACCAGTGCGCTTCCTGCAAGTTCTTCCGCTACTGCGAAGGCGGGGGAATGCATCTGAGGAATTCTGACGGCAGCCTTCAGTTCTGCCACCTCGACCGTCTGAAATAATTTTTTTTTTGGGGGGAATATCTATATTTGCCATAAAGAACGGATTGAGTTATGGTAAAAAAAGCGTTGTCACTTTACAAATACCTGCTGGGCGGCCTGTTGGCGTTGCTCGGTCTGACTGCATGTTCTAAAGTCATTAAAGCTGCATATGGCAGTCCATATGCACGTCTGAATGTTGATGCAAGGGTTGTGGATCAGTCAAATAAACCTGTCAAGGATGCCAGATTGATTGTCCGCACGTCACTCACTGAAACTTCATATTCTTCTGTTATGAGAGACACGGTAATCAATGGTCAGCCGTCTTGGATCAATACTACAAATGAAACTGGCAGGATATACGGTTATACAGAATCTTTTTCAGAACCGGATAAGGATTACACCTATATTGTTTACCGCAGCAATTTAAATCCTCAGTTGTCCGGCAAATACGAAGATGATTCCGTAAAAGTAGTACCTGCGATGGTAGAAAAGGGAGACGGTAATTGGTATCGCGGGACGTTCAAAATGTCGGGAACCGTTAAGCTAAAGGAGAAGGCTCCAGACGAGTAAAGAAAAAGCCCTGCACCGCAGGGCTTTTTTATTAGAAGTTCTTTAGTTAAAAGCTCTTGGCGATGGCGATAAAGTCGTCTGCCTTGAGGCTTGCGCCACCGATCAGGCCGCCGTCAATGTCTTTCTGGCTAAAAAGTTCCCGGGCGTTGGAAGGCTTGCAGCTTCCGCCGTAGAGGATGGAAGTTTCTTCTGCAAGGGCTCCGAACTTCTCTGCCAGAGTCTTGCGGATGAAAGCGTGGATTTCCTGAGCCTGCTCCTTGGTTGCGGTCTCGCCGGTTCCTATGGCCCAGATTGGCTCGTATGCGACAACGATATTTTTCATCTGCTCAGGGCTGAGGTTGAAAAGGACTTCCTTTATTTCCTCTGCGACTACATCAAAGTGCTTTCCTGCCTTTCTTTCCTCGAGGGCTTCTCCTACGCAGTAGATGACTTTAAGGCCGGCTGCCAGTGCCTGGCCTATTTTCTCAAGAAGGATGGCGTTGGTTTCTCCGTAGTAGCCTCTTCTTTCCGAATGGCCGAGGATAACATACTCTACAGGGGCTCCGGTAGCGCCTTCGGGGGCGCCGGCTACGGTTCCTACCGCCTTGCTTACGGATGCGAGCATTTTGGCTGAAACCTCTCCGGTGTAAGCGCCTTTTTCCTTGTCAGAGCAGTTCTGGGCGCCGAGAGAGAGCTTGCTGCGGCAGAACGGGCATTTGATGTCGCCGATGATCTTGCTTACAGGGAAAAGATGGGTGAAAGGAGTGTTCACGATGAGTTTCACGTCCTGAGGTACGTCTTCTATCTTTGCGATTATCTGGTTAACAAGGTCGATTCCTTCGGCAACTGTGGTGTTCATTTTCCAGTTTCCGGCAACAATTTTCTGTCTCATAATGCGTTGTATTTTTAATATCTTGTTTCGTGTTGATTCTGCGTTGCAAAAGTAGCAAATAGTGGGTATTTTTGTATCCGGATTTCTGGAGAATATAGGGTTTGAAAAAGAGTGGAGCATATTTTTTAGTCTCGGCGATTGCCTTGCTGGCGCTGTTTGCAGCCGATCTGGTCCTTGGGTCGGCCTCTCTCAGTGTGCGGGATCTTTTCACCACGGACCTGGGAAAGGATATACTTGTGAATTTCCGTATCCCGAAGGCTGTGGTGGCTTTGGTATGCGGAGTGGCGCTGGCGGTCTGCGGGCTTCAGATGCAGACGCTTTTCCGCAATCCGCTGGCGGATCCTTACATATTGGGAGTCAGCAGCGGAGCGGGGCTTGGCGTGGCTCTCTACATAATGGGAATGTCGCTGTTTGGAGGTGGGGGAGGTTCCGTCCTGAATACCCTGGGCAGCGCTGGAGCGGCACTTGCCGGAGCGGCCCTGGTGACAGTTCTCATAATGTATGTCTCCAACAGGGTTAAGGGAAGCCTGACACTCCTGATCTTCGGAGTTATGATAGGCTTCATAGCAAGCGCCCTTGTGAATCTTCTCCAGTACACGTCAAACGCACATTCCCTAAAGGCCTATGTCCTGTGGACAATGGGAAGCTTTGCGGCTCTGGATGGAGTCCAGATATCTATACTGTGTGGCCTGGTTATCTTGGGACTTGTCCTTGCCGTAATGAATATCAAGGACTTGAACGCCATTCTTCCAGGGGAGGCTTATGCCGCATCAATAGGATTGGATATAAAGAAGATAAGGATGCGTATCCTGGCTTCCACAACTCTTCTGTCCGGTGCGGTGACGGCTTTCTGCGGGCCGATAGGCTTCCTGGGAATAGCAGTGCCGCATATCGCCCGTTTCATTTTCCGCAACGCGGACCATCGCGTATTGCTCCCTGCCTCGGCCCTTCTGGGCGGATGCCTGACTCTTCTTGCAGATACGCTGAGCGAACTACCGGGAACAGGCGGGGTGATACCTATCAATACCGTGGCAGCCCTTCTGGGCATTCCGGTAATTCTTGTCATTCTCTTCAGAAAGGGGCGGTAAGGGAGCCTTTATTTGATAAAGCCGAGGATTTTGCCTAAATTTGCCGGCCTTGGACATTTATGTCCATCGCCGGGCAGAATATTTACAATTAGAGACAATATGAAAATTACAAAGAAAGAAACACAGCAGCTGACCTACATGCTTACGGTAGAGTTCGAGAAGAAAGAAGCAAACGAAAAGAAAGACAAACAGCTGAGAGAGTATCGCAGAAAGGCAGAATTGAAGGGATTCCGCAAGGGAATGGCTCCTATGGGGCTGATAGAGAGACTTTATGGCCCTGCCGCAATGAACGAGGCGATAAACGAGATAATCACAGACGGGATCAACGGTTACATAAAGGACAACAACCTGGACCTTATCGGCGAGCCAATCCCTAACGAGGAGCTCCAGAAGCCGATAGATCCTGAGAAAGACGAAGTGTTCGAGTTCGTATATGATATGGCTGTACGTCCTGAGATAAATCTTTCCCTGGACAAGGACGACAAGGTTGCTTACTACAGCATAAAGGTTGAGGAAGAAGGTCTTAAGAAGTACAAGGAGGATATGCTCCGCCAGTTTGGTACTCTGGTGGACACGGAGAAAGCCGGCGAGGAAGACTTCCTGGTCGTTGACCTTGAGCAGGGAGACAAGAAGGTGGAGAATACTTACGTGACCCTGAAGAGCATAGACGAAAAAAACAAGAAGCAGTTCCTCGGCAAGAAGGTCGGAGACAGCTTTGACATTGACGTTGTCAAGTGCTTCCCTAACGAGACAGACAGGGCTTCCCTGCTCCGCGTGGGAAAGGATGAGTTTGACGCTTCCGCTCCAGTATATAAACTGACAATCAACAAAGTGCAGACCTTTACCCCTGCAAAGGCTGACCAGAATCTCTTCGACCGCGTATTCGGCAAGGATGCCGTAAAGGACGAGAAGGAGTTCGACAAGAAACTGGAAGAAAAACTCAGGGGAGAATACAAACAGGAAAGCGACTGGCGCTTCAGGCGTGACCTTATAGATTATCTGGTGAAGAAGGCCGATCTCCCTCTTCCAGAGGAATTCCTCAAGAAATGGCTCTTCAAGATCAACGAAGGCAAGTTCACTATGGAGCAGATTGAGAAGGAGTTTCCTCTCTTCCTTCAGGATTACCGCTGGCAGATGATAAGCCGCAAGATATTCGCAGACCAGAAGATGAACATCACCAAGGAGGACCTCAAGAAGGTTGCCAGGGAGATGACCGCAACCCAGTTTGCAATGTACGGCCTGAACCAGGTTCCTGAGCAGACTCTGGACCAGTATGCCGAGCAGATGCTCAACAACGAGAAGGAGGCTAACCGCGTGTTCGAGAAATGCGAGGAAGACAAAGTCCTGGACTATGTAAAGGGCGTAATAGAGGCTGACATCAAGGAAGTTACACGCGAAGAACTTGCCCTTCTGAACGAGAACGCCGCTCCTGTCAAGACTGCCAAGAAGAAGGCTGCCCCAAAGAAGACCGTCAAGAAAACCCCAAAGGCTGAATAACGGCCAGACCGATAATTATGAACAAGACTAACGATTTCAAGCTTTTTGCATCAGACCGTAAAGGTGTCAGCTCCCTGAAACTGGACGGTTACGCAGCCCAGACCGCTGCTTACATCAACCCGACAATCATTGAGGAGAGACGCCTCAATGTAGCTTCTATGGATGTGTTCTCACGTCTTATGATGGACAGGATCATCTTCCTGGGTGTTCCTATCGACGATGATGTGGCAAACATTGTCCAGGCCCAGCTTCTCTATCTGGAATCAGCAGACCCTGAGGCAGATATTCAGCTGTATATCAATTCTCCGGGCGGGCAGGTATATGCCGGTTGGGGCATTTACGACACGATGAACCTCGTAAACCCTAAGGTTGGTACAATCTGTACGGGTATGGCCGCTTCCATGGCCGCTGTTCTGCTGGCTGCAGGCGAGAAGGGAAGACGCAGTGCCCTTCCTCACTCCAGGATAATGATCCATCAGCCAATGGGCGGAACTTCCGGACAGGCATCCGACATTGAGATCGAGGCAAGGGAAATCATCAAGACAAAGAAAGAACTCTACGAGTCTCTGGCACAGAACACCGGCAAGACCCTGGAACAGATTGAGAAAGACGCTGACAGGGATTACTGGATGACTGCCGTTGAGGCCAAGGAGTACGGAATGATCGACGAGATTCTGGCCAAGGCCAAGAAGAAATAGAAATGGCATCCGGAACTAAGGGAAACGGAAAGGAAAACTCCACTCCGCGATGCATCATTTGCGGAAGGTCTGAGGAGGACGGAGCCTTGCTGATAGGCCGTTCTTCCGGGTGCATATGTGCTGAGTGTGTAGAGAACATTCATAATTACATTCAAGAAAACCAGCCGGCGAAAGACCGTGGCAAGCTGGTTTCCGGTGTCAGGGACGAGTTCAGGGAACTGACTCCGCAAAAGATCCACAAATATCTGGACCAGTATGTGATAGGGCAGGACGAGGCAAAGAAATTCCTCAGTGTCGCCGTGTATAATCACTACAAGAGGATATTGAATCAGGATTCTTCAGATTCTTCCCTTGAACTGGAGAAGTCCAATGTGCTTATGGTCGGTCCGACCGGAACCGGCAAGACCCTCCTGGCACGTTCAATAGCCAAGATGCTTCACCTTCCGTTCGCCATTGTGGACGCTACCGTCCTTACTGAGGCGGGATATGTCGGGGAGGATGTGGAGAGCATCCTTACGCGACTTCTGCAAGATGCTGATTATGATGTCGCAAAGGCTGAAATGGGAATCGTCTTCATCGATGAGATTGACAAGATTGCCCGCAAGAGCGACAATCCTTCCATCACCAGGGATGTGTCCGGAGAGGGTGTGCAGCAGGCGATGCTCAAGATCCTTGAAGGCAATATCGTGAACGTACCTCCGCAGGGTGGCCGCAAGCATCCGGAGCAGAAGATGATAGCAGTCAACACAAACAACATCCTGTTCATCTGCGGCGGAGCATTCGAGGGCATAGACAAGAAGATAGCCCAGAGATTGAATACCAAGGTGGTAGGATACGGGGTGCAGGAGAAGGCCAAGGGAGTGGACAGGAAGAATCTGCTGCGATACATAGCGCCCCAGGACCTGCGTTCCTATGGACTGATTCCTGAACTCATAGGCAGGCTCCCTGTTGTTACATTCCTCAACCCGCTGGGCCGCGATGCGCTTATGGATATACTCACCCAGCCGAAAAATGCCCTGATGAAGCAGTACAGGCAGATGTTCAAACTGGACGGGATAGACTTGAAGGTGGATGCCGAAGTGCTTGACCTGATTGTAGATACGGCAATCAAATACGATCTTGGAGCAAGAGGTCTGCGTTCCATCTGCGAGGCCATTATGGTTGACGCGATGTACGAGGCTCCTTCTTCAGACAGGAAATCCTTCAGGGTAACATTGCCTTATGCCAAGGAAAAACTTGGCTCGTTCACCGGCGGGCTATTGATACAGAACTGATATGACTTACGACGAACTATATGCTCAGATAAAGAAAAAGGGAAGTTTCCTGTGTGTGGGACTGGATACGGATCTGGACAAGGTCCCGGCATGTGTCAAGGAGCGCAACGTCACTATGAGCGATGCTGAAGCGATCTTCCTTTTCAACAAGGACATCATTGACGCTACAATCCCATATGCCGTTGCCTACAAGCTGAATACAGCGTTCTATGAGGCAGCTGGCTGGGAGGGCATTATGGAGATGGAAAGGACTGCCCAGTATATCAGGGATACCTATCCGGGCATCTTTATTATCGCCGATGCAAAAAGGGGAGACATAGGCAACACTGCCAAACAGTATGCAAAGGCTTTCTTTGAAAGGATGGACTGCGATGCAGTCACGCTCTCTCCTTATATGGGTGGAGACGCTGTGCTTCCGTTCCTTTCGTACAAGGGAAAGTGGGTAATCCTGCTGTCTCTGACTTCCAATGTCACGGCACTGGATTTCGAGACCCTTCCGGTTTCGGCTCAGACTGATGACCTTTATCAGGCTCAGGTGCAGATGCCTTTGTACGAGAGAGTGATACGCAAGGCTTCCGAGTGGGGGAACAAGGAGAACATAATGTTTGTGGTTGGGGCTACCCGTCCCGAGCAGCTTGCCCGGATCCGCAGCATATCTCCGGAGAGTTTCTTCCTTGTTCCTGGCGTTGGGGCTCAGGGCGGAAGCGTCGAGGAGGTTGCCAAGGCTGCGATGAACCCTCGTTGCGGCTTGCTAGTCAATTCTTCACGCGGAATCATATATGCGGACAACTCGGAAAAATTCGCGGAAGCCGCAGCTGCCAAGGCCGCAGAAATGGCCTCGGAAATGAAACGTTATCTTGAATAGTAAAACTTTAAGCATATGAGAAGATTCATAAAGATTTCAGTGATGGCGATTGCAGCCATTTTGGTTTGCATTCCTTCTTTCTCACAGAAGAAACCTAAGGTTACCACCACTGCAACTGTCACAATCAAAAGCCCGATGGTGAAAACCAACCACAAGGTGAACACCATTAAGGTTATCTTTACAGGAGACCTTCATTCCTGCGCAGAAAAGTATCCGTTCCTTACATCTTTCATCAGACAGGAGAGGGAAAACGCCCAGCAAAACGGCTATGGAGTCGTTACTCTGGATGCCGGAGACATTGCATTCGGTACAATCTATTCCGCATTCACCGAGATAGATGCAACCGAGTACCGTCAGCTGGCCCTGGCCGGATACGATGCTTTCGTTTTCGGAAACCATGACTTTGACCTTGGCCTGACTTCTCTCTCATATATGTTCTATAATTCCAGAATCCAGGGCAATTCCATCAATCCGGTCACAAACACTCTTGTGGACTGGCCAATCAATATAACAGCCAATATTGATGCGGGAGAGGACAAGGATTTCTCCCAGGCGCTTCCTTACATAGGACACCAGCGTTACATCATTCTGGAAAAGGCCGGAATGAAAGTGGGCGTTTTCGGTATTCTCGGAAAGAACGCATACGAGACCAGTGCTGTCAAGGGCAAGCTGCTCTGGAAGGATCCTGTTGAGGTTGCAAAGCAGATTATCCCGGCCCTTCAGAAAGCTGGTGTTGATTTCATTATCGCCCTGAGTCACAGCGGTGCTATGGCAAGGGAGAACAGCGAGGATGCACGTCTGGCCACAGAGTGCCCTGAAATCAACCTGATTGTCAGCGGCCACGATCACGAGGCCCTTGCAAAGCCATTTATGGTAGGCAATACCGCAATTGTTTCCGCTGGAGCAAACGGAGCCCTCATCGGTGAGGTTGACCTTCTCAAGACGGATGGCGGTGTCAAGGTTGAAGATTACAAGATCCTTCCTGTCCCAGAGGACATCACTCCGGATCCGGCAACCCGGATCATCGTGAACAAGCTCAAGGAGAAGGTTGAAGACCAGTTCGGAAAGCGCTATCACTCTTCTCTGTTTGACGTGATTGATACTGTCAGGACTCCACTTTCCATCCGTACGGATTCGACAGGTTTCAACCCTATGGGTTACGATGTGGCGAAGGCTATCTTCAACGCCGCCTATTTCCTGACGGAGATAGGAATAGATTCTTCAAGACTGATATCCGTCGTTCCTGACGGAGTCCTCCGCCAGCAGCTTCCTGCAGGACCTGTTACATACAACGATATTTTCAACTCCCTATCCCTGGGCAGGGATTCCAGGAAGAATCCTGGCAGCCAGCTGGTGGTTGTCTATCTCAAGGGAAGCGAAATCAAGAAGATCTGCGAGTTCAACTGCTCATCCGCAGCCGAGAATCCTGATACCCACATGAGCTTCTACGGCATCAACTACACTTACAATTCCCGTTTGCCTAAGTTCTTCAGGGTCAAGAATGTTTATGTTCACGGAAAGAAGGTAGTCTCTTCAGACCTCTATCCTGTTGTAACGGACATTTACACAGCCAACAACATCTCCCTTGCCGGCGAGAAGTCTCACGGACTGCTGAGCCTGGACCCTAAGAACAAGGACGGCAAGGAAGTTCCGGATATTGAGCGTTACTGCAGCCTCAGAGGCAACGCCGCCGGCTGGTTCCTTGACAATGCCGATATCCAGGAGTGGTATGCCTATGCCGTTTATCTGAGAGACAAGGTTATTCTCGGCGACAGCTATCCTGTTCCTGCCGCAACCAACAAGCCGAGCTACCTGCCTTACATAATCTTCGGAGGCCTCTGCATCCTGGCCCTTCTCCTGATAGACTTTGTCATCAGGTCTTTCAAGAAAAAGAAGAAAGCCCAGAAAGCTTAAATCCGGCCTGTAAACAAATTATAAGGGGTGTAAAGAAAATTTACACCCTTTTCTTTTTGTTTTTCCTTAAACCTCCTGTTTCTCAGCGATTTGACTTTTGTGGCACGGGTGGTGCTACTATATGTTGCGATTGATTTCAGGTTATGGTTAAAGTTAATTCAGTTAGATGTTTGTTTGCGTGGTCTGCTGCGCTTTTCCTGATGCTTTCTTCAGCAGGTCAGTCCTTAGCCCAAGATATGGCTGACACCGGGGAAAGCGCAGAGTCCCCAATGCCGATGACTCTCCTTCAGTGTATGGAATATGCCGTGGAGCACTCATCAAAGATGAAGATGGCCCAGGCGGATCTTTCCGATGCCAGAGTGGAGCGTAGAGATGCAATCCTGAAAACTTTCACTCCATTTGTGAGTGCATCTTCTTATGGCTATTACAACTGGGGCCGAAGCGTTGACCCTGAGACCAACACCTACAGCAACATCAAGTCTTTCCACAACGGATATTCTCTTTCAGCCGGCCTTACTTTGTTTGACGGATTCCAGGCAGTCAACAATATGAAGATTGCAGAGACTTCTCTTCTTATGGGTATCAGCCGGGAGCAACAGACTGAGGATGAGGTTTGTCTGGCAACTATGGAAGCCTGGAGCAATGTACTTTATTATACTGAGTTGTCAAAGATTCTCCAGGATCAGGTGGCAGCCGCCGAGTTGTCTCTTTCCAAAGCCAGAAAGGAAGAGCAGCTTGGCAAGAAGGCTTACGCAGACGTGGTCCAGATGGAAGCCGAACTTTCAGACAAGCAGTATCAGAGCCTTCAGGCCAAGAACCGCGCGGAGGATGCGCTTCTTACCCTCAAGAGCGTGATGATGTGGCCGATGGAGGAGCCTCTTGTCCTGGATGAGAACGAGCCGTCTCGTCTTGCAAATGAGACTGCCGGAACAAAAGAAGACATCAGTCAGATTGTAGAATATGCCTTGGCCCACAATCCCCAGGCAATAATCGCCGAGGGAAATGTCAGCAATGCCAAAAGACAGCTTTCCACAGCCAGATGGCAGCTGGCTCCGAGCCTGAGCCTTAATGGTGGCTGGTCAACGTCTTATTTCACATATCCAGGCAGAGCCGGCTACACGCCGACTCCATTCAGGGAGCAATTCAAGAATAATCGCGGAGAATACCTTCAGGTAAGCATAAGCATTCCGATATATAACAGACTGCAGTCTCAATCGTCTGTAAGAAAAAGAAAGAACGCGTATGACAAGGCGGTAGCCGAAAGAGACCAGAAGATGACAGAGCTGGCCTCTGAGGTGAAAAGGGCTGTACAGGACAGGGACAATACCCTCTCATCCTGGAAGCTGGCCGTAAAAAGGGCTGAAGTCCAGGAAGAAGCATATAAGCTGAATGTCAAGAAATACGAGCAGGGCATGATTTCCTCCATAGAGTATCAGACAGCAGTAAACACCTGGCTCCAGGCTCAGGCCGACAGGCTTCAGGCCCAGCTCACCTATATGATCAAGGAAAAGGTTCTCAGATATTATCAGGGGCAGAGTTATCTGTCTCAGCGATAATTACACAAATAATAAAGAAATAGGATAGCAATTGATATGGATAGGGTTATTGAAAAGAAACAGGGAATAAGCCGGGCTTTCACGATGAAAGCCATCCCATACTGGCTGGGAGCGTTTGTGCTGCTCTTTGTGGTTTACCTTCTTGCCAAGGGTAACCAGAAGACTCTCAGGGCAGATGTCAAGAGCATCACTCTCAGCGAAGTGAAAAAGGGAGAGTTCAAAGATTACATCAGGATCAACGCCCAGGTTCAGCCAATGGTTACCATACAGCTCAGCCCGATGGAAGGCGGAGTGGTGGAGCAGATTCTCATAGAGGAAGGCACTGCCGTAAAGAAGGGCGATCCGATATTACGCCTGAGGAATGACAACCTGGACCTTCAGATCCTCAATGCCGAGGCAGAACTGGCCGAAAAGGAGAACATCCTGCGTAACACCATGATTTCCATGGAACAGCAGAAGCTCTCCGTACGAAAGGAGAGGCTTGCCCTGGAGATGGAAGTCCAGAGGAACAGGCGTACATACGATCAGTACAAGGCTCTTTATGCAGACAAGCTTGTTTCAAGAGACGAGTATCTCAAGGCTGAGGAAGATTTCATCCTGAGCCAGAAAAATTACCAGCTCACCAAAGAAAGGGAAAGGCAGGACAGCCTTTACCGCTCCGTAGAAATCCAGCAGATGAACGAGAGCCTTTCCAACATGCGTCTGAATATGAATATGATAAGGGAGAGGAAAAACAACCTCACCGTTACCGCTCCTATAGACGGAGAACTCGGTCTTCTGGATGTTGTACTTGGCCAGAATGTTGCCGCCGGAATGAAGATTGGCCAGATCAACAACCTCGAAACCTACAAGATAGAGGCTCAGATCGATGAGCATTACATAGATCGCGTGACAGCCGGTCTTTCAGCTTCTTTCGACCGCCAGGGAGAAACATACAACACCGTAATCCGTAAAGTCTATCCAGAGGTCAGGGAAGGAAAGTTTAAGGCAGACTTCCTCTTCACGGGAGCCCAGCCGGACAACATAAGGACCGGACAGACTTATTACCTGAACCTCCAGCTCGGACAGAGCGAGGAAGCCATCCTCATCAGCCGCGGCTCCTTCTACCAGAAGACCGGCGGACAGTGGATTTACGTGATGGACAAGGACGGAAAGGGCGCAACCAAGCGCAAAATCAAGATCGGCAGGCAGAACCCTCAGTACTTTGAGGTGCTTGAAGGCCTGAATCCTGGAGAGAAGGTAATCACTTCCAGTTATGACAACTACGGCGACAGCGATGTACTTGTATTCTAAAGAATTGATAAAAGAAAACAATAATAATTCAGCTATGATTAAAGTAAGCAATCTTTCAAAGGTCTTCCGTACGGAAGAAATCGAGACCACTGCACTTGACGGTGTTTCATTTGAGATCAAGCAAGGGGAGTTTGTGGCCATAATGGGGCCTTCCGGATGCGGAAAGTCAACCCTTCTGAACATCCTCGGCCTTCTGGACAATCCTACGGGCGGAAGCTATCAGCTTCTTGGAACCGAGGTGGCCAAGTTGAGGGAAAAAGAGAGGACAAAATTCCGCAAGGGCAACATCGGGTTTGTTTTCCAGAGCTTCAACCTCATCGATGAACTTAATGTGTATGAGAACGTTGAACTTCCTCTAAGGTATCTGAACATATCTGCATCGGAGAGGAAAAAGAGAGTTACCGAGATGCTCAAGAGGATGAATATCTCTCACCGTGCAAAGCATTTTCCTCAGCAGCTTTCAGGAGGTCAGCAGCAGAGGGTTGCAATTGCCAGAGCCGTGGTTTCCAACCCGAAACTGATTCTGGCCGATGAGCCTACCGGAAACTTGGACTCAAAGAACGGCAAGGAGGTTATGGACCTGTTGAGTGAATTGAACAAGGAGGGAACCACAATCGTGATGGTGACCCACTCCCAGAAAGATTCCACATTTGCCCAGAGGGTGATTGACCTGTTTGACGGACGTATAGTAAACGACGTTAAGAATCTGCTTTAAAGAATATTATGAGAACATATCTCCGTTTCCTGAAGGAACACAAGTTTTATACTCTGATAGAAATCATAGGCATTAGTGTGGCTCTGGCTTTCATTATCCCGCTTCTGAGCTATACCAATGACCTGTGGAGGCTGGACCACGAGAACCGGGACTATGACCGTATTTACACGATGACCCTGTGGGGCAAGTATCTGGGCGGATGTTTCGACCAGCCGGAGTTTCTGAAATCCAATATACCGGAAGTTGAGCAGACGACTCTTTTCAGCGCCACCCGCCCTGCGGACATAAAGATTGGTGATGAAAGCTACAGCATTGAGCTGCTTCTGTGCGATTTGGATTTCTTTGACTTCTTTCCTACAAGGTTCATCTCAGGAAACCGCAATGTTCTCAGCGACAACACTAACGCTCTGGTGTCCGAGAGCTTCGCCCGCAAGGCGGGCTGGGGCAGAGATGCCATGGGCAAGCACTTTGTGCTGGATGATCTGGAATATACAGTAGAAGGCATAATCGGCGATTATGAAAGGTCTCTGATGCTGCCTCACGATGTGGTAATCAACATTGCAGGACCTACTCTCCAGTATTACTGGAAGAATCCGCAGCGGATACACCAGAAAGACCTCTGCCTTTTCAAGGTGAAAGATGGCACAGACCGGGATGAACTGATTGCAAAGATCCGCTCGGCGGCCAGAAACAATTATAGCAGCATATTATATCTTGAAGAAGCCTCGGAAGAAGACGTTAAAAGGATCCTGGAGGAGCAGGTCAAGCTTTTCCGCTACGATGAGCTGTCGGATACTTCAGGAGGATGTCTTACAGCATCAAAGAGCTATTTGTTTGATTTTGTTTTGATACTCAGCCTTGTGCTGCTTATGTTCGCCTTGTTCAACTACATAGCTCTCAATGTGGCAATGGGGTCTTTCAGGGCCAAGGAAATGGCTACGCGCAGGCTTCTGGGGTCTTCCAGAAAGGATGTTCTGGGCAAGCTTCTGAAGGAGTCTCTGATACTGACTTCCATCTGTTTCGTTCTTGGTGTGGCTGTTTCATATCTGATTGTGCCTCAAATCAATGCAGTATTCCGTACTACAGGGCTGGGATTTGACGTGAGAGTGGGCTATAACTGGCAGAGCCTTCTGATGTACGTTGCGCTTGGTGTTGTGGTGGGCCTGATTGCGGGGTTTGTTCCGGCCATACTTATATCGCGATACAAGGCAATAGAGGTAATCAAGGGAGAGATGAGAGCCAAAAGCAAAATGGTGTTCAGCAAGGTATTCATCTTTGTCCAGTGCCTTGTGACTATGGTTCTTCTGACGGCTTCTCTGGTTTATGTGTTCCAGTACAGGAAGATGGTTTCTCTTCCTTTGGGTGCAGATGTGAAAGATGTCTATTATCTGTACGGGCCATACGCCCATCACGAGCTTGACCCTGCGATTGAGGCACTCAGGAAACTGCCTTTCGTGGAAAAGATTGGATATTGTGACGACAAGCCGGGCACTCTTTCAGAAATGGCTTTCATCACGGATGAATCGGGTTCCACCCAGATGATTGTAAATACTTCCGATGGGGCGGAGGAAAAACGGGGATACAACGTGTCCAAACTCTACTGCGACCGTGGAGCCTTTGAAGCATACGGCTTCAAGATCGTGAAGGATTTCAAGAGGGAAGAAGACAGGGTGGGATACTTGACTGAAGGCTTGGTCAAGCTGATGGGGCTCAACCCTGAGGACATCCAGCCTACGCAGGATCAGCTTGACAACCTGGGTATTACGGCAGTGGGAGGAATTATAGAGGACTTCAGGGGAAGCTATTATTACGACAATGCTACCTATGTCTGCATAATGGATGACTGGTATGTGAACCCGACTGCTTATTACAAGTCTTTGGCCATCAAGGTCAACGGTCACCACGGCGCTGCTGAAAAGGAGATAATGGAGTGCCTCAAGAACACTCTCGACCAGTCCTGGGGTATCTACAAGGAGCCTCACAGCAAGGGTTTTGTTCCCGCGTTGAACCGTGAGCATCTGAAGGACGAACATGCGCTGATGATTCTTATTCTGATGTTTGCCGGTCTTATGCTCATACTGTCTTTACTCGGCCTGACGGGCCTGAGCACCTGGTTCATATCGCTGAAGGAACACGACATTGCAGTCAGGAAAGTCTTTGGCGGTACAGTTTCCTCAGAGACCTGGAAAAATGTCAGGGGTTATATGATTCTGGTAGTGATAGCCTGCCTTGTTGCAATTCCTCTTGCCTGGTATATCTGTAAAGATCTCCTTTCAGTCTATGTCCATAGAGTAAATCTAAGCGCCTGGTTCTTCATTGCTGCTTTGCTGATTATCGTTGCTTTCTCCTTTGCCGCTGTTTCCATCCAGACCCTCAGGGTCACCCGCCTCAACCCGGCCGGAGTGCTGAAAAAAGAATAAAGGAACTGAAATACTTGAAACAATATTATAAAGAGACAAGATGTGCTGATATTGCAGTGGTTGCCATTTCATCGCTGAGGATAGTCAATTCCAACCCTGTTGATTCATTGAAGAATGAATAGTTTATTATATATTTGCCGGCCGTGTTTGGGCATTGTGTTTTAAAAGAAACGAATCTAAATGAAGACATTGAGAAATTTAATATTTGCGGTGCTGCTATTGACAGGGCTGTGCGGATGTGAGAAAACTTTTACGGAAATTAATCTTGACAACTTGGAAGGTTCTTGGCAGAAGGAATATGCAAAGGGAGTCCAGGATGCGGGATTGGTGATATGGACCTTTTCAGATAACAACAATCCGGACAGTAAGGATTGGCTGACATTGGACATATATGTCTCAGACGTGTTTGCCGGAGACTCTGAGGCCAAGTATATTTACCGTCCCCACCAGAACGGCTATCCAGGCGTAGGCAGTTCAACTCCGGAGTTGTATCTCTATGAATCAGACCATGATTTCATGGCAGAGGACGGGAAGGTAGCCTTTACTCCCGCGGCACGTTATTATGTCAAGGAATGTACCAAAGACAAGCTTGTCCTTCAGCGCATTGAGGTGAATGTGGATGGAGCGAATCTGTTGGAAGGCGATGTAGCTTTCAGGAGAGTCAAGCCCTAATCTCATGGATGAGGTCCAATCTTCACTCATATCAAACAGTTATTTGTTGAATATATCAGAATGGGTTCCGGTACGGGTCATCAGCATTACCAGTTCGTCATCCAGTTGTTGCCATAGAAGAAGCCAGTCTGATTGTATGTGACATTCCCAGATACCGTTCATAGTGCCGGCAAGTTTATGTGGTTTGTATGATGAAGGTAGACATCCATCGTTAAGAAGCAAATTAATAGCAGCTGCCAATTTCTCAAGTGAGTATCCTCGTTTTTTGCAAAGCTTCAGATCCCTTCTGAACTGTGTTGTAGCACGATATTTATATTTATTCATCTTCTTCCTCAATTTCCTTCATCATCTGTTCAACACTGTCATATTCTTTAACTCGACCTTCTCTGATGTCATCAAGGGCCATCTCCAGTCCTGCTTTAGGAAAGTTAACCAGAAATTCCCATCCCATTTTCTTAGCTAAGGCTTTTGCAAGCGGCACATCTTCAGATGGTATCCAGAATTCTGTAATATCCTTGCTGCCGTAAGTTGTGGCAGGTTCTTTAAGCTCTTCGGATTTCTCTTCGATGGTTTTATAGCTATTGGAAGAAGGCTCCATAACTTTTGCAGGATCTTCAACGGCTTTTTCCAGAGCCTTTCTGATGAAAGTATTGATACTGATTCCCTCTGCTGCCGCAAAGTCAGCTATAGAATTGTGGGTTGCCGGAGAAATTCTGATATTCAGGGTTCCTGTATAGCTCTTTTTTGGTTTGATACCATTATCCTCGCAAAAAAGGAGATAGTCATCTACCGCTTTATGAAAAGCGTTTGTGAGTTCTTTAATGCTTGCGCCTTCAAAATTGACCAGGCCGTCGATGCCTTCAATTTTCCCGAAAAAAACTCCGTCTGCTTCGCTGAAATTAACGGAGCCAATAAATCCTTTATACTTTAAACTATTCATGCTGCAAATGTAACTAAACAATAGTTACAAAACAAAATATTCATTCAAGCTTTTTATGAATAATATTGGAACACTTTGTAAAATATTCAGCGTGTTGTAAAAAAAGTTTACAGCACCACTTCTTGTTCTTTTTAGCAAGTGTCGTATAATCAGTGGATTATGATGTGTGGCACATTTAATGATTCTTGTTGTATGACATAACTCAATATTATATGAATAGCTTTTTAAAATTCCTGGGTAAAAACAAGTTATATGCTGCAATAGAAGCGTTTGGACTGATTGTGAGCCTTGCGTTCGTGATACTGATTGGCTCCTACGTGTGGCAGCAGTATGAGGTGACAAGGGAGAATCCGGACGGAGACAGGATATACGGGTTCGGCAAGGATGACCTTCTGGCGATGGGCTGGTGGGACAAGGAGGCTCTGGACAGCATACCAGGAGTGGAGAGCATAACAAGGTTAAGTTCCTCAGGCCAGGAGGTTCTCAAGTTCTCAGACAAAATATACCTGGCTTCCTGTGGCGAGATAGACACAAATTTCTTCAGCATTTTTCATTACAGGATATTGGAGGGCAGCCTTCAGGATTTCCAGAGCGGAGGCAGCGTTCTGGTAAGCAAGAGCTTCGCGTCAAAGATAGATGACGGAAACGGGGTGTTGGGAAGGACGATAAGCCGGACGACAGGAGAATATGGGGGAGAGTCCACCTATAAGGATTATGTCATTGGAGGAATAGTTGAAGACTTCGGGAACAGCCTTGTCATAGGCCATGATATCTTTATGTCAGCGGGAGTCAGTCCATATAAAGACGCAAAGAACCGTTTCATGTCTTTCGGTACTCATACGACAATAATCAAAAGGCAGAAGGAAGCGGATGAGGAAACTTTCAAGCAGAATATCCTGGACAAGTGTTATGAAAACTACAGGTTTTTCAATAAGGAGGATGATGTACTGCATCTTTACAACTACAAGGAAATGTACTTTCACAAAGGGGCTTATTTTCTGCATCATTCGGACAAGACAATCCTCAGGCTGCTCCTTATAGTGGTGCTGCTCCTTGTGGCTTCCGCCATAATCAATTACATAAACCTGAATGTGGCTCTGGTGAGAAAGAGGTCAAGGGAGATGGCAACCCGCAGACTGCACGGGGCAACCAAGGCGGGAGTGATATGGAAGTACATATCTGAATCTCTGCTGTTTACGGCTGTGTGTTTTGCAGTCGCCCTTATTCTGGCTTATCTTCTGACACCTGTTGTAAGCTCTCTGCTTTCAGGTGAATTCAAGGAGCAGGACATATCGCTGAGGTTTGTTATAAACTTCAAATATGTGGCAGCTTATATCCTGGCAATACTGGTATTCGGGACACTTGCAGGCCTTCTTCCGGCACTTGAAGCCTCCAAGGCACAGCCGATAGACGTAATCAGGGGAACATACGCCAGAAGGAGCAGGATGGTGCTTGGCAAGTTCTTCATAGTTTTCCAGAACGCCCTGTCTGTCATTCTGATAGCCCTTGCAATAACTATGGAATTGCAGATGAAGCATCTGCTTGACCGCCCGATGAATTTCACCTCGGAAAATCTGTTCACGTTTGCGGGACCTTCGACAATAGATCAGATGAAGCCATTGGAAGAAAGGCTCAGGAAACTGCCCTTCGTGGAAGAGATCGGATATGGCAGAGGATTCCCCGGGAATATCAATATGAGGATGACAAGGAAGATGGATGTTGGCGGAGAGGAAAAACAGATGGAGTTTGCAATGATGAGTTGTGACTCTACCTACTTCCGTCTGCTCGGATTGGAGAAAGTTGAGGATTTCGGCCATCCTATGAACAATTCCATGTGGCTGAGCGAGACGGCTTTCCGTATGGCGGAAGTGTCTGATACATCCACTTATTTTGCCAGGTCGTTGACTATGAACAACATCACTGCAGACTACATTGGAGGAGTAATAAAAGACACTCCTTCAGACAGGTTGGAAGCAAGTGAGGAAAACCAGAGCATCTGCGTTCTGGTTGCTGAGGCTGAGAAATTACGGTATTCCTGCAATCCCCTGATCAAGATTACTCCGAGTGTGGACAAAGCCTATGTTGAGAAGACCATAATGGATACTTACAAGGAATATATGGAAGAGACTCAAGGATTTTCCAACGATCCATACTTTCGCGGATTCCTGGAAGATATCCTGGCAGATGAAGTTGCTCCGGCTGTAAGGACGATGAGGCTTCTGGAGATGTTTATGGCTCTGGCGGTGATGATATCCCTGCTTGGCCTGATAGCGATGAGCACTTACTTCAGCGGGGAGAACACCAAGCAGATAGCTGTAAGGAAAGTCTTCGGCAGCAATGTGGCAAAGGAGACTGCCCGTTCCGTCAAGGCTTATCTTGTGCTGGTATTTATCGCGATAATAATAGGAGTCCCGATTGCCTGGTACGCCTGTTCAAGGTATCTGGAGCAGTATGCCTACAGGATAGGGGGCGTGATCCTGCCTATAGTGCTGGCCGTTATGCTGACTCTGGTATTTGCCGCATGTTCAGTGCTTTGGCAGGTGCTCCGCTCTGCCAGGACCAATCCTGCGGTCGCCCTGAAGAAGGAGTGAGTTTATTTCTTAAATTTGTGGTGAATGAAAAAGGGAAAGATACTGGTAGTGGATGACAATGCGGGAATCAGAAGCGCTCTGAAGATTCTGCTTCCTTCGCACTTTGCACAGGTGGAGCTTCTGGCTTCACCTTCGTCTCTTATGACCAGGCTCAGAGATTTCAGGCCGGAGGTGGTGCTTCTGGACATGAACTTCTCGGCAGATATCAATACCGGAAACGAAGGCTTGTTCTGGCTCGGCGAAATCAGGAAGGCCTATCCTCAGACAAAGGTTGTGCTGTTTACGGCATACGCGGATGTGGCTCTGGCCGTGGAAGGAATGAAAAGAGGAGCCTATGATTTCATAGTCAAGCCGTGGGAGAACGAGAAACTCATTGAGATATTGACCGGAGCCTATAAGGCATCTGTTTCAGAATCAGGCGGAAAGGCTTTTGATTCTTCTTGTTCGGATGGAGGGGACTCTTCTTCCGTCCAGATGTTCTGGGGAAATACACCGGCAATGGTTTCCCTGAAAAGAATAGTGGACAAAGTAGCCGCGACAGATGCCACTGTGCTCATAACAGGAGAGAACGGAACGGGCAAGGACGTGCTTGCCAGATATATTCATTCACTTTCTCAGCGGTGTGGCAGGATTATGGTCAGCGTAGATGCCGGAGCCGTGCCCGAGAGCCTGTTCGAGAGCGAACTGTTCGGCCACGTCAAAGGTTCCTTTACGGATGCCATAGCTGACCACAAGGGCAAGTTCGAGGCGGCTGACGGCGGCACTCTATTTTTGGACGAGATAGGGAACATACCGCTCTCAAGCCAGGCCAAACTTCTGCGGGCCATACAGAACAGGAGCATCTCAAAAGTAGGTGACAATAAAATTATTCCGGTGGATATCAGACTGATATGCGCTACAAACAGAAATCTTCCCCAGCTTGTTGCTGACGGCCTTTTCCGCGAAGACCTTTTCTACAGGATCAACGCCTTCCATCTTCACATTCCGGCTCTCAGAGAAAGGGCAGATGACATTGTTCCCCTGGCAACTATGTTTCTGAAAAAGTTCTCCGACAAATACCACAGAGACGTGAGCGGAATGACAGAGGAAGCCAGAGTGCTTCTGACCAGGCTTTCCTGGAGCGGCAATATCCGCCAGCTTCAGAACGTGATGGAGAAAGCCGTTATCCTGAGCGACGGACCTGTGCTTGAAGCCTCTGCTTTTTCGGACGAGCTGTCAGACTCCGCTGAGGGAGAACCAGAATCTTCCGGGAAAGACGTGTTCACTCTGGAGGAGGCTGAGAAACAGGCTATAGCCTCTGCCATGAAAAAGTATGGAGATAACCTTTCTCTCGTTGCCAAGGCTCTGGATATAAGCCGTCCCACATTGTACAACAAATTAAAGAAATACGGGCTTTAGGATGCCTTTGAAGTGGATTGTCATATTGATTGTGGGGGTGGCCGTCTTGTCGGCGGTTCTTGCCGTCATAGTCAGTTCTTACAGGGTGCGGCGCAAGGTAAACTATATGCTGGACGCTCTGGAGGATGGTGAAACCAACTTCCGCTTCAGCGAGAGGAAATCCAGACTGAACAAGACACTCAACCGCCTGAACGGAATTTTCAAGCAGGAAAGGCTGGCAATCCGTGAGCAGGAGAAGTTTTTCGGCACTCTTTTGGACAATGTCAAAACCGGAATCGTAGTGTTTGACACCTCTTCAGGCGCAATCACTTACAGTAACAGCCGGGCGCTTCAGATTCTCGGACTGGCTTCTCTTGTCAACATCAAGCAACTCAGGATAATAGACAACAATCTGGCCGCGGCTTTTATCGCTGAGAAAGAAGTGTCCGATTCCGAAAAGAACAAGGCAAGCTTCTACAACGAGAGTTCCCAGAAGACAATAGTGATGTCCAAGTCCTCCGCCCTTGTGCAGGGAAGGGACGTGAGGATAGTTTCCTTCAACGATGTTACAGAGGAACTGGAGACTAACCAGGAGGAGGCTTACTCAAAGCTCATCAGGGTCCTGACCCACGAGATCATGAATACAGTCACTCCTATTTCCTCACTCAGCGACGCTCTGGTCTCATATCTTGAGCCTGAAGACGATGAGTTGACTCCAGAGAGGCGAAAGGCCCTCAGGGACGGTCTGGACACTATTGCTTCCTCTTCCCGTTCTCTGATCCAGTTCGTGGAATCATACCGCAACCTCACCAGGGTGGCTCCTCCTGTCAAGAGCGTGTTCTATGTCAGGGACCTTGCCTCAGAAGTGATGGAGCTTACTTCGGAGCAACTGGCATCCTCCAGTGCAAGTCTTTCATTTGCAGAACGCTCTGATGACGTGATTCTGTTTGCAGACAGGGGGCAGATACTTCAGATTCTTATCAATCTGGTAAAGAATGCAGTTCAGGCCAAGGCCCGGACCATAAATATGGAAGCCAGGATTGATTCGTCCGACATAACCATTATTGAAGTTTCAAACGACGGGGAGCCGATAACCCCGGAAGCCCAGAAGCAGATGTTCGTGCCGTTCTACACCACCAAGCAAGACGGAAGCGGTATAGGGCTTGCCATCTCACGCCAGATAATGAGGATGCACAATGGTCAGATCAGCCTCAAGTCCTCCACAGCGGAGAAGACAACATTCAGCCTGATTTTCCGATAGGACGTCTGTTAGATGATGTATGATATTTCCTTGAAAGCAAATGTCTTGCTGGAGCCGTCGCGGTATTCCAGGACGATGCAGGCTGTGTCGCTGAGGCCGATGATCTTTGCTTCCACTTCTTTGTTTTCCTCGGTTTCTATGTAGCGGTGGAATTCGTTTTTGCGGTAGAGCTTTTCAAGGTATTCCTTGTACAGGGAGTCGAATTTTCCGGTCTGGGCGAATTCTTCTTTGGCCCTGTCGTAGAAGCGGTAGATTTCAGACACGAGGATTTCAAGCTCGTCGGTGAGGATAAAATCTGGAGTGCCTTCCTTGAGTTCTTTAATCAGCGAAGTAGGGTTGGGAAGGTCTTTCGGGAACTCTTTCTGGTTGATGTTCAGGCCGATGCCGCAGACGCTGGAGGAGAGCATATCTCCTGAAATGCCGTGCTCGATGAGTATGCCGCAGATCTTGCGGTCTTCCACGTAGATGTCGTTAGGCCATTTGATCTTGGATGAGACGCCTTTCTTCTTGAGGTAGCTCTCAAGGCCGAGGGTTACAATTACGGATATGATGAACTGGTCCTTGGCCAGGATGAAATCCGGTTTGAACAGGATGGAGAACATCAGGTTCTTGGCCTGGTCGCTGGTCCACTTGTTGCCCCTCTGGCCACGCCCCGCGGTCTGGAACTCGGCTGCCCAGACAGTCTTGTCTTTCTCTGTCGGAATGGCCTCCAGGGCCCTGTTGTTGGTGGAATCGGTGACTTTGAGCCACCTTATGTCAAGTTTTTGTGTCATATTGTCGTTTGGCAAAATAATTGATGTATTTTGTTTATCTTTGAGAGATGAATGCAAAGTTAACAAATACGAAGATATGACGTTAAAGAAAGCCACTACAGCAAAAGCTCCCGCAAAAAAGACCGTTAAGGCTCCTGCAAAGAAGGCTGCCGTAAAGAAAACTCCAGCAAAGAAAGTGGAGAAGAAAGCCGTTCCTACAGATATGGAGGTTATTACCGATGCCATTCTGGAAAAGAAGGGTCAGAATGTCATTTCCCTGGATTTGAGGAAGGAAGGCAGCGGCATCTGCGACTTTTTCGTGATCTGCAACGCGGATTCCACCACCAATGTCTCAGCTATTGCCGACAATGTGGAGGACCGGATGGTAGAGCGTCTGAAGAAGAAGGTGCTGCGTTCCCAGGGCAAGGAAAACCGTTTCTGGATTATCCAGGATTTCGGGGATATCGTGGTGCACATCTTCCAGACAGAGTACAGGAATTTCTACCGTCTGGAGGATCTCTGGAGTGATTGCGACAAAAAGATATACGAAGACTAACGCTTTATGGCACAGGCAAAGAAAAAGAATCCGCTATCGTCTATTGTTACCTGGATCTACATTCCGCTGATCCTGCTGCTTCTCTATATGTGGTTCCGCTATGACGGGGGTGATCCTCTGAAGACAGAGTGGTACGAGGTGAAGGAGCAGATGATCTCCAAGGGAGATGTGGAGAAGATCTACTATGTGATGAACGAGCAGAAGGGAACTGTGACGATTAAAAAAGACCGTCTGAAGAATTACGAGAACAAGTTCGGTGGCAAGGAACTGAAGTTCCAGAACCTGTTCTATTTCCAGCTTCCTGCATTGTTCGATGTGGAGAAGGAGTTCAGCACTCTGAGAGATTCCCTTCCGCAGGAAAAGAGGTTCGAGTATTCTCTGGACAATTCAACAGATTACTGGGGCAATATACTCAACTGGCTGTGGCCGCTGATGCTGTTGATTTTCACCATATATCTTTTCAGCCGTCTGTCCAAGGGAATGGGCGGCGGAGGCAGCGGCTCCGGTGGCGGTGGAGGAATATTCTCCGTTGGCAAGAGCCAGGCCAAGGTGTTTGACAAGAACAGCAAGGTGAAGGTTACATTCAAGGATGTTGCCGGTCTGGAGGAGGCAAAGGTTGAGATTATGGAAATCGTGGACTTCCTGAAGAGTCCGTCCAAATACACGAGCCTTGGAGGAAAAATTCCGAAGGGAGCGCTTCTGATAGGGCCTCCTGGCACGGGAAAGACATTGCTGGCCAAGGCCGTGGCCGGTGAGGCTAATGTTCCGTTCTTCTCGATGAGCGGAAGTGACTTTGTGGAGATGTTCGTGGGAGTGGGCGCCTCCAGGGTCAGGGATCTCTTCAAGCAGGCCAAGGAGAAGGCTCCTTGCATCGTATTCATCGATGAGATTGACGCCGTGGGAAGGGCAAGAGGAAAGAACGTAGGATTCTCTTCCAACGACGAAAGGGAAAATACATTGAATCAGCTTCTTACGGAAATGGACGGCTTCGGCACCAACAGCGGTGTGATTATCCTTGCCGCAACTAACCGTGCTGATATCTTGGACAAGGCCCTCATGAGAGCCGGCAGGTTCGACCGCCAGATTACCATAGACCTCCCTGAACTCAAGGACCGTGAGGCTATCTTTGATGTTCATCTGAAGAAGCTCAAGCTGGATCCTGATCTGGATACCGCCTTCCTTGCAAAGCAGACTCCAGGATTCAGCGGTGCGGACATTGCCAATGTCTGCAACGAGGCGGCTCTGATTGCAGCCCGCCACAACAAGAAGCACGTGGACAAGCAGGACTTCCTGGATGCCATAGACAGAATAGTCGGAGGTCTGGAGCGCAAGAGCAAGATCATTCCTCCTTCAGAGAAGCGCACTATCGCGTTCCACGAGGCCGGCCACGCAACCGTAAGCTGGTTCCTGCCAAATGCTAATCCGCTTCTGAAAGTTACCATTATCCCTAGGGGCAAAGCCCTGGGCGCTGCCTGGTATGTGCCTGAAGAGAGGCAGATTATGACCAAGGAGCAGATGATGGACGAGATGGCCAGCCTGATTGGAGGCCGTGTCGCCGAGGAAATAATCAACAACAAGATTTCTTCCGGAGCCCTCAACGACCTGGAGAGGCTGACCAAGATGGCTTACGCCATGGTGGCTTACTACGGTATGAGCGACAAGGTGGGCAATGTTTCCTGGTACAACTTCCAGGAGGATGGCTATCAGCTCTCCAAGCCGTTCAGCGAGAAGACTGCGGAGATGGTGGACAACGAGACCAAGGCCCTGATAGACAAGGCTCACCAGATGGCAAAGGAAGTTCTCGAGAGCCATATGGACGGCTTTAAGGAACTTGCCCAGCTTCTGCTTGAGAAAGAGGTGATATTCGCCGAGGACCTTGAGAGAATCTATGGTCCGAGAGTTAAGGAACTTGAGGCTGAGGCTCCTGCAAAGGAACTTCCTGAAACACCGGAGGAGCAAAAACTTCCTGAAAGCCCTGAATCGAAGACTGAATAAATACAGCCTGATATGAAAGAGTTTACGGTTAGGACAATAAGCGGAGTGGTGTTCACGGCTTTGACCCTGGCATCGCTGATTATTGTTCCGCATAATCCGCTTCCATTCCTCATCCTCTTCTCTTTCTACCTTGTAAGGACAGATTACGAGTATCTCAGGCTCACGATGGGCAAAGGGAAAAAAGCTCTTAAAATCATTTCTCTGGTTGCTTCACTGTGCCTGTTGTGGGCTGTGGCGTTTGGACTCTCCCTGGATAATGCAGTCATCTCGGTGGTCCTTTTAATCAGTCTGTTTGTTCTGATAATGGCGATACCTGCGGTGGATTTGTTCGAGGGCGAGAAGTTCTATATGTCGTTTTCGCTGTCTTCTCTAATTTACATCGCATTGCCTTTTGCTGTGCTGATTCCTGTCGCTGCCATTTCCTTCCTGTTTTCAGATGCTGAATATTCTTCGTCTATTCTCAATTATGACGGATGGGCTGTCGCTTCTCTGCTCATTGTCATGTGGATGGGGGATGTGGGTGCATATTGCATAGGAACGGCTTTCGGGCAAGGGGAAAGGGGGCATAAACTCATGCCTAGTGTTTCTCCAAAGAAATCCTGGGAGGGAGTTTACGGAGCTGTGGCCTTGTCCGTCATTACGGCACTTGTCCTCAGGGCGTTCAATCTTCTGATGCCATATTTCCCTTATTGGGTTTCCGCCTTGTTCGGCCTTGTGGTATGTGTTTTCAGTGTACTCGGCGATCTGGTCGAGAGCAAGATCAAGCGCCACTTCCAGAAGAAGGATGCCGGAAGGATAATGCCCGGGCACGGGGGACTTCTTGACAGGTTCGACAGCGGGCTTCTGGCGTGGCCGGCCGCATTCCTGTTTTATCTTATTGCTTTGTTTATAGCTGGATGATACACAGGGAAGGCCGCATATCAGTTCTGCTGACATTCTTTGTCTTGGGCGTGATTGCCGCTGCGATTCTGCTGGCTTTCGGGGTAAACTGGATTACGGTTGCCCTGGCGGTTGTCCTTCTTGGCCTGTTCTGCTTTGTCGCCTTTTTCTTCAGGGATCCCCATCGCGGAGTAATATCCTCTTCAAATAATGAAATCCTGTCCTCGGCAGACGGGGAGGTGGTGATAGTCAAGGAGACGGAAGAAACCGAGTTCCTCCATTCGAAGTGCATGCAAGTTTCCGTGTTCATGAGCCTTTGGAGCGTGCACGTGAACTACTATCCTGCAGGAGGCAGGATTCTCTACAGCAAGCATCATCACGGCAATTACTTTGTAGCCTGGCATCCAAAGTCTTCAGACAAGAACGAGAGGACTTCAGTGGGAATCCGGCTGGATTGCGGCAAGGATATCCTTGTCAGGCAGATAGCCGGCTATGTGGCACGCAGGATTGTCTGCTACGCGAAGGAAGGGGAGGTTGTGGCTCCCGGTCAGCAGATGGGGTTCATAAAGTTCGGCAGCAGGGTGGATTTCTTCCTGCCGCCAGGGTCTGAGATTCTCGTGAAGGAAGGTGACAAGGTCCGTGCCTGCCAGACCGTCATTGCAAAAATTTAAATCCCTTGTAATAATTTGATGGCCTTGGCCGGATCTACCGCATTGAAGACGGCACTGCCTGCAACAACCACATCAGCCCCGGCGTTGGCGATTTCCTCAATGTTACCTGTTGTAACCCCGCCGTCAACCTCGATCAGGCATGCAGGATTGTTCTTTTCTATGATCTTTTTCAGCTCGACGATTTTATGTGTGCAGTAAGGAATGTACCTCTGCCCTCCGTATCCAGGGTTTACACTCATTATCAGGATGTAATCGCTGATGCGGACAATATCTTCAAGAAGATTTACGCTAGTGTGCGGATTGATTGCCACACCGGCCTTCATACCAAGTTCCTTTATCTTGTTTACAGTACGGTCCAGATGGTTGCAGGCCTCATAATGGACACTGATGGAACCGACGCCTAAAGACTTGTACAGTGCGAAGAACTTCTGGGGTTCCACAATCATCAGATGTGCTTCAACAGGAATAGTGGCTCCCTTGCAGATTGTCTCGACAAGTGGCGTTCCGTAAGAGATGTTAGGTACAAACACTCCGTCCATGATATCCAGGTGGATAATATCTGCATAGGAATTAACAAGGTCTATGTCCTTTGCAAGGTTGGCAAAGTCTGCGGCAAGCATCGAAGGGGCTACAATCATCCGTTTCATACTCTGTTGTCTGTTAGGTTAATAACCGCTGCTGTTGTCCCAGTAGCTGGCATTTTTCTTGAACTGGAGAAGGTCTGCCAGGGACGAGGCGTTAGCACAAATCCTGAAACTCCAGCTTTCCCATTTTCCGTTAGGTATCCAGGAGAAACTTATGTTAAAGCAATGGAGGCTGAAGGATCCTGAAAGCTGAGTTGTGGTCAGCTGCATCTTGGTAAGGTCAACACCTGTATTCAGTGATATGCTCAAGTCTTTGTAAATCTTCAGTTGAGAGCTGATTCCCAGTGTCATGGCATGTGTGTTCCTTGTAACCAGCTGGTTGTTGGAATACTGATATGTCCTGTAGAATGAGTAACTGTAACTGAGGTTTACGCTCCAAGGCATATTCGGGTCGTAGTAGTAAACCCATCCGCCAGGGATGTACTCTCCCGTGACAGGGTGATAGAAGATTCTCTGGTACGAAGACGCGGTGGAGTTGGTTCCGGCTCTGGTAGGCATGACAGGCATTCCGCCATCAGGCTTGTAATCGGAACCCCAGCGGCTCCTGCCCTCCCCTTGGAACGAGTAGGACGTGGAAAGACTGGCGCCTGTCATCCTGAACGGCTTGAATCCTCCCTGAGTGATCATCAGCTTGTTGTATCTTCTTCCTCTTTCGTCGATAGCATAAGGATCCAGTGTCATGTTTCCGGAGATGCCCATCTTGCCGAAAACCGTGGTGGTCATATTAATGGAAATGTTGGAAAGTTTCATGGAGTCAGCCATGAAATTGTAGGACCCTCCGATATTGAGCTGATCGATGAGTTTTATTTTCCTTACACCCTTTCCTGTAGTGTCTCTCTGCGATTTTACCTTTGCTTCCAGAGTGTTGCCGAAACTGAAACTCATTGCGGCGCTGCTGCCCTGTCCAGGAGGCGAGTAGAGCTGGCCGGAGTATTTGTTATAGACCACTGAGTGAGGTTTACCATCCTGATCCACATACTCGTAAGTGCGGTATCCGTTAGCCTTTGTACCCATTTCAGGCATATAGCTGAAGCTGACACTTGGGGTGATGATGTGTCTCATAGCCTGAAGCTTGCTGTTCTTGCCGAAATTGAAAAGGCCATAGATCCTTGTGTTGAAGGATAGGCTGAAGTTGTATGTCTGCGTAAGTCCGAACGTGCTGAAAGGATCCGAATACTCAGTGACGGCCCTCCTCAGTCTGGTGTCATAGTACTGGCGAGCGTCCGAGAAAAACCAGTTCATTCCGTAGTTTATTCCCGGAGATGCCTGAACATATTTTAGAACCGTGAAGGTAGGAAGACCGATATTGAAAGTATGCTGAAGTCCATTGCGCATCTTCTTGAAGAAATCAGGCTCTCCGACCTCGGAACTCTTGAAGTTTATCTTGTTGTCAAAATGAGCTGTGTAATTGAAGGTAATGTCTTCATAGAACTTCCTCTTTCCAATCTGCACCTTTCTCTTGAACGGATTGATCCTGCTTACTGTGAATGTAAGGTTAGGGAATGTCACGGCATAGGAGCTGTCTCTGGAATTCTGACTATGCAGGGCATTGACACTCAAAGAGAAAGGGGTTCCTGCCCATCTCTTTCCGTATGAAATGGATGAAGAAATCTGGTTGGTGAGTGCCTGGTTTATGGTTGTTGAATTGTAACGGCTGTTGGAAGGGGATGAGAAGTTTACTGATGCCCTGAAAGTTGTTCCCGGCCTGGCTTTGGTATCCTGGTTGTGACTCCAATTCAATGAGAAGTTCTTGCTCTTTACATAGTCCGGCTGGTTTTTCTCTCCCGTTATGTCCACTGAATAGACTCCAGAAAGGTTACCGGTATATTTATATCTCTTTGCGTATCTGGAATTTACATTTAGAGCCCATGAACCTCTTGTGTAGATGTCCACCGTCGTTGCCAGGTCCAGATGGTCCCCGAACACGAAGTAATAGCCCAACCCCCTCAGATAGAAACCTCTGGCAGTTTCTTCCCCGTATGTCGGGAAGAGTACGCCTCCGCTACGGTTGCTGATTCTCGGGACAAATCCGAACGGAAGGGCGAAAGGGGTAGGGACACCTTCTATCACAGTGTAGGCAGGGCCGAACACGGTCTTCTTCACTGGGCCCGAATTGACCACTTTGGCAGTGGTCATCTGCAGGTAGAAGTGCGGTTCTTCAGCGTCGCAGGTGGTGTAAATGCCTCGGGCGATGTTGATGGTGTTGTCCGGCATCTTCTTGATATACTTGCCTTTGATGTTGCCGTCACCCTCCTGGGTCATCATGTTCTTGATCTTGGCCTTCTTGGTGTCGAAGTTATAGTACACGCTCTCCATCGTGTAAGTGTTCTTCCCTTCCTTTAGCTCAGGCATACCCTGAATTACTCCCGTGGAGTCAGGAAGACCTTTCGCAAACACGGTCTTGGTCTGCACGTTGTAGGCTATGTAGTCCGCCTTGATGGATATGTTGTCGTAGGTTACAGTAACGTCTCCGTAGTAGTAGAGCATCCTCTTGCCGTCTGTAAGGATTTCTACGCTGGAATCCCTTCCTGTGGAGAATACAGGCTCCTTAAGAGTGGAAATCAGCGAGGAATCCACAATAAGGATGGTGTCTTTAAGGCTCAGGGAGTCTTTGCCCAGGGAATCCTTTGCCGCAAGAGAGTCAGCTACGGGGATTGTGTCCCTGAAATAAAGGCTGCGGAATCCGGAATTGGCGGAACCTCTCTTCGGGGTGAATCCAAGAAGAGGGGCGAGCAGCAGCCCCAAGAGAGCTACTGTGCAGGTTTTCCGTATCAATCTTCCTATAGGCATACCTTTTGAAGGCAAGTTTTCAGCTTTTATTTGTAAATTTGTCAGCAAAGTACAAATGTAGCAATTTATTTTTGTTACTGATTTATAAAAGGAGTCTATATGGCTGCACTTACCCTCATACGGCGTCTGGCCTCTGCGGCTTTGGCTGCGGTGCTTCTGGCTTCTTCGCCTCTTAGCGCCCAGAACGCGTCCGGACGGGTGAAGTGCGTGGTTCTGGATCCTGGGCACGGCGGGCACGACCACGGGTGCATGAGCAAGGACCGCAAATACAGCGAGAAGAACATTGTGCTTTCGGTGGCCCTAAAGCTGGGAAAGATAATTGAAGAGGAGCATCCGGACGTAAAAGTCATATACACAAGGAAGAGGGATGTGTTTATCCCTCTGGCGGAAAGAGCGGACATAGCTAACCGCAACAAGGCTGACCTCTTCCTGTCCATACATGTCAACGCCAATCCTTCCGTAGTTCCGTCTGGCAGCGAGACCTTCACTATGGGTTCTCACGTCAGCGACAAGAACTTTGAGGTATCCAAGAGGGAGAATGCAGTAATCAAGATGGAGGACGACTATTCCACCAGATATGAGGGTTTCAATCCGGATTCCCCAGAGTCCTATATTATATTTTCCCTTCTTCAGAACGCGTATTCCGAGCAGAGCATAAGATTTGCCTCCTTTATCCAGGATGAGTACCGCAAAGGGCCTGTTTCAGTGAACAGGGGTGTCAAGCAGGCAGGATTCCTGGTCCTGTGGCGTACCACGATGCCTTCCGTGCTTACGGAGATAGGATTTCTGACCAATGCCACGGACAAGGCCAGGATAACTACACAGGAGGGCCAGCAGAAGATTGCCCGCCGTCTGGCAGATGCATTTACCAGATATTGCGAGGATTACAGCAGCCGCTACGGCAATGGGGAAGAACAGGAAACGGAAACCCAGCCTGAAACAACCAAGCCGGAAGAGAAGGCGGAGAACCCGGAACCTGAAGACCAGCCGTCAGAATCTCAGGAAGAGAGCAAGGACAATGTCCAGCCTCAGAAAGAAAAGTCCAAAGCCGAGTCTGCTATGCGCTATTCGATCCAGATTATGGCGGCAAAGAAGAAACTCAAGTCCAATTCTTCCGAGTTCAAGGGGCTTCGGGGCGTAGGGAGTATATATGAGAACGGATTCTACAAATACCATTATGGAGACTACGGCACAAGGCAAGAGGCTGCGGCGGTCCTGGGCGATGTGAGAAAAAAGTTCCCTCAAGCCTTCATAATCGGGATAAAAAATGGTAAAATTGCAGGCAGATAATTTAATGTCATGAAAATAACCAGCAGCCAGAAGATAGGCATATTCGTATTAGCGACGGGTGTAGCGCTATTCTTTGCCCTGAACTTCCTCAAAGGTTTCGACATCTTCAAGAAGAGGAGCGTATACCACACTTACCTTCCTGAAGTGGAGGGGCTTGCACCTACTTCTCCTATCTATATAAGGGGCTTCAAGGTTGGAACCATTGAGAAGATAAAGCTGGATCCGGTAAGGGACAGCTTCCTTGTCAGCTTCAATGTCACCAACGACTATCTTATCCCGATTGACACAAGGGCTGAGGTATACAGTTCCAATCTTCTGGGAGGCAAGGCTATGAGGCTTGCTCTGGGAGAATCTCCGATAGAGGCCAAGAATGGAGACACGCTGAAGGGAAAGAGCGTTCCTGATATGCTCAGTGTGCTTTATGGTTATGTGGGACCTCTTAAAGACAAGCTGGAAGAGACTGTGGATAACCTGAATTCCGTCCTTGTTTCCGTCAATCAGACTTTGGACTCGTCTGCAAGGCAGGATCTCCACTCATCGCTGAGGAGGCTGGATGCATCCCTTGCAAACATCCAGAAGCTGTCTGCGTCCCTGAACGGCATGACTCCTGACCTTTCCTCATCGCTGAAGAATATCAATACGCTTACTCAAGACCTGAGCGCTCCTGACGGAGAGTTGAAGGGAGCGATAGCCAATGTTAACAAGACAGCAGAAAACCTTTCGGCTGTCCGTCTGAAGGAAACCGTGGATAATCTGAATGTTATGCTGGACAAGATCCAGTCTCCAGAGTCAACGACCGGCAAACTGATGGGCAGTGACGACCTGCACAACTCAGTGGACAGCCTGCTGAACGAGATAGACGGGCTTGTAAAGAAGATCAAGGCCAATCCTAAAAAATATATCAAAGTAAGTGTGTTTTGATTAAGTGTTTAACTGCGCAACGCGGTACAATAATCTGATTTTTATGGTGTTGCGAGGCGGTCACTTTTTTCGTGCTGATTTTAAGGGCTCTTATATTTGTCCGCAAAAAAACAATAGCTGAAGATATTTTTTTTTAACTTTTTATTTACCATTTTTGTTCTGCCAAACCACGGCGCTTTTTTTTTCTAATATCATTAAGTTTAATGGGCGAGAGCAATCACATAGAGGTGTGGAACCGTTGCCTTCAGATCATTGAAAGCAACGTTCCGGAGGCGGTGTTCCAGAAATGGTTCCTGCCGGTAAAGCCTATATCCCTGATAGACTCCAGCCTCACGATAGAAGTTCCTTCCGATGCGCACATGCATCATCTGGAGGAGATGCCGCTGGTGGATATTCTGGGCAAGACGCTGAAAAGGGTCATCGGCGATAAAGTCAATCTCTTCTACAACATAAAGTTTGTCAACAGCACCGTTGCCTACCCTCATCAGACACTTGAAGTTGCCGGAAACCCTCCTATCGCTTTCCCGAGGAACGAGAAGGAGCCTATAAATCCATTTGTGATTCCGGGAATCCAGAAGCTGACCATCAACCCGAACCTCAATCCAAAGTACTCTTTTGAGAATTTCATAGAGGGTCCGTGCAACCGCCTTGCAAGAAGCGCCGGAGAGAGGGTTTCTACCGCTCCCGGAAACAACCCGTTCTGCCCTCTGTTCATACATAGCGGCTCTGGATTGGGCAAAACCCATCTTTCTCAGGCGATAGGTCTGAAAGTTAAGGAACTGCACCCAGACAAGATAGTTCTCTATGTAAGCGCGAATACTTTCAAGACCCAGTATCAGAACGCCTATGTGGGGAACAAGATTCCGGATTTCCTGCATTTCTACGAGCAGATAGACGTGCTGATTCTGGATGATGTTCAGGAATTCAAGGGAAGAAGCGGCACCCAGAATGCTTTCTTCCACATATTCAACCATTTGCAGCAGGCCGGCAAGCAGCTGATCCTCACCTCCGATGTAGCTCCCGGAAATCTTCAGGACATGGAGACAAGGCTGATACAGAGGTTCAAATGGGGGCTTACCGCAGAAATCCTGACTCCGGATTACGATACCAGGGTTAAAATCATTAAGGCAAAGAGCGCCAACGAGGGAATTGTCCTGCCGGAAGAAGTGGTCAATTATCTGGCATCCAAGGTTACCGGAAGCGTACGTGAGCTTGAGGGCACGATACTTACGCTGCTTGCCCACTCTACATTCAACAAGGAGAACATCAACCTGGCCCTGGCAAAGAAGGTTACGCAGCAGATTGTCAATGTGGACGCTTCCGAGATTTCTCTCGAGAGGATACGCACTGCCGTTTGCGACTATTTCAAGATCACTCCTGAAATAATAGTTTCCAAGACCCGCAAGAGGGAGATAGTCCAGGCTCGCCAGATTACCATGTATCTGGTCCGCAATCTCACCAAGGCTTCTCTGTCTTCAATCGGCAGCCAGATGGGAGGAAAGGACCATGCGACAGTCCTGCACGCTTGCAGTACCGTTTCAGACCTCATTGATACAGACCGCAACATAAGGCGTTATGTTTCAGATCTGGAGCGTCAGCTCAAAAACAGCAAGTAGGCTTCAATCAGAAGATTGCATAAATAAACATAAAACATATAGCTATGGACAGCAAGAAAGTTCTTGAAATATTCAAGGAGATTACAACTGTTCCCCGCGAGAGCGGTCACGAGGAAAAGATAATCAAATGGCTTATGGACTTCGGGAAGAAGCATAAGCTGGGTGTAAAGAAAGACAAGGTCGGCAACGTGCTCCTTACCAAGAAGGCAGACAAGGGAATGGAGAAAGTTCCGGCCATTATTATGCAAAGCCATTCAGATATGGTATGCGAGAAGAACCAGGGCGTAAAGCACGATTTTGCCAAGGATCCGATCAAATACTGCATAGAGGACGGATGGATGATAGCAAAGGACACCACACTTGGAGCTGACTGCGGAATAGGCATGGCGGCCCAGCTGGCGGCTCTTACAGATCCAAAGATGAAGACCGGAAAGCTGGAGGCACTGTTCACCATTTCCGAAGAGACTGGCCTGGACGGTGCTGAGGCTCTGGAACCTGGTTTTGCAACAGGAAAGATTCTCCTGAACCTGGATTCCGAAGACGAGGGAGAGCTCTGCATAGGCTGCAACGGAGGTATAGACACCACCGCGGTGTTTACCTACAAGGCTGTACCTCAGACAAAGGAATACCTGAAGTATAAGGTCAGAGTGTTCGGAAGCCAGGGCGGACACAGCGGAGACGACATCAACAAGAACCGCGTTAATGCAAACCAGCAGCTGATGCGCTTCCTCTACAAGGTTCTGGACAAGCATAATATCGAGCTCTACGAGATAGACGGAGGAAACAAGCGTAACGCAATCCCTAGAGACGCTCACGCCATTTTCGGTTTCCCTAAGAGCGCAAAGGCTTCAGTCACAAAGATATTCAATCAGGTAAGGGACGAGGTTAAGGCCGAGTTCGCTATTCCTGATCCTGGAGTCCAGATGGAACTCGTGCCAGTAGAGTGCCACCTCAAGGCTATTGACCAGAACACCGCCGCTTCCCTGATTTTTGCAGGTGTCGCCTGCCCTCACGGCTCATACAAGATCAGCGATACGATTCCTGGACTTATCGAGATTTCAACCAACTTCGCTTCCATCAAGATGAAGAAGGGCAACAAGATTGTCATTGGTTCCAGCCAGAGAAGCGCTGTAGTGAGCGAGAGGCGCTGGATGGCGCAGCAGATGGAGGCCTGCTGGGCTATGGCCGGTGCAAAGGTCACTCACGAAGGGGAGTATCCGGGATGGATTCCAAAGCTCAACTCTCCGATTCTGGAGCACTGCAAGAAGGTTTACAAGAAACTCTTCAAGACAGACGCAAAGGTTATCGTCACTCCTGCAGGACTGGAGTGCGGACTTTTCAGCCTCAAGTTCCCTGATTGGGATATGATTTCTTTCGGACCAACCCTGAGGGGTGTTCACGCTCCTGGAGAGAAACTGGATCTAGCATCGTTGGATAAGTTTGTTAAATTCCTTGAGCAGCTGCTTGTTACAATCAAATAGTCCTGCTTGGAGGGTGAATATTGCAGCAAGCCCTGTCCTGATTCGGACGGGGCTTGTTGCATTATGTCCGTATAGGGCGTAAATACTTGAAAATGTTTGCACTTTATTTTAAAAGTGTTATATTTGCATACTTTTCTGCGGGACTCTCCCGCAGACGTGATCTGAAAAGATCCATTTGTCCTGAATTTTTTACACATTTTTTATGTACGACATTATTGAACTTAAGTCCAAGAGTTATGATGAACTTTTGGAAATCGCAGAGAAGCTTGACATTGCCAAGCCTAAGTCTTTCTCTCAGGATGACCTTGTTTACAAGATCCTGGATGAGCAGGCTATAAAGGCATCGTCACAGCCGGAGGAGAAGCCTCAGAAGAAACAGAGGCAGAGGGTAAAGAAAGAACAGCCGCAGACCCAGCCGTCAGAAGAAAGCGCTGAGCAGCAGGCTCCCAAGAAGCGTAGCCGTAAAAAGAAAGAGAGTGCTCCGGCCGAGGCACAGGCTCCATCAGAGCCGCAGCCGGAAGCTAAACCTATAGAGGCAAAGCCAGTTGAGGAGAAACCGGTTCAGGAACCGGCTCCGGCCGAGCAGCCTCGCAAGAAAAGGCCGAGAGTTCCTGCCAAGCCGCAGCAGGCAGACCAGCTCCAGCTGTTCGACACTCCGGCAGCCCCTGTACAGCAGCCACAGGTTCAGCCTCAGCAGGCTCAGCCTCAGAACCAGGAGCGCAGATCAGAGCAGAAGCCTCAGAATCAGCCTAAGCAGCATCAGGAAAGGCAGAACGGCGACCGTCCTCAGAACAATGAACGCCCTCAGAATAATGAACGCCAGCAGAACAACGAGCGCCAGAACGATCAGGAAGACAAGGCTCAGAAGTTTGAGTTCGAGGGAGTTGTAAAGGCTGAGGGAGTCCTTGAGATCATGCCTGACGGTTATGGATTCCTGCGTTCTTCAGACTATAATTACCTGAATTCTCCGGATGACATTTATGTATCGCAGAGCCAGATAAAGCTCTTCGCCCTGAAGACGGGAGATACCGTATTCGGAGAAATCAAGCCGCCGAGAGAGGGTGACAAGTATTTCCCTCTGGTAAAGATCGATTCTATCAACGGAAGGGATCCGGCTTTCATCCGCGACAGGGTTCCGTTTGATTTCCTTACCCCTCTCTTCCCTGAAGAGAAATTCAACCTCCTTGGCAACGGACACAATAATCTGTCCTGCAGGGTAGTGGAGATGTTCGCCCCTATAGGAAAGGGCCAGAGAGGCCTTATCGTGGCACAGCCTAAGACCGGTAAGACCGTCCTCCTGAAAGAGATAGCCAACGCCATTGCAGACAACCATCCGGAGGTTTACCTCATTGTCCTTCTTATTGACGAGCGTCCTGAGGAGGTTACCGATATGGCAAGAAGCGTAAAGGCCGAGGTTGTGGCTTCCACCTTCGACGAGCCAGCAGAAAGGCACGTGAAAGTTGCAAGCATAGTACTTGAGAAGGCAAAGAGACTTGTAGAGTGCGGACACGACGTGGTTATCCTCCTGGATTCCATCACCCGTCTCGCCAGAGCTTTCAACACAGTCCAGCCAGCCAGCGGAAAGGTTCTCAGCGGCGGTGTTGACGCCAACGCCCTCCACAAGCCAAAGAGATTCTTCGGTGCCGCCAGGAACGTAGAGAACGGAGGTTCTCTAACCATCATAGCTACAGCGCTTACCGAGACCGGCAGCAAGATGGACGACGTTATCTTCGAGGAATTCAAGGGAACCGGCAACATGGAGCTCCAGCTGGACCGCAAGCTGTCCAACAAGAGGGTATTCCCTGCAGTGGACGTCAATTTGAGTTCTACAAGAAGGGACGATCTGCTGGTAAGCAAGGAGGCTCTCAACCGCATCTGGATTCTGAGAAACTATCTCTCAGACATGAACAGCGTGGAGGCTATGGAATTCATGAAGGCACGTCTGGAAAAGACCGCCACTAACGAGGAATTCCTGGTCACCATGAACGGAGACGCCCTGAAATAAAAGAGATTTCGCTAATAAAAAAGCCCGCAGCTGCGGGCTTTTTTATTTCACTGCGATTATGTCAACCTCGACCATTGCGCCTTTAGGCAGTGCGGCTACCTGGTAGGCGACCCTTGCCGGATACGGCTCGCTGAAGAACTTGGCATAGACCTCGTTCAGGGCTCCGAAGTTTGCCAGATCCTGCAGGTAGCAGGTAACCTTGACAGCGTCGCTCATCTTGAATCCGCCTTCCTCGAGTACATTCTTGAGGTTGGTGAAAACCTGCGTGAGCTGCTCCTTGAATCCTCCCGGAACAAACTCTCCGGTTGCGGGATCGATAGGAAGCTGACCTGATGCATAAATTGTGTTGTCTGCTATAACTGCTTGGCTGTATGTTCCTACAGCTGCCGGTGCCTTAGGGCTTGCTACAATTTTCTTCATATCGTTGATGTATTAATTTGTCCAAATATACTCAAATCTCAGGTAAACAGAAAGCCCAGCATTCCGGCGGCTATTCCCAGTAGGGCGCAGAAGGCTTTGCTGAGGGCCCAGCGCTTTTTGCTTTCCGCAAGAAGGGGAAGTGATACGTGGCCCTGTTGGCTTATGGCACTGGTCAGAAGCACGTAGAACGGGAGAGTGCCCTGTGCCACAAGGAGGATGAACACCATATGAGGGCCGCTCTGGGGAATAAGGCCTATCGCAGCTGCCGCAAGGATTATCAGCGGCATATAGCCCTCGTGGGCTGAGATCCAGTCTTCTACGTTAATGTATTCTGTCAGGAATCCGCACAGGATCAGTGCTCCGAAAGACCAGAGGAATACGCTCAGAAGATGTTTCTTGACAATATGCTCCCAGACATGCTCCTTCATGAAATGCCTGAAATTCCTTTCTTTCTTGTGGGCCTTGTCTTCTTCGTGAATCTGGAAACTCTCCGGACACAGGCTCTTTTGGCGGTTCTTGTTGAAAATGCTGATGGCAAGTCCTGCGCATAACGCTATAGCGCAAAGGATGGCGAGCAGCTTGAAAAAGAGGGTGGGAGATGTTGCCAGAAGGACGAAGGCCTCGTCTCCGGTGGCAGCAATCATCGTGGAAATCAATGCTCCTGTTCCGATTATCGAGTGGGTGTAAAGGGACACGGAGGCGAAACCGCCCACGCAGCCGGGAACAGCTCCGAGCAAAGTTCCCGCAATTACCTGTCGGATAGGGGAATTCTTGATGGAAGAGAACCATCTGCCCCTGTTTTCTATGTTCAGGTATTCAATAAGAGTCATCATTATGATTACCAGCACGGTAATCACGACGGCTCCTTTCAAAGCCTCTAGCAGAATGGGAAGAATCTGGTGGAGGTCCATTTATTTCTTTTCCTCGCTGCGATATATATCAATTAGCTGCTCGGCTGCCATAAAGGAATCTATCTGGCCGGCAAGCACCTGGTCCTCTGTTTTCTGGATGGCCTTCTCAATCTTCGGGTTATCGTAGAAGTCGTTCCTCAGGGTCTCGTTTATGTGCTCGTACATCCAGTACTTTGCCTGCTGGCGGCGGCGTATGTCGTAGTAGCCGTTTTTGCGCACGAGCTTGAAGTAAGCGTCTATCTTTTCCAGGATTTCAGGAAGACCTTTCTTTGTAACCGCCGAGGATGTGACAGCCGTAGGAACCCAGCCGGAATCGGTAGGAGGGAAGAGGTGAAGGGCGTTGGAGTACAGGGCCTTGGCTCCCTCTGCCTTTTCCACGTTGTTTCCGTCTGCCTTGGTTATGGCGATAAGGTCGCTCATCTCCATAATGCCTCGCTTTATGCCCTGGAGGTCGTCTCCGGCACCGCTGAGCATAAGCAGCAGGAAGAAGTCGCTCATGCTGTGGACGGCGGTCTCGCTCTGGCCTACTCCAACGGTCTCTATGAAGATGACATCATAGCCGGCGGCTTCGCAGAGAAGGATGGTTTCCCTTGTCTTGCGGGTAACGCCTCCCAAGGAACCTGCGCTTGGCGAAGGCCTGATAAACGCGTTAGGGTCTTTGGTAAGGGTTTCCATTCTGGTCTTGTCTCCTAGGATGGAGCCCTTGCTCCTTTCGCTGGAAGGGTCAACCGCCAGAACGGCAAGCTTGTGGCCGGCCCCGGTGATGTATCCTCCGAAAGCCTCTATGAAAGTACTCTTTCCGGCTCCAGGAACGCCCGTGATGCCGATTCTCATAGTACGGACCTTGCTCTTGCGGATCTTCTCCTGGCAGCCTATGATAATCTCCTTGGCCAAAGCCCTGTGGGCAGGGTTTGAGCTTTCAATCACTGTTATGGCTTTTCCCAGGATGGCACGGTCCCCGGCAAAGATGCCTTTAAGATATTCTTTGGCTGTAAGGACGGAAGGTTTCTTCTTGACGAAGAAGTTCTTTATGTAAGGATTTACAGTGGGCTGGGAATTTACTCCGTCGTTTACCACAAGTGCAGTGTCGTTCTGCTTGCTTTTCTTAGGAGGCCAGTCCTCAGTCGTAGCGTCTATCTTGTTGCTCATATGCTATCTTTCAGGCCAGATGGTGCCGCTTGAGAAAATTGTTACAAGAGGCCTGTCCGGCGAGTTTGTTATCAGTGTGATTATGAATACTTTATCCATTTCCGCATCGCGCGGGTGGATCTTGGCTTTAAGGGTTCCGGTTCCGCCTGCCCTGATTCTTGAAGGGCAGCTGATGTCCATCCTCTCCCCGCCGGTTTCAACCTTGTAGATTCTCAGTTCGGATTTTCCCGGATTGCTGATTTTCACAGTCAGGTCGATCGTGCTGTAAACCCCGGTGCTTCCAAACGGAATGGAGCTCTTGTCCAGCAGAATCTGAGGGGCATTGTCTTTCTGCTCCTTGCTCAGCGATGTGTAAGGCGTAAGCACGGTTGCCTCGCTGGAGAACTCTCCGGCTTTCTTGCCGTCGCAGAGAATGGTAGCCTTGTAGTAGTTCTTGCCCCATTTCTGTTTTCCCTTGCGTGTATCTATGCTGTAGGAAATGGTTGCGCTTTCTCCCGGGCCGATAACAGAAGGGTTAATGGAAATCTCCAGCGCAGGATCCGCATCCGCAAAGCTTACGGCCACTTTCTTCTGCGATATGTTCACCACATTTTCCTTAAGGGCCTTCTTCAGACCCTGCTCGATCTGCCCTCCGTTCTGAACCTCCGCCTTCATTCCCAGCGGCCCGAAGTGCGCCGGATAAAGTTCAGAAACAGGCTTTGCCTTGTCATAAGCGACTCCGGTAATTCTCAGAATTATAGGCTTCTGTGATGAGGATACATAAACGGTTAAGGTTTTGTCAAACGGATAGGCACCCTGGTCATTCAGATAGGTAACCTTGATGACTCCGCTTTCTCCCGGGCGGATAGGGGCCTTGTTCCACTCCGGAACTGAGCATCCGCAAGATGAAAGTATGTTGTTTATCACAACCGGCTCCTTGCTGATATTCGTGTACTTGAACTCGCATTTCTTCTCCCCGCTGCCATACAGTATCTTTCCGAAGTTGTGCACGGTCTTGTCAAACTTCAGCGATGTGGTGTGTCCCGTTTGCGCTATCGCAGAGCCACATAAAAAAGTTAGAGCGACGATTATCGCAGACGCCTTTCCGAATATGTTCAACCCCTTTTTCATAATAGTGTCCAAAGATACCGATTAATTGTTAAATTTGTCCGTTTACAGAAAAACAAAATACAATTTTTATATAGTTAAATCACAGTTATGAAGTTATTCACAAGACTTTCAATTGTTGCAGTTGCAATTATCGTGCTTGCGTGCGTTGCCGGCTGCAAGAAAGAGTACACCACAATCAAGGGTGATCCTACAAACACCAGGATCTACACTCTTGACAACGGGCTGACCGTTTACCTGACTCCTATGCACAAGGAGCCTAGAATCCAGACCTACATCGCTGTAAGAGTCGGCAGCAAGAACGACCCTTCGGAGACCACAGGCCTGTCCCACTATCTTGAGCACATTATGTTCAAGGGTACAACCAACTACGGTACAAGCAACTATGAGGCTGAAAAGCCGCTGCTGGACCAGATTACCGAGGAATTCGAGAAATACAGGACAATGACTGATCCTGAGGAGAGGAAGGCAGAGTACGCCAAGATAGACTCTCTTTCATACGCCGCATCCGAGTATTTCATCGGCAACGAGTATGACAAGATCATGGCCCAGATGGGTGCCAGCGGAAGCAACGCTTTCACTTCATTTGACATGACCGTTTATACCGAGGACATTCCTGCCAACCAGGTTGAGGCTTGGGCAAAGATCCAGAGCGACCGTTTCAAGAATATGGTTATCCGCGGATTCCATACCGAGCTTGAGGCTGTTTACGAGGAGTGCAACCTTGGCCTCTCGGATGACAGCGGGAACGCTCTTGATACACTTTTATTCGCGATGTTTGACAAGCATCCTTACGGAGAGCAGACGACAATCGGTACCCAGGAGCACCTGAAGAACCCTTCCATCGTGAACATACAGAAGCATTTTGACAACTTCTATGTTCCTAATAACGTGGCTATCTGCATGGCCGGCGACTTTAATCCTGATGTCGTGATCAAGACCATCAAGCAGTATTTCGGAGACTGGAAGAAGAATGATGATCTCAAGCTTCTTGAGTTTGAAGATGAAGAGCCGATTGAAAATCATATAGAAAAGACCGTTTACGGACAGCAGTCTCCGTTCTTCGGTATAGGCTGGAGATTCCCTTCTGCCTACAAAGCCGGAAGAGAAGGCCTGAACTATACTGAAGACACTCTTTACATTATCAATAACCTTCTTTCCAACCGTGGCGGCGCCGGTCTGATAGACCAGGATGTCAACCGTCTTCAGAAGACTCTGGGAGCAGACGCTTTCAGCTATACACTTTCTGATTACATTATTTTCCTGGTTACATGCGAGCCTAGGGAAGGCCAGAGCCTGGAAGAGGCAAAGGCCATCGTGATGGAGGAAATCGAGAAGGTAAAGAGAGGCGAGTTCGACGAGAATATGCTCCAGTCTATCCTGAACAACTACCGCCGCCAGCAGATGATGGCCCAGGAGTCTTACAGGGCACTTGCTTCCTGGCAGTACAACGCCTTCATCAACCACCTTCCTTGGAATTATGTAATAGGTGGGGGAGACCGTCTTGCCAAGATCACCAAGGAAGATGTCGTTGCCTTTGCTAACCGCCACTTCAATGACAACTATGTTCAGGTAAACAAGCTCCAGGGCCCTCAGGAAGGAGTGAAGAAGCTTGAGAAGCCGGCTATCACCGCTATCCGCACCAACAGGGACACCTCAAGCCAGTTCCTCCGCGATATGGAAGAAATGGCAAATGCAGCCGCTCCTATAGAGCCTGTATTCGTGGACTTTGCAAAGGATATGAGTGTAAGTGAGCTGTCCAACGGACTGCCTTTCTACTACAAGCACAACGACGACAACGAGCTCTTCAACCTGAACTACTACTTCAGGAACGGAACAAATGACATTCCTGTTCTCCAGTATGCACTGTCTTATGTCCAGGCTCTTGGAACAGATACTCTTACAGCAGACCAGATCAGGTCCAGGTTCTATAACCTGGCATGCTCTTTCAACGGAATGGCCGGAGCCAATGACCTGACAGTATCCCTGTCCGGTATCGGTTCTTCAATGGACGAGGCAGTTGCCCTTCTTGAGAACTTCCTGGCAAACGTAAAGGGAGACGAGGATCTTCTGAACATGATGAAGCAGAACTGGGTTCTGGAGAAGCTGAACGCAAAGACCAGCAAGAGGGCAAACGAGAGCGCTATACAGATGTATGCCATCTACGGTCCAAAGAACCCTATAACTTCAGACCTTCTGCCGGCCCAGATCATGGCTCTGACTTCAGACGAGCTTATCGCTGCCGTAAAGGATATGTTCGCCCACAAGCACACTGTTATTTACTACGGTCCGGTTTCACAGGAGGAGATGGCAAAGAAACTCCCTGAGATGCATAAGGTTGCAGACAATCTCGCCGATTTCGCACCGAGCAATGTCTTCAAGGCATGGAGCAGCCAGACCCCAGGCGTGTTCATCGCTCCTTACAAGGCAAACCAGATCAATATGTACAGGGTAACAACTTACGACGATGTGGAGTACGACCCTGCAAAGGATGCCCTTGTAAATCTCTACGACATTTACTTCGGCTCCGGAATGAGTTCAATCGTATTCCAGGATATCCGCGAGGCGAAGGGTCTTGCATACCACGCCAGCGCACGCACCACACTTCCTGCCCGTCAGGGAGAGGTTCCGTTCTATATGGCAAGGGTTTACACCCAGAACGACAAGATGCTGGACGCCATGAACGCAATGGACGAGATTATGACCGATATGCCGGCTAACCAGAAGTCCTTCGACGTTGCAAAGACAAACGCAGTCCAGAATCTGGCTACCCGCCGCTACAACGGAGTCAATGTCATCCTGCATTACATTGCCTTGAAGGAAAAGGGTGTTGCCGAGGATTACGACAGGCAGGTTTACGAAAATATCTCCAAGCTTAACCTTGAGGATATCGTGGCATACCAGAAGGAGTTCATAAAGACACGCACCTATAATACCGGAATCCTGGGCAACCCTGCAGAACTTAACATCAAGGGCATTGCTCCAAGCTACGGCAAAGTGGTAATACTCAGGACAGAAGACATTTTCGGATACTAATTTTGAGTATTGGTCCGGAATTTGTATCTTTGCGTCCTTGAAAAGAACTATTAACAACTTAATTTAATACAACTATGGCTTACAAAATTACTTCAGATTGCGCTGCATGCGGAACTTGCCAGGGCGAGTGCCCTATGGGTGCTATCTCTGCAGGTGACATCTACACCATTGACCCAGGTCTCTGCACCGAGTGCGGAACTTGCGCTAGCGCTTGCCCTATGGGCGCTATCGTTCAGGGTTAATTGTAAAAGATAACCAAAGGAAAGGGCCCGGTTTTGCCGGGCCCTTTTTTTATCCTTTTTTCCTTTTACTCAGCGACGAAGGCTATGTGGGCAGGAATGTCTCCCGTTGTAACCTGCCATTTCCTGACCCCGTCTTTGCCGAAGCAATAGAGAGTGCCCGGGGTTACATAGTCTTTGGCGTCAGTTATGAAAAACTCCTTCGTCTCTGGATTTACAGCGATTCCGTAAGGGATTTGGATTTCTTCATCCGTGCCGTCTGTAATCAGGTGGCGGCTGACGATTTCACGGTGTATCACATCGTAGATGGCGTAGCTGATTTCATTTGAGTTCGTAAAGTTGTTCCAACGTGAGCATACCACATAAAGGGAATCACCGCTCATCGCCATATCGGATACCGGAAGGAGTTCCAGCATGTCTGTCAACTCGTCTGTGGCAGAGCTGATAACAAATGTCTGAGGAGGTATGTCGTAGCCGTCTCCCCTGGAGGAAACATATATGTTCCCGAACCTGTCCTTTTCCATGCGGTGCAGGTTGATTTCTACGCTTATGGTCTTGATGACCTGGAAAGTGGCCAGATCAATCACGGAAACGGTATTGTCATAGTTGGGGACGCGGTAGCCGCCGGAGTTTGCCACATAAAGTTTTCCGTTTTCTACAACCATTTCTTCCGGCTGGTAGCCCACTGTGCACTCGGCCACAATCTGAAGCGAGGCTGTATCGATCTTTGCCACATATCCCTTGCGGGAATTCGGATCCATCTCCACGGGGCCTGCGTATGAAGACACGTAGGCATAGCCCTTGTCGAAGGTTATGTAACGGCAGTTTGGTATGGATATCTGTGCGATATGCTTTGCATCCCTGCTGTCCATAACCTCCACCAGATTGGAGCAGTTGATTACGGCATAGAGTTTCTTTCCGTAAATCTGCAGGTCGTTTCCCACATCGCCGAGTTCCCTTGCCACGAACGGGTTTGCGGAGGCAAAGATGTTCTTTGCATAGATGCCGGTTGTATAGTCGAAGAAATCCAGGGTGGCCTTGTTGCTTCCCATATTGCCCTCGTTCAGGAGATAGAATCCCGTCACTTTTCCAAAAGACGCGTCAGTCACGGGAGTGTCCGTAGGGGGAACAATCTGAAGTTCCTTCCTGCAGGAAGAAATAGCTGTGGCAAGAAGCGCCAAAGCTGCCATCCATGTTCCGATTGCTTTCATATATGTGACAAATGTATGTATTATTCCGCTTTTTTTCGCAAATTTGTCAGTTATTTCATTTGGCACTATTGTCGTGATGAGATGAACAGAACAAGATTATAAAAACACAGATTACCGTATATGAGTACATTATCCAATCTGCTTAAAAGCATTTTCGGTTCGAAGGAAGAGAGAGACCTCAAGGCTATCAAGCCTATTCTTGAAAAGGTGCTTGCAGAATACGACAGGGTGGATACCCTTTCAAACGACCAGCTCAGGGAAGAGACAGACAAGATCAGGAAGATAATAAGGGACAGGCTGTCTGCAGACGTGCAGCAGCGGAAGGAAGTCCGCGGAAAGCTTGAGGATGTGGACATCCCGGCAAAGGAAAAGGAGAAGCTGGCAGCCGAGGACGACAAGCTCAAGAAGAAGATCAATGAAGAAGTGGAGGTGGTGCTCAACGAGGTGCTGCCTACGGCCTTCGCCATAATGAAGTCCACCGCAAGGAGATTCAAGGAGAACGAGACCATCACGGTCAAGGCTACTGAATTCGACAAGGACCTTAGCGCCAGATTCGATTACGTTACCATAGATGGAGACAAGGCTGTATGGAAGAACAGCTGGGTAGCCGGAGGAAATATGCTGAAGTGGGATATGGTGCACTACGACGTGCAGCTGATCGGAGGTATTGTCCTGCATCAGGGCAAGATCGCCGAGATGGCTACAGGAGAAGGAAAGACTCTGGTTGCAACCCTTCCAGTGTTCCTGAACGCGCTTGCCGGTTTCGGTGTGCATATGGTTACCGTCAACGACTATCTGGCAAAGAGAGACTCCGAGTGGATGGGGCCTCTGTACCAGTTCCACGGTCTTTCAGTGGATTGCATAGACAAGCACGAGCCTAACTCCGAGGCCAGGAAGAAAGCCTACCTGGCTGACGTGACTTTCGGAACAAACAACGAGTTCGGTTTCGACTACCTGAGAGACAATATGGCTGTAGGTCTGGAGGACCTTGTCCAGAGGGAGCATCACTATGCGATTGTGGACGAGGTGGACTCCGTGCTCATAGACGATGCCCGTACTCCTCTGATCATTTCCGGTCCTGTGCCTAAGGGAGAAGACCAGCAGTATGAGGAATACCGCCCATATGTGGAGAGGATATACAACGTTCAGAAACAGGAGGCTACAAGATATCTCAACGAGGCCAAGAAGCTCATTGCCCAGGGCAACGAGAAAGACGGCGGAATGGCACTGCTCAGAGCCCACAAGGCACTGCCGAAGTACAATCCTCTGATCAAATTCCTCAGCGAAACGGGAATGAAGCAGCTGCTCAACGCCACCAACAACTTCTACATGCAGAACCAGAACAAGGAGATGCATGTTGTCACCGATCCCCTTTACTTTGTGATTGACGAGCACGACAAGACAGTCGAGCTCACCGACAAGGGAAACGAGTACATCGCGTCACTTGTCAGCGACCCTAAGTTCTTCGTGCTTCCGGATGTGGGAATGGAAGTTGCGGAAATCGAGAAGAAGGATATCTCCGACCAGGACAAACTGGCTGCAAAGGAGGAACTTATAGCAGATTATGCAATCAAGGCGGAAAGGGTTCACACGGTAACCCAGCTGCTGAAAGCCTACACCCTCTTCGAAAAGGATGTGGACTACGTGATAATGGACAACAAGATCAAGATCGTTGACGAGCAGACGGGCCGAATCATGGAGGGAAGACGCTGGTCAGACGGTCTGCACCAGGCGGTAGAGGCAAAGGAGAACGTTAAGGTGGAGGCTGCCACACAGACATTTGCGACCATCACCCTGCAGAATTACTTCAGGATGTATCACAAGCTGGCAGGTATGACCGGAACGGCATCCACGGAGGCCGGAGAGTTCTGGTCAATCTACAAGCTGGATGTCGTCACTATCCCTACCAACAAGCCTGTAATCAGAAAAGACGAGGAAGACCTCATATACAAGACCAGGAAAGACAAGTTCAACGCGGTAATAGACAGGATCACCCAGTTGCGCAAGCAGGGACGTCCGGTACTCGTGGGTACAACTTCCGTCGAGATTTCGGAGATGCTGAGCAAATCGCTGAGCTTAAGGAAAATACCTCACAATGTGCTGAATGCTAAGCTTCACGCCAAGGAGGCGGATATCGTTGCCAACGCCGGTCAGGCAGGTTGCGTGACCATCGCCACCAATATGGCGGGACGAGGAACGGACATCAAGCTCGGCGAGGGAGTTGTAGAGGCAGGAGGTCTGGCCATCATAGGTACCGAGAGACACGACAGCCGCCGTGTGGACCGCCAGCTCAGAGGCCGTGCCGGAAGACAGGGAGACCCGGGCTCTTCAGAGTTCTATGTATCTCTGGAAGACAACCTTATGAGACTCTTCGGAGCGGACAGGATTGCCAAGATAGTAGACCGTATGGGAATGAAGGACGGTGAGGTGCTCCAGCACAAATGGCTCTCGTCTTCAGTGGAAAGGGCCCAGAAGAAGGTGGAGGAGAACAACTTCGGAATCAGGAAGAGGCTGTTGGAGTATGACGATGTGATGAACACACAGAGAACCGTTATCTACGCCCGCAGAAACAATGCCCTCAACGGAGAGAGGATGGACGTGGACCTTCAGAATATGATTGCTGACTTTGCCGAGGCATTGGCTTCCCGCAAGGACGATTTCGATTATGAGGGATTCAAGCTGGAGATGATCAAGCAGGTTTCCATAGACCCTGACTTTGACGAGACATTCTTCCGCAACTGCACAAAGAACCAGATGAGCGACCTCCTTGAACAGGCTATAGGAGATGTTATCGAGAGAAGGGGAGAGACCCTGGTTACCAAGACATTCCCGATTGTGGAGAGAGTCTTTGAAACTCAGGCTGCAACATACCAGAACATAGCGATTCCAATTACTGACGGTCACAAGGTCCTGAACCTGATTGTCAATATGAAGAAGGCTATGGACACCAAGGGCAAGGAAATCCAGAAGGCCCTTGTAAGAAGTGTCACCCTCATCAAGATTGACGAGCACTGGAAGCAGCACCTCAGGGATATGGACGACCTGAAGCAGAGTGTGCAGAATGCCACCTACGAGCAGAAGGATCCGCTGGTAATCTACAAGTTCGAGGGTTACAACCTGTTCAGCAGCGTGGTGGAGAACATCAGCCGTGATGTCATCTCGTTCCTGGTTAGGGCTCAGGTCAATCTCCGCGAGGACAATGACGCCCAGCTCCGCCAGGAGGCCCGCCGCAAGAAGACCGACATGAGCCGTATGAGCATGAGGCGTGATGACGGAAGCGCCGAGGCCGCAGCTGCAGCCGGAAGGGAGGCAAGGAGCAACCAGCCTGTACACGTGGAGAAGAAGGTCGGTAGGAACGACCCTTGCCCTTGCGGAAGCGGCAAGAAGTTCAAGAACTGCCACGGAAAGGATCTAGTTTAGACATAAATCATTGATATGCAATACGACGTAATAGTAATAGGTTCCGGTCCAGGCGGATATGTTGCCGCCGTAAGGGCCGCACAATACGGATTCAGTGTAGCGGTTGTGGAGAAGGCTGAAATCGGAGGAATCTGCCTTAACTGGGGATGCATCCCGACCAAAGCCCTACTGAAATCCGCTGAAACCTTCCAGGCTTTCAGGCATCTGGCTTCCTATGGAATATCCTTTGACGGAGACAGCATCGCCGATCCTGAGCGCACAAAGGATCTCAAGGCAGATGTAGCCAAGATCGTCGAGAGGGAAAGGGGAGTTGCTGACAAGATGAGAAAGGGCGTTGAGTTTCTGTTCAAGAAGAACAAGGTTACTGTTTTGAACGGCAAGGGCACTATCACCGGAGAGCATTCCGTAACCGTAGACGGAGCGGAAGGCCAGACTGTCATAGAGGGCAAGTATATCATAATCGCGACAGGTGCGCATCCTAAGGCCCTGCCTTTTGCGCCTTTCGACGGCGAGAAGGTTGTCTCCTACAAGGATGCCCTCGTGCCTAAGACACTTCCGAAGTCTCTGGCTGTAATAGGTTCGGGAGCAATCGGCAGCGAGCTTGCTGACTTTTATCTTGCGATGGGCTGCGAGGTACACCTGATCGAGTTCCTGGACCGCATAGTCCCTCTGGAGGACGATGACGTTTCCGCCCAGCTCAGCCGTTCTTTCCGCAAGGAGGGCATGAAGGTTATGGTAAGCACCAAGGTGTGCGGCATAGACATAGACAGGGATTCAGCTGATCCTGAGAATGTAACCGTTACGGTCGAAAGCAAGAAGGGTGAGGAGAAGATCAAGGTGGAGAGGGTGCTCTGCGCCGTTGGAGTAGCTCCTAACACTGATGACCTTGGCCTGGAGAACGTGGGCATATCCACAGACCGCGGCAAGATCAGCGTGAACAGTTTCTGCTATACCGGAGTTGCTGATATCTATGCGATAGGTGACGTTATCCCTACACCGGCCCTTGCACATATGGCTTCCGCAGAGGCCGTCGCTTGTGTAGACCACATCGCCGAGGATGAGGGCAAGACTGATGCAAACGGCAAGCCGGTCAAGTTCCATCCTGTCAATTATGAGCACATTCCGGGCGCAACCTATACTACCCCGCAGATCGCTTCCTGCGGAATCACGGAGCGCAAGGCAAAGGAAATGGGAATCAACTACAAGGTCGGTAAGTTCATGTTCACCGCTTCCGGAAAGGCTACGGCCGCCGGAAAGACTGACGGTTTCGTAAAGCTCATCAGCGATGCGGATACAGACAGACTCCTTGGAGTTCACCTTATCGGAGCTGACGTTACCGAGATTATCGGAGGAATGGTCCTGGCTCTGGATCTAGGCGCCACCGCAGAACAGGTAAGGAACACGGTGTTCCCTCATCCTACGATGAGCGAAGCTATCAGGGACGCTGCTGAAGCTTTGTAAAGAATCGTTATCTTTGCAATAATTGAGGGGTTAGCTCAGTTGGTTTAGAGCGCCTGCTTGACAGGCAGGAGGTCAGCGGTTCAAGTCCGCTACTCCTCACCAAACAGCAAGGTCATATCTTTTTTAAGGAGGGCCTGCGCCTTGTGGCGCGGGATGAACTCCCATCCTCCTATGATGTTGCGGTCTGAGACTTCATCATATTTTATCTCCTTGTTTTCCTGAAGCCATCTGTAGATTATTTCCCTGTATTCAGGGTATTTGGCAATGATGCGGGCGTTTATCCTGTCTGTTTCTATCCCGGTCTCATCAAGCAGTCCTCCGCCTCCGCTGGCTCTGTATGAGGTCATTGCGACCTTGTATGTCTTATCAGGGTCAAAGGCGGAACCGTCTGCCATGGAGAGTATCCTTATCCTTTCTCCTTTTGGCCGGGTTATATCTACGGTGTAGTAGATTCCGGCAGCGGAGTCAAAGTTGTAGGAACGGTTTACGAAAGACCATCTTTCCTGGTTGTTGCGCGGGTCTTCCCTTTTCTGAATCTTTAGCAGATGACCTGTGGAATCGGCTGTTATCCAGTTGTCGTAGGATGCTTCCAGGTAATCCTTGACTTCCTTGCCGCTCATCGTTATCACGAACATCTGGTTTTCATACGGGTAGATGGTAAACAGGTCGTTATATACGATGCTGCCTGCCTTGACAGTCTTGTTGTAAGTCAGTGGCGCGGCAATGGAGATATCCGCTCCGGAAACCTTGAGGCTGACTGTATGGATAAGGTTCATGTAGAAGCTCATTCCGGAGTAGGAGTCCCTGGTTGGCATATCCTTGTCAAGAGTTCCCACTTCAGTCAGGGTGAACTCCTTTACTTTTTGAAATTCAGGACGGAACAAGTCGCGCATGGCAGTGTCCACATTCTTCATGTCTGATTCGATGGTCTCGGCCATAAGCCTCTTTTCCACCACCTTGCCGCCTTTGACCTTAACGGTTATCCGGCCGTGCCCCACATTCTTGGAGTGGCTGCCTGAATTGATAAGGCAGATACTGTCTTTCTCGGCGATGTATGGCCTGTGGTCGTGGGAACAGATTACAAAGTCCACGCCTCTGAGGCTATTCAGCAGGTCCAGTCCCTGGCTTTCATAATTGTCCCCTTTGCCTTCACCCGTCCCTGAATGCACAGCGACTATCACTACCTGAGGCTTTTCCTTACTGATTATCTTGTCAACGTCCTGCTGGACAAGCGGAATCAGGGACACGAAGTGTATTCCGCTGAATATGCTTTCGTCCAGCCACGCTTTCATGTTAGGGTTTGTGTAGCCGAGGATGGCAACTTTCAAGCCTCCTCTTTTCAGAATCCTGTATGTCTGGAAATATCTGTCTTCAAAACTGTAGCCTGTCTTTTCACCTTCTTCTGCCGATAGCGGGCAACTGTCCTTTATCGCATTTCCTCCAAGGAATGGGATCCCGTTGTCTTCCAGTTCCTTTCTCACCCTGTCAAAGACCGCGTGCCCGGTTTCTATGTCGTGATTGCCTACGCATACCGCATCATATCCCATATAGGAAACCAGTCTGGGAAAAAGATGGGGACTGACCGTATCCACATAGTTGAAATAGTAGGGGGCATTGTCTCCCTGCAGGCAGTCTCCGGCATCTGCGAGTATTACATTGTCCCGTCCTGCACTGTCCCTGAAATCATTCACCAGCTGGCTGATGGCCATCAGGGATTTCTTCTGGTTCCCGTCTGTGTAGGTTGAGTCAAACCAGCTTCCGTGCACGTCGTTTGTTGTCAGGAGATGCAGGGTGTACTCCCCGTCCTTGGGCTTGTCGCAGCCTGTACACATCGCCGAGACTAAAGCCAATAACAGAATATAAATCCTTTTCATACGTAATGGCTGAAGTTACAGCCACCTTATTTTGTTAGAACTGTTTGCGGATCTTGTAGATGTTCCTCTGTGAAGAGTTGCGGCTGATAAGCTCAGCGATGAATCCAGTGAGGAAGAGCATAACGCCTATGACTATGACTACAAGGGCGATGTAGAACAGAGGCTGGTCAGTAACCGCCCTGAGCTTGATGTCAGTGAATCCCTGGGTGTTGAGCTGGGTCTGCATCATATGCTGGAGAACCAGTTTGCGGATGATGATCCACAGGGCTATGGCGCCCCCTATCAGGAACATCAGCGTTCCCCAGACTCCGAACAGGTGCATAGGCTTCTTGCCGAACTTCTGGAGGAACCACAGGCTCATCAGATCGAGGTAGCCGTTCACGAAGCGGTTGAGGCCGAACTTGCTCTTTCCGAATTTGCGCTTGTGGTGCTGGACCTCCTTCTCCCCGATGTTGGTAAAGCCGGCTTCCTTAGCAAGGAAAGGAATGTAGCGGTGCATCTCCCCGTAAACCTCAATGTTCTTTACCACCTCGTTGCGGTAGGCCTTGAGTCCGCAGTTCATGTCGTGGAGTCTGGTCTTGGTCACCCAACGGGCAGTGGCATTGTAAATCTTGGAAGGGATATTCTTTGTGAGCTTGTTGTCGTATCTCTTTTTCTTCCAGCCGCTGACAAGGTCGTAGCCCTCTTCCTTGACCATTCGGAAGAGTTCCGGAATCTCCTTCGGATCGTCCTGAAGGTCAGCATCCATCGTAACCACAACATCTCCCTTTGCAGCCTCGAATCCGCAGTAAAGGGCCGCGCTCTTTCCGTAGTTGCGCCTGAAGCAGATGCCGTGGATCAGCTCCTTTCCGTCTTTGTTGGTCTGGGCGGCTATGGATTCAATCTCCTCCCAGCTCCCGTCCGTGCTGCCGTCGCTGACCATTATTATTTCATAGGATAGGGAGGCGGCTTCCAGATTTTCCATTATTCCGGAAACCAGTTCTCTCAGCGATTCCTTTTCGTTGTACAGTGCTATGACGACCGAAATGTCCATATTGCTGACTTGAGCTTAGTTGTTGAAGTTGCCTACAGGGTTGACCTTGGTGGAGGATGCCAGTATCAGAGACCAGATAAGTCCGTAGAACAGGGCGCTGAACAGCATTCCGAAGGAAGTAACGGCCTCCAGGTTGTTGGCAAGCATATCCACCATATTGCCGTCTATGCCAGGCATTGCCGAGAGCTGCGTCATATAGGCTTCCTTTGCGGCCTCAGTGCTCTCCGGACTGATGAACTTCATGTTTATGAAGGTAAAGGCCGCGAGAACGATACCTGAAAACAGGGAGGTCAGGAAACCGTATGAGAATACTTTGCCGTACGTGGTGAATCCTTCCACCTTAGCGTTGCGGACAGAGTATTTTTTCATGGCGAACCACAGGAAAGTGATGGTGGCTCCCAGCTTGAGGATGGAAATCAGTATGGCAATGATTCCACCCGTGGTGTTCTGAGGTATCAGTGTAGATATCAGCATGAAGATGATGCTGATGGCTGCCAGTTTCAGGCCTTCGATGGCCGCACTGTTGAATTTGCTCACGGGCTGGACCGTCTGCATTCCGTTTTCTTCCATAATAAATTGGTCTGTTAGGGTGAATATGTTGTGCAAAGATATTAAATTTTGTAGATTTGCAGGCTATTTGAAGCCAAGTGCTATGTATTGCACTTGAGATAATTAACTTAACAACAAATACTATGAGTATGGTAAAGATTACATTTCCTGACGGGAGTGTAAAAGAATTTGAAAAAGGCATTTCGGGGTATCAGATTGCCGAGAGCATCAGTCCCCGTCTTGCGGCAGAGGTGTTGTCTGTCTCTGTAAATGACCAGGTTACTGACCTGCGCACACCAATTGAAAACGATGCGTCCATCCGCCTGCACAAATGGGATGACGACGAGGGCAAGAAAGCTTTCTGGCACTCTTCCTCCCACCTTATGGCAGAGGCTCTGGAGGCCATATATCCGGGCGTCAAGTTCGGAATAGGACCGGCCATCGACAGCGGATTCTACTATGATGTGGACCTGGGGGACAGGACACTCACGGAGGCCGACCTGAAGAAAGTGGAGGACAAGATGCTGGAACTCGCCCGCACAGGCGAGCAGTATGTCCGCAGGGAAGTCCCTAAGCAGGAAGCCCTTGACTATTTCTCCGCCAAGGGAGACGAGTACAAGACCGAACTCATCGGCGAGCTTAAGGACGGTTCCATTTCATTCTATACCAACGGAAACTTCACCGATCTTTGCCGCGGACCGCATATCATGTCCACATCGATGATCAAGGCCATAAAGCTGACATCCATCGCCGGGGCATACTGGAGAGGAGACGAGAAGCGCAAGCAGCTTACCCGTATCTACGGCATCACCTTCCCTAAGAAGAGTATGCTGGACGAGTATCTGACGATTCTTGAAGAGGCCAAGAAGAGAGACCACCGCAAGCTCGGAAAGGACCTGGAGCTCTTTGCTTTCAGCCAGAAAGTGGGTGCCGGTCTTCCATTGTGGCTTCCTAGGGGCGCAGCCCTGAGGACCCGTCTGGAGAACTTCCTCAGGAAAGTTCAGAGCGATTACGGATATCTTCCGGTAATCACCCCTCATATCGGCCAGAAGGAACTATATGTAACCAGCGGCCACTGGGCAAAGTACGGAAAGGATTCCTTCCGTCCTATAACCACTCCGCAGGAGGGAGAGGAGTTCCTGCTCAAGCCTATGAACTGCCCTCACCATTGCGAGATATACAAGACAAAGCCTCGTTCCTACAAGGACCTGCCTATCCGCTTCGCCGAGTTCGGTACGGTTTACAGATATGAGCAGAGCGGTGAGCTTCACGGACTTACCAGAGTACGCGGTTTCACCCAGGACGATGCGCACCTTTTCGTAAGGCCTGACCAGCTCAAGGAAGAATTCTGCAAGGTCATAGACATTGTGCTCTACATCTTCAAGACCCTGAAGTTTGACCAGTATACCGCTCAGGTTTCCCTCCGCGACAAGGTAGACCGCAGCAAGTATATCGGAAGCGAGGAGAACTGGGAGAAAGCCGAGCAGGCAATCATAGAGTCTGCAGCAGAGAAGGGGCTTAAGACAAAGGTTGAGTACGGAGAAGCCGCTTTCTACGGTCCTAAACTGGACTTTATGGTAAAAGATGCCCTTGGAAGGCAGTGGCAGCTGGGAACCATCCAGGTTGATTACAACCTTCCTGAGAGGTTCGGACTGGAATACACGGGAGCAGACAACCTGAAGCATCGCCCGATCATGATCCACAGGGCTCCGTTCGGATCCATGGAGAGATTCGTGGCCGTCCTTCTGGAGCACACAGCCGGAAATCTGCCTCTGTGGCTGACTCCTGACCAGTGCGTAGTGCTCCCTGTCGGAGAAAAATATGTGGATTTTGCCAAAAAAGTTTGCAATTCATTAAAAAATTCCGAAATTCGCGCCTCCATAGACGACCGCAACGAAACTATCGGCAAGAGAATCAGGGAGAACGAGCTCAAAAAGATGCCTTATCTGCTGGTTGTTGGAGAGAAGGAGATGGAGACCGGGTGTGTGGCAGTAAGACAGCAAGGCGGTCAGAACCTGGGGGTTATGAAGGTGGAGGATTTCGTTGCGCTTATTAATGAAAAGATTGTGCAGGAACTGGGAGAACCGGTGAAGCCTGCCGAATAAATAAAGTTTAACTTAAAATAGGAGGATAGCATATCGCAGCATTCAAACCCCGTTCCGGTGGTTTTAAACCACAGGGAACCAACCAATTCCACAAGCCAGGCGCTCAAGTTAAGCCGGGCTTGAAAGGGCAGAAAGGCTTCCGTAAGGAAGATGAAGGCCCGCGTTTCAACGAGCAGATCAGAGTACCCGAAGTAAGGGTAGTCGGAGACAATGTGCCTGAGCAGAAGATTTACCCTATAGCCCAGGCATTGAAAATGGCCCAGGAAATGGAGCTTGATTTGGTTGAGATTGTGCCTAATGCAACCCCTCCTGTCTGCAGGATAGTAGATTACCAGAAGTATATCTACCAGCAGAAGAAGAAGGCCAAGGAGATGAAGGCCAACGCAGCCAAGACGGAGATCAAGGAATTGCGTTTCGGTCCTCAGACCGACGAGCACGACTTCCAGTTTAAGTTGAACCACGCCAAGAACTTCCTCAAGGACGGCAACAAGGTTAAGGCGTTCGTTTATTTCAAGGGACGCAGCATCTTGTTCTCGGAGCAGGGTGAGAAACTCCTTCTGAGATTCGCCGTGGAGCTTGAGGAGTTCGGAAAGGCGGAAAAGATGCCGCTTCTTGAGGGCAAGAGGATGAGCATGATTATTGCACCTATTAAAAAAAAGTAAAGATATGCCAAAATTAAAGACCAAGTCCAGTGCCAAAAAGCGTTTCGAGCTTACTGGCTCGGGTAAAATCAAAAGGCGTCATGCCTACCACAGTCATATTTTGACTAAGAAGACCACCAAGCGCAAGAGAAATCTTGCTTACTCAGGTGTGATCGCAGGCAGTGACGAGAAGAGAGTTAAACAGCTTATTCTCTCTTAATGAGTTAACTGAATTATTAACCGGACGTCCAGCAGAACAAGTCTCTTATTGGAGAAGAGCGCTGGCTTCCAAAAACAATGAATTATGCCAAGAAGTGTAAATTCTGTAGCGTCAAGAGCAAGACGCAAGAAAATCTTAAAGCAGACTAAAGGTAACTTCCACGCAAGGGCAAACGTCTACACTGTAGCAAAGAACACCCTTGAGAAAGGTTGGACACACGCCTACAACGACCGCAAGGACAAGAAGAAGAATTACAGGGTACTCTGGATTCAGAGAATCAACGCAGCCGTAAGAGCTTACGGTCTGAATTACTCTCAGTTCATCGGCAAGCTTGCAAAGAATAACGTCACCCTCAACCGCAAGGTTCTGGCTGACCTGGCGATGAACAATCCTCAGGCTTTCGAGAAGGTAGTAAAGTCTTTGGACTAATACGTATGACCGTAGATGAGATTCTGGCGGAACAGATGGTTTAAGTTCGCCCTTTGGGGAACGCTTTACCTTTTGTGGGTCATATGGCTCGGAAATTACTGGTGGCTTTTGGGACTGCCGGTAATTTTCGATTTATACATAACCAAGAAGGTAAAGTGGGCTTTCTGGAGGAGGAAGGAGAAAAAGGGTAACGTCACCGACACCCTTCTGGACTGGCTTGATGCAGGTATCTTTGCCGTAGTTGCAGCTATGGTGATAAAGATATTCTGGTTCGAGGCCTTTACCATCCCTTCCCCGTCTATGGAGAAGACCCTGTTCACCGGAGACTATCTTTTCGTCTCCAAGGTGGCTTACGGCCCGAAGATTCCGCAGACACCGCTTTCGGTTCCGCTCGTTCACAACAGCATTTTCGGCGGAGAATCCTATTCTACTTTAATACAGAACAAATACCGCAGACTTAAAGGTTTCGGGAAGGTGAAGCGCTATGACATAGTGGTTTTCTCTTTCCCTAACGGAGATTCTGTCCTCAAGCAGATTCCCCAGGCGGACTTCTACCAGATGACAAGACTCAACGGCGGAGACCGCGAGGCGCTCATAAGCGCATACGGTCCGCTTATAGTCCGTCCTAAGGACAAGAAGGACAATTATGTGAAAAGGTGTGTGGCAATTCCGGGAGATACACTCCAGGTTATTGACGGAGCCGTTTATGTTAACAGGAAGAAAGAGCCTCAGAGAAGCACTCTCCAGAGTTCCTATACTGTTGTCACAAAGGGAGATCCTATCAACAGGATCACTCTGGACGATATGCGTGTCAATCCTGAGGATTCCCAGTTTGACCCGTCCCTTCCGGGATATCCGGACATTTCCCTGACTCAGGAGGAGGCAGAGAAGTTCGCCCGTTTTCCGGCAGTGCTGAAAATAGAAGAGAACATCGATGTTTACCCTCCGGATTATCCGGACTCTCCGCTTATGCTGTTCCCGTTCGATACGCTGAGGAGATGGACAAGGGACAACTATGGTCCAATCTGGATTCCGCAGGCAGGGGTGACTGTTACCCTGGATGAGAAAAATATTTCTCTCTATCGCAGAATAATTACTTCATATGAAGATAATGATTTGGAGGAGAAAGACGGGAAATTCATCATAAACGGGCAGGAAACCACCACTTACACATTCCGTCAGGATTACTACTGGATGATGGGGGATAACCGTCACAACTCGCTGGATTCCAGATATTGGGGCTTTGTGCCGGAAGACCACATCGTGGGTACTCCGTACCTGATCTGGTTCTCGCGAGACAAGTACCGCAGTTTCCCTCAGAGTATCAGGTGGAACCGTATTTTCAAGTTTGTAAGAAACATTTAATTTGGGATTTAGAAAAATATTTCTCATATTTGCACCCCGATTTTGAAATTATAAAAATAAAAAGATACAGTTATGGCAAGGGTTTGTCAAATTACAGGTAAAAAGAGAATGATCGGTAACAACGTTTCTCACTCAAAGAGACGCACAAAGCGCGAATTCGCTGTCAATCTGAGAGAGAAGAGGTTCTGGCTGGAGAGCGAGAAGAGGTTCGTTACCCTTAAGGTTAGCGCCGCAGGTATGCGCAACATCAACAAGAATGGCCTCGAGGCTGAGCTCAAGAAGGCTATGGATAATGGTTATATAGACATCGTATAAGGAGGTTAGGCTATGGCAAAGAAAGAAAACAGAGTTCAGGTTATCCTCGAGTGCACAGAGCAGAGAGAGAGCGGTGTTCCGGGTATGAGCCGTTACATCACCACCAAGAACAAGAAGAATACAAACCAGCGTCTGGAGCGTAAGAAGTACAATCCTTACCTCAAGAGAGTTACGCTGCACAGAGAAGTAAAATAATTTAAAACTTACAGAATATGGCAAAGAAAGCGGTTGCAACATTCGCCGGCGACAAGTCACAGAACAAGAATGTTGTCAAATGTATCCGTATGGTCAGAAGCAAGAAGACCGGTTCTTACTATTTCGAAGAGGCTGTTGTTCCTGTAGGACAGGAGAAGGAGTTCCTCGCAGGCAAGAAGAACTAACTCTTTTGACTATTCAAGACTAAGGCTTCCGGATTGTTCCGGAAGTCTTTTTTGTTTATATTTGTAAGTTAGTTTGAGCGCATTATGGGACTTTTCTCAAGAAAGAAAAAATCGGATTCTGCCTTGGACCTGGGCCTTCACAAGACCAGGCGCGGCTTCTTTTCCAGAATAGCTGATGCCGTTATGGGCAAAAGCGTTGTGGATGACGAGGTTCTGGAGAACATTGAGGAGGCCCTTATCGGTTCGGATGTGGGAATAGACACCACGTCAAAGATCATGGACCGCCTGCAGGAGAGGGTGCGCCGCCAGAAAGACATTTCCACAGACAAGGTTATGGAGATTCTCAAGGAAGAGATCTCCGATATGCTGACCTGCAGTTCCACTTCCGGAGTTACGGACGAGGAATATGTGGAAACCGCATTCAAGGATAACAGCAAGGTCTTCGACTTCTCAAAGAAACCTTTCATAATGATGGTTGTCGGTGTCAACGGGGTTGGCAAGACCACTACGATCGGCAAGATAGCCTCCCAGCTGAAGGAATCGGGGAAGAAAGTCATGATTGGGGCTGCTGACACTTTCAGGGCCGCGGCGGTGGAGCAGCTGGACATATGGGCACAGAGAGCCGGTGTTGAAATCGTCAAGCAGAAGATGGGTGCGGATCCGGCCGCAGTAGCCTATGACACTGTGAGTTCCGCTGTTGCAAAGGGAATGGATGTGGTAATCATCGATACAGCGGGAAGGCTCCACAACAAGGTGGGACTGATGAACGAGCTGACCAAGATCAAGAACGTGATGAAGAAGGTCGTTCCTGACGCTCCTCACGACGTTATGCTGGTTCTGGACGGGTCCACCGGACAGAATGCCCTGATCCAGGCCCGCGAGTTCTCCAAGGCTACTGACATTTCCTCCCTGGCAGTGACAAAGCTGGACGGAAGCGCCAAGGGCGGAGTGGTTATAGGAATCGCCGAGCAGTTCAAGATCCCGGTAAAATTCATAGGAGTGGGCGAGCAGGTTGGTAACCTCAAGGTATTCAGCCGGGAAGAATTCGTGGAATCATTATTCGACAATACAAAAGATTAATTATGGATATTTCTTACAATTGGCTAAAAGAGTATGTCAAGTTTAACCTCAATCCCGATGAGGTTGCGCAGATTTTGACCAACATTGGTCTGGAAGTTGAGCACCAGGATATGGTTGAAGAGATTCCTGGCGGCCTGGAAGGTGTGGTTACAGCCAAGGTGCTGGAATGCGAGCCGCATCCGGATTCCGACCATCTCCACGTCACTAAGGTTGACTGCGGGACAGGGGAACTTCTCCAGGTTGTATGCGGTGCTCCAAATGTGGCTGCAGGCCAGAAGGTTATGCTTGCAACTCTGAATACGAAACTGGTCATCGGAGGCCAGGATGTCAAGATTAAGAAATCCAAGATCAGGGGAGTGGAGAGCTTTGGAATGCTCTGCGCCGAGGATGAGCTTGGAGTCGGCAATGACCACTCCGGCATCATGGTCCTTCCTGAAGACACTCCTGTCGGAGTCAAGGCAAGGGACTATTTCGGCTTCAAGACAGACACTGTCTATACCATTGGCCTTACTCCTAACCGCATAGACGCCGCTTCGTTCATAGGAGTGGCCAGAGACCTTAGCGCATATCTCAGGCTCAACAATATGGGCGGCGAACTCACCCTTCCGTCCGTAGAAGAATTCAAGGCTGGAGAGGAAAGCGACAGGGCTGTGGAAGTTATTGTCAACCAGCCTGAAGGAGCTCCGCGATACAGTGGCCTAACAATAGAGGGAATAACCGTGAAGGAGTCTCCTGACTGGATGAAGAAGAAACTCCTGAGCGTAGGTTTCCGTCCTATCAACAACATCGTTGACATTACAAATTACATCCTCATTGAAACCGGCAATCCGCTCCACGCATTTGACGTGGATTATGTCAAGGGAAGGAAGATTGTGGTTGATTTCTGCAAGGAAGGCACTCCTTTCACCACTCTTGACGGAGTCGAGAGAAAGCTCAGCGGCCAGGACCTGATGATTTGCAACGAGGAGGCACCTATGTGTATTGCAGGAGTCTTCGGAGGTCTGGACAGCGGCGTTAAGGACAGCACCACTTCCGTTTTCCTGGAGAGCGCATACTTCAATCCTGTATTCGTTAGAAAGACTTCAAAGCGTCATACTCTAAAGACCGAGGCAAGTTTCCGCTTCGAGAGGGGATGCGACCCGAATATGGTTCCATATGCCCTGAAGAGAGCAGCAATGCTGGTTCTTGAACTTGCGGGAGGAAAGATTGTTGGTCCTGTTAAGGACATGATATCCAAGCCAATAGAGAAGAAGACCGTGGAACTTGACTATGCCCGTATGGAATCTCTAATGGGCTGCAAGATAGGCAAGGACAAGATCCACGAGATTCTCGAATACCTTGAAATGGAGTTCGTCAGCGAAAATGAAAAGGGCTGCACAGTAAAAGTTCCTACCTACAGGGTGGATGTCTACCGCGAGTGCGATGTGGTGGAGGATGTCCTCAGGATCTGGGGTTACAACAACGTTCCGCTTCCAGGCAGCCTCAAGTGCTCGGTTAACATCGCCCCTCATCCGGATCCCGAGAAGATCCGCAAGACAGCCTGCGAGATCCTTACTTCCAACGGCTTCCTGGAAACAATGAACAACTCCCTGACAAAGAGTGCATACTATGAAGATCTGAAGACATATCCTGCGGAGAATCTGGTGATGATATGCAATCCTTTGAGCTCAGACCTGAATTGTATGCGCCAGACTCTGATCCTCAACGGTCTGGAGGTTGTGGCCTACAACATCAACCGCCAGGAGAGCCAGCTCAAGCTGTATGAGTTCGGCAACGTTTACTCCTTCAACAAGGACTATGTGAAGCCTGAGGAAGAGAGAAGTACTCTCAAGGCTTATACCGAGCGTCCTAAACTTGCGCTGTTTGTAACCGGAGAAGGACTCAAGAGCTGGAGAACCCAGACCGTCAGCGGAGACTATTTCTCCCTGAAGGGCTATGTGGAGCTTCTTCTGAAGAAATTCGGCATAGAGATGAAGGACCTTGACTGGGAAGGCGCCGCTCCTGACGTTTTCTCCGAGGGCCTGAGCTACAGGCTCCGTTCCAGCGGAAAGGAAATCGTGACTATGGGATGCATCAAGGACCGCCTGGCCAAGAAGTTCGGTATCAAGCAGAAAGTCTATGCAGCCGAGTTCAGCTGGGATGTCCTGCTTGCAAAGGTCAAGAAGAACACTGTCAAGTTCACCGAGCTTCCTAGATTCCCTGAGGTAAGGAGAGACCTTGCCCTGCTTCTGGATTACAAGGTTAGCTTCGCCGAGCTTAGGAATGCCGCCTATGCTTCTGAGAAGAAACTCCTCAAGAACATTGTCCTCTTCGATGTCTATACCGGGGACAAGATTCCGGAAGGCAAGAAGCAGTATGCCATCAGCTTCTATCTGCAGGATCCTGAAAAGACCTTGACAGACAAGGCTGTAGATGCCATTATGGATAAGCTCCTTAGAATGTTCAAGGAGAAGTTCGGCGCTGAACTGCGATAGTTCTAAAACAAATAGTATGAAAAACATCTTTTTTGCAGTGGCTTGTCTGCTGCTTGTTTCTGCCTGCGGACAAAACCAGGGACTGAAACAAGAGACTTCCAAGGCCCCGACGCCAGAGGTAAAGGCTGAGGAACCTGTTGTGGAACAACCGGTTGAGGCTGTCAAACATGAATACCTGTCTCAGGACCTGGCTACTTTCGACCTTTACGGAAAGGTTGAATCGGTTAATTATGACCAGGGGGAACATGTCCTTCCTGTCTGCGTACAGTTTGACATCAACGGGAAAGTCACTTCAATCGTGCGGACCGGTAGCGGGGGGAACAAGGAGAATGCTGAAATCTTTTATGATGGCGACGACAGGATTGAAACCATCTCGTATGAGTCAGACTACCCATGGATAAACGTTCTGACCTATGGAGACGGTGAAGGATTCCAGGCCCCAGTTACATATACGACTACCAATCAGATGGGCAATTACACAGAAGTTACCTATCAGAGGGATAGCAATGGTTTAGTGATTGGCATTCAGCGGGAAGAATCCATTCATTTCGAACTCGTTGATGACAATGATCCTTACACTGTCGAGTTATCGGATTTTGACGGGATGGGCAACTGGCTGTTGTGCACCAAGAAATGGGGTGACTATACTTTTATCATCAAACGCACAATCTCTTATTATCAGCAATATTAATCGGGTTCATGTGCAGGCTTTTTACAACCATTATCTTTGCAGTTGCTTTGTTGCTTGGCAGTTGCAGAGAATCTTCTGATATTGTTGACAACGGGAAAACAGGTCCTGTTGTTGTAGCCTATGTCAGCGGAGGACTGGGGAAACCTCTTCCGGATTTTGACAAGGTCACTCATATAGATTACGCTTTCGGCAGGGTGGATTCCACTTTTACGAAAGTAAGCATAGAGAATCCGGTAAGGTTCAAGGAAATCGCAGACCTGAAAAACGAGTATAACAAGACTCATTCGAGGAAGGTGAAAATGCAGCTCTCCATTGGAGGATGGGGCAGCGGAAGGTTCAGCGAGATGGTTGCTGATTCTGCTCTTAGGCATGCGTTTGTGTCTGACTGCAAGAGGGTTGTGGAAGAGTACGGGATTGACGGAATTGACCTGGACTGGGAATATCCTTCCAGCGGAGTTGCCGGGATTTCATCTTCCGAGAACGATATCGACAACTTCACGCTTTGGGTTATGGAACTGCGTGAAGCCCTGGGAGAGGAGAGACTTCTTACCATTGCCACCATTTCTACGGCTAGGTTTATAGATTTCAAGGCGGTTGACCCTTACATAGATTTCTACAACATAATGAGTTACGATATGGCTGTCGCTCCATATCACCACGCTCCGCTGAAGAGGTTTGAGGTGGAATTGCTGAGAGACAGCCTCATTGGAAATCTGAGGATGGGATTCGGCTTTATGGATTATCCTTCTGATTCCGTTGTCGCCCAGCAATACGGCCAGATGTATCAGACTCCGGTGATTTTAAATCAGGATTTTTTCAGACGTTTTGCCTCCAAGTTGAGCGGAGAGGAGAATCCGAAGGAGAGCAAAGTTGCAGGACAGTGCACCACGGAAGAGGCTGTAATGATGCACATTGCAGCAGGACTGGATCCTAGGAAACTGGTTGTGGGAATGCCGTTCTACGGCAAGAGCGGCGGGGGAGTGGAATATCCGCTTCAGCCTCGGTTTTGGGAGAACGGAAATCCAGGAGAAGGCTATCAGGAAGTTTGGGATGAAATCGCTCAGGTACCTTACATCGCCGATTCAACCGGCAAGTTTGTCTATGGCTTTGAAAACGAGCAGTCAATAAGAAGCAAATGCCGCTTTGCAAAGGAGCATCATCTTCTCGGTGCAATGTACTGGGAGTACTGCATCGATGCCGGAAGATCCGACACGTTCCGGGGCAAACTCATCAACGCAGTTGCCGAGGAAATGCTTAATCAATAGAACTTTACCGGCTGGCCTTCAAGGGAGGTGAGGACCTTGTTGGCAAGGCTGCTGGCTCCTATGCGGAAGTATTTTGGAGCAAGGTTTTCCTTTCCCAGAGTCTTTTCTACTATGGTAAGGTAGAGGATGGCGTCCTCTGAAGAGGAAACACCGCCGGCAGGCTTGAATCCTCTGCGCTTTCCAGTCTTTTCCATAAAGGCTTTCAGGCACTTGCACATCACCAGGGCGGCTATCGGGGTTGCGGTAGGCTCCTGCTTTCCTGTGGAGGTCTTGATGAAATCAGCACCTTCCTCAAGTGCAAGAAGAGAAGCCTCCGCAATGGCCTCGATGCCTTCCTGAAGGGTAGGGTAGCCGGTCTGGAGAGCGCCGCTTTCAAGAATCACTTTCAGAGTCTTGCCTTCCGTAACTTTCCTCAGCGACGCTATTTCTTTTCTGGTCTCTTCCAGATTGCCGGCAACGAAAGAATTGTGAGGAAGTACAATATCGATTTCCGTAGCTCCGTCCTCAACCGCGTGCCTTGTTTCCAGTTCTTTTACATCCAGGAAACTCTGCGATGAAGGGAAACAGGCGGAAACTGTGGTGATTCCGACTCCCTCTTCCTTGAGTGTCTCCTTAACGGTCTTGGAGAAATTTGGATATACGCAGATGGATGCGGGAAGTGGATAGTCCGGGTAGGCGGCCTTGAACTTGTTGACCTTGTCAGTGAACTTTGTGATGAATTCCGGGGTGTCTGAAGTGTGGAGGCTTGTCAGGTCAATGGCTCCAAGGGCGATCTTCAGGTTTTCCCTGCTTATATTGGAGGCGGCTTCTGCCTTTATCTCAACGAGTTCCCTTTCAAGATCTTCTGCGTTGATGCTAAGATTGTACTTTTCAATCAGTTCTTTCATATCCGTATGTTTTTAAAAATGTCTCTGTTTGCTGTCCATAATGATGGTAACCGGGCCGTCGTTCAGGAGTTCCACCTTCATGTCTGCCCCGAACTCTCCCGTGCCCACTTTTTTGCCTATGGCCTCTTCCATTTTCCTGACGAACTCTTCGTACATCGGGATGGAAATATCGTGCCTTGCCGCCCTGATGTAGGATGGGCGGTTGCCTTTATAGGTGGATGCCATGAGGGTGAACTGGCTGACAACCAGAATGTCTCCACCGTCATCCAGGACTGATACGTTCATCACCCCATTCTCGTCATCGAAGATTCTGAGGTTGGAAATCTTCTTTACCAGATAATCTATGTCTTCTGCATTGTCGTCTTCTCCTACACCAAGCAGGACAAGCATTCCCTTGCCGATACTGCTCTTGACCTTGCCGTCTATAGTTACGCTGCAATGCTTTACTCTCTGGATAACCGCCCTCATACCTTTTCTCCGTTTATTGTTATGTAAAAGCCTTCTTCCTTTAGAGGAATGGCTATTTCCCTCATTTCTTCCATAGTGGCCTTGATCAGCCCCGCTGCAGGTGTGTCCCTGTCAAGGGTATACATCATTATCTGCCTTGGTTTCAGCTCTCTGGCTAGATTCCTCCATCTTTCTGCCAGGCGAGGATCGGTACTGTCGATCCTGACGTTTCTCTTTGTCTTGGGATCCTGTGCCTTTCCCTTGAAAAAGATAGTCTGAAGGATGAAGTTTCCGTTGAACTTTTTCAGCTCCGCGATGGTTTCCTTAAGACTGTAGCGCTGGTTAGGCCTGTTGATGGCCCTTACCAAAGGGATGCTTGTGGAATCTATCTTCAGGATAGGGTTATCCACCTTCATAAGTGCCTGACGGACTTCCTCTTTCCATATCATAGAGGCATTGCTGAGGACAGAGACCTTTGCCTCCTTGAGATATTTGTCCCTAACTTTCAGTGTGATGTCCACGATCTTGGCGAACTCGGGATGTATTGTAGGCTCCCCGTTTCCGGAAAATGTGATGGAATCCACCCTTACACCCTCTTTGTGGAGCTGCTTGGCCCTTTCTGTCAAGGCATCCTCAACCTGTTTTGCGGTAGGGAGGGTCTTGTCGTCTCTGTGGTCCCTGTTCCATCCGCATTCGCAGTAAATGCAGTCGAAGGAACATATCTTGCCGTGCTCCGGCAGAAGGTTGATTCCCAAAGAAGAACCGAGCCTTCTGCTGTGGATTGGCCCCACTATAAGCGATTCGAAGAGTTTTGTTGCCATATCAGATCAGTCTGGTTGACTTGCTGTTTTCATTTATCCTGAAACCGTCTGCGTTTTCCAGCAGGACTATGCCCGGAGTCTTTCCCGCGGAAAGGCTTCCCAATGTATCTTCCCTGCCCAGAAGTTCCGCCCCGTTTGTGCAGGCCCAGTACAGGATTTCCCCGAGTTCAAGATCAGGGAAATTCTTCTGAATGCATTCCATTTCCCTTACCATGTCCAGTATGTGGTTGGAGGACAGGCTGTCTGTTCCGAGACAGATCTTGAGATTGTTTTCCCTCATAAGGTATATAGGCGGCAGCTGCCTGTGGATGAATATGTTGGAAAGAGGGCAGATAGTAAAGAACGGACTCTCCAGAGCCTCTTTAGCCCGGTCGATGCTCCTTTGGCTCAGGACCACGTTGTGGACAAGGTTGATTCTCCCCCTTACTTTTCCTTCCTTCTCGGCGATACGGTCTATGAAATACTCCAGGGCGGTTGTTCCGGTCACTGGAGGTGTTGAAAGTCCTCTTTCCCGGTAATTGTCGGCAAGGGCTCCGCTTCCCTTCATTATCATATCCTCTTCCTCCTGGCTTTCCTGGCTGTGGTAGGAAATGGCCCCGCTTTCAAGCCCGCGTCTGGCGGTTATTTCCAGGAGTTTGGGACTCATGGTATAGCAGGAATGCGGGGTTACGGAAGCATCCAGCCCGGCTGCAGTGGCCTGGTCCGCTATTCTCTGTCCGCCTTCCAGGATTGACTCGGCATCTTCCTTCTCGGTTCCGAAGAGTTCCACAAAAGTCCTGTAATAGACCGGGAAGTGTGGATGGCTGAGGTATTCTTTCTTAAAAGGGAAACTCTCCGTGCAGTTGCTTATATCGGAGACAGCTACAATTCCCTGGCGGGAAAAACTGCGGAATTCCTCTTCCATAGCCAGCCTTCTGCCTTCTTCATCCACGCTCTCTCTCAGGGCGTTTATCTGGTTGATGAACCCGCTCATCCCCGTGGCCTCCCTGAACACGTCCTTAAGGTGTGAAAGTTCTATGTGGCAATGGGCGTTTACCATACCCGGGATGAGGATTCCCTTGCGGTAATCCGCATCGCCAGGCCCATCCTGAGGATACTGGCTGACCGACAGGATCTTTCCGCTCCCGTCGGTGACGACAAGAGGCCTCTCCAGCGGCTTCAGGGAGCCGTCAAGAGGGAACGCGTAATCTGCTGCAAACTTTTTCATTGCCATTATTTTCCTTCATCCAGATTGCGGCGGAAGTCATCCCTTATTTTCTGCGCCTCCTTGGTCAGGACTAGCTCAGGTTCCTTCTTTCCACCTTTATTGAGCTGTTCCTGCTTTCTTTTTTCCTCTAGTTCTGCCTCCTTGCCGATTCTCTTGGCTCGGTCGTGGAACCTTTCGGTAACCGGGTAAGTTCCGTCCGGCAGTCTGGTCCACCAAGTGTCTATTGGAACTTCCATTCCTTCAGACGGATAAGGAATCATTGCGGTAATTCCGTGGCGCACTTCTTTGCTCAGGTCCTTGTTGGCCTGGCTTGCGCTGTCCTTTGCTATCTGTACTGCTCTTTTGAGTATGTAGGTATAAGCCTTTTCGTCTGCAATATAGTATCTTATGGAATTGCGGTACTCGTCCAGGGAGCATCCGTATTTGTCGAAGATATGCTGGTACAGTAGCAGTGAGTCAGCCGCCTTGCTGACCTGGGTATATTTCTTTGCATATTCGTCGGCGACAAACATCTCGTACATTATGCTGGAGACATCGTCCTTGGGCAGGATGCCCTTGTGGCAGGACCAGGTGCAGAGAAGCGTTGCCAGGGCTGCTGCCAGAACCACGCGATGCAATATTTTGCTTTCTTTGTTCATACCCACAAAGTAAGGGCGGAATATAGAGATGTACAATTTGATTAAATGAGTTAAACTTGAATAATCTTCGGTTTTTCAGTGAGTTGCCTTAATTCCTGCCGTGATTCTTTAGAAAATCCAAATGTGCAAAAAGTTTAATTTGCTTTAATTGATCTTTAATTTTCCGGCTCCTAAATTTATCCATGTTTAATTCCTGCTTTATTTTGGAGGCACACACCTTTATCCGTTAGCAAATATAGCCATTTTAGCGGCATTTCAAAGCCTTTTCAGGCATATTTCACCACACTCAGGCAATCCTCTCTCTAAGTTTAATTAGGGGCCAAAGGGGGTCAAATAGCACCTTTGGCCCCTGCTGCTTTTATTATATTTCGCCACGCCAAAAATTGGAGATGGTGCGACAGATGGTGCGACAGATGGTGCGACATCTCATAGGACAAAAATGAGTGTTTTGCTACCCATTAAGGGTCAAAATAATGCTGAAAAATGGCTTTTTTGACGGATAAGCCCCCCATTAAAACCCACAAAGGAGCATAACAAGAGGCAATATATGAGTGATTTGCGGAAGTTTAGTGTTGAAAAAGTGCGGAGAATCAAAACTTCTTGACCGCACAAAGAACTTTGAAGATGTGAGCGATCATTTCCTTCTTGATCTCCTGCGATTCATAATCGGGATTCGCCGGAACGAGTGTAAAAGTATCCTTAGAAGAGCCTTTTTTAACTCTTTTAATAGTTCTAAAACCGTTACAAGTCACTATTCCATATATATCATCAAAGTCAAGATAGTCTTGCCATGAAGGTACTTCTTTAATAAGAACCATATCCCCATTGCTAATTTCTGGTTCCATAGATTTGCCAGAAACATTACACCAAACTGCTCCTGGAATATTGAAAGGCTCAAAATCTATATAGTAATCGGGATTTGCGGTCTGGTTGTTATATACCAATTCAAAATTGGCCATAAAATCAACGTTATAATACGGAGAACCTAACTTTTTGAAGTTTTTGACAGGCATTTCACCTTTCAGCATCTCCCCTTTTCCAGTTATCAGCCAATTCAGATCCAGATCCTCAAAGTGTGAGCATATTTTCTCACACAAATCAGCTCTGATATTCCCCTTCTTATCAAGAAAGCCATTGGACAAGCCTGTCGTCTTATAAAATCTGTAACGGCTTATCCCTTTACTATCAAGATATTTCACTACTCTTTCCCTCGAAGTCATACTTTCTCCTCCTCAAAAAATCACACAAAATATTTGTATGAGAAAAAAATCTATTATATTTGCATTCGTTAAGCATTTGCATAACGGCTACAAATATAACAATTATTCTAATGAAACAGATACTCACTAAGCAAGGAGAAGTCAAGGCTATAGCACGATTTATCGGCTGTAACAGAAATACTGTTACAAGCGCTTTGCAAGGAAAATACAACACAGAACTTGCCCAGCGTATTAGAAAAGTGGCTATCAAAAGAGGTGGAGTTGAGACCGAGAAGTAATGATACGATACAACAACATATTGTGTGTTAGTTATAACGAGATAGTTCCTTCTATCTACTCCTTTGATGCTTTCAGAAAGGCTATTGAGCGTGGTAAGATCAATCGTGTCCGTCGAGCCAGCTTTGAGTCACCGGCTTTGATTGAGGTGGCTTCGCTTCCGGAGAAGATCCTGAGCAAACTTCGTGAAAAGTATGGAGAGAACTTCGACAAAGCAGCTGAGACGGACAGCCTGGAGGGTTTCTATAAACTTTCTCAGGAAGCCCTGGAGTTCTACAGGAACTGGAAGACTACAGAAGATCTGCGCCTGAGTGACAAACTCATTGAAGAATATACCGTCAATGCGAGTGTACTCATTGCGCTGCGCAAATACTATAATTACCGCTTTACATACATCAAGAGCCGTGGAGGCAGTACAAGTGGACTCTGGAAGAACGTATCTGCCATTGTTAGTTGTTTAAGAAATAAAGTTCAACATTCTCTTCCGGAGAATCCAAGGAGGTTGAAGCAGAAGTTAGAAGAGTTTGAGACGATGGGTTATGCGGCTCTTGTAAGCGGTAAGATCAGCAACAGCAACAAGGCTCTTCTCACCGAGAGAGCCAAGGAATGGCTTCTGAGCCGCTGGACAGACCAGGTGAACAAGGTTGCGTCTATAGAGCAGCTCTATGACGAATACCTGACCAAGGCCATGACGATGAACGGATGGAAGCTCATCTCCTCTCCGAAGACCATATACAACTTCATATATGATGAGAAGATTGTGGCAGACTGGTGGGCTTACAGATATGGAGAGCTCAAGAGCAAGGAGAAGTTCAGCTACCAGCACAAGACCAAGCTCCCTGGCATGAGAGACAGCCTCTGGTACAGCGACGGAACCAAGCTCAACTACTATTATCAGTATCTGGACAAGGCTGGCAAGCGTCAGGTTGGAACCCTTCAGGTATATGAGGTTATGGACGCTTACTCTGAGGTGCTGCTGGGATTCTGCATCAGCGACAAAGAAGACTTCAAAGCGCAGTACCAGGCATACAAGAGGGCCCTCCAGACCTCCGGCTACAAGCCATATCAGATTACATTCGACAACCAGGGCGGCCACAAGAAGCTTGAAAGCAGTGATTTTCTCAACAAACTGGCCCATCTGGCCATTCACACGCAGCCTTACAACGGTAAATCCAAGACCATAGAGAGCGCTTTCAACCGCTTCCAGAGCCAGTATCTGAAGAAAGACTGGTACTTCACGGGGCAGAACATCACAGCCAGGAAAGCGGAAAGCAAGGCCAATATGGAATATATACTGGCCAACAAGGAAAATCTTCCGACCAAAGACGAAATAATCAAGAGATATACAGAACGCAGGACCGAGTGGAACAACGCCATGACCTCTACCGGAAAGACCAGGATGGAAAAGTACCTCTCCAGTTCCAACCCTCAGACAGTCAAGCTGAGCATAATGGATATGGTAGAGCTGTTTGCCGTCACCAGGCCGAGGGAGGTCACCTGCACCGCTGCCGGAATCAGCTTCAGGGAGCAGAATATCCGCTATGACTACATGGTTGTAGACGGAGAGGAGCTGCCGGATCTGAACTGGCTGGAGACGAATGTGGGCAAGAGCTTCGTGGTGAAGTTCGATCCGGACGATATGGGCCAGGTTTTCCTGTACGACCATGCTTCAGACGGCTCGCTCAGGCTCTCTGCCATAGCCAAGACCAAGACCGTAATCCACCGTGGCAAGCAGGAGCAGGAAGAGTGGGAAGCTGCGTTCATCAAGAAGGTGGAGCTTGCCAACAAGGCCAAGAGGATCGAGAGGAAGGAGAGGATGGAGGCTCTGCAGAAGGAGTTCGGCACCTCCAACGAAGACTATGGCATGAACTCTCCTGCCCTTGCCGGCATTGAGACCGCCAAGTCCTCCAAGAAGAAGTCCTCCAGGGCCAAAGAGCTTGTGCCCGTAAGCATCGGGATGATCTCCAAGGCAGAAAGCAATGCCGTGGAGGATGAAGACTTTGACCCGCTCAGCGTGATATCCAAAATGTAGACTCATATAAATCCGACTTATTATGAATCAGACCGAAAAACAGAACATTGTAGGAGCTCTCTCGGAGCTTTGCAAGAAGATGGGCAGCCAGAATAAGGCTGCGGTGGCACTCGGTGTCTCTTCTGCCCTTGTGAGCAGGATGCTCAAAGGAGACTGGACCCTCATCAAGGATGAGATGTGGAGAAAAGTGGCCAGCGGCTGCAGCTATTCCGCAGCTTCCTGGAAGATTGTTGAAACCAGGGACCTTCAGACACTTCACTATCTCTACAACGACGCACAGGAAAACGGCATTGCCATGGCCATTATCGGCAAGGCCGGAAGCGGCAAGACCCTGGCCGGAAAGCAGTATTGCAGGGGAAATAAAACGGCGTTTATCCTCTGCTGCAACGAATACTGGAACAAGAAGATGTTCCTGCAGGAGCTGCTGGCCACGATGGGAAGCGACTGGAGCGGCTACACTACTGCAGACATGATGTATGCCATCGTCAAGAAGATCAAGAGCATTGACCATCCTCTGCTTATCCTGGACGAGGCTGACAAGCTGAACGACAATCTGCTCTACTTCTTCATCACGATTTACAACGCCCTGGAAGATCACCTGGGAACTCTGCGCTGCGGCCTTATCCTTCAGGCCACCTCGTTCCTGGAGAAGAGGATCAACCGAGGGGTGAAGCTCAACAAGAAGGGCTACAACGAGATTTACAGCCGTATCTGCCGGAAGTTCATACCTCTGAACGGGGTGTCCAACAGAGACATCACGATGGTATGTCAGGCCAACGGGCTGGAAGACAAGGAAGATATCAGGGATGTGATTGATGACAGCGAAGGAGACCTCAGGAGAGTAAGGCGCAGAATCCATTCCCTGAAGATAAAGCATGAGCAGCAGCTGAAGGAGGCGGTATGAACAAGGCGTTGAGCATATACCAGGTGCTTTCTTCCAGAAACGACACCCTTTCCTTTGACGGTATCTGGAAAGATGCCATAGGAGATCCGGCTTCCTGTGGCAGTTGGATCATCTGGGGGCAGAGTTTCAACGGAAAAACCGCTTTCGCCATGCAGCTGGCCAAGTACCTGTGCCGGTTCGGCAAGGTGCTTTACAACAGTATGGAGGAAGGCATAGGACGCAGTATCCAGGTTGCCATAGAGAGGACAGACATGTCTTCTGTGGCAAGGAGGTTCAACCTTCTGGACTGCGAGGACATAGAAGACCTTGTCCATAGGCTCTCCGCCAAGAAGCATCCCAAGATCGTGATTATGGACAGCATCCAGTACAGCGGAATCAACTATGCTCAATACAAAGAAATCAAGCGGAAGTTCAACGATATCCTCTGGATCTGGATCAGCCAGGCGGAAGGCAGGCTTCCTGAAGGCCGTCTGGCCAACCGTGTCAGGTATGACGCTATGGTCAAGATTCGAGTGGAAGGCTACAGGGCATACGTCAACAGCCGTTTCAAGGCTGATTATCAAGGACAGAACTACATCACCGTCTGGGATGAGGGTGCCAGAAGGTATTGGGGTGAAAATGAACAATAGTATGGAAAAGAGCAGAACAATCAGGAAAAGAAGCGGCAAATCAGCCTTCGGAGCGTTCTACCGGTACCTCCAGGGGCTTGAGAACTACAGCAAGGATTATGCTGACGACCTCAAGTGCAGCATTATCTCCGAGTTCAGCGGTGGAAGGACCACTTCTCTGAAGACCATCTACGAAGATTATCCTCAGGAATACTTCCGGATGATGGAGTGGCTCAAGGGCCAGCAGACGAGAGCGGCCTACACCAACGAGGGAGAGACCTGGAGAAGACGTGTCATAGCCGCCATCTGCAGCTACCTGGACGCAACAGGAAGACGTTTTGACTCCAAGGGCAAGAAGATCTCCTATGCCATCACCATGGCGTGCAGGAGTGCCAACTGCAAGAGCTTCAACAAGATTTCCGTAACGGCTTTGCGCAGGGTGTACAACACTTTCGGCTTCCTGAAGAAAGACGAGGCAGCCCTGGACAGCAAGGGCTATATGGACGCAACTGCAAAGGAATGGAACCAGGCTGTTCAAAGGGCCTTGGAATCCAACAACATAAAAACTGAATCAATCAACAATTAAAATACTGATACAATGGCAAGCATTATCGTTATCACCGACACCAGCAAGCTATCTCCTGCTGCTCAGATCGGGATCAAGGAAATTGAAGTAAGGTCTTTCAAGGCCATCCTCAAGCGCAGAGAGCTCATCATCGAGAAGCGCAACAAGGAGAGCGCAGAACTGTCTCAGGCAACCCAGAAACTCATTGAATCCACCAACCAGATCCGTAGAGAACTGATGGTTGCGGAGGCTGAACTTAGACAACTCAAGAACGGAATCACAAAGAACTAGGAATATGGAAAATCAGACGAAATCTGTTGTAATGACAGCAGAAGAGCAGGCCGAATTTGCAGCTTTCAAGGCCGAAAAAGAGAAGAAAGCTGCGGAACAGAAAGCCCAGGAGCAGCGTCAGACCTACCGCCAGATGGTGGATGATGAGATTGCTGCGGCCATTCCGGAACTCAAGGGGCTCAGCGACGACATCAAGGTGGCCAAGGACTCCGTGCTGGAGAACTTCAAGGCCATCCTGGCAATCAAAGGCGAGATGTTCAACCAGCGCCACGGCAAGGACATGAACTTCTACTCCCACACGTTCACCAACTCCGAGGGAACCAAGAAGATCACCATCGGCCAGTATATGAACGACAATTACCTGGACACCGCAGAGAACGGAATCCAGATGATTACGGAGTATATCCAGTCTCTGGCCACTGATGCCAAGAGCCAGGCTTTGGTGGGTATGGTAATGAAGCTTCTGGCAAAGGATGCTAAGGGTACACTCAAGGCGCAGCGCATCATCCAGCTCCGCAAAATCGCCGATGAGACCGGAGACGAGAAGTTCATCCAGGGAGTGAAGATCATCGAGGAGGCTTACTGTCCGATACCGTCCAAGACCTTTGTCAGAGCCTGGGAGAAGGACGAAAAGACCAACGGCTGGAAGCCGATACCTCTAGGAATGACTGAGTCATGACATCCTATCCGGTGACGCTTGTCCTGAGGAGGACTATGAGTCGGGGGAAGTTCGGGGAGCTTATATGTGAATCCCCGTCCGGAGAGAAAGATCTGGACATTCACTACCTCCACAACATCTTCCCCTCACTCTTTGGGGGCGTTGATGAGAAGACCAGAGAATTTGAGATAACCTTTAACGTAAAAGAACTGAAGCACAAATAAGAAACCGGCCTCATCCCGAAGGAATCAGCCGGATAAATCAAGAAGCAAGGCAAATATATGAATTTTCGGGATAAAAATGGCAAAGAAAAGACGGGGATTGAGCTACAAGAAGAAGGTGGCAGACATCAACAGGATATATGATGCCCACGCCAAGGACGGTCTCTCCAACAGGGAGATATGGCGCAGATACATCTATCCTGTCTATGCCATCAGCGAAAGAACCCTCTACAACATCCTGGGAGCTTCCATGGAGCCTCAGAACATTATCCCGGATGACCAGCTGACCTTATTTGACTTTACTGAACAAAAGAACTGATGGACGAACGCAACATAATAAAGAAGATACTCGCAGACATCAGGGTGGAAGCAGCCTCGGAGTTTGACAGGAACTTTGAGAGACAGGCTTTCTTCTCTGAAGCCTGGCAGAGACGCAAGAGTCCGTCCAGATCGCAGAGAGGAACACTCATCAATACCGGAGCTCTCAGGCGCAATATTCTTAGCAAGAGCGATGACAACAGCGTCACCTTCTACACTACCCTTCCTTATGCCCTTATTCACAATGAAGGCGGAGAAATCCAGGTAACACCACGTATGAAAGCCTTCTTCTGGCACAAATACTATGAGACAACAGGAGGATTCAAGCGCAAGAAAGACGGATCGCTGAGCGGAAGTAAAGCTCAGATCCAGCTCTCCAGCGAGGCCGAGTTCTGGAAGCACCTTGCCCTGATGAAAGTGGGCAAGACCATCAAAATTCCTAGAAGACGGTTCCTGGGAGCCTCTCCGGAGCTGGAGCAGATGGTTAAACGCATCATAGAGCACCATCTGGAGCTTTATTCCAAGTCGGTGATAGACTCTCTTAAAAACAATGTATAAAAACCTTTTAAACGCCTTAAAAATGAACAAATCAGACAAAACGGCATTGCTTCTATTTGTACTTCTACTTGCAGTAGCTTTGGGAGTGGTAATCTACGGCCTTGAAAGAGTTATGAAATACAAGTCCAGAAACAAGCAGGCAGTACCGGCAGAACAGACCGATACAGTGCAGCCAATCATCCTATATGAGGATATCTGGGATAAGGCTATGCCATTAAAAGAGGAGGATCTATGATGTTAGCAGCCTTCATATTCGCCACAATTCTCTGCATTGCCTTCGCTTTTGTGTACCACTTTGCCTATATCAAGGGATACAAAGAGGGTTATGAAGACGGTTATCACGATGGATACCATGAAGGATATGAGGATGCTCTAAATGATTTAGAAAAGACAATCAAACAAAAAAACTGACAACGATAATGACAATTCAGGAGTATAAAGACAAGTTTCAAGAGCTTGCCGAGCAATTGGAGAAAGAACATGGTGGATACAAGAGCATATCCATTGGCAAAGAGTCTTTCATACCTGTAGGAGGGTTTGAAAGTACATATACGGAAGTTACAATACAGTTTTAGTCATGAGAAAAGAACTATACCAAGACCTGATCGCAGCCCTCAAGCTCATCAAAGATGAGAACGATCAGCCGAAAATCAAGCACATTGACCTCTGGAATCAGAATGTGGCCTTTATCTCTGAGGATGAATCCTGGCCAATGCCGGCAGTGTTCATCGAGTTTGGGCAGATAGACTGGAAACCACTCAACGGCCCTCAGAAGTCCTGGACCGGCACCGGCACCGTCATGCTGCACATTGTCACAGAGTGGCAAGGCTCTGCCGCTGATGGCAGCTCTGAGATGGACGGCAACCTGGAATGCTGGAGCCTAGCAGAAGAGATCCAGCAGAAGATTGAAGGTGGTTGTGGAAACTCCTACCGGAATATTTCCCTGCAGCAGACCCTCACCAACCATAACCACGAAGACATCGTAGAAAACATTGAAATCTACAAGGTAAACCTTCAGAGAACATTATAAGCCATGGAAACGGGCGATATCAAGCTTCTTTACATTGACTTGTTTTGTGGGGCAGGTGGCACTACTACAGGCGTTGAGCGTGCCCGTGTGATGGGGACCAAGGTCGCAAAGGTCATTGCCTGCGTCAATCACGATCCGCACGCAATTGAATCGCACTTGGCAAACCATCCTGGAGTCGTCCACTTCACAGAGGACATCCGGACGCTGGAACTGTCGGGGCTGGTGGAAATCGCTGCAAAGCAGAGGCAAGAGAACCCAGGTGCCAGGCTTGTACTCTGGGCCAGTCTGGAGTGCACCAATTTCAGCAAGGCAAAGGGCGGCATGCCCAGAGACGCTGACAGCCGGACGCTGGCAGAGCATCTATTCCGGTATATTGAGGCTTTGAAGCCGGATTACATTCAGATTGAGAATGTGAGGGAGTTTATGTCCTGGGGAGAGCTGGACACAAACGGCAAGCCTGTGAGCAAGGATAAGGGCAGACTCTATCTCCGATGGGTTAACAAGGTAAGGCGGTACGGGTTCAACTTTGACTGGCGCATTCTCAATGCTGCAGATTACGGTGCATACACCTCACGGGAACGGTACTATGGCCTTTTCGCCAAGAAAGGGATGGAGATAGCCTTTCCAGAACCGACTCACCAGCGCAACCCTCTGCCAAGCCTATTCGGCACCTTGAAGCCATGGAAACCTGTAAGGGAGGTACTTGACCTTGACGATATAGGAAAATCCATCTTCCGTCAAAAGAAGCTGGCAGAAAAGACACTTGAACGCATTTATGCCGGACTGATAAAGTTTGTGGCCGGAGGCAAAGATTCTTTCCTGGTAAAGTACAATTCAATGAATCAGCGAGGCAAGTATGTTCCACCGTCTCTAGATGAGCCGTGCCCTGTTGTAGCTACGCAGAACAGGCTTGCACTTGCAAGGGTTCAGTGGCTGTCAAAGCAGTATTCCGGTTCCCCAAACGATAAGAACATTTCCATTGATGGCCCAGCCAGCACCATTACTTGCATAGACCATCACGCCTTCATTACCACTTACTATGGAAACGGACAGGCCGTGTCTTTGGAAGATCCATCACCGACCATCCCCACAAGGGACAAAATTGCTCTCAATACGATTCAGTTTCTGGATCTGCAGTATGGCGCAGGAAAGCCCTCATCCATTGAAAGGCCAGCTGGGACCGTCACAACCACACCGAAACTCAACCTGGTTTCTGTCCAAAGAGACAATTTCCTGTTGAATCCTCAGTTTGGTTCAGAGGGTTCCTCCATTGACCGACCTTGTTTCACGCTCATTGCGAGGATGGACAAAAAGCCTCCATATATTGTGACGGCAGAGTACGGGGCATCCATAGCGGTGTACGAGGATGACAGTCCAATGGAAGTCCAGATTAAGGAGTTCATGGCTATGTATGGAATTTGTGACATCTACATGCGGATGCTTAACGAGAAGGAATTGCTGAGAATCCAGGGATTCGGTGACAACTACAAGCTGGTGGGCACAACTGCAGAGAGAAAGAAGTACATAGGCAATGCCGTAGAGACACACCAGGCAGCAGCTCTCTGCCAAAGCCTGGCAATGGCAATGTAAGATAATTTAAACATAAGGACAGCAAGTAGTATTAAATAGTGATGTCAATGCCGCCGCCAGCCTCAAATCCGAAGCTGGCGGTCTCTTTTTTTTCAGGATTGTGTAAACAATTCCAGAATTAACAAAATCTGAGGGGAGGACAAGATAAATTTATCGTTTGGCATTCTTTTTTCGGATCCGTGCATTATATTTGCAAAGGATTACACCAAATTTAAATAGTAATGAGAACTGATAGATTGGATTTATATAAGCAGCTTGAACTTGAAAGAAATTCTAAGCTTTTGGTTTACATAACAAGCACTAGGCAAGGTTTAGAAACTCAAATAGCGAATGATGTATTATCGAAGTTTTCCGAGCACCTAGATAAAATCGGCGACACCTCAAAGATATCATTGTTTTTATATACAAATGGAGGGCAGACATTAACCGCATGGAGCCTTGTAAATTTGATCAGGAGCTTCTGCAAGGATTTTGAAGTTATAATACCTGCTAATTGCTTCAGTTCAGGTACTCTGATATGTTTGGGCGCAAATAACATTGTCATGACAAAGCAAGCCATGTTAGGACCTATTGACCCAAGCATAAACGGTCCTTTGAACCCGATGATTCCAGGAATATCAGATCCAACTGCAAAAGTTCCGGTTAGTGTGGAATTTGTCAATGCCTATATCAATATGGCTAAAAATGATTTCGGGATTAGGGATCAAAAATTTCTTACCGAAATCCTTCTTAATTTATCTGAAAAAATACACCCGTTGACTCTTGGGCAAGTATATAAGTCCAAAAGCCAGATTCAAATGCTAGCCAAAAAACTAATGCATTGGCAAAATCTTGGTGAAGAGAGAGAAAATATAATCATCAATTTCTTGTGCAGCGAGTCAGGAAGCCATGACTATTCTATTAGAAGAAATGAGGCAAAAGATTATCTTGGTCTAAATATTGAAAAGCCCTCAGACAAGCTTTATGCAATCATAAAAAGTATCTTTGATGATATTAGATCAGAGTTAGAGCTTGAATCACCATATGACCCCGCTATTTTATTAAATCAGGCCAATAATTATAATTATTCATTCAGAAGGGGTTTAGTAGAGTCTATTGACAATGGAACAGATGTTTTTATAAGCGAGGGCGTTCTTTCTAAACAAATCATAGCGCCAGTTCCAGGAAGACCGGCTCAAATTAATCTTAGTGACAATAGAATTTTTGAAGGTTGGAAACATGAAAACTAAAGACAATAAACATTCGTTGACTGAAACTGGATATAATCCAAAGATTCAGCTTTCAAGTGGCACTTTCTGCAAAAAGAATTATTATGATAGTTCTGCTTCTAAAAATACTCTTGCCGAGTATATGAAGAATAGAACTATTATAAAAACCGACACACTAAAAATAATCTTATAGTTCTTTCTTTGGAAATTGTCAACCTCTCCCAAAGATTTTGTGAAATAAAAATATTTTTTTATTTTTGCATCGGTTCTATCCCGAAAGGGTTTGGACCACCGGAGGAAGGAAGGCTATTTGAAGTCTTCCTTTCGTATTTTAAATCCGTCTGATGTTATCGCTTTCTCAGAGTATGTGCAGTCCAACCCTCTCCATATCACCGTAATATTAGACACTCTGTTTTTCTTTACGAAACTGCACCTATTATGCATTGCGTGCGACAATTCATTTAAATCAGCATTATCGCTAATTTTCAGAACTAAACTTGATGCTTGTTTTCTACCCTCCTTTATTGCCATATCGTAGGAGTTATAGGTATTCCTAGTATTGACTTTATACTCCTGCTTATAGCCTAGCGTATGATTAAAAGAGTCGGCATTTTTTACTCCTGGTTTGTTGTCAATCTTCGGCATAAGGTCTATGTCATACCCATATTTATTCGCTAGATAAACTGCAATTGATTTATTTTCTTCTCTTTCATCTGGACTCTGCGTACGATGTTGCCGTACCCGTCCCTTTTCTGTAGGTATGGTTTCATATCCGCAAACCTCTGTCTTCAGAAATACGCATTCTTGGCAAATTTGATTTTCCGGATCTCCGGAGTAGAGTTTGAGGTTGGCTTTGGTGCAACCTTTACACTTGCTGAGGGTGTAAGGGTTGTAGTCTGGGAAAGTCTTCTGCTGCTTGCCAGGATTGAAGTTGAACATTCCCTTCTTGTCGTTGGAGAGGGCTTTTGCGCCACGCTGCATAGCCTCGTTGTGAGGTGTGGCTTCGTGCATATACCTGAGCACCTGAACTACCGTGCAGCGGCAGTTCCAGCCATTAGGCGGATAATAGGAATCCCAGAAAGAGTCTGATGCAGGAAGTGTGACATCGTGCAAGGCTGCGTGCTCCGGCCTTACGGCTCCGTCATTGGCTGTTCGGTACTGGAGGTAGTATTCATCCTCATCTTGGGCAAACTTCTCCCATTTGGCAGCCATATCTGAAGAAGCGGAAGCAAAGTTGTACTCTGCCCTGAGATATCTTTCGTTGTAGTTCTGGTCTATCTTTTTAACATCGTTTAAGAACTGGTTAAATGACTTTTTATTGCCGTTTTCATCAAGAAGCAGGGAATAACTTTCATTGATCTCGTGGAAAGTCTTGAATCCACTGAAAATGTAGTCTGAGCGTTGAAGATTCTCTCTCATGGAATCTGACATCTCTGCTTTGGCAAAGGTTGAGTCCAGGATGTCTGCATGGGTCTGTATGAAACTCTCAACTTCCGGTTCACGAAGTATGTCTATCCGGAGAGCTGCGCCTTTCTCTTTGTAGAGAGCAGACATCATTCCTTTGAACTTTTTGCGGAGCCTCTCCAGGAGTTCAGATGGCACTTCTTCTTTCGCCAGGTTCAGCGATGATCCAGGAGTTTCATCCTTTGCCGTCCATCCGGATATGATCTGCTCATATCTTTTGTGCAGCCCCTCATAGTCGGAGGGGCTTAGTCGAAAAAAGAACCGGAGTCCTGTTTGCTTCCCATTAGGGAAGGAAGCCCGTTATTTCTTCTCTCTCCGGCTGGAATGCCGTATTTGTCCTGGAAGTATGAGCCATCAACCTCATAGTTGTTGAGTACCATCTGCTCAATGGCCACCTGCTGTTCAGGAGTGTAATCTACCGGATCATCCCAGTTGAAGGTAAGACCTTTCACAGGGAAACCGTGCTTTACCATCTTTGGCAGCAGCTGGTTGTTGACTACATCCCTGACCATATCGCAGTATGCCTCTATGAGGTTCTTGAAGACTTTCATGTGTGTCTGACTCTGACTCAGGGAGCTGCCATCTTCTATGGTCATGGTCTGCTTGAGTACCAGTTTGGAGAGCTCGGAGTTGCAACGGTCTATCCTCTTGTCATAGACATTGAAGGCATCGCCTTTAGAACTTTCCACGAGTTCTATGTCTGTGGTGTCATCAAAGACTCCCCAGGCTTTTGCACCCATATTCTCCATCATAGAGGCTACCTTCTTCCTTTCAGATTCATCCCTTGCTGTTGTCTTGGCTATCCTTACCGGAATGCCGAACATCTCAGCGAAAGTATCCCAGAAAGCTCCGGCATATTTCTTTGGGATGGTATGCAGTGCTGCTTTCTTGTATAGGCCAAGATCATCTTTCTTTCCGGCTTCAATAAGCCAGTCCACATACGGTGCGCTGCGGTAGTCTATTCCAGACTGCCACCCCTCTCCCAGTGTCTTTACGATGCGGCCATATTCCGGAATGACATGCTTTCTGGGAATGAGTTTCACTCCGTCAAAGTTGATGTTGCCGTTCTCATCGGTGATGACATCGCCGAGCTCAACGAGCGAATGACCCCAGTAGATGGATTCCAGGATATAGTCGAGAAGATCCTTGAACCACTCAGTGTTGAAATAGACTTCTGCATCCTTGACAGTATCGCCTTTAGGGTTGGTGAGCTTAAAGCTGCGGCATTTGACAAAGCCGTTCACCTGTCCTATAGCACCTGTAAGATGGGCATCAAGGTCCACATCATTGTATATGTCATAAAGCTGCAGCCTCTGCGGATTCTCCACATTCACGGCCAGCTGGCAAGCATATCTCCAGTGGGAGATGTCATGCTCTGTAAGCATATCCGTGTATCGCTGAAGATCCACTACAACCTTCTTGAGTCTCTTGCGGTCTGAAGCCTTAGAGAGGTCAAACGTGCCGTGTTTTTCGCTTTTGAGTATGTTCTTTTTCTTTTCCATATGTTTGTTTTCTAGGGATCGATCCTTTCCGGATTACCATATGTTCTTCAGGCGTTTTGCGCTGCCCCAATGGAGCTTCTGTCCTATCTGCTGTCCATCTTCGTCTTCAGCCAACGGAAGATCCGGAGTAACTGTGCCGGCCTGGACTTTCTCCAGCCATTTGATAGCCTGGTCATAGCGTTCCTTCCTGGTTTCGGCACCCATCCTGGCAGAGTTGGAGGACACCATATGGTACAGGGCAATGTCGCAGGTATACATTACTATCTGCTTGTTGCGGTTTTCTCCTTCAGCCGCAAAGATGGCCGCACAGTCATACTTTGGCCTGAGGTATCCGGATATCTCTTCTATGGCTTCAGCTTCTGCATTCTGCCGGTTGGTCGTATCTGTCTGGCTCACCACTCTCAGGGCAGCTTCACCGATAACAACCTTATAATCTTCTTCAGTGATGAACATATACTTACGTTTTATTTGTCGTTCTCTTTTTCTGCTTCCTCCATCTTTGCTCCAAGGGCAACCAAGCAAAGAGCCATAACAGCCTCGCTGTCTTTTAGAGCAGATGACGGCACCTCAACCCCTGGGCTGTTTTTGATTTCGGAAACTATCCTCTCAAGCATTTCTTTTTCTGGTGCCTTGGCCTGCATTTTGAGAATTGCGGCTGTTCCCTCCAGGACATCATTATCCAATTCAATAATCAATCTTGCCATAGTTGTCAGTCTGTTATGAATAGAGCTATCTTTTCTATGTCTTCTACGGTGGTGCCTTTCTTGAACCTCTTCCTCCGGATAAGTTCTTTAATTGTTTTCTTTGGAATCACTATAGGCTTTCCTCCGAAGTAGAGGACATAGTATCTTACGTTGAATGTCTTTGCCAGAGCTTTTGCCTGTCTTACGGCTCTTTTGTACCTGACGGCAAATATCAGGTGCCTTATTTTCTTGAACAGTTTCATATTACCATCTGTTTTTAGGTGACGGCCTCTTGCCGAATATCGGCGTGAAGCTTGTATGTCTTGTGAATTTCTGCAGTATGAATATTGCCCCTTCATCAGCATCCGGTGCATCATCGTGTGCGTTGCTGCCTCTCTCCAGAGCAAGCGTCTGCTCTATTCCGGTCTGCATGTCGGTGGTGTTTCTCAGGTCTTCGTTGTAGAACACAAAGCCTCTCTCCCAGAGCGGAGAAACAGCCTCTATCCTGGCAATCTTGTCCGGTTTCTTCCTCTTGTCCGGCATCAGCGGCAGCTGGTAGCCACGGAGGTTGCCTTCCAGAGTGAACTCATCCAGGATAGTGTCCTGCATAAAGTTGGCTTCCATAAAGAACTGCACGGCCACATTCTCCGGAAGGCTTTCATAGAAGTTGTATAGCCAGCGCACCATTCCGGAGACGGTATCCTGCCGCACATAGCAGTCAATCAGATGCAGCTCAGTACCTATCTTGCCCCAGACTCTGGAGGCTTTGTAGTCGTTGGTCTTGGAGGACTTGAACGAGGGGTCTGTATAGCACACAATCTGGTCATACTTGTGCAGTGGAAGTATCTTCTTGTATCTTATCCATGTGTGCTTGAAAATAGTGCCTTCCGTTATAGGGTTATGCATCATCTCCTTGTTCCAGGCAGCATAGCCCACGAAGTCTGCGTATGCCTGCGCCTCTTCCTTTGTCCATTTCTCCTTCCAGGTGGGATTGCCATCCTTGTCAACAGCTTTTATCTCTGACACCAGCACACCTTTCTTGGCTGCTATATTTGCCAGGACAGACTTCTTGGCAATAAGGTTTCCAACCATGATAAACCGGCCACGGCCTACATCCAGAGCTCCGAAGAGTGCCTCCACAACCCATTCCGTCATCTTCCGGACACGGTCTTCATTACGGCAGAGTTCGTCATCATCCAGGTCGTCTATGACTATGTAGTCCGGACGGTCTTCACGGTTACGGAGACCTCTCGGGCTCTGGCCACGTCCGCAGGCCAGGAAGTGGATGCCGCTCTGCGTGGTAAACTCTCCCTCTTCCCAACTGCCCAGGTTTTTCTGCTGTCCATAGTCAGCGATGATTCTTTGGTTAAACTCCAGTTCTGCCTGGATATCTCCAAGCAGTCTCTTGGCTGCATCTTCGCTCTTTCCTACGATAACCATGAACTTTATCAGCGGCAGAGGTTGAAACATAAGATCCAGCGGAGTAAAGATGTCGAAGTGAGTGCTCTTGGCGTGTCCACGTGGCCATTTGAATACGGCCTTGAGGTTGGGGTTTTCTTTTATCTGCTTGTTTGCAGCATTCTGGAACGGAGCATTGTGGATTATCCGGATTGGTTTTCCGGTAGTCTTGTCTCTGAGTGTGAGATAGTGCGGAAAATAGTACTCGCAGAAAGCGGCATAGTCTTTCCTCAGGCGTGCAATCCTCAGGTCTTTTTCTGCCGGTGACTCATTGGCCAAGGAAGCAGTCTCTGTAAGCGTCTGCACCTGCTTGCAGTGTTCCTTCCACTCCAGATAGCGGAGCTTTATGTCTGAATAGCCGGCCATATCTGATAAGTGTTATCTGCCAAGCCTCTCTCCCATCTTTTCCACGATGAAGAGATCCTGATACTTGTTGATGGCCTTCCTAAGTTCCGGAGTGAGCTTAGGGTCTGTCTGGGAGCGAAATTCCAGCCATTTGTTGAATGCCATGAACACCTCTATGGCATCAACTACATTGGCTTTCTTGTCCAGCTTCTCTATGACAGAAGAGAGTTTTGCCAGCTTGTCTCCAAGGCTGGCTATAAGGCCTGGATCCTTGGATGAGTTCACCTGTTCGATGAGGTTGTCTATAGTCAGGAGGAGCTTGTTTACCAGCTCCGGCCTTGTGATGTTCCTGGCTGCCCTGGACTCTTTCCAGCCTTCGGTATTGCACCACTTTGATATAGTCACCTTGGAGATGCCGGTCTTCTGGGCAATCTCCTGCTGCTCCATTCCGGAAAGATATAATGTCTTGGCCAGAGATTTCTTGTTTTCTAGTTCAGCTTTGTTCATGCGGTTTGATTTTGGAGCGAATTTGTTAGAAAATAGCCGGTTGGACAAAAAAGTATGCAGCGGTTGCATACAAGTGTGCAATGGTTGCACACTTTTTTTGACGGTTGCCTTCCTCAAGTTAAACTTGCTCAAAAATCGGATGGCAATGAAAGAAATAAGAGTCAGGCTTACCAACGACAGGTTGAACAGCTATGGCACTAGGGTGCTCACTGAAGGACTGGACATAGAGCAGTACCAGCGGAATCCGGTGCTTTTGTACATGCACCAGAGAGGTGTTGTGGTCGGCCAGGTAAAAGACATAAAGAAAGAGAAGGGAGAAGTAACCGGTGTCCTTGTCTTTGATGAGGCTACAGAACTTTCCAAGCAGCTCAAGAAGCAGTACGAGGAAGGCAGCATGCGAATGGTGTCTGTGGGTATAGACATCCTGGAGCTCAGCGAAGATCCAAAGCTACTTGAGCTGGGACAGACCTCTCCCACCATCACCAGGAGCAAACTCTATGAAGTCTCCTGTGTTGACATAGGGGCCAACGATGATGCCATCACCCTCTCCAGAGAGGGGACAGTCCTCACTTTGAGGAAAGACGGAAAGAACCCATTACCATTATTAACCAATAAACCTAAAGAAACACGTATGGACATTAAGAAACTTGCCCTAATATTAGGGCTGCCTGAGGATGCCACTGAAGAGCAGATTCAGGAAAAGATCCAGCAGTTGCTTTCTCTCGCCAAGGAGCTTGAAACCCTGAGGAAGGAGAAAGAGGAGCTGACACTGTCCGCCATCACTTCCGCTGTAGATGAGGCTGTGAAAGACCGCAGGCTCTCTGCAGACAAGAAGGCCCAGTTCATAGGCCTTGGAAAGAAGATTGGCGTAGCAGAACTGAAGAACATCCTTCAGGCAATGAACCCTGTAGTAAAACCTAGCCAGATCATTACTGGAGCTCCAGGTGAAAGCCAGTGCAAGAAGCTCAGCGATATGACTGCCGAGCAGCTAGAAGCCATGAGAGAGCATGACTTTGCCCAGTACCAGAAGCTTTACAAGGCAGAGTACGGCATTGAGTGTGAAATCGAATAAAACTAAAACTATGAAGAAAATTATTGTTATCGCAATGGCTCTGATGCTCAACTGTGTATCAGGAGCCTTCTTGGGTGCCACTGTGGGACTTGAGCCCGTAATTGGTGCCGTAGGCATGAACCTGGTTGCTGTGGCTGCCGGATTTATGCCGATGGAAACTTCTATCCTCCGAGCAGGAGTGTATCGTGAAATCTGGACCGGCGAGATGGTCAAGAGACTTCGTGGAGGTCTCGAAGGCACCTGGCTGGAAGGAATTCCTGACATGTCCTCTCTGGTAGAGAATGACGTGATTCATCTGGTTGATGTAGGAGTGGATCCGGACGTGCTTATCAACAACACAACTTATCCTATTCCGCTCCAGGCACTGAGCGACTCTGACATTCCTGTTCAGCTGGACAAGTTCCAGACAAAGGTGACTCCGGTTACCGACGATGAGCTGCATGCTCTCAGCTATGACAAGATGTCCAGAGTTATTGAAAGCCACGGAAACTCTATCGACGATGCCAAGTTTGCAAAGGCTGCGCATTCCATCTGTGCCGCTTCCAATACCGCAACCACTCCAGTGCTCAGCACTACAGGAGATGTGGTCGCTGAGACTGGAAGAAAGAAGATGACACGCCAGGATCTTATCAACCTGAAGGCTGCCCTTGACAAGCTGAAGGTTCCTGCAAACGGAAGAAGGCTGGTGCTCAGTCCTGACCATGTAAATGACATGCTTGGCTGGAGCGAGGCGTTCCAGAACCAGTATGGCCTGAACAATGCCAACGGAAAGGTGGCCAGACTCTACGGATTCGACATCTTCGAGTTTGCCAACAACCCTCTCTACACTACTGCAGGAGCAAAGAAAGCTATGGGAGCAACGGCATCTGCCGGAGAGTTCCAGTGCTCGTTCGCATTCTACACGCAGAGGATCTTCAAGGCAACCGGTACTACCAAGATGTACTACAGCCATGCCGAGACCGATCCTGAGTATCAGCGCAACAAGGTGAACTTCCGCCATTACTTCATTGCAATGCCGAAGAAGTCCGATGCCGCTGCCGTGCTCATGAACGGATATACAGCACCAACCGTACCTGAAGGCTAATAAGTGAGAACTATGAAACTGAAGGTTATCAAACGGTTCAAGGACAAGAACAACCTGTCCGTCATCTATGAGGTCGGACAGGAGGTTTCCTTCGACGATGAGGCACGCTGCTCCAATCTCATAGAGAGAGGACTGGCAAAGCCAGTAGAGCCTAAGGCTGAGAATCCGGCAAAGGCTGAACCTGCCGCAGCTCAATCGCAGAAGAAGACCGCTCCAAAGAAAACCAAGAAAAACACCAAGCAGTAATGCGCAGACAGCTTCAATACCTTGTAATCCACTGCACAGCCACAAAGGAAGGGCGAGAGGTCACCTCGGATGAGATCCGTGCCTGGCACACCCTCCCTGTGGCCAAAGGTGGCCGTGGATGGAGACAGGTTGGTTATACGGACATGATCCATCTGGACGGCAAGGTGGAGAGGCTGGTAGATAACAACGAGGATGCCTGGGTCGATCCGTGGGAGATCACCAATGGTGCCAAGGGATATAACAGCATCAGCCGTCACGTGGTATATGTAGGAGGGCTTGCGTCGGATGCAAAAACTTCTAAGGATACCCGTACGGCTGCCCAGCTGAAATCTCTGGAGCTGTATGTGAAAGATTTCCACACCAAGCATCCCAATGTCAAGATTATAGGACACAATCAGGTGTCAGCCAAAGACTGCCCTTGCTTTGATGTCCCGAAATGGCTAAAGCAGATAGGAATCAACCAGGATGGAAAACTTTGATACCATAAAGTGGATTGCCGAGATCCTGCTGCCTGTCCTTACAGGGCTGGCTGGATTCTTTGCCGGCAAGCGGAAACGGGACAACGATTTCCTGAAAGATCTGCAGGGCTCCATAAACGCTCTTTCCAAAGACAACGCAGAACTCATAAAGAAAACCATAGAACTCAACAAAGAGGTGGTTTCCTTGAGAAAAGAGAATGCAGAGCTGAAGGAAGATATAGGAGCACTCCGCAAGGAGAATGCAGAACTGAAGACAGAAATCGGTGAGCTCAAATCCCAGCTTGAAGGTGTCAAGACCATCACAAGAATCAGGAAAGATGCGTAGAGTTACCTCCTTTTTACTTATAACTGCAGCTCTTCTGAGCAGCTGCGCTCCACAGAGGCTGTCCGCCAGACAGTCTCTGAAGGAGAGCAGTCAGTGGCAGTCAGACAGCATGAAGGATGTGATGCAGTCTTTAAGTTCCATCAGAACGCAGCTTCTGGATCTCAGTTCCAGGTTGAATATCTCCGATACTTCAACCATAACTGTCGAGACTGAGACGATTTCAGAAGTGTTTGACACCTCTTCCCAAAACTCCAGGATTATGTCCAGGACTGTAGAGAAGAGCTCTGCAAAGAAAAAAAATGGCGTATATACAACCTCTGAGGCTAATGTAGCCATGACCTCTTCTTCCAGTGACACTTCTTCTCTGAAGCAGACCAGTGCCGCAAAGACGGCAGGGCAGACGGCCTCTGAGTCAAAGAACCTGTCTGTGAAAAAGACAGGCCTTTCCTGGTATCAGAAAGGTCTTGTCTGGTTTGGCTCCGCAGCACTGGCCTATGTAGTCATACGCTTGGCATTACTCTATTTCAAGCCGCAGTTAAGCGGTATTGCAACACTGATTAAAAACCTTTTAAACAAGATTAAAATATGACAAACTATGTAAATGGTAGTGACCTGCTTGTTTCCATTGCAAACAAGGCCGTAGGACATTGCACTACCCATACCACTACCTTCAATACGGAGACCAAGGATGTGGCTGTGAAGCCGGCAGCGTCTGTTCAGGCAAGTTCCGCTTCCCTGTTCAAAAGCAAGAGAGTTACAGGTCTTTCTGTCCAGATCAAGGCTGACGGTCTTGGTTTCTATAACGAGGCAGAGACAGGAATAAAGGATCTGCTCGGCAAGTGGAAACTGGGACAGAGCGTACAGGTGAAGTGCTTTGAGAGGGAGAACGACGAAAATCCTTATGTTTCCGGAAACTTCATCATTACCTCACTTGAGAACACAGCGCCAGCCGGAGAGGATGCAACCTACTCAGTTACCCTCGACAACGACGGAGAGGTTACTGTAGATCCGACTAAGCTTGATCTTCTTGCCACTCCAGCCGCATAACCATGGGAGCAAGTATTAAGATTAGAGGCAAGGAATACCCCTGTAGGCAGACTATGGGGGCAATCGTCCGCTACAAGAGGGCTACTGGCCAGGATATAAGCAAGCTGGAGTCTTCCGACGCAAGTGGAATGGTGATCTTCCTGTGGTGCTGCGTGGTCAGTGCTTCCAAGGCTGATGGAGTGGAGTTCAATATGGGATTGGAGGAGTTTGCGGACTGCTGCGAAATCCAGACCCTGAACGACTTCTCAGAGCAGATGGCCAAAGAAGCCGAAGGACGCAAAAAAAAAGTGAAGGTGAGCCAATCACAGAAGTAGAGACTCTTTTGGGAATTGCATTGGGGTATGTGGGGATGAGTCTTCAGGACTTTGAACAATGTACCCCTTTTGAGTTCTCAAAGATTGTGGAGCAGGCCCAGAAGAAGGAGGAAGAAAGGGTGAAGCTCAGCTGGAACCAGACACGCTTCCTGGCACTGACCAACCTCTCACCCTACAGCAAGAAAGCCCTCAAGCCCACTGACATTATGGAGTTCCCATGGGACAATAACGAAACTCAGGTACGTAAAGGCACCAGCAGTTATGAGAGAATGAAGGAACTGGAAAAGAGAATAACACTAAAATCTAGTGATGATAAGAAATAAAGGCGTATATAATTACACCAAGAACTATAAGGAAAAATATCCCACTGTTCTTAAGATGTTTATTCAAGATTTTTTTTGGATGTTTCTCTGCATAGTCACGTACAGTAGAATCTGGAGCTGCGTCTGAAGCTGCGAAAGCTATAGCAGTAACGAACCAAAGGGGTGTCAATATCAATACTGCGCATATTATCAGAATCGCTGTATGCATATTTTTAATTTTTTGCAAAGTTATAAAAATGTCAGAAAACATACAACTTAGGATAGAAGTAGAAGATAACGGATCCATTAAAAAAATCAGGGTAAATTACGATGACCTTGAAAAAGCCATTAAGCGAGTCAAGAAAACCACTGACAAGTTAAATGACAGCATGGTTAATCTTGCAAGTACAACACAAGCACTGCAAAACATATCTTCCCTTATTGGGAAATTAGCTGACAGTTTTTCTGACTTAACCTCAGCCTATGAAATTCAGCAAGCAGCTGAAACTCGCCTTTCTCAAGTTATGAGAAATACAATGGGAGCATCAGAGGCAGAGATTGAATCTATTAAGGCTTTGTGTGCAGAACAGCAGAAGCTTGGGGTAATTGGAGATGAAGTTCAGTTAGCCGCTGCTCAGGAGCTCGCCACCTACTTAGAGATGCCTTCCAACTTAAAAACCCTAATTCCACTGATGAACGATATGGCTGTTCAGCAATATGGTGTTAGTGCAAGTGCTGAAAGTGTAACTCAAATAGCTGCAATGATGGGCAAAGTTATGCAGGGACAAACAGAAGCCCTTGGAAGAAATGGATACAGGTTTTCTGAAGTCCAAAAACAGATACTGAAGTATGGAAATGAGACAGAAAGAGTTGCTGTTCTTGTTGATGTATGTGGATCTGTCGTTGATGGAATGAATGAAAAGCTTGGGGAACTTCCAATAGGAAGGCTGGCTCAGTTAAGAAATGCGTGGGGTGATATAAAAGAAACAATAGGTTCTATTACTGTTCGTTTGCAAAAATATATCAGTGTCCTAGGTCGGTTAGGTATGTCCGCTTCTGGATTGTTTCAAATTCCGGCAGCATTTAAGGCAGCAGAAAAATCTTTATCGGGATGGTTGAAGAAGTCACCAATTGCTGCCTTGTCTTTTAAAATACTTGATATTCGAGGTAGAATAGCATCTCGTGGTATTGATGCAACAAGAAAATCTGTTAATCGTTTAAACATCGCATTTACCTCTGGCATTATAGGATTAGTTGTTACTCTTGGAACGGTATTATTCTCTTTGTTTAGCAGTTCGAAGAAAGCCAAAGAAGGATTAGAAGAGGTAGATGAGGCGACTCAGGCATACAAAGACACTGCAAGTGAAGCAAGAGGAGCTATCGAACGAGAAATCATTGCCTTAAAGAACATCAAAGGACAACAAACGGAGGAGATAAAGAAAGTTGATGACCTTAACAAAAAGTACGGGGAGGCTTTCGGTGTCCATAAAACAGCCGCCGAATGGTATGATACCCTCATAAATAAGTCTGAGGCATATTGTAGGCAACTTGCTTATGAAGCACAGGCTAAGGCTCTTCAAGATAAATATGGAAAGGAATTGGTCGAAGTAGATGAAGCTCAAGAAGAAGTTGACGCATATATAAAAGCTAATGGCGGCAACGAACCAGAAAAGACTAAACTTGTACACAGGAATGTGCCTGTTTCTGGTCGTAATGTAGGCTCCTTTAATCAACTAGACAAATATGAGGTTACTGTGGACACAGATTTTGGGCGAGCTCTTAAAAAGCGAGATTCCAAACAAAAACAGGCAGATAATACTAAAGCCGAGTTAGAAAAAGTTGTAAAGAAGGCTGAAGAAAGTGGCAAGCAGGTAAATGATGGAAAAACTCCGCCAGAGTCACCAACTACCCCTAATAATGAGGATCCATACAACGGGAAACAACTCATACAGTCTCCAATAAATGAGAAAGGGCTTCAAAACAATGTCAAGTACTTTGAAAATCGATTATCTGAAGCAGACGCATCAGATACTGAATCCTACCAGCAACTTATTGAGGGATACGGCCTGGCTCAGCAAGCATTGGAAGATTATAAGAATGCCAAAGACAAGGCCTTGTTGGACTATAAAACACCTGATGACATAAAGCATCTTAAGGATATCGCTGAAGCTGCTGAGAAGATGAAGTCCAGTTTTAAAGGTAATGTTGACTTGTTGTCAAGACCATTTGTTGAAGCGGCTACACTTGCAGAGAAAGGTTGGGAAGAAGCAGGCGAAGGAATAGCGACTGTCTTTTCAGCGGGATATGGGATTAAAGATGAATCTGGAAAGGAAGTAGAAATACTTGTTACTCCTATTCTACCAAATGGAGATGTCCTATCTCCTGAAGAATTGGATGACTATGTAAAGCAACTCTCAGGGAAAGACATTCTTTCAGCAGACACAAAAGGAATTGTTATATCTATTGATGTTGACAAGAATGCCGGAGAAGAGTTACATAAGCTTCAGGAAGTTTATTATGGATTCGGAGAGGTAAATCAAGGTATCAAAAATCCATTGGAAGGAGATGCTATTGAGAAAATCAACAAAGCCATTGAATATCAGCAGAAGCTAAGAGAGAAATCTAGCGAGGAAGAACAGAAAGGAATAGATGGTACCATCAAGGCTTTAAACGTTCTTAAAACAGCCTATGAAGACTCTTTACATGCAAATCTTGACTTGAAGGATATAAATACATATCAGCAGTTAGAAGATGAACTATCTTATTACAGCAAGAAACTTCAGACAACCTCTGAGAGTGAGAGGGTAGAGATACAGAAGAAAATCAATGAACTGAATAAACTAAAAAAGAAATGGGATGAGATTCTGGATAGTCTTAACGAACCTACAGACATTTCAGCGTTAAATTCCATTGAAGAAATTGACACAGCGATCAGTTTTTACCAGACGAAACTTAATAAGGCGACCAAAGAACAATATGCGGGAATACTTAAAATAATCTCTGCCTTAAAGCAAGCGAAGGCAGTAAGAGAGTCTAAAATAGACACTCACAACAACATCGTTGAGATGCAGGTTGAAACTGGTCAGTTGAGTGGTTTGGAAGGCAAATCGCTTAAGATGAAACTTGAATTGATTGGCCTTGACGGTGTGGCTCAGAAGATAAGGGATTTACAGGAAATGTTGAATGACCCTTCGTTGACAGAGGAGGAACGCCAGTCTATCAAACGTCTTATAAGTCAATATCAGGGCTATCTCAAGGTTCTACTTAAGACTGACAAGGGAATGATTCAGACATGGGGCACGGTCAAAGGTCTAGGAAGCAGCATTGAGGGCATGACGGAGGCCATAAAAGGCCAGGGCAATGCCTGGAAGAAGATATCCGGAATCATAGATAGTACCATCAGCCTGTATCAAAGTATTAGACAGATTATAGAGATAGTCAGGATGCTTACTGGAGTAACAAAGCTTCAGGAAGGTGCAGAGAAAGCTAAGGGACAGGCATCTCTTAAGTCAGGTATTGATGCTCTTGTTGGTTCCGAACAACAAGTGTCTGCCTCAATTAACAATACAACGGCTAATGCTACAGAAACCGCTTCTGCTGAAGGGAAGGCTCTTGCGAACGCTGTTTCATCATCTTCTGGAATACCATTCCCATACAACCTTATTGCCATAGGGGTTTCAGTCGCTGCTGTTATAGCAGCTCTTATGACCTCCCTGCCTAAACTAGCCTTAGGCGGTTTAGCCACGGGACCTACTTTGGCACTTGTAGGCGAGTATCCTGGAGCTAGCACTAATCCGGAGGTCATAATGCCAGCAAACAAATTGAAAGGCTTGCTAAGGGATGATTTAGGCTTAGGAGGGAAAGTGACTTTCCGAATCGAAGGAAGAAACCTGGTTGGAGTGCTTGCTAAAGAGTCCCATTACAGAAGCAGGAGATAGTATGAAGTATCTGAGGTATTATTCCGAGTTCTACGACACCACTCAGGTGCGCTGGAGGATCGAAATCCTTCAGGAAGCAGCATCTGCATTCACTCCGGAAAAGATTACTCTTCACGGAGAGAATCCGCTTGTTATAGACTGGAAGACCATAGAGAAGAGCGATAATGTGATGGGATCTGCGGCCACTCTCATCCTGAACAGCGACAGTGACCGGCAGTTTATTGACATGTACCAGGTAGAAGTTGGTGCGGTAAGGCTTGATGTATATAGAAGCGGTCAACTGTACTGGAGCGGTACACTTGACACAGAACTCTATGAGGAACCATACACCTCAGAAAAGAACTATGATGTGGAGATAACTTTCTCTGATTTTGCGATTCTGGAAAGAAAAGACTGTAATCTTTCCGGATTCAAGACGATCAGAGAAGTTCTGGAGGCCTGCCTGGACGCTACTGGGGTACAGTACAGCGAGATTGTGCAGCATATCTCAACATCGAGATCTGGCATAACTCCAGCCAACATCCTTGCCAATGACAAGATAATCTGTGACAACTTCTATGATGAAGATGGAGAGGCTATGAGCCTTATGGAGGTGTTGGAAGGAATCCTAAAGCCTTACGACCTTCATATCAGACAGAAAGCAGGAAAGATATATCTGTGGGACTGGAACGCTCTCTGCGATGTTCCATCTGAGCAAGTTGTATGGGATAGCGACGATGCAGTTCTAGGGGTTGATTCAGTGTATAACAAGATAAAGATAAGTTTCTCGCCATATCAGATAACTGACATACTAGCTCCAACGATCAAAGAGAAGTCTTATGTAGCCAGTTCTCAGGATTTTGAAGTTCATTATGACTATGATGGCTCTGACAGCTTGCAAGGATTCAAAATCAACTTCGGTTCAGTAGCTAGTGGTTTGGAAATCAAAAACAGCAACGCCAAGTTTTACCATGTAATTCCAGTGGTGTCAGGCGATGAGTCATACGGTATTGCCTGGACAATAGACATTGGAGTATTTGGGTCGAGTCTCCATAATGGGTCATGGTTAACCGGATACAGCCGTAAACTTAACGCACCCACCCAAAGCATTTCAGCTGGTGCTCTTTTCGCATGTCCGGAAAGACCTTGGATCACGTACAGAGGTGGAGCCTTAACCAAGAATAAACTTAAACTTACAGTTGACCTCCTTTTCGACCCTCGTTATAACCCGTTTGAGTCTGCCTCAGAATTCAACGAACAAAGCAAAGTGGACTCTCAAAACCTTAGAGCCAATTTTGCATACGTTCCTATAAAACTGACTCTAAGAGATGCTGAAGGAAATGCCCTTTACCATTATTACAATAAGGGCATAAAAGATTCATCTAGCCGGAGTGATAACGGAAACTGGGTAGCAGGTGAAGCCAGCTGGGGCGATGCATGGCTCTGCTGGTATGATGAGACTGACAGGAAAAAACAGTCCGGCCTCAACGGGTTTGTTACAAACAAACGGTGTATTGGAGTTACAACCAGAGAACTTCCCAAATCGTTCACACATAACAATGAGGGGCAGAGGATTCCTTTGCCACAAGCTGACGGATGGTTGGAACTGGAGTTCGGAACCGGTATTGTCATTTACGACAACAATCGTGATGTCAAACAGGTCAATTATGACAACTGTCATTGGGTGCTTTATAAAGATCCAAAGATTGAGTTGATTGATAATTACGGAAACAGCATTGACAAAGAAGACATTGAAATCAAGGCATGGCTTAACCGTTCTGCAAAGGAGGAACTATCTATAGACACAATCTTCGGAACTACCAAGAAAGATATAACTATGGCCAAGGGATTCATAATGGACAACAGTTCAGGAGCGATTCTCGAACAATACTCTAGAAACGGCAAGACAGGAACTCTTGAACAGTTGCTCATAGGGACGATGTACACTCACTATGCTTCCAGACATGCCAGATTATCCGGAACTATCTTAGCCACTACGGGCTTCAATACATATACAGACCAAGCAACGTCAGAATTATTTGCACTTATGGGTGAGAGGCAGGATGTCATGCAGGGATGCTCTGAGATAGAGCTATGCGAGATATCCAAGGATAGCTATGATGCGATAGAATACGATGATGAGGAGGATTAGCCATGGGAAGTTATAATTATCAGGTGCTGGGATGGCCGGCTCAGCCTAGATCCAAGAAAAGAAGAGAGGCCAATATAGCTGCAGGTGGAGGTACAGTTTCCTCCGGAGGAGGCGGCTTATCCGATATGGATCTTTCCGGATACATTCGCATTGCAGACCTTATCAAGACAACATCCGACGCTTCTGTATCAGAGTTCCTGGATACTAACGCTATGTCTTCCTTGATGGTCAAAACCCTCTTAGACCAAAAGGCAAATACGATACATGACCACGCCACACAACTTGTAAGACCGGCTGTGATGGTTGTTCCACAGCAAGATCCTTCGGATGCCGGATTCAGCCTTTCTTCCGGAGAGGTCGCTGAGTTCATATCAAATGACGGTTCTTTTGCAGGGGAGGCTAGTTCGGTTACTCCAGCCGATCTGAAAGACCTCGTGCTGAAGGTCAACGGTGTAACTCAAACTACATACAATCCGGCATCAGCAGCGTCTTTCAATGTAGATCTGTCTGATTACGCTTTGAAATCCTGGGTAGAAGCCAAGAACTACCTTCAGGGCATTACTAAATCACAGGTGGAGGCTGTTCTTACAGGTAACATCACTAGCCATACCCACAGTCAGTACCTTACCTCACATCAAAGTCTGGCAGACTATTATATAAAGAGCGAGGTGGACTCGATGACGGCGAAGACCACCGCATGGGATGACTCCAAGTTGCTCTATAATGGACAAGGAACGGATGCGAAGATTGCTGGTTTGAGCATATCCTCCTCCACGAACAGGCTGAACACCACGGGGGTTTATGTGGCCATCAGAGCAAACAGCAGCAACCCGTTCATAGGGCTTAATCAAGGAGGAAACCTCTGGTATGCTCAGGCGGCAAGCGGATACTTCTACTTCGGGCCAACTTCCGCAAAGGCTTTAAGGCTTGACCAGAACGGTAACGGCGTTTTCCAGACAGGAAGCGTCACCGCCACCGCCATTATCAAGGCTGGCGGCACCTCGTCCCAGTTCCTGAAAGCAGACGGAAGTGTTGACAACAACTCATACCTTACCTCTCACCAAAGTCTGGCTGACTATGCTCTGAAGAGCGAGATTCCAACCTCAATGCCTTGGTCTTCCATCACCGGACGGCCAACGTCTCTATCTTCTTTCGCTGACGATTCTACTCACAGACTTGTTACAGACAGTCAGATCTCAGCCTGGAGTAGAGCTTATGGGGAGTTCATTATAGGAACTCAGACTGCTGCCACTGGAACTTGGACAGGTGTGAGCAGTCTTGCAACAGCATCAGACCTGACTTCCGGCTATAGATTTACCTACTGGCTGCCGTATGCCGGTTCTGGTAACGCAACCCTTACCCTTACGTTTGTTGACGGAACAACCAAGACCTTTAATCTTTACTCAAGAGGCGGTTCTAGACTGACGACTCACTTCCCGGCAGGATCAAAGATTGATTTTGTCTATCTGGAAGGCATATCTATAGCGGGATCTGCTACGAAATATACAGGAGCATGGCCAGATGCTTATTATGACACCACCTATTCAGCTGGAAGCAAGGCATTATTTGATGCGGGAACGAACACGTCCAATAGGGTTTGGTCTGCAAGTGTACTTGCTTCTGCCGTAGCTGCTAAGGTGCACAGTCACCTTTGGTCTGACATCACCGACCGCCCATTGAATCTTTCAGACTTCACTAATGACCTCATCTCTTCTTGGGCACTGGCGGCATCTAAGCCAAGCTATTCCTGGAGTGAAATTGGGTCAAAACCGGATACACTTTCCGGCTTTGGAATAACGGATGGTTATTCTTCTCTTTCTACTACTGGCAGTGGTAATGCTATAACCGGCGTTTCCGGCAGCGGCCATGCCTTGACATTCACAAAGGGCAATACCTTTGTTGACCTGGCTAGCGAGCAGACAATTTCCGGAAAGAAGCACATTGCTAATTTGGATGTGACTGGTTCGCTTGCCGTTCCTCAGGTAGAACCGACAGCCGAATCAGGAAAGGTCTTTGAATATATCAGCAGTTCCGGAGACTTTGGAGAATCCGCCAGTGCAGTAACTCCAGCAGACTTAAAAGACCTTGTTTTGAAGGTTAACGGGGTAACTCAGACCACATACAATCCGGCTTCTGCGGCCTCTTTCAATGTTGAGCTGACAGACTATGCCCTAAAGACTTGGGTAGAATCCAAGAACTACCTTCAGAGTATTACCAAAACTCTGGTAGAAGCGGTTCTGACAGGTGACATCACTAGCCATACTCATAGCCAGTACCTGACCTCACATCAAAGCCTTTCAGATTACTATACGAAAACTCAGGCTGATGCAAGGTTCCTGACATCCCATCAGTCTTTGGCAGACTATGCCCTGAAGAGCGAAATACCGACCTCTATGGCCTGGACTGCTATAATGGGAAAACCGACCAAGCTATCTGATTTCATTAATGACATCATTTCCTCTTGGGCACTGACTGCTTCAAAGCCGGACTACACTTGGAGTGAGATTGGTTCAAAACCTACGAGCCTATCCGGTTATGGAATATCAGATGCAACATCCAAGACAGAGGCTATCCCTTATATTGTCGGGCCATCTACAGATACTACTGCTGGAACCTGGACTGGCACTTATAGCGGTATAACAGCATATACGGATGGCTTGACAATCATCTATGTCCCAGCTGTTGCCGGTGCCAGTACTACGACCTTGAATATCAATGGTCTTGGTGCCAAGACTTGTTATTTCTCCAATACCTCAAAACTCACTACGCACTATTCGGTAGGAACGCCAATCCTATTTACATATAGAAGTGGCTATTGGAGACGAGCTGATTACAACACCAACAGTGACACTTTGCTGAGAGTTTACCGTCAGACTTCAGGATATAACGATGATTATCCAATACTCGTGAGCCGCACGAAGACCATTGGAACAGCCGGCTCTAATTCAAGTTATACTGCTGTTTATGGTGTTGTGTATGACACGACCCAGCAGCCTACCGTCAACCCTTATACCGGAGAGATGAAGGTAGCCAAGGTTACAGCTACTACATTGCAGGGCAGCCTTGCCTGGTCATATTTGACCGGCAAACCTACGAACCTTTCTGATTTCACCAACGATATTATCTCATCCTGGGCACTGGCAGCCAGCAAGCCTGCATACACGCTTGACGAAGTTACCGATGGCTCTTCCAGAAAGCTATCTGATTATATGCTTTCCAGTAGCTTCACGAAATCGGCTATTACTACATTGTTAGGGAACGACACCTTTGCTCCGTATAACTCCAATGGCTATCTGCCGTTGAACGGCGGAACACTTACGGGAGGACTGCTCCTTCAAGCTAATCAAACATTTGATGTAAGCACTGCAGCAAGGAGCATCTACTACACCGACAGCAACAATGTCAGCCGTAGGGCAATGATAATGAACCCCAATGGCGTCTTGGCTATTGGATATGACCTTCCGTCAGCTCAATTGAATCTTCAACTGGACGGTTACAGCACACTCCTTCGCTTTGGCTCTACGAAGAACTATTCTCTTACTTTGAATGGTGCCGATGGTACAATCAGATCTTCTGTCGGGGCAAATCTTGTATCCCTAGGATATAGGAGTGGTAATACCATATATCCTTTGAAGCATATCTACAGCACATTCAATGTTTCCACAAAGTGTATCGGGGCAATCTCTGGGACAGTACTATACGGAGTTGCGCGATTCACTATTGCCAACACGAAGAAAGCCAGGACATTTGCAATCAAGATACCATCTGGAACCAATGCTACTACATTCAAGATTATCATATACAGTTCATATAACACATGCCCTAGTAGTACTATTACTGTAAGCACCGGAGGAGTCAATCTCACTTCCAGTGTCTATTGTGCGTTATATCCATCGTATTCCGTGGAAGGATCATTTGCAGGCAGGGTAGCTTTTGCCCGTGATGGAGATACCTCCAGTTCTAACATGTATATCCTCTTAGGAAATTATAGTGATGGCCAGCAGTATCAGTCAGGAATGATAGCGATAGATTCAATAATTCATAGTTCCGGTGCTTCTGTCGCAGACACAGTTATGAATTTTGGTTATGAGCTGTTGGATCTGGATAGTGAGTCTATGTTCACCAAAATAACCGAATGTGTAAATGCTGATGCACATTTCAAGTCCGTCTCTGTTACAGAGCATGTAACCGCTCCGAAGATTGATTGTACCAATATGTTTCTCGTACCCGCCTCGGAACCATCATCTGTGCCAGCAGGCAAAGTGGCTGAATACATAGATATAAACAGTGGTTCATTCGCAAATTGACAGATTTATGGGAGCAACAGCAGACAGATACAGCAGAATGGTCAAGATGCTCAAGCTGAGCGACGGCACCAAGGGAGTGCTGCACAAGTTCGCACTCCAACTGGCGGCATATCTTCAAGGTTACAATACCTCCGGACTCACAGAGGCCCAGAAATCCGGCATTGTCGCTGACAGGTTCTATCTTGACGACCTGATTACCAACACCGACGGAGACGGCAATGCCGTATTTGTCGGGCGTGTAATAAAAGATTCCGATAACTATAACCACCATGGCACTGGGCGCATAGGCAAGAAATGGCAGAAGGATGACGCTGGAAGGCTCTTCAACCTGCTCAATGATGCGGGCCTGAATACCAAGCCTCACGCAGAGTTCTCCGGCAATATAATAGCCGCATACACAAACTACATCAAGATTCTGTGCAACTTAGATTCCGCTTATTATGTAGCCACAGACAAATTTACCATAGACATATATACTGTAACCAACGATGTTGAGACCTGGATTCATAGTGTAGATCTCGCTGTCAGCGACGCTACTGACCGCAGATATCTTCCGGCACAGTCTCACCTCTCCCAGTTCGTAGCCAAGATAAGAGACCTGGGCGGTGTGTCTGCCGGAACAGCTATTCGGTTAAAGATATCTGCAACTAACTCGGAAGGAACATACATCAACCCCACGCATAAGGAGACCACTCTGCAGGCAGCCATGTCTTTCATACAGGTCTATTACTTCCAAACGCAACCGGACTTTGTGAACACAGATCCGACGACAGGAACGCCTTATGTCATGCTCATATCCAGAGATATGTACGCTCAGGGTAGTTCTCAGGGAGTCGGTTCCGGCGGAGTGTTGCACAGGCTCTTCGTGGATACTGGGGCAGGAGACCCTATGGCCGGTGCAATAGCCAATTCAGAAAGGTTGCAGGGTGCAGCATTGATGTCTGGAGAGACAGTGGAAGACGCTTATGACAAGGCCCTCTCTGACCTTCCTGCTGGATTCTACTATGGAGTGCCGTACAAGGATTTCGAGGGGTCGGAAGGATTTGCCTATGTGCAGGTAGTGGACAGCAATCACCTTAAATGGTATGCCAACCGTTATGCTCCTGTCGTGCCTACAGCATTCACGGTAATTATCACCTTCTCCGGAACCTATGATACAACGCTCCAGAAATACTATGTGGATGTCAATGCACAGATCAGCGGCACGATACCTAACGGTGGAGTGCTTATCACTACCATTGTCTGCACTGGAATCAGCCAACAGAACGAACCAGTCGGGATACAGTTCGGAGGACCGATTTCGGCAAGAATCACCGGCTCTTCACCTGTGAAGCTCAACAGCGAATCCATTGAATGCGAAGACGGTGCTTTCTTCCAGAGTTATGGTACTTACGGAAGCCCCGCTTCCACTACAGACAACTATGTAACAGAAGGAAACATTCATGTTAACTCTACAACTATTCCACACGCCTAATTCATTAACCAAATAATTTACTATTATGCTTAACATCAATTCAAAAGAAACAAGAGTCAATGCCTCCTATGAAGAAGAGGTGCTCAAGACCAACAACTTCTCAGCAACGCTGAATTCAGAAGGCAAGGTAACAGAAATCAACACCGCTCAGGTGTACCTGAAAGAGACCGATGAGAACGTTGGAAACATTTCCATGTCCGTTGACTATTCCGGAAGAAAGTCCAGGACAATAAACATCGATCCAGCTAAGGACAGTTATTCAGTCCAGGCTTATGCTCTCATAGATGAGATTGTAGCAGCTATCGAGACCGAGATTGCAGGCAATGGAGTAGAAATCGAGGAGGCATAACTCATGAAGCGCATAGATGCAGTTACGATGTACAATGTTCTGGTGCAGATCCAGGACAAGAACAAGATCAGCGAATCGAAGATTCGAGTAGCTCTCATTCAGAACCTCCTTAGCACAAAGAAGATTGCTGAAGAGAACGATGAGTATCTGAAGAATCTGAGAGAGCAGTACAAGACCGAGGACTCCGAAAAGATTTCCAAGGCCATAGCTGATCTTATTCAGCAGCACTCCTCTGCCACTAAGCCTGAAGATAAGGCTATTCTCAAGGCTAAGATTAACGGAGAACAGACGAGACTTGACGAATACTTTGCACCTTTCCAGGAAGAGTGGAGTAAGATTGTCAAAGAGCATGAGCAGGAAGATGTTCCGGTAAAACTTGCTAAGGTTTCCCTGTCTGCCTTGGATTCTGCAACCGCTGAAATGCAACTGTCTATGGCTGCCTTTGCTGCACTGGAGCCGATGTTAAAGACCGATTAAAGTGCTTTTCAACACCATTGAAATGGTGGTAGCGTAAAGAAAAAAGTGTACATTTGGATTTACAAATGTGCACTTTTCGTTTTTCCGATTATAAAAGTTAATTTATTATTTTTGTCAATCAATATTCAGGCAATGAAGATCAACCCTCCAAAATTCATAAGAAGGATGTTCCCGAGTTTCATCTGGGACCTTCCGAACGACAGGAACGAGGTGTATCTTACATTCGATGACGGACCAAGGCCTGAAGTCACGCCATGGGTCCTTGACCAGCTGGACAAATACGGTGCCAAGGCGACTTTCTTCTGCATAGGGAAGAACGTGGAGATGTTCCCGGAGCTTTTTGAGGAAATCAAGGCCAGAGGCCACGCTGTGGGCAATCATTCCTACAGCCATGTAAAGGGATGGGGCATGAAGACAGGGGATTATGTCCGTGATATAGACATTGCGGGAGACCTGATCCATTCCAACCTTTTCCGTCCCCCGTATGCCCGCATCGGGCCTAATCAGGCGAGGGTTCTGGCTGAAAGGTACCGCCACATTATGTGGACAATCATAAGCCGGGACTACAGCAAGCATATTAACGGACAGCAGTGCATAAAGAATGTGGTGCCACATCTGGAGAGTGGGGCGATAATAGCGTTCCACGATTCCATAAAATGCGCCCGCAACCTTTGGGTGGCCCTGCCGGAAGTTCTGAAGGCCATCTATGACAAAGGTCTTCATTCCAATAAGATAGAACTGTAATTCAGCTCAGTGATATGAAAGCACTTGTTTTGGGCGGCGGAGGCCGCGAGCACGCAATAGCCTGGAAGATAAGGCAGAGCTGGGATTGCGATGCGGTTTTCGCAATGCCGGGAAACCCAGGTACAGCACAGCTTGGAAAGAACCTGGCTGGAAATCCGGGAGATTTCATTCAGGTCAGGCAGGCGGTGCTGGACAATTCCATAGATATTGTTGTAGTAGGACCAGAGGAACCGCTAGTGAAGGGTCTGAGAGACCGCTTTGAGGAAGATCCGGCCCTGAAGGGAGTAATGTTCGTGGGCCCGGGTTCCGCAGGAGCGGCGCTGGAAGGCAGCAAGCAGTTTGCAAAGGAATTCATGCGCAGGCATGGCATACCTACGGCGGCATTCGGTAGTTTCACTTCAGATAGAATCGCCGAGGCAAAAGATTTCCTGAAAAGCCTCAAGCCTCCGTATGTGCTTAAGGCAGATGGCCTTGCAGGGGGCAAGGGAGTTTTGATCTGCAGCAGTCTGGAGGAGGCTTTCTCTGAACTGGAGCAGATGCTGGGAGGGAAATTCGGCAAAGCGTCATCCACGGTAGTGATTGAGGAGTTCCTCTCCGGAATCGAGGTCTCCGTGTTCATACTCACGGACGGTAAAAGTTATCTCCTCCTTCCGGAGGCCAAGGATTACAAGAGGATCGGAGACGGGGACACGGGGCTCAATACCGGCGGAATGGGAGCTGTCTCTCCGGTTCCTTTCGTGGATGAAGAGTTCAAAGGTAAGGTTGCCGGAAGAATCATAGAACCGACACTGAAGGGGCTTTCAGAAGAAGGAATCCCTTACAATGGTTTCATATTCCTGGGGCTTATGAACTGCGGAGGAGACCCGTATGTTATAGAATACAATGTCAGGATGGGGGATCCTGAAACCGAGGCCGTAATGACCAGGATAGACTCGGACCTGCTCAGCCATCTGTGCGCCTGCGCAAAAGGTACGCTGGGGGAGGAGAAACTGGAGATATCGGACGAAGCCGCGCTTACTGTCATGTGCGTAAGCGGCGGATATCCCGGAAGTTATCCAAAGGGTAAGGCCATAACAGGAGATCCTGTGCTGTTCAGCAATTCCTATTCCGGACCGGTCAAGGTCTTCCACAGCGGAACCGCAGAATCTCAGGAAGGCATACTGACGACTTCAGGCGGAAGAGTGCTGGCGGTTACTGCCAACAGCCCGCTGGAAAAGTCTGTGAAGCGCACCATTGAAGAGGGCCGCTCACTGGCGTACGGAATCGCCGAGAGAATCTCTTTCGAAGGCAAGTATTTCAGGAAGGACATCGGTCTGGACATCATCCGGTATACAGAAGAGAAATGACATCAGCCCAGAGGATTGACGCGCTTGGAAGATACAACAGGATAGCCTTGTATCTTGTGACTGCTTTCCTGCTGGCATCGTCATTCTTCATCCGTTTCTCTCCGGCTTCCTTCTTTGGACTGAAGACATCATACACTATGCCTCTTGGCATATTGATGTGCATAGTCCTTCTGCTTACGGTTTACATTATTTCTGAACCGGTGCTTCCGGCCTACAGGGACCGCATAACGGCTGTTATCATGAGTGCGGCGCTGCTGTTTGCCTGCCCTGGCGCATTGAGCGCAAGTTTCATACACATAGCCGCCATAGCTCTGCTCTGGGCCCAGTTCTGCATGCTTAAGGAGCAGTATTTCACCGCGTTCTTCCTGATGGCGCTGTCTTCTATGTTCTTTCCTCCAGTAGTCTGGATAGCGCTGCTGGTGATTATCCTGATGCTTGCATCCGGCCTGAACGATACGGTCAGGAACCTGATAAAGTTCACAGGTGGCTTTGCCGTCCCTTATATACTGCTGATGGGAGTGGCATATATTATTGGCTACGACATAGTTGCCGCCCTGAAAGACATTTACTCGGCGATGACAACCGTCTACTATGACTTCTTCTCCCTAGATATCCCGATGCTGTTCCTGCTGCTGTGCATTATCATTACGCTGCTGCACGCGATTATCCTGTTTTCCAGCAAGATGAGGGAATACGGCATCGCTGAGGCCTATGCCCTTAAGATCCAGATCATAAATGTGGTGGTGTGCGTCGCCGAGGTAATACTCTTTTCTTCCACGTCGGAGCATCCTGTGGCGCTGCTGGCCTGCTGCCCGTCCGGTATCCTTCTGGCAAGGTATTTCTCGCAATACGGGGCAAAGGCTTTCCTCAGGATAGAGATCGTAATACTGTTGTGCGCGCTGGTTATTTCCAGACTTGGTAATTTCATTGTTTAAGACTACATTTGAACTTCAATATCAAAAACCATATGAAAAAGATCATCTCATCTCTTGCGGTTGCCTGCGCTCTGGCGGTCCTTGCACCGGCTAACTTATTTGCACAGGCTAAATCGGCCTATACTCCTCAGGAATACATTGACAAAGTCCTCAAGAAGGACGCTAACTACCTGAATGCTGTAGCCGCCATCAAGGCAGTGGACAAGAACGGCAAGACTGTGGCTGAATGGAATTCCAACCTTCCTGTCCTTACCGCATCAACCCTCAAGACCATAACCTGTGGAATGGCTCTGGCCTATCTGGGAGAGGACTACAAGTTTTCCACTTCTCTCAAATACAGCGGAACCGTAAAGGACGGAACCCTTTTCGGAGACCTCTGGATAGTTGGCGGCGGAGACCCTACACTGGGTTCAGAGGATGGCGTGGGTTATCCGATAGATTCCATTTTCGGTGTGTGGACAACTGCTATGAAAGATTTGGGAATCAAGAAAATACAGGGTAATATCGTTGTAGATGACAGTTACCTGGCCCGAGAGGTGATCCCTTCTTCCTGGGCTTGGGGAAACATCGGATATGACTATGGTTCAGCTCCAAGCGGCCTGCCTTTCCACGAGGATGTCCAGAACGCAAGGATTATTCCTGGAAAGAAAGAAGGGGAAAAGCCTCAGGTGATTGTGCTCTATCCCCAGATTCCTGGTTTCAAGTACATCAACGACCTTACAACAGGCCCGGCAAAGAGCGGAGACTGGAGCGAATACAATTGTTCTGACCTTGCAAGGGTGGGCAAATTCACCGGCAGTGTTCCTGTAGACAGGGATACTATCTACAGCACCATTTCCAACAAGTTCGCATATATTTCCTGCGGTGCGGCATTCAGGGATTTTGCACTGTCCCAGGGCTTTACCATCGGTCCGGATATCATTCCTGTTGAGGATGCGGAAAAGGCTGACCTCACTGAAATCTCCACGACCTATTCTCCTGAACTTTGGAAAATCGTGGGCAGAACCCTACTGGTAAGCGACAATTTCTATGCCGAGACCCTTTTCAAGACTTTGGGAAAGAAGATGTTCGGAGACGGTTCCTACTCGGCTTCCAAGAAGGCGGCGCGCAAGATTCTGGATTCACTCGGAGTAAACCGTACGGGATATACCCAGGACGACGGCAGCGGACTCAGCCGCGAGAATTATGTCTCGCCTGAATTCTTCTGCAACTTCTACACTGTCATGACTAAGCAGCCTTGCTTCGACAAGTTTGTCGAGGCGTTCCCTTATCCGACGGTCGGAACTTTGCGCAATGTGCTCACTGACAAGAAAAAGTTCAATCCTGACGTAGCCGCCGGGGTTCACGCCAAGAGCGGAAGCCTGAGCTGTGTCAAGACCTATGCCGGATATGTTTATGCAGGTCCAAGGCACGGACTCATTAAATTTGCGATACTTGTAAACAATTACGCTTGCCCTACACGTGAAATCCAGAAGCATCTGGAAGGTTTCATGTACTCCCTGGCAAGTGCAGAATGAGAATAGATAACCAATAAATATAAAATTACTAAACAGACATAAGATTATGTTAACTCTTTCACAGAAAGCAATGGAAATGCCTGCTTCTCCTATCAGGAAGCTGGTGCCGTACGCCGAGGCAGCTAAGAAAAGGGGTGTGAAGGTTTTCCACCTGAATATCGGACAGCCGGATATCGACTCTCCGGAGTGTGTAATGGAGGCTATCCGCAATATCCGCCTCAATAACCTGGCATACGCCAACTCTGGAGGAATAGAGAGCTATCGCAAGGGCCTGGCAGGCTATTACAACAAGATAGGTATAGATGTAGAGTCTTCAGACATAATTGTGACCACTTCCGGCAGCGAGGCCGTACTGTTCGCCATGGCAGTTCTCTGCGATCCGGGTGACGAGGTTGTGGTTATGGAGCCTTTCTACACCAATTACCGCGCATTCGCCGTCCAGACCGGTGTTACCCTGGTGCCTATCTCCACAAAGATAGACGACGGTTTCCAGGTTCCTCCTATCGAGGAGTTTGACAAATACATCACTCCAAAGACCAAGGCCATACTGATCTGCAACCCTGGCAACCCTACGGGAACGCTTTATTCAAAGGAGAGCATGCTCAAGCTCGGAGAGATCGTGAAGAAGCACAACATTTACCTTCTCTCAGACGAGGTTTACAGGGAGTTCTGCTATTCTGACGATCCTCATTTCTCCGCGATGCAGATTCCGGGACTGGAACAGAACGTATTGCTTCTTGACTCCGTATCAAAGCGTTACAGCATGTGCGGCGCCCGTATCGGCTGCATTGTAAGCAAGAACAAGGAGGTTATGGCGGCAATAATGAAGTTCGCGATGAGCCGTCTCTGCTCTCCTACCGTAGAGCAGATTGCCGCAGAGGCCGCACTGGACACTCCGGCAGAGTACTTTGCACAGGTTAAGGCTGAGTATATCCACCGCAGGGATGTTATGTGCGACATGCTCAACAAGATTCCTGGAGTTTTCACCCCTAAGCCAATGGGTGCTTTCTACACCATCGCAAGGCTTCCGGTTGATTCAGCCGAGAACTTTGCAAAGTGGATGCTGGAGGAATTCAACTACAACGGAGAGACCACTATGGTTGCCCCTGCAGCGGGATTCTACGCCAGCGAGGGCCGTGGCACAGATGAGGTCAGACTGGCTTACGTTCTCAAGGTTGAGGATATCCAGCACGCCATCAAGTGCCTTGAGGAAGGCCTTAAGGTTTATCCTGGAAGAAAGTAACCTGTATCGGGTAACAGGAAATAAGCCGTCGGAATTTTCCGCCGGCTTATTTTTTTTGCCAAAATATTCGCGAATATTCATAATTTTTGGAGAAAATACATATATTTGCGGTGCGCTTATGCGAAAATCAAGGTAATTTTTCCTAAAAATATATCAAAACACCATTTTTTTTATGAGCAATGTCCGTACAAGAGCCCTGGCAGAGAGTGCAACTCACCAGGCCGAGCGTTTCTATGCTGACCCAAGACCTGTTTCCGAATATTTCGGAATGAACGTTTTCGACCTTCCCAAGATGCAGCTTTATCTTTCTCAGCAGGCTTACAATGCCGTAGTTGACGCAGTGGAGAACGGGGCAGCCCTCGAAAGGGAAGTTGCAGACCAGATAGCCCTTGGAATGAAGAACTGGGCGGTAAAGATGGGAGCAACCCATTACACTCACTGGTTCCAGCCGCTTACGGATGCTACAGCGGAAAAGCACGAGTCTTTTTCAGATCCCGTAAGGAGTGCCGGTGGAGGGGCTTTCGAGAACTTCAGGGGCAGCACCCTCATCCAGCAGGAACCTGACGCATCCAGCTTTCCAAACGGAGGACTGAGGAACACTTTCGAGGCCAGGGGATATACAGCCTGGGACCCGACATCTCCGGCTTTCATTATCGGAAAGACATTGTGTATCCCTACGGTATTTGTTTCATATACCGGAGAAGCCCTGGATCAGAAGACCCCTCATCTCAAGTCTATTTCCGCCCTGGACAAGGCGGCTGTCGCCATTTGCAGGATGTTTGACAAGAACGTGGAGAAGGTTATACCGCAGCTTGGAATAGAGCAGGAGTATTTCCTTGTGGACAGCGCACTCTACAGCGCCAGGCCGGACCTAGTGGCCTGCGGCCGCACGCTTCTGGGACATACCGCAGCCAAGGACCAGCAGCTGGAAGACCATTACTTCGGGGCCATCCCAAGCAGGGTCATGGCGTTTATGCAGGACTTCGAGACAGAGGCATATAAACTTGGAGTACATCTGAAGACCCGCCACAACGAAGTGGCTCCCAACCAGTTTGAATTTGCTCCGGTATACGGGGAGGCAAACATATCATCAGACCAGAACCTGATGATGATGATCATAATGAAGGCCATCGCCGAGAAGCATCACCTTAGGGTGATTTTCCACGAGAAGCCTTTCGACGGAGTGAACGGCAGCGGCAAGCACTGCAACTGGAGTCTGGTCACCAACACCGGGGTGAATCTTCTCAAGCCTGGCAGGAACCCAAGGGCAAACCTTCAGTTCCTGTGCTTCTTCTCTTCGGTTATGAGAGGGGTGTATGAGCACAACCATCTTCTTATGGGCACTGTGGCATCGCTGAACAACATGTATCGTCTGGGCGGGAACGAGGCGCCGCCTGCAGTCCTTAGCATATTTATCGGAGAAACCCTTACCCGCCTGGTGGAGAGCATAGAGAAACTTCCGGACGACAACCTTGCAAGCGTTTCAGACAAGGACATCAAGGTCCGCAGCAAGATGCATATAGTCAACCAGATACCTGAAATCCTCCCGGACAATACAGACCGTAACCGCACATCTCCGTTTGCGTTTACCGGAAACAGGTTCGAGTTCAGGGCCGTGGGTTCTTCCCAGAATGTGGCATCCTCCATTTTCGTCCTCAACGCAGTTGTCGCCGAGCAGCTTATACGCTTCAAAAAGCTGGTAGGGGACAATATGGAGAAGGGAATGAGCGAGAGCAAGGCTATGATGAAGGTAATCAGGCAGTTCCTTGTAGAAAGCCGCAAGATAAGGTTTGAGGGTAACGGTTACAGTGAGGAGTGGCGCAAGGAAGCCGCAAAGAGAGGGCTCAAGAGCATAAGCGTTCCTGACGCTTTCTCGGAATTCACCCTGAAGAAGAATACCAGCCTCTTTGAGAGACTTGACATAATGACTGCCCGTGAGGCCGAGGCCCGATACGAGGTTCTCAACGAGATTTACGTGAAAAAACTCCAGATAGAGGCAAGGGTACTCGGCGATCTTGTCACAAACCACGTGATTCCAACCGCCATCACCTTCCAGAACTCTCTGATAAAGAACGTTCAGGGCATCAAGGAACTCTTCCCTGACAACTACCCTGAAATGTCGAAGATGCAGATGAACCTCATAGAGAAAATCTCCGGTTACATCAATGTCCTTCACAAGGACGTGCACGATCTGGTGGAGGCCCGCAAGGTGGCAAACAGGATCGCGGATATTCCGGCAAAGGCTAAAGCCTACTCAGAGACTGTGGCTCCGTTCATGGCCAAGATCAGGGAGAAGGCAGACAAGCTGGAAATGGTCATTGATGATGAGCTGTGGCCGCTTCCTAAGTACAGGGAGCTCCAGTCTTTCCGCTAGGAATCCCCGTCAGTTTTTATTAAATTTGCCAAATCATGGCAGACAATAACCAAAGTTTAGACAGATATTCCCTAAGAGGCGTATCCTCCCAGAAGGAAGACGTCCACAAGGCAATCAAGAACGTGGACAAGGGATTGTTCCCCAAGGCTTTCTGCAAGATAACGGAGGATGTCTACTCAAAAGGCGAGGCCGACCCTTGGTGCTGCGTCATGCACGCGGACGGGGCCGGTACCAAATCCTCCCTTGCTTATGCATACTGGAGAGAGACCGGGGATCTCAGCGTGTGGGACGGCATCAGCCAGGATGCCATAGTGATGAACACGGATGATCTCCTGTGTGTGGGAATAACGGACAATATCTATATCAGTTCCACGATAGGGCGTAACAAGAACCTGATTCCAGGGGAAGTCATCGAGCGTCTCATAAGCGGCAGCGAGAAGTTTGTCGCCAAGATGAAGGAGTTTGGCGTGACTCTGATTCCGACAGGCGGGGAGACCGCGGATGTGGGAGACCTTGTAAGGACTGTCATCGCAGACACGACCGTCTATGCCAAGATCCGCAGGAGCCAGGTTATCGATAATGCCAACATCCGCCCCGGAGACGTGATTGTGGGGCTTGCCTCAGACGGAAAAGCCACTTACGAGGATACATATAACGGCGGTATGGGAAGCAACGGCCTTACAAGCGCCCGCCACGACGTTTTCGCGAAATACCTCGGCTGGAAATATCCTGAATCTTATGACGGGGCAATGCCTAAGGAATTGGTTTACAGCGGTACACGTAATCTTACCGATATCGAGCCCGAGACAGGGATGACATACGGGAAACTTGTCCTGTCTCCGACAAGGACTTATGCTCCGGTGGTAAAACAGGTGCTGGACAGGATGCGTTCCCGCATTCACGGAATGATCCACTGTACCGGAGGCGCCCAGACCAAGATCCTCCATTTTGTAGACAACGTGAGGATTGTCAAGGACAATATGTTTCCTGTACCGGTCCTCTTCCGGACTATCCAGAAAGAGAGCGGAACCCCTTGGAACGAGATGATGAAAGTCTTCAATATGGGACACAGGCTTGAATTCTATGTGGGAGAATCCGATGCCCAGGAAATAATAAGGATATCCGGCAGTTTCGGCATTCCGGCTCGTGTCATAGGAAGGGTGGAGAAAGGCAGTCCGGACCTGCCGCGCCTTACCGTCTCCTGTCCGATGGGAGAATTCAATTACAAGTAAATCAACAAGAAAGAGATATGAAAAGATTTGTTCCTTACCTGATAATAGCGCTTGTCCTGCTGGGAGTTTCTTCCTGCAAGAACAGGAAAAAGTCTGAATTGCCGACCATTCCGGTTATCGACAAGGCCCTGGATGAGCCTTCCAGCATATGGTATGCGGACTTTGACCGTTTTCCTCCAAAGGAAGACCGCAGCCAGTTCCCTATAGGTGTGTTTGATTCCGGAACAGGCGGGCTTACCGTACTTGAGGTTATACTTAAGTCCGATTACCTGGACAATATAGAGGGAGACATGGAGTCTGACGGTATTCCGGATTTTACGGGGGAGGATTTCCAGTATCTTGCAGACCAGGCAAATATGCCTTATGGCACTTATTCCTCCGAGGGCAAGGCTGATTATCTGAGGGAACTTGCAGTAAAGGATGCGCTTTTCCTTCTCGGCGACAAGTATTACGAACGGAGTTCGGACAAGTATGCCAAGGGCAAGAAGCAGAGATGCAAGATTATCGTTATCGCATGCAACACGGCTACCGCCTATGGCCTGAACGATATACAGACTCTTTTGGAGTTGTCCGGGACTGGGGTGAAAGTCATCGGAGTTATAAACGCCGGTGTGAACGCCACATTTGACAATATCCTCTCAAGCCGCAAGAGAGACTCCCTGTCCGTGGGAGTGATGGCAACCATAGGAACAATTGACTCAGATGCTTACCGCCGCACTATAATGCAGGTTAAGAAGGAGAGGGCTTATGAAGGTTTTATCCAGGTCGTTAATCAGAAAGGTGCGGGATTTGCCGAGGCAGTGGACCTGGAAAAGGATTTCGTGGATCTTTCCCTTACAGCACCGAGAGATTCATACAGAGGTCCTAAACTCGGAGACGGTCCGGACGACATCAAGGAAGAACTGCTTGACGTTTACAAATTCAATTTTGCGGACAATGCTGTTCTCTACAAGAAAGTCAACAAGAAATATACTGAATTCCAGCTCAATTCAGCCGCCAACTATGCAAGGTTCCATATCGTGAGCCTTCTTGAGCAGCTTCGCCAGTCTCCCGAGCAGGCTCCTTTAAAGAGCGTGATTCTGGGATGCACCCATTATCCTTTCCTGCTTGACACCCTGAACAAGACTATAAGCGAATTGAGGTCTTACCGCCGTAACGGCAAACTGATTTACGCCCATCTTATCGCCGATGACTTTACCTTTATCGATCCGGCAGTCTTTACCGCGATAGAATGCTGCAAGATCCTCAGAGAGGAGAAGCTCATGGCCCTCCGTACCAGGAAAGGCCGTGTTGATGCCTTTATTTCAGTGCCTTCCTACGGTGTTCCAACCAAGAATCTTGAACCGGACGGAGGCTTGACCCACGATTTCAAATATGGCAGGGCTGTAGGCAGCGAGGATGTCACAACCGTGGTTGTCCCGTTCAGTAAGGATAACCTCAATCCGGACAACCTCAAGAGGATACAGAAACTTGTGCCTTACACTTACGAAAAGATAAAAGAAAAACTCAACTAGATGTCGTTTCTTCCACATATAGCAACTGAGCAGATAGAGCAGTTGCCGATGGCTGAATTTCACGGGGAAATAACCGTAGTAGAAAAAGAAGATCAGGTTTATCGTCAGGCTGTCAGGAGTCTTAAGGCGGAGAAAGTGATAGGTTTCGATACTGAGACCAAGCCTTGCTTTGTGGCCAGGGCTCCAAAGAACCATATGGCGCTGCTTCAGCTCTCCACGGAGGATCACGCCTATATTTTCCGTCTCCAGCAGCTTGGCCTGCCGGACGGGCTTGCCGATATCCTTTCAGATCCCGCCATCATCAAGGTTGGCGCTGCCGTAAGGGACGATATCAACGGCCTTAACTGGTATTCCCGGTTCAATGCAAGTGGTTTTGCCGATCTCCAGACCATCGCCGAGAAATTTGGAATAGAGGAAAAGAGCGTGAGGAAGATGAGTGCCATTATCCTGGGTATCAGGGTGTCCAAGTCCCAGCAACTTTCCAACTGGGAGAGCAGCAAACTTTCTGACGCCCAGCTCAGATATGCCGCGATAGACGCCTGGGTCTGCAGGGAAATGTACATTAAACTAATGTCTGTCTGATGGAAAGCAAAGTCATTCTCAAGAAGGGTAAAGACCAGTCTCTTATGCGGTTCCACCCTTGGGTTTTCTCTGGTGCCGTTGCCAAAATACTCGGCGATCCGGAAAACGGAGACATTGTAAGGGTGATGTCTTCTGGCAGCATCCTCCTTGGCAAAGGCCATTTCCAGAAAGGCTCCATTATGGTGAGGATGCTGGTCTGGGATAACTCGGCGATAGACACGGACCTCTACATTTCAAGGATATCCAAAGCCCTAAGACTCAGGCAGGCCGCAATCCCTTCAATAAAAGAAGGAATGACAGACTGCTACCGTCTTGTTCACGGAGAGGGGGATTATCTCCCCGGCCTTATAGTTGACATCTACGGCAGGATAGCAGTTATGCAGACTCATTCCGCCGGCATGTACAACTGCAGGAAAGACATCGCTGAGGCTATAAAGGAAGTTTTCAAAGACAAGATAGACGCCATTTATTCCAAGTCCACCCCAATTGGTTCTTTCAAGGGGGATGACGACTATCTCTACATCAGGGAGGGCTATACCCCACAGTCACAGACAGAAGTCAGGGAGAACGGCTGCCGTTTCCTGGTGGACTGGGAAAAAGGCCAGAAGACAGGTTTCTTCCTGGACCAGAGGGACAACCGCAACCTTGTCGGCAGGCTTTCAGACGGCATGAAGGTTCTCAACCTTTTCTGCTACACCGGCGGCTTTTCCGTTTACGCCATGAGTGGCGGAGCAATAGGCTGTGACTCGGTAGACAGTTCCCAGCTTGCCATAGATGCCTGCAAGAAGAACCTTGAACTGAACGGCTTCACGCAAAACTGCGAATGCGTGTGCACAGATGCCATTGAATACTTGAAAAATGTAGAGAATGGAAAGTACGGCCTGATGATCGTTGACCCTCCTGCATTCGCCAAGCATCTCAGCGCAAAGCAGAACGCCCTGAGGGCCTACAAGAAACTCAATGCGATGGCCATAGAAAAAGTTGCCAAAGGTGGCATCGTCTTCACTTTCAGTTGTTCCCAGGTTGTGGACAAGACAGACTTCGCCCTTGCAGTTTTCAGCGCCGCCGCAATGGCAAAGAGAAAGGTCAGGATTATCCACCGCCTTACCCAGCCTGCAGACCATCCTGTGAATATTTGCCATCCTGAAGGAGAATATCTGAAGGGTTTGGTGCTTTATGTAGAATAAATTACTATATTTGCATTCCCAAACCGGTACCATGGCCGAGTGGCTAGGCAACGGTCTGCAAAACCGTGTACAGCAGTTCGATTCTGCTTGGTACCTCTTAATAATCAGGCACTTACCAAAAACAGGTGTCTGATTATTATTTTACAGACCTGACCTAACCACTCGGCCATACTTTGAACGCATATTTGCGTCAAAATTTGCGTCATCAAAAATACTTGACGCAAATTTATGAAAACTTCATGTCATTAGGAAAGCAATCCTATGCTCTTTTCAAAGAGCATTTAGGGTTGTACCAATTTCACTAAATCTTATTCTCGGAATATTTGAGGAATTGTACTCCCGAGGCGAATCGAACGCCTATCTGGAAAATCCGGTGCAAACTGACCCCCTTCGTCCGTTTTTAAAGTGACCCCCTAAATCCGGCACGAAACTGGCCCCCAAAAGTTAGAAAAAGAACGGTTTATATCCCTGAACTTTGCATCAAAAGTTCAGAAGCGATGCCCAATAAACCAATTTCTATGACCAAAATCCGTCAAGTCCTGCGCTGTTACGCCGCAGGAAAAGGGAGCAAGACCATCGGCAAGATGCTGGGTATGTCCCGCACCACTGTCAAGAAGTACCTACAGATCTATCTCAAGTGCGGCAAAAGTTATGAGGAGATCATCTCGATGGAAGACAGTGCATTACACTCCCTGTTTCAAGAGCAGGAAAAGATGCCTAAGGAGGATGTGATCTCACCCCGCCATCAGGAGCTTCAGAAACTGCTTCCCAGCTATCTCAAACGTCTGAAAAAGCGCGGTACTACCCGTATGCTCCTTTACCGTGACTACTGCAAGGAAAGCGTCAACCCGTACAGCCGGAGCCAGTTTATGTTTCACCTGAACACGTATGAAATCATCTCCAACCCGATAGCCCACATAGAGCATAAGGCAGGTGACAAGATGTACGTGGACTATGCAGGCGACAAGCTCAAGTGCCTTTTAGACAGGGACACGGGAGAAGTCGTCCCTTGCGAGCTTTTTATATCAATCCTTTCCTGCTCGAACCTCACATACTGCGAAGCGCAGATGAGCCAAAGGAAAGAGGACTTCATACAAGGCTGCGAGAACTCTCTACGTTTTTATGACGGCTGCCCGGCCGCCATCGTCCCAGATAACCTCAAGTCTGCCGTCACCCGTCCTGGCAGATACGAGTCGGAACTTAATGAGGACTTCGCTTCTTTTGCAGAGCATCACGGCTGCACCATCATGCCAGCCCGCGTTAGAAAGCCCAAGGACAAGGCTCTTGTGGAGGATGCCGTAAAACTGCTTTACCAGCGCATATACACCAAGCTGGATGGCCGTGTCTTCTATGATATAGAATCCCTTAACAAGGCCATCTGGGTGGAACTGGAACTCCATAACAACGCGCCGATGACCGGAGGCCGCCCCAGCCGCAGGAGCCAGTACGAGGAACTGGAGCGCGAGGCTATGGGACCGCTGAATCCTATCCGCTTCGAACTGAAAAAACGTCGCAGCGTCACTGTCCAGAGGAACGGCTACATAGGGCTGGAGAAAAGCTTTTACAGCGTCCCCACCAAGTATATACGCCGGAAGTTGAATGTCATGTATGACAGCCAGAGAGTAAAAATATACTCCTCCTCGCATGACCTTATTGCGGAGCACCGGCGCAGCTACAAGCTGTTTGAATATGTTACCAATCCGGAGCATCTCCCCAAGAACCAGCGTCAGGCCCTTACATGGGACCCGAGCGCTCTGTTGCAGGAAGCGTCGGAGCTTCATCCGGACGTAGAGAGCTATATGAAGAAAGTAATCCTGGAGAAAAAGTATCCGGAACAGGCCTTCAAGTCGTGCAGAGGCATCCTGTCTCTTGCCCGCAAGGTGGGCGTAGAGCGTCTTCTGAAGGCATGCCGGCTGGCCGCAGCCTCAGGAATGTACAATTATCTGGCAGTGGAGGATATACTCAAGAACCAGCAGGACATGCTTCCGGAGGAAGAGTGGAGCAATTTGCCGGATAATGTGGAATTACCCGAACATGAAAACGTGCGCGGGAAAGAATATTACAAGTAGGAGGTGCAGCTATGGATATGAACAAGGAAACACTGGAAAGGATGCGCCAGATGCATCTATGGGGTATGCACACCGCCTTCAAATCCAGTCTGGACGGATACAGTGCAGACTCCATGACGAATGACCAGTTTATCTCCTGGCTGGTCTCGTACGAATGGGATGACAGATGCAACAAGATGATAGCCAGGCTGATTAAAAACGCCTCTTTCAGATACGACGCCTCTATAGAAGACATAGACTACTCCATAGACAGGAATCTGGACAAGAACATGATAGACCGGCTTGCAGACCTGTCTTTTGTGAGGGAAGGCAAGAATCTGTTTATCACCGGTTGCACGGGAACGGGTAAAAGTTATATCGCTACGGCTTTAGGTGTAAAGGCATGCCAGAAGAACATGAAAGTCCTTTACGCAAACACATACCGCCTTATGGGAAAGCTAAAGGTGGCAAAGGCTAGGGGTGATATACTGAAGGAACTCAAACGGATAGAAAAAACGGATCTCCTTATACTGGAGGACTTCTGTATGCATCCTTTTGACGCCGGTTCCAGGATGAGCCTGATGGACATAATAGAGGACAGATATTGGCGCAAGTCAACAGTCCTGACATCTCAAGTCCCTGTAAAAGACTGGTATGAGGTGATAGGAGACAAGACTGTAGCGGATGCTATCCTGGATAGACTAGTACACAATGCTCTGCGGATAGAGCTTAAGGGAGAATCGCTGAGAAAATTGCAGGGAATGAAATAAAAACTTAAATTTGGACAGTAAACTGAATTAATAACCACGCATTGCTTTTGAACAGAATGTCAAGAGTGATGGCATATGAAACGAACTTTTTCCCAACGTCTGGAGGGGACCAGTTTCACGCCGGACAAAGGGGACTACTTTTACCGGAATTTCCATTAACTTTGAAAAGACATAAAAACACAGATTATGAAAAAGGTTTTTGCACTACTGATGTTTGTATGCTTTGCTTTGATGGCTACAGCACAAGACAAATTAGATTCACTTTTCTATCTTAATGGAAATGTTGAAGTTGTCTCTATTGTAAAAAACTCAAGTGAATCTATTGATTGTAAATATGTTGGGGAGGACTTGCTCACAACAATAAACAAATCAAAACTTCACAAAATTGTTTTCAAAAGTGGGCGTGTGGAGGTTTGTAATAAGTTGGAAGAAAAAAAGGTAGATAAGATTTTCTTCAAAAATGGTGAGGTCGCGGAAGGAAAGGTTGTTAAAATAACTGAAGATGCTGTGGAATATACTCTTCCAAATGAAGACTTGATTATTTCAACATATAAGGCAATGCTCCACAAAATAGTGTTTTCTGGGGGACGGGTGGAGGAGTTTCAAAACCTACTTAATATTAAAATTATCACATCAGATAAGCAATGGAGGGATGTTGTTATTACGTATAATGTAGAAGATACAAGAGGACTTGAAAGAGTTGGAACTATTTCAGAAGCATCAGGTTGGGGAGGTGCGCTTGCTTCAGGGAAAGGATATAATAATGCAGTGGAGAAACTCCAAAAGGAAGCGGCAGATATGGGCTGTGGACTTGTTCTTGTTAATATGTCCCCAACAGAACATACATCAAGTCATGGTTCGGGTGTTCGGGTTAATGCAACTGCATATAGAATCCCTGTATCGAAGAATAAACCATCAGAGGATGATATTAAAGAGGAGGCGAATACAATTGCTTTGTTCTACAATGGAGAAATAAATAAACTTAACCTTGATGAACAAGAAAAGAAAGTTGATGTTTTTGAGGCAAAAATCAGAAAAGGTTTTTCTGACGCAGTAAACAAAGAAGAATATGATGCGGTGATGAAAGAATATAATGACTTGTGTGCCTTCCTTAACAAGTATGAAAAACAGCCAAGATGGGCAAAAAGAGCACTTGGGCGTATGGAAGATGATAGAAAAGAGGCAGAAAAAAGAGTAAATTTAAAGAGGTAGGAACCTTTTTCATATATGATAGAAATGGCTCAAGGGATAGAACTTGAGCCATTTTTTTTTCATTAAATCAAATCTTCGATTCCCGTCTCTTTCTTGGGAACTCGTGCCCACGCACGTTTATTTGCATCGGACAACTTCCTACGCCATTCTTCATCCCTTTCATGAGAAGCGTAATACGATTTTAACGATGCCCTTATCTTCTCTCTTACCTGTGGAGAGACTTCCCTCGTTGTTCTTTTTCCTGTATTTTCCATAATCTTTCTTTTTCTATAAATAGTCAGGTTTGTAAAATAGTCAGTTTAGTTAGGTTGATTTTGAAATTGGGTAAAAATTGGGGTAAAATTATCGGAAGGCACAGAGGGGTATGCCTGACAAACCTGCCACCCTACAATGTCCTAACTCGGATAACGTGGGATAACACTTAAAAATAAGGAGTTAGATTATTCGCAAGACACGGATAAAACGGGCATTTTGGACCTCAGCGACCATCAATAATTCAACGGCTTTTTTGAGCAAAATAGCATTTCTGCAAATCGCTGAGGTATAGTAATTTACGGGTCTTATGAGAAGTAGGTGCTAAAAGTGGGTTGATTTCCCTTTAATTCACTCCCGAAACGGCCTATGGCTAAAAATCAAGTTTTTCTATCGCTTTTGAGACCTCTTCTAATATTGTTTCTTCTTTGAGGAAAGCGTAGAAGGATTCGGTGGTTATGCTTGATGAGTGTCCTGCACATCGGCTCACCGTTTTCATCGAAACCCCTTTATTTAGCAATAAAGTACAATATGTATGACGGAATAGGTGTGTATGGAAGTTCTTGTTTATTCCTGCCCTTTCAGCAAGGACTTTCAGGAACAGATTATATTTCTGATTTGAAATGAATGGTATTTTTCCATTATACCTATTATATATCTACCCCATCAGGAAGGACAACGGCAAAGAATGGGGTTCCCGTTTTATGACGTAGTTTTGAAATATAATGAGTGCCTTCCTTCTCTTGCAGGTCGTATTCAGTTAATTCAACACAATCGCAATAAGCCAATCCCGATGAAATTTGAAAGAGAGCGCAATCCCTAATCTTATTAAGACTATCTGTATCAAGTTTTACTTTCCTTATTTTATCAATCTCTTCTTCTGTAAGATAATCAATCTTACTTGGCTTTCGTGCTATTTTGACTTTCTGTAAGGGGGAAATGATTATTCTTCCATTGTCCATAGCATACCTGATAATTCCCTTTAACATGGAGTAGTAGGATACAGCCGTGGAATTCATGTATTTGGTTTCAACATAGCCCACAAATCTCCTGACATCATCATTGGTAATATGTTCTACTTCCTTGTCCTGTCCTATGATGTGTTGGAAAATTTCAGAAACAAACTCGTATTTGTGAAAAAGTTGCTGTGAGACCTTGGAAGACTTCTTCATCTTAAGAAAATCGCATAATAAGTCGCTAACCATATATGATTTCACTCCCCCTGCCCTGAAATAGTCCCTGAAAGAGGTTGCGGTCAGGGTTATGCCCATTTGTGTCGAGTCTGACACGATTTGCCTTATCTTTATCCTTTCGGCATCCAAATAATCCACAAGTTCCTGTGGAGGTCTTTTCTGTTTAAATGTTTCAGGTTTTGTGCGGTAGGGTAGTTGAATTACTACCCGCTTTCTGCAAATGGAGACGGTTAGTTCGATAGGGGCCTCCCCCTTTTTGTCCATTCGGCAGTTCCTTACGTTGAATTGATAAGAGAAGTTTTTTTTCATATATTTGCGTCAGTTTTTGAGTTAACCATTTGCTGACGCAAGTTATAGTACTGAGTTACAGGTCGGTCTGCAAAACCGTGTACAGCAGTTCGATTCTGCTTGGTACCTCAAACCCCTCTAGAAATTATCTGGAAGAGGTTTTCTTTTGATTCTTTTTCCTATTTTACACCCGTAAAACCATTTAAAAACAAAACAAAGATGAAAAGCACTTTCAGATTCACTGTTGTCATGATGATCATGGCATTTCTTTTCTCCTCTTTGAAGCCCAATGTAACTTACGCTCAGAAAGCGACATTCAAGAACTGCAGGCTTGAGACGAACGTGCAAGACAAAAGCGGAAAGAAGAAAATGGTATGCCATTTCTCAGCAGACTTTACGGGAATGAAAAAGCATGGCGCCCAGATCTATATGGAAGTTGAATCTCCTAAAGGCACAACACATGAATATTTGTCTGATGATTATGGAGGAGAGGGACGTATGCGTTATCCTGTCCGTAAGCTCAAGGAATTCAAGAACAAGAACAAGACAGACAAATACGTTCTCAACAACAAAATCATCTGGATGTGGAACAGCGAAATTCACCCCAAGAAGGGTAAGCACACATACTATGTGCGCCTTGTAGCATACGATGCGCAGACATACAAGGAAGTAGGTCACTCTAATTACATGTCCTTCACGATGACCGGGAAATAGCTTTTGTCTTTTCAGGCTTAAAAGAACCCCTTCTAGAAATAATCTGGAAGGGGTTTTCTCGTGAATAATATTATCTTTGGAGTAAATATTGGTAAATTAGTTTCTCTAAGTTCCACATGAAGAAGATAACTAAGAAAATTCTTTGGACGGTGGTGTGCCTCATTTCCGCCACCGTGATAATCGGAGCAGCCTACTGGCTGATTACCGGACGTTCCCCTCAGGCGGCAGTTGTAAGTCATTTGATCCATCAGTCAACGATGGAGGACTATGAAATGACAAAAGGCGACCAGACAGACAAGAGTACGGTGGAGATACCTGAAGGAGTGGTGTTTCCCCGACAGATGAGTCAGTACAGGATCGGTGACATGCAGGTTTTCCATATGGAAGCCCAGGATGACAGCAAACCGGTTGTGCTTTACATCCATGGCGGTGCCTATCTTAACAACTTTGCGGATCTGCACTGGAAAGCGATGGCCGGATGGGCAAAGGAAACGGGCTGCGGAATCGTGGCACCGAACTATCCTCTGCTTTACCGGTACACGGCCAAGGATGCCCATCCGCTGATGATGGAGCTCTACCGGCAGTTAATCAGGAAGTATCCGTCCAACCGGATCATCATAATGGGAGACTCGGCAGGTGGAGGCTTTACTCTTGCTCTGACGCAGCAGATTCTCAGCGATTCCCTTGATACTCCGGCCCGTCTGGTACTCATCTCGCCTTGGGTGGATGTGCTGGGAGGCGATGACCTGTTGCAGGAATATGACACTTTCCTGAACGCTGAGGTATTAAGGAAGGTAGGTGAGGACTGGGCCGGCGACATAGACCCGCGCGCCCCGATGATTTCACCTATTTACGGCGATATGCAGGGCCTTCCGCCTACAGACCTTTTCACCGGTACCTGGGAAATATTTTACACAGATATAGTCAAGACATACGACAAGATGAAGGACGCTGGCGTTGACGCCCGTCTGCACGTGGCAAAGAAGATGGGGCACGTCTATCCTCTCTGGCCATGCCCTGAAGGCAAAAAGGCCCGCAAGGAAATCGCGGAGATCATCAATTCCTTATAAGACAATAAAACCCCGGAACTCTGGTCCCGGGGTTTCTGTTTTTTCCTATTTAAGTTTTGTCCTTTTAAAGCTTGTCGAAATCTACATCGGTGAAGTCGCTCTTCCTTGGAGCCTCTTCAGAAGATTCTGTATAGACTCTTTCCTGAACAGGGCACTTCTCCTTGATGAACTGGACTACTTCCTGAAGGCCTGCGGCAAACTTCTCGAAGTCCTCCTTGTAGAGGAAGATCTTGTGCTTGTCGTAAGAGAAACGTCCGTCCTTCTCCACCTTGCGCTTGCTTTCGGTTATGGTAAGGTAGTAATCATTGTTCTTGGTGGCCTTCACGTCAAAGAAATAAGTTCTCTTGCCTGCCCTTACTGGCCTTGAATAAATGTCATCCCCGCTTTTCTCCTGTGAGAAAGAATTATCAAAATCTTCTTGATACATAGTATTGTATTTTTAATTCTTGACAAAGATACAACTTTTTGCTCTCATTTTTCGTTATATTTGTCAAATGTTATAATTTGTCTCAAATGATTAGCAGGACACTTATAAGAACAAAGGCTTTCAAAGAGCTTTACAGCAGGATAACAACGGAAGATACGAATGTGGAGGCCTCGGAAAGGGAACTTATGCTCTCATTCCAGAAGACTCGCCAGTTGTATTGCCTTATGTGGATGCTTCCATCGGCACTGGTTCCGGTAGCGGAAGACAGGATTGCGCAGCAGAACCGCAAATTCAAGCCGGACAACACTGTCATAGAGATAAACCGGAAGTTCGCTTCAAACGCCTTTTCAGCGATGGTGAAGGGGGATGCCGCGTTCAACAACTGGTGCATTAATCAGGGAATTGGCTGGGCAGACCTTGAGACCCCATTGAAATCAATATACTCAGCGATGGTTGAATCCGGGTTCTTCAAAGAATATATCAGTAAGGAGGAACCGGTTATGGAGGATGCCGTTAAACTGTTCCGCCATGTTTATTCGGAACTTCTTTCCGGTAACACTGTTCTGGAAGACGCCCTGGAAAACGAGTGCATCTGGTGGGCGGACGACCTCGACTATGTGCTGGAACTCATTCTGAAGAACCTCAGTCAAACCGCAAAGGCCGGCCACGTGACCGTGCCGGAACTGTTTGCGGACAAGGCGGACGAAGCCTTCGCGCGCAAGCTGGTGGGAAGCGTCATCGTTGAATATGACGACCTTGCTGAAACCGTTTCTTCCTATATGTCCAACTGGGATGTTTCCAGGGTTGTGCATAGCGACATGCTGATTGCGGCAATGGGGCTGGCAGAGGCAAAGAACTTCCCGGACATACCTTTCAAGGTTACCATAGACGAGTATGTGGAGCTAGCCAAGCACTACAGCACACCGAAGAGCTACTCGTTTGTAAACGGCCTTCTGAACACGATTCTGAAGGATTTGCATTCACAGGGAAAAATCACGAAAAATCCTGCCGGTATGGTAGGCGGATTCTAGAAATCAACAAAACAGAACAATATGAATATCATTACAATCATTCTCCAGGCACAGCAAGCTCAGCAGGGCGGCGGCGGACTTTCACTCATCATCATGATGGTTGCGATCTTTGCAATCATGTATTTCCTCATGATCCGTCCTCAGCAGAAGAAACAGAAGGAGCTGCAGAATTTCCGCAACCAGCTCAGGAAGGGCGACAAGGTGGTTACCGTCGGAGGTATCTACGGAACAATAGACGAGATTCCTGAAAACGGCAACTATGTCATGATGAGGATAGACACCAATGTCCGCATAAAGGTGGCAAAGAGCTCCCTGGTAAGAGATTTCTCAGACGCTCAGCAACAGTAAAAGGCCTTGTCTTTCGAGGATTTGCATAAGGGATTGAAGATCAGTTGGGGCGGGAAAGTTGTGGTTCTCATAATTTCCCTGCTCGTTGCACTGGTGGTATGGGGCGTGATGAAACTGGGCCTCCAGTACCGCTATGTCTATCATTACAATGTGGAACTTTCCTCGCCGATGCAAGGGAGGGTTTTCAAGTCCGTATCCCAGGATCCTCTGACAATCCGGGGCTCGTCTTCCGGATTCTATCTCCTGCGCCACAAGTTTTACGCAAGGAAGAAAGGCGAGACTCTTGCTTTCCGTGCGGACACTTCCGCTCTTCGTCCGATGAAAGGGAAGGAGGATGCTTTCTTCATCCTGTCCTCCCAGATAAAGGACAAGGCAACAGAGAAACTGGACGGCTATCTGGAGATAGACGAGATTGTTGAAGACACCCTTGTGTTCGTCTTCCCGAAGACATACCAGAAGAAAGTGCCTGTTTGCCTGAAGGCGGACCTTAGTTTCAAAGACCAGTATATGGCTTTTGACAGGGTATCCCTCAATCCGGACTCCGTCCTTATAAACGGGGAGGAGAGCGTCGTCAAGGCGATAGACTCCGTCTTCACGGAAAAGATAACGGCCCGTTCCATTAGAAGAAGCATTCAGGGAGAGGCTGGCATAGAGCAGATAATCGGTGTCCAGATGTCTGAAAACAAGACCGTATATCACTTGACGGTAGGACGTTATGTCGGCCGCAGCCTCACGCTTCCGGTAGAGGTGAAAAATCTGGAAGAAGGTGCCAGGATGATACTCGTCCCGTCTTCCGTGACCATATCGTTCAAGGAAGAATTCGGAAGGAAAAGGGATATCTCGTCCCAGGACTTTAACGCTTACGTGGATTATGTCCAGGCTGCCTCGTCGGCATCGGCGAAGGCCAAGGTAAAGATAGACTGGGTGCCGGAAGGGGTTTACGAACTCAGCATAGACCCTCCTTTTGTGGACAGGGTCCTTATGCTCCCGGAGAATGTCAAGCAGGAGGACTGATATGGCCAAGGTTCTCGGGATAACCGGCGGAATAGGCTCCGGCAAGAGCTATGTATGCGGAGTGTTCAGGTCCCTTGGCTGCAAGGTATATGATTCTGACTCAAGGACAAAGGAGCTGTATGACGAGAATCCCGGGATTCTGGAGGGGCTCACCAAGATACTTGGAAAGGGCATTCTGAAGAAGGGGAAACTGGACAGGAAGGCCATGGCAACCATCATATTCGGCGACAGGGACCTTCTGGAGAAAGTGAAGGATTTCGTCTATCCGTATGTGATGGAAGATTTCCGGCAGTGGAAAAGGCGGAAGAGGGGAACGGTGATTTTTGAAAGTGCCGTTATCCTTGAGAATGAATATGTAAGGAGCTTTATGGACAAGACCCTCGTGGTAACCGCTCCGCTTAGGGAGAGGATCCGCAGGGTAATGGAAAGGGACCATAGCTCTGAAGAGGAAGTCAGGGCCCGGCTTAAGAGCCAGACTTCAGACAGGAAAAGGAAACGTCTTGCAGACTTTGTCCTGGAATCCGTAGAGGGGGCGGACATAGAGAAACAGGCAAGACAGATATTGGAACAAATGTAATAGTATGGCATTCAAGTGGATACTTGGCGCAGTAGGATGGGTCCTCGGTGGCTATATAGGAGGCATCATAGGCTTCTTCATAGGCTCCGCCATTGACGGCAGCTCCAATCTGAGGATCGGCACAGGCTCTGGTGGCGGCTGGACAGGAGGCAACTCCGGCGGTGGATATACCGGTGGCGGATACACCGGCAGCCGCAGGCCTTATTCCCAGACAGAGCAGCGTAACAGTTTCCTCATAAGCCTCCTGGTACTTTCCACAGCCGTGATGAAGGCGGACGGAAAGACCCTGAAAAGCGAGCTTAACTACATCAAGGACTTTGTCCGCCAGAACTTTGGAGAAGACTCCGTCCAGGATGCCCTTACTGTCATAAAGAAGCTGCTTCAGAGCAACATAGATGTATATCAGGCCTGCTCCCAGATAAAGCAGTACATGCAGATTTCCCAGCGTCTGCAGCTTTTCCATTATCTGCTGGGAATCGCCCAGGCGGACGGACAGGTTTCTCCGGAGGAGAGCAGCCTGCTGTTTACCATAGGAGGTTATCTCGGGCTCAACGAGAAGGACATCCGCAGCATAATGGGAATGTTCGAGCCTGAGAAGGATCCGTACAAGATCCTTGAGATAGACCAGAGCGCAACGGACGAGGAAGTCAGGAAGGCATACCGCCGTATGGCCGTCAAGTACCATCCGGACAAGGTGGAAAGCCTCGGTGCCGATGTGAAGAAGGCCGCCGAGGAGAAATTCAAGAGTGTCCAGAGCGCCTACGAGCAGATTAAGAAAGAACGCGGAATGAAATAATTCAAAAGATTTTACATATGAAGACAGATTTAGGAAAAGTACTTACAGTCAGCGGCCAGCAGGGTCTGTTCACCTATGTGGCCCAAGCAGCCAGGGGAGCGATACTGGAATCTATGCTGACAAAGAAAAGATTTGCAGCCGGCACGTCAACAAAGATGAGTGCCCTCAGCGATATCTCCATCTTCACCCAGGACGGAGAGAAGAAACTCCAGGAGGTGCTGGAGGCAATGAAGACTTTCCTCGGCGACGGGAAAGCTCCTTCCGGAAAGAGTTCTCCTGAAGAGCTCAAGGAATTCTTCGGCAAGGTTGTTCCTGACTATGACGCAGACAGGTTCTATCCTTCACATATGAAGAAAGTTGTGGAATGGTACAACTGCCTGAAGGAATATGCCAGCCTCGACTTCGAGACTGAGGAAGACCAGGCCAAGGCATCCGAGAACGAGGAAAGCGCTAAGACTGCAGCCACAAAGCAGGCCAAGGAAGCCTCAAAGCAGAAAGGCGCAAAGGTAAGCGGCAAGCAGGCCGCCCCTGCAAAGGCAAGCGTTCCGAGAAAGGTTGTATAATCCTGGATGGCAAACCCTAAACCTCATAAAGTACAGCTGGTTACCCTGGGCTGCTGCAAGAACAGGGTGGACTCCGAGCACCTTCTGGCAAAACTGTCGGAAGGTCTTGAGATTATCCCGGAAGAGATCCCGTATGAAGAATCCAGGCCGGATACCGTCATCATCAACACCTGCGGTTTCATCGGCGACGCAAAAAAAGAATCCATAGACGAGATCCTGACTGCCGTGAAGGCTAAGCAGGACGGATTTGTGGGCAGGATAGTGGTTTGCGGATGCCTGAGCGAGCGCTACAGGGAAGAGCTCCAGGCGGACATTCCGGAAGTGGACGCTTTCTTCGGCTCGTTCCAGTGGAAGGAAATTGTAAGATGGATGAGCCTTCCGTCTCAGAAGGACTGGACAGGCCGTCACCTTACGACTCCGTCCCATTACGCCTACCTGAAGATTGCAGACGGGTGCAACAGGAAGTGTTCCTACTGTGCCATTCCGCTTATCAAGGGACCGTTCAAATCCGTCCCTGTGGCAACTCTGGAAAGGGAGGCCAGGGCTCTGGCAGCCAAGGGAGTAAGGGAACTCATCCTGATAGCCCAGGACACCACGTTCTACGGGATGGATCTCTACGGGAAGAAGATGCTGGCCCAGCTCATTGAACGCCTTTCCAGGATAGTCGGCATAGAGTGGATAAGGATCCATTATTCCTATCCGACCGGCTTCCCGAAAGACGTCCTCAAGGTGATGGCCGAGAACCCTAAGGTCTGCAAGTATCTGGACATCCCGCTCCAGCACTCTTCCACAAAGATTCTCAAGATGATGCGCCGCGGAGTCGACCGCACAAGGCAGCAGTCTCTGCTGGATGACCTCAAGGCAAGGGTTCCGGGCATAGCGCTCAGGACCACTATGATAGTGGGCCATCCGGGAGAAGGGGAGGAGGAGTTCGAGGACCTTCTGGACTTTGTCAGGAAGAACCGCTTTGAGATGCTGGGAGCCTTCACCTACAGCGAGGAGGAAGGAACCTATGACGCATCCCGTTACAAAGACGACATTCCGCAGGGTGTCAAGAAAAGACGCTATGGCCGCCTGATGAGGCTCCAGAGCCGTATCTCCCTGGAAAACAACCAGAGAAGGATTGGAGGTGTGGAGAAAGTCATCATAGACGACGTTAAGGACGGATTCCTCATCTGCCGTAGCCAGCGGGAAAGCCCGGAAGTGGACGGCAGCATACTTGTGGACCTTAAGTCCTGCAAGGGGTTTGACCCTCTGCGATTAATTGGTAAATTTGCGGCTGTACGCATAGTTTCCGCCACCGAGTACGACCTTGCGGGAGTGCTGGCCGGCGGATACGGAAAGGAAAACAAATAAAACAAAATCAGAATATTATGAAATTACTCGAAGGAAAGGTTGCCCTGATTACAGGAGCAGCGAGAGGAATCGGCAAGGCAGTTGCCCTCAAGTTTGCCTCCGAAGGAGCAAACATAGCTTTTACAGACCTCGTTATTGATGAACTGGGAGAGCAGACAAAGAAAGAACTCGAAGCCTATGGCGTAAAGGTTCTGGCAATCCCTTCCAACGCCGCTGACTTCCAGCAGGCTCACGATGCAGTGGCACAGGTAGTGAAGGAACTCGGAAGAATAGACGTCCTGGTTAACAACGCAGGTATCACCAAAGACGGACTGATGCTCAAGATGACTGAGGCCCAGTGGGATGCAGTCCTGGCAGTCAACCTCAAGAGCGCCTTCAACTTCATCCACGCCGTTACTCCGGTAATGATGAGCCAGAAGGGCGGAAGCATCATCAACATGTCTTCAGTAGTAGGTGTCCACGGAAACGCCAGCCAGTGCAACTACTCCGCTTCCAAGGCCGGTATGATCGGTCTGGCAAAGAGTATCGCGCAGGAGATGGGAAGAAGGGGAATCCGCGCCAACGCGGTTGCTCCAGGCTTCATCATCACCGAGATGACAGCCCAGCTTCCTGAGGAAGTGAAGCAGGACTGGTACAAGAAGATTCCTCTCCGCAGAGGAGGTACTCCTGAGGACATCGCAAACGTATGCCTCTTCCTGGCAAGTGACATGTCTTCATACGTTTCCGGCCAGGTTATCCAGGTCTGCGGCGGAATGATGATGTAACATATGGCTGCAGGCAAGATCTTTACCAGGCAGAACATATTGGAATACAGCCTTCTGGTGGGTGGATGCTTCATCTTTTCACTGGGGGCTGTGCTCCTTATAGAGCCTTATGGTTTCGCTCCGGGCGGAACCTACGGCCTTTCCATGGTGTTTCATCACCTGTGGGGCTGGAGAACGGAAGTCTCAGCCCTCTGTATGGACATTCCTTTGCTGATACTGGGAACCATCGTCCTCGGAAGCCGCTTCGGGATCAAGACGCTTCTGTGCACTTTCCTGATACCGGCTTTTATGTGGATTATCCACCAGACTTACGGCTTCGATTCCCTCATAGAGCCGGAAATCAGCCAGAAGATAGCCGCCGAGGGTCTTACGGGAGAAGCTGCAATCAGCCTTTATGACCATCAGCTGCTAGCCGCCATATTCGGCGGGATACTCTACGGAATCGGCCTCGGAATGATATTCCGATCCAGGGCTACAAGCGGCGGAAGCGACATCATTTCAATGATCGTCAACAAGTATCTCCACATCTCTATGGGCACTGCGGTAACCATAGTGGACGGCCTTATAACTCTCTCTACCGTAATCGCTTTCGGAGACTGGAAACTCCCTATGTATTCCTGGCTTATCATAATTCTGGAGAGTCTTATCATCGACAAGGTGATCGAGGGCCAGTCTGCAAAGACAATGATGATAATCTCCGCCAGGCAGGATGAAATCCGCAAGGTCATTATCGACGATATGCATCGCGGAGCCACCCTTATCCATGCTACCGGAATGTACAAGGGAGAGCAGAAAGACATCATCTATGTCAATCTTACAAGAAGGGAAGTGGTGAATCTCAGATACCGCATCGCCGAGATAGATCCGGAGGCGTTCATAAATATCATAAACTCCTCGGAAACCCTTGGCAGGGGATTCAAGTCGATAAGGGAATAGGGGCTTTAGTCGAGCTTCATCATCGTGAGCTCCTTAATATCACTAAGGCGGCGGAACAGTTCAGTTTCGTCGCTTTTGTTTTTCAGCCTTACCACAACATCCACCCTGAATCCGGATGGAACTTCGCTTACATTGTAGTTCGTTACACTGAATTTCTGCTCTGCGAATATGGACTGGACAGCGGAGAGGTTTTCCTTGTCAGGTACTGTGAATTCCAGTCCTACGCTTCTGTAACCCAAGCCCTTGAAGAACACTCTCAGAAGTTCCATTCCAAAGAGGATAAGGATGGTGGCCACTATCGCCATCTTGTAGAGGCCGGCTCCGGCGGCAAGGCCCACGCCAGCAATGGCCCACAGTCCGGCCGCAGTTGTAAGGCCCTTGACCATCTGTTTCTGGAGAATGATTGTTCCGGCTCCAAGGAAACCGATACCGCTTACTACCTGGGCGGCTATCCTGGCAGGGTCCAGCCTCATGCTGCCCGTTCCGGCATATTTGCCGAGTATCTCTTCAAATCCGTACTGCGATACAAGCATCATCAGGGCGCTGCCCAGGCATACCATGAAGTGGGTCCTGTATCCGGCCCCTTTGGCCCTGTATTCCCTCTCAAGTCCTACAAGTGTTCCGAGTATCGCTGCAACAAGCAGCCTGAGAAGATGCTCCCAGTTTATGTTTGCCAAGAATTCCTGCATATGGATCCTGTGTTCTTATTATTTTTGTGTGTCCTGTATTTTCTTCTGTTTATGAAGATAATGGCTTAACTGCCGGGCTTCCTGGAAACTGTACTTTTTCAGAGAGTAAGTCACCCAGCCGATGGCAAGGTCGGTCTCTCCCAGCATCTGGCAGGCAACCGCAATGTTGAATGCCGCATACGATGCCTTTTCGCCTGATTTGTCTTCTGTCATCGGCATCCAGGCATTTATCGCCTTGTCCCACTTGAAGTCCATGGCATCCTTGTAGGCATTGTGCCATACGGGTTCCTCCGGATAGTCTATCAGCATCCACTCTTCTTCAATCCACTGGTTGCTGATTTGTCTGGCAAGTAGAGCCCCCATAGATGAAACTATCAGGGAATCGTGTTCCGCAAGAAAACTGTTTATGCCCTTCTGGCTTAAATCCTGATTGGGCTGGATGCGGAAATGGAGGGTGTCTGAAACGAAGGACGAGTGGATTGTCGTGTCTGTTATGGCATCGTATACCTCCATGTTAGCCATTATTGTCTGCATGCCGGCCAAAGAGAAAAAATCATCCAAATCTCTGGAAACAGCCACTTTACCATATGATATATCCTTTATGATAACCAGTGTTCCGCTGCCGGTTGCAAGCATCAGGCCTTCCATGTACTCCTTGTCTGACGTTCCGGGATATTCGTCCTGAGGGATGGTGAATGCTCCAACCGCTCCCTCTTCCAGGGCGTTGCTTGTCTCAATGCTTCTGGCCGCGCCAAGTGCCAGAATCGCGGAGGCTGTACTGTCCGCATCTTTGTCCTTGTAGGCGGCAACCACTGCAACAGGCTGTTCGTCAACCGCTAGAGTGAAGGCCTTCGGCTGAAGCACGTCCACATTGAAAAGCATTGCCTGGGGCATTGCGCACCCAGTAAGGGCCAGCCCGACAAGGGCCAGGAATCCGTATCGCTGAATATATTTCATATACTTGAAATAGACTGCAATAATTGCACCAACAGGGGGACTTTCTACAAAATGTTCAGGCTCTGCTCGCGTATCTTCTCCAGCTCGTCCTTCATCCTTACCACAAGAGCCTGGATAGATGCGTCGTTTGCCTTGCTTCCCAGGGTGTTGATTTCCCTTCCCATCTCCTGAACTATGAATCCCAGTTTCTTGCCGGCCAGAGGGTCATTCTTCAGGGTATCCATAAAGTATTTGCAGTGCTGGGCCAGGCGGACCTTCTCCTCGTTGATGTCCAGTTTCTCCACATAGAAGACGATTTCCTGTTCCAGACGTTCCGGATTTGCTTCTATACCCGCCTTGTCTATCTTCTGGCGAAGCCTCTCCTTGATTGCCGGCACTCTCTTGACATCCAGCTTCTTGACTTCCTCAAGGCAGGAAAGTATACTGTTCACCCTTGCGGTCACGTCGGCCGTCAGCGCTTTTCCTTCTGCCGTCCTGTATGAGTTTATCTTCTTTATCGCCGATGCTATAGCCTTGTCTATTTTTGCCCAGTCTGCCTCGCTGATGACATATTCCTGATTCTGCAGCACATCCGGCATCTTGAGAACGGAAGCCATAAGGATCGCTTCAGGAATGCCCTGGTCTGCCTGACGGCTTGCCTTGCCGTAAATGGCCTTGGCGTCCGAGAGCAGCTGGAGGGCCAGCTGGGTGTTTATCTGTTTCTTTACGGCAGCCCCCTTCATCTCAAGGTTCAGGGAGAAGTCAATGCTTCCACGCACGAGCTCCTGTGCAATCAGCTTCCTGATTTCCAGTTCCTTGTCTTTGGGAACAATCTGGCTCTTGAAGCTTATGTCAGCACTTTTGCCATTCAGAGACTTGATCTCTACAATCACTTTGCTGTGGTCGGCGAGGGTGCATTCCCCCTTGCCGTATCCTGTCATTGATCTTATCATAATGGCAAATTTAATAAAACAATTGAGTATATTTGTCTTTTGTGAAAAACGCATAGGTTTACAAACAGAATCACAGACAAAAACTATCATATGGAAGAGAAGAAAAATCCTCAAGCAGTGGAGGAGGCCAAGAACCTCAATTTCATCGAAGAGATTATAGAAGAGGACCTTAAGTCAGGCCGTCACAAGAGCATCCTTACACGTTTCCCTCCGGAGCCTAACGGATATCTGCATATCGGACACGCAAAGAGCATCTGCCTTAACTTCGGCGTTGCCAAGAAGTACGGCGGCAAGACCAACCTCCGTTTCGACGATACCAATCCTACCAAGGAGGATGTGGAGTATGTTGATTCCATTAAGAACGACATCCGCTGGCTGGGCTTCCAGTGGGCTGAGGAAAGATATGCTTCAGACTATTTCCAGCAGCTCTATGACTGGGCTGAACTCCTGATAAAGAAGGGCCTGGCCTATGTAGACGACCAGTCTCTGGAGCAGATCCGCCTCAATCGCGGAACTGTCCAGAAGGCCGGAACGCCATCTCCTTTCCGTAACCGCAGCGTTGAGGAAAACCTGACTCTCTTCCGCGCCATGAGGGACGGCAAGTTCAAGGAGGGCGAGAAGGTTCTGCGCGCCAAGATAGACATGGCCCATCCGAACATGCTCTTTCGCGATCCTATCATGTACCGCATCAACTACGCTCCGCATCACCGCACGGGCACCAAGTGGTGCATCTACCCGATGTATGACTTTGCCCACGGCCAGAGCGATTCCATAGAGGGTATCACCCACAGTATCTGTACTTTGGAGTTTGACGTGCACCGTCCTCTCTACGACTGGTTCATCGAGAACCTGGGTATCTTCCCTAGCCATCAGTACGAGTTTGCAAGGCTCAACCTCACTTACACCGTGATGAGCAAGCGCAAGCTCCTGGAACTTGTCAAGAACAACTACGTACGCGGCTGGGACGACCCTAGGATGCCTACCATCTGCGGTATCAGGAGAAGGGGCTACACTCCGGAGAGCATCAAGATGTTCGCCGAGAAAGTGGGTGTTGCAAAGCGTGACAACATTATAGACCTCTCACTGATGGAGTGGTGCGTAAGGGAGGACCTCAACGCGCGCAGCAACCGCTATATGGCTGTGCTTGACCCTGTTGAGCTGGAACTCGAGGGATGGCCTGAAGGACAGGTAGACTGGGTTGAGGCTCCGCTTAATCCTGCATTCCCGGACGGTCCTAAGAGAAGGATTCCTTTCACCGGCCACGTTTACATCGAGAGGGCAGACTTTATGGAGAATCCTCCTAAGAAGTACTTCCGTCTCCAGCCGGGCGGAGAGGTCAGGCTCAAATACGGCTACATCATCAAGTGCAAGGATATCGTAAAGGATGAGAATGGCAACATCACCAAGATCATCTGCACCTACGATCCAACCTCCAAGCCGGGAGCAGGCCCTTGGCGCACCGTTAAGGGCACCATCCACTGGGTAAGCATACCTCATGCCAAGAAGCTGGAAGTAAGGCTTGTAGACCGTCTCTTCACAGAGCAGTTCATGGACCAGATTCCTGAGGGCAAGGACTACAAGGACTTCCTCAACCCTCACTCAATGGACATTGTCACCGCCTATGCCGAGCCTGCCCTGATAGAGGACAAGTCTGGCATCGCAGTTCAGTTTGAGCGTACCGGCTACTTCTTCAAGGATCCTGACAGCACGGCAGACAATCCTGTCTTCAACCGTACCGTCACCCTGAAGGACACCTTCAAGTTCAAATAATACAGAGCTATAAAACTCAAAACCCAAAGAGTTTATGTCATATAAATCCCTTATAGCAGTAATCGTTTTGGTTGCTGCAGTAATTTCCTGCAAGTCAAACACCAACACCGGTACCAACAATAATGGTCAAACTGGTATAACCTTCACTCCGGAAGAGCTGATGATCCTCAACCAGTCTGATTCAGTGATGTACCTTACCGTCATCGGCGACAAGTCAGACAGCATCATCCTCAGGAAAACTTCAAGGGATTTCACTGAGCATGAGCTCCAGAGCAAGGAATTCCAGACCCTTGCCAGAAACCTCCTTGCCACGGTCCAGGACCCTAGCCAGGACGGAGTGGGCATATCCGCCCCGCAGGTCGGCCTCAACCTCAGGATGATTGCCGTAATGCGCTATGACAAAGAAGATAAGCCCATAGAGCCTTATGCCAACATCCACATTACAGACTACAGCCAGAACATCAAGTCCGGCCCTGAAGGCTGCCTGTCCGTTCCAAACTACAGGGGCATAGTTCCGCGTTCAGACAGCATCATAGTCTCTTACTATGACATCAACTCTAAAACCAGCAAAACAGACACGATAGGGGGCTACACCGCTATCATCTTCCAGCACGAGACAGACCACCTGGAAGGCATCCTCTACATAGACCGCGCAGACTCAGTCTTCTTCAACCAGAAATGGGCAGACGAGCGCAAACTCTTTGAGCAGCAGGGTGCCTACACCAAACCCGCCTGGTGGCCATACAAGTAATCTGATAAATGAATCCTGTAGCCATCCGCCTTCTGAATCAGCAACTTGCCTCTCCCCAGTTCACCGATCCGGCTGAGGTGGTAAGCCATATGTGCGCCATCCAGGCACAGGAATACCGCATGATGCGCTGGGCCGTGGCCATGCGGACAAAAAAGCCATCTTCAAAGGCCTTCAAGCAAGCATTTGACAGTGGAAAGATCATCCGCCTGCACCTAATGAGGGGCACCTGGCAGCTGGTCTCTGCAGAAGACTATTGGTGGATGCTGGACCTCTGTGCTCCCAAGTCCATAGCCGTCACCAAAGGATGGATGAGCAGCAACAAAATCTCCATTCCGGACAAGGAACTGGTCAAAATCCGGGACATCCTTACAAGATATGCATCGGACAAAGGAAGCGCCACCAAAGAAGACTTCAAGCAAGCCCTGAAAGAGAAGGACATAGCCATTGACGAACACCGGCTATCCTACCATATCCGTATGGCAGAATTCTGCGGAGTTCTCTGCAGCGGAGACCTTCTTCCGATGAAAGCCACTTATGCCCTTTCAGAAGAAAAGATAAAGAGCAAATCATCAAGGACAGACAGAGACGAATCCCTTAAACTCTTTACCCGCAAGTACTTTCAGAGCCGTCAGCCTGCCACTCTAGAGGACTTTGTCTGGTGGTCCGGCCTTAATGTCAGCGATTGCAGAAGGGGAATTGAGCTTCTGAAAGACTTCATCTATAAAGAGCATTGGAACGGCCGTGATTTCTTCCTCACCGATGATTGCCGCACAAAGGGCTTCCGCAAAGGCAAATACCTTCTTATCCCTCCATATGACGAATACCTGATAGGCTACAAGAGCCGGGATATTGTCCTTCCTCAGGAATACCGTCACAAAGCCCACAACAACAGCGGAATCTTTCAGCCAATCATTGCCCACAACGGCATCATCTGCGGCAACTGGCAACCTTTCAAACCCGGCAACCAGGCTGAGTTCTTCCTTTCAGACCACAACGACAACAACGACGGCAATAACAAAGACAAGGAATCCCTCCAGCAAGCCTGGGAATCATACAACCGCTTTCTCATCCTTCAGTAGTCTAGACATAAAGGATGATACAACCTGGCTCAAATTCCGTCCCAGCCGTCCTGTCCTTGTGCTCAGCTGCAATGTGTTCACTTTCAGATATGCCTTTTTGTTGATTTCCAGCATCATCGATTTGTATTCCACACCGCATTCCGGTGCAATTGAATTGCTGTAGGGGCAGTTGATCCCCACTGCATAGCCGTTCTCCTCAAAGAAATTCACTGCAAACTCCAGAGTTTCTTTCTCCGGCTTTGACCAGTCTTCGTTGAACCCGATGCAGACATCCACATCGCTCATCCTATCCGGAAACGAGTGGCAGTCCAGCAGCAGTGTAGAAGATGATCCTTCCAGCGCCCGATTCAGCCGCCTCTGATGCCAGTGCCACAGCCCCAGAAGCCTCTCTTCCGCCCCAGCGGGAATTTCCCTGCAATACTCCCCGAACTTCCTGTACAGAATTCCCTGCCCACAGTCTTCCAGCGGATCGTTCCACAACCGCTCCGCATCCACCACAAACCTGGAGTAGGGGAACCTGACCGTCTCAATCCGGTTATCCTGAAGCCCGTGGAACAGGAAATCAGTATGCCAGTCCGTAAGGTCCATCACGGCCCCGTTCACAAACCCCTCATCAATATTCCAGAAACTTAACCGATTGTCATACAAGCCCTCAACAGATGCGTGAGGCTCGTTCAATACTATCTTTGCGTATCTCATAAGCTATTGTTTTAGTTCTAATTAAGTCTAATTAAACCCGCATCATCTTACCACCGTGGCATAACTTAAACTCGGTTGGTGTACACTCAAGTACTCTTGATGCACTGCAAATATAGATATTTCTCAGCGATTGAACTTTTTCCTGATTTGTCCTATCTCTTCGGCTAACTGGGCGGATGACGGCATATAGAGCTCGTAACGGCTCGCCATTATCGTCTTGTTGTCTGCCGGCAATGCCATCTTAACCACTGTATCGTTCTTGCTGGAACACAGAAGAATTCCAATTGTCGGGTTCTCCCCCTTTAACTTTTCGCACCTGTCGTAATAGTTAACATACATCTGCAACTGCCCTAAATCCTGATGTGTGAGCTTTCCTGTTTCCACTATCACAAAACATCTTAACAACCTGTTATACAGAATAAGATCAACAAAGAACTCATCATCCTCCAGCAAGATTCTTCTTTGGCGGGCAACAAAAGAGAATCCCTTTCCCATTTCCAGCAAAAACTCGGCGAGATGGTCTATTATGGCACTCTCCAAATCTTTCTCATAGTACGAAGCCTTTCTTTCCAACCCAAGAAACTCCAGCATCATCGGATCCTTAATGACCTCCTGTGGACTTTCCGGTATTCTTTCACGCCTTGCAACAGCCAGAACTGCTTCCTTGTCATTACTCTCTAGAAGCCTCTCATATAGTTTAGAGGTTATTTGCCTTTCAAGTTCCTTGCTGTTCCAACTATTATTTACTGATTCAAGTTCGTAATATTCCCTTTTATCCTCATTCGAAATAGAGATAAGTAGTTTATACTGAGTCCAATTCAATTGCGTCCGCAATGCGGACGCAATCGGGAAAGTCTTATAAAATTGTCTGCTTTTCTCCAGTTGCCGAACCCCGAACCCACTTCCATACTCCGGCTTCAGACGTTCTGCCAATCTCTTTATAAGATAAGTCCCATACTTGGCCCTCTCCTTGCCTTGCTGCTCCTCCTCAAAGATCCTTCTCCCGATATTCCAGTACATCTGCACTCGGCTAAAATTCACACTCCTTACAGCCCCTTCTCTTGCCTTGTCTATGATTCCCTTTATCTCCCCGACAAAACCCTCTTTGATAGCAATCTGTTCCTCCATATACAACCTTTCATTCATTCAACACAAGCAAATCTACCGCCCCATCCCTCTAACTTCCAAGCCAAACAGTAAATTTTACCCTATACAAATGAAGATTTTGCAGTTGACGCAAAACACCAACTACAATTGAAGTCACAATCTGGTACTTATTTCAAGAATATTTAAATATTTTAAGAATCTTGTCCTTGGCGATTGAACCTCGTTTAGACACTTCCTTTCTAAGTACAGTGGCTATAGATTGTATTATTGTAAAATGACTTTTGTATATTTGTTAGCAAGCAAAATCAATAATAACTATACTATGTTCAGTGACATCCTTAAAAGATTTATAGCAAATAGTGATCTTATTGGAACAGATGATCATCAGCTATCTGTTAAAGGAAATATGAAAAAACTAAAGGATAATTGCAATTGTCCGAAAGAATTTAATGGTTTATCTGTAAAAATCAGTTTAGGAAAAGGTAATTGGGCTGATGTTACTTGGATAGGATTTACATCAAGTGGTCAGACAATTCAAAGAGGTATATATCCAGTTTATCTATATTATCGCAAATTCCATGTTCTTATTTTAGCATATGGAATCAGTGATTCAAATACCCCTCAATTGTCTTGGAATAAAGATGCTATTACTATAAAAAACTATTTTACTAAGCAACAATTAGGAAAACCTCCTCGCTATGGATCATCAATGGTCTATAAGGCTTATCGTAGCCCAGAAGAGATAAACGAAATAAAAGATGACGAGGATCTTAACAATCTTATTGCAGAGTATAAAAGTGTTTTATTACAAAACATAACAAAAACGGAAGAGGGATCTAATAAGCCACTCAAAGAGTCTAGTGGATTACCTGAACAAATTATATATTTTGGTGCCCCAGGCACTGGTAAATCCTACAATATAGAAAAAGAGCTTAATAGTAAAAACATCCAAGACGCACAAGTCAAGAGAGTGATTTTTTATCCAGATTACTCATATTCAGATTTTATTGGTGGTTTAACTCCAGTGACCAATAATGAAGGTCAACCCGAATACAGGTTTGTAGCAGGGCCTTTTACAGAAATTCTTAAAGATGCTTTTAACAATCCTGATAAGCAGTATTATATGCTAATTGAAGAAATCAATAGAGGTAATGCTGCCGCTATTTTTGGCGATGTGTTTCAACTTCTTGACAGAAATTCTTCAGGCCGATCAAAATACACTATCACGAATTCAGATATATGTGGATATCTTCGCGGCCATGATATATCTAAGTTTAAAAATGACCGCATCTGGTTGCCTAGTAACCTGAATATTATTTGCACGATGAATACGGCAGACCAGAATGTTTTTGTTCTTGATACAGCATTCAAGCGAAGGTTCACTATGGAATATGTGTCTATTGATTTTGGAAAACTGGATGCAGATGAAGTTAAGGGATACAATGATGAGACTAAGGTCTTTGAGGGCAGCAAATCTTTCAAGGATTTGTTTGAAAGCACAGACTTGGGGAGTTATGTCAATGAGCATGAGACCACGTTGAAGAGAAACTGGCCTACTTTTGCTCAACTTGTCAATGAGAAGATAAACATAGTCAACGGTAATGGAGACTCCATTTCAGAAGACAAGAAATTAGGACCATTTTTTGTCACCCTCGAAGAGTTGAAAGATAGGAGAAAGTTTGCAGATAAGGTTCTCTATTATCTGAAACAAGATGTCTTCAAATATACGGATTCTGTGCTCATACCTTCATATCAGAAACTTTACGATGATTTTGTAAAAGGCAAAGCGGACATCTTTGAGTTGTTTGCAGCAGCAAAATAATTTGTGAAATACTCTATTGTTAACATATCAGAGACAGAAAAAGGTGGTCGCAGTTTTGTTGGCATATCTAACATAAAGGATACCGACAAGACTAGGATAGTAGTGCCATACGGATTCCAAATTTCATCAGTTGTCGGTATTGAGGATAAGGATAGTATAGACCAGTTAAGGCGATATGTCAAGGTCATTCAAAAAGCGCTTCATACATACGTTGCTCAGCGAGAAGAAATTGATTTTTCCAAAGGAATGAATAGTCCCCTTGCTGCTGTAAACATAATTCAGGATTACCTTTCAATGGGTAGCTTTGTTGAATTTGAAAAGACTCTACAGGAATCTGATAAGGGAAAGATTAACTTCAGGCAGACAATAAAGAAAATTCATCCAAGGATAATTGGTGGTGGATTTTTCTATGATTCGTTCATTACAGATAAAAAGTTAGTTGTCGAAGACAATTTAATAGCTCTTATACAAGGGAATATTATCAATCATTTTATGTCACATGGTGGCGACGTTCTGTTTGGCAGATCCCTTGTGGCTCAAGTATTATTTGTTAATTTGGATAATAAACAGGAGGCCCATCATGCCATTAGGCTTCTTCGTGAAGAGCAGAATAATACATTCAATTCAAGAAAACAGAATCTGATACGTTGGAGTATAGATTATATTCGTGGACTCCTTATTCCAAACTATGAAGAGCGTGGAGAATGGAATTATGCTATAGTTGCTAGTTCCCTTTGGGAAATAATAGTTGATTACGTCTTTGGAAATCAGAAAAAACGAGATAAAACTGTTTATGGAACTACATATCGTTTTTTTGATATTGCAACTGGAAAGTACACGGAACAAGGTTCATCTACAGAACATGATACCATTTATGAGGATGACGAATATATTTTCATAATAGATTCTAAAATGTATGCTTCCCAGAATGATTTGTTAACCGAAGCTATTCTTGGTAAGCAGTTTGGATATTATCTGTCTGCAAAGAAAAAGAAACCCCATAAAAAGATTGTTAATATGTTATTCCTTCCTTGTGTTGATTGTGAACGTGGGTTTCAATCAATCTTCATCCCCGATCCCAATGCTCCAAAATTATTAGATCCGGATAAGATGGTTTTTCTTTATTGTTATCCTGTTAATGATCTAATAGACGATTATTACTATGGACGAAAACGAATAGGAAAAATTAAGAAAGATTTTTTGTCTTTTACGTCTTCTCCTAAAATTAGAGCCTATCTAGATGAGAGGGGAACCTCTTTCTGATAATTGTAAGAATAGAATTGCTTTAAAAAACATTTTAATTAATGAAACGATTGTTTTTGTTAATGGTGCTATTGTCTGTCGGGATGATGGCTATGGCACAGAATGGTGGACAGAATAGTGAGCAGAATCCATTGGTGCAAGATTCTGAGGAACAATATTATATCTATAACTTCATTTATATATCGGGAGATATAAAGAATGAAGGATTGAAAGCGGATATAGATGACGGGAAGTCCATTGAGAGGGTGAAGGATGCAGAGGGCAAGACAATCAAGTTTAGGACACCGGCGGCGGTACTTATGTACTTTGTGGCAGACGGATGGGAACTATATTCTAATGGAGCAACAACATCTGGATCATCGGTGAGTGGTATAGGAAGCGTTTCTTCAACTTCTTACTGGATTATTAGAAAACGCTGCACCAAGGAAGAGATGCTTGAAGCTGCCAAGGCTGGGAGAAAAAGGTAAGAGTTGGAGATATTGACATCTCTTTTGCTATTGGCAGTTTTATACTAACATTGTAACAATAGGATAAAACAATGAAAGAGAAGTTGAACATCGCTGAGTTAAATAAGGACCGTGCACTTGGTTGTATGGTTGGTGGGGCAGTGGGAGATGCACTGGGCTATGCAGTGGAGTTTAAGCAATGGGCTGAGATAGAGCGTCTATATGGCCCTCGTGGGATTATTAGGTATAGTTTGTCTTCCTCTGGAAAGGCACTGATATCGGATGATACCCAGATGTCGCTTTTTACTGGGACGGGAATTCTGCTGGGGATGACACGTGCGTATATGAGGGGGATAATGGGGAGGCTGGATACGTATTGCCCTTTTACATATCTGGATTGGCTGCATACTCAGGAATGGAAATCTCGCAGAAGTGATTGCAGTGTTCACTCATGGCTTATGGATGTTCCAGAGCTGTATTCACGAAGACATCCGGGAAATACTTGTCTGACTGCGCTTAGAGATCTGGAGGCGGGAAAGGCTGTTGTGAACGACAGTTGCGGATGCGGGGGTGTGATGAGGACTGCGCCAATTGCCATTTTGACTTATGTGCATAGGTATAAAGACGGAAAAATTGATAGCTGTGATATGGTGGCTGCCGAGGCGGCTAGGATAACTCACAAGCATCCGCTCGGATTTCTTCCGTCTGCAGTGCTGAATGACATTCTCATGCAGATAATGAGTAGGGGGGCGGATGACGGAGACCGGCTTGGTTGCGTTGTGGAAAAGGCGGCAGAAAGGTTGCCGGGGATTTATTCTGAAGAGGACGGTAAAACATACGGGGAGCTGTGGCCGAAGGAAGTGTCGCGGCTTCAGGAGATTCTTTCTATTGCTGAAGATCTTGCCAATACAGATTTGCCGGATCATGTTGCGATAGAAAGAATTGGAGGGGGCTGGACGGGGCACGAAGCTCTTGCTATTGCCGTTTACAGTGCGTTGAAGCATAAAGACAGTTTCGAGGATGCCATAGTGAGCGCTGTCAACCATTCGGGAGACAGTGACTCTACAGGTGCTGTCTGCGGGAACATTATTGGAACTTTGTTGGGCCGGAAAGCTATTCCGGAGTATTATACTAAAGACCTTGAGCTCTTGGATGTTATAGAAGAGATGGGGACTGATTTGTATACCGGATGCATTATCGCTGAATATGATAGAATTGAAACTCCCGAGAAAAAGCGCTGGTATGACAAATACTGCCGATTTAGATGGGAGCCAATTGGCTGATGTCTGATTTTATGGTAGTTATTAAACATTATGGAGTATGAGCAATATAGATAAGGTTTTGGCTTACAACAAGGAGTTTGTTGCCAGTAAGGGATATGAAAAACATCTGACAGATAAATATCCTGCTCTTCATCTTGCGGTGCTGAGCTGTATGGATACCAGGCTGAGTGTGCTGCTGCAGGAAGCGCTGGGGTTGAAGAACGGGGATGCCAAGATCATAAAGAATGCGGGGGCGGTGATTCCGTCATTGTGGGATTCGGCAATGAGGAGCCTGATTGTGGCCGTGTATGAGCTTGGTGTTACGGAAATTATGGTGGTAGCGCATACAAGTTGCGGGGCTTGCCATATGAGCTTTGGGCATTTCAGGGAAGAGATGGTGAAGCGTGGGATTAGTTCTGCGGCGCTTGAAAGGCAGGATGTGGATCTATCCGAGTGGCTGGAAGGATTTCATGATGTTCATTCTTCCGTTCTCAAGACTGTGGAGGTAATCAAGATGCATCCGCTGATGCCTTCAGATGTGGCTGTAAGGGGCTTTATCATTGATTCAGCTACCGGGGAGCTGACGGAAGTTTAGTTATCCTTGTCGTTGAGGTTGTCCTGGCTGTCCTTTTTGTTCTGCTTGTATTTAAGACGCTCAAAGTATATTCCTGCAACCAGTGTGAGGAGAATTATGACACTCAAAAGAATTATTTCTCCTACACTGTCTGCTGTGTTAAATATGAGGACTATTAGGAGTAAATAAACAATTACACTCGCCAGTTCTAGCAGGAATTTCATGATTCAGCCATTTTCTTTTAATCCTTCCGGGGGCAAAGATATATGGTCTCGTTGACAGTTTCCGTCAAGGCGGCGAAGTGGCACTCGAAAAGATCGTGCTAGTAGTTACCTTCGTTCTTGGTGGTGATAGGGCCTTCGTAGTAGAGTTTCCAGATGTTGCCGTTGCTTAGGGTAACATCTATTGTGGCCTTATAGCCTATTCCGGTAGTGAGTTCAAGGCTGTAGTATCCTGTGGCGGTGATAGGCAGGGTTTCCCACATCTCGTTCCTGATGACAGGGTTGCCGTCTCTGCTGAGGTAGATGGTTATGTCATTCTCGTTGTTGTTGCGTACGGAGCAGAGGAAGCAGGAGTCATATTCATCGAGAGAAGGATTAGGCTTGGAAACGTCTATCTTCTTGCCAAGATCCTTTGCCAGAACAGTCATGCGGAAATGTTCGGTGCCGTCTGAGAAGTCAACATCGTAGTAGTTTACCACTCCAGGGGAGTCATAAATCTTGTAGCCGGTGGCTTGCTTGATAGGGTAGGATGTAAGGGTCTTGGTCATTGTCCAGTAGACTCTTACGGTAGCGGTATTCCTTACGGCTCCGCAGGTGGCAACTAGGTTTGCAGATCCTGCTTTGACTCCGGTTACCTTGCCGTTTTCAAATGTTGCTATGTCCGGCTTGCTGGAGTTTACCTGAAGGTCTCCCGTGTTTGTTGCGTTCTCCGGAACGGTAGTAACTTTAACAGGAAGAACCTGACCGATAAATATCTCCATCTTGTTCGGGTTGAACTCGATGCCGGTTACAGGTATGTTTTTCTCGCTTTTGCTGCAGGATGAAGCCAAAGATATAGCTGCTGTCAGCGACAAAGTCAAGATGCTCTTTATGGTTAGTTTACGGGTGTTCATCGTGTTGCTGTCCAGTTAGGGCTGTTGTGCGGTTATCTATCTGATTTCAAACAGGTTCAGGAATCCTGTCATCATGAATACGCTGCGGATGTCGTTGTTGATGTTCTGGACGATGACCTTGCCTTTGCGGTCTTCTGCAGCCTTTCTGATGGTAAGGAAGATCCTGAGGCCTGAACTGGAAATGTAGGTCAGCTCCTTGCAGTCTATGATGATGGTCTTGTCGGCCTCATCCAGAAGCGGAGTAATTTCAGGATTGGCTTCCTGGGCGGCTGGGGTGTCGAGACGGCCTGTGAATTCAATGGTAATCTGGCCTTCTTCTCTGGTGACTTTTGTTTTCATTTGCAGTATTGTCTTTTTTTTATTCTTATTCAATATGTCAGCTTATCCTTTTCAGCTTATCTTCTTGATTAGGGTAAGTATGTTCCTGTTATCCTGGCGCCTGTAGGTGACGCTGTCCATAATCTTCTTGAACATGTGGATGCCGAGTCCACCGACAGGGCGGTCTCCTGCGTTCTGGTTAATGTCCACATCAGGGACAGCGGTAGGGTCGAACGGCTTGCCGCTGTCCGTAATGGTGAAGGTGATTCCATCTTCATCTGTCTGGGCAGCAATGTCCACGGTATCTGCACCGGAATACATTATCACGTTGGTAACAGCCTCCTCCATTGCAAGATTTATGCTGGATTTGAGAGATTCAGGAATTTTTATGTCCTCAGCGATTTTGCCGATGAACTTTTCGAGTTCGTGAATTTGGCTGATATCGTTTGAAAGGGTTATGCTATTCACTGATTTATTTTGAGTAGGGTTGTTCAGATAATGGAAGAAGAGCATCGTAAGGTCGTCGCTCTGAGGAGCGTCTTTCACGAAGTCCGCAACGGCCTTCTTGACATTGTCCAGATGATCCTGGGCCGGTTTCCTTCCTGAAAGGGTGTCTTTGAGCCTTTGGAGGCCGAACATTCCGTGGGTAGGGTTTTCTGCCTCGGTGATACCGTCTGTATAGAGGAAGACGGCATCGTCATAATGGAGGTCCACTTCCTGGAGGGTATATGGCCGGCCCTTGATGATGCCGAGCGGAAGGTTTGGATCCACAGGCAGTTCGCTGATCTTGTCAGTGAAAACCAGAGGGGCGTTGTGGCCGGCGTTGCTGTATTGCATCTTCCCGGTCTTGAGGTCCAGGACGCAGCATATGAAGGTGACGAACATGTTGCTGTCGTTCATGTCCGCCATACTGTTGTTCATCGCGGAAACAATCTCCTTTGGATTGTCCTGATGAGAGCTGATGCTGCGGAAAAGGCTTCTGGTCACCGCCATCAGCAGGGAGGCGGGAACTCCCTTTCCGGACACGTCGCCGATGCAGAAAAAGAGCTTTTCGTCCCTGATGAAAAAGTCGTAGAGGTCTCCGCTGACCTCCTTTGCCGGAACCAGGGCGGCTGAAAGGTCTATGTCCTTCCTTTCCGGGAACGGAGGGAATGTCTTTGGAATCATGGACATCTGTATGTCGCTGGCGATCATCAGCTCACTTTCCATTTTCTCCTTCTTCTCCGAAATGGACTTGAATTTCAGCTGGCTCTTGGCTATGGCGTGGAATATCAGGATTAACAGCAGAAGACCAAGACCCTGCAGTATCCTTATAAGATTGTTCAGTTTCCTCAGGCCGGTAAACATCTCCCTTTCAGGAATGATGATGTTCATGGCCCATCCGGTTTTATCTATAGGAGTATAGTAAACCATGTTCCTGGTGCCGTTGTGAGTTACCTGGATACTGCCGCTTTCCCTGTTCAGCATCGCCCTGTTGAGGGCGTTGAAAGAAGCTGTGTCATCGACTGTGGCGGCATATTCATCGATGGTTGTGTTCATTATAAGGTTGTCGTCTGGGCTTACCATAAGCCTGCCTGTGCGGCTGACAACTGTACTGAAGGCTCCCGGATATATCTTTATGTCATTGACGAGGGCCTTGAGCCACTCTAGGTCAATGTCTGCTGTAAGGACGGCGGCTATGCGGCCATCGTTATCCTTAATAGGGACGGAATAGGTGGTCATCAGGATTTCCCCGCCGCCTGTGTCCACATATGGTTCAGACCAGTAGCCGCGGTCCATCTCGACGGGTTTGACAAACCATTCCTGAGACGGGTAGTCGTACTCTGGAGTAGCCAGGGATGTCTCTATGATTTTGCCGTTTGTTATTGCGACATAGGGCGAATACAGGGGTCTGTCTTTATAATAATTTGGCACCAGAGCTATCGTGGAGCCGGCTATGATAGGGTTGTTGTTTACTATAAGTCTTGGAATGTTGGCCAGGCTGTCCGGGACCTGGAGGCACCACTGCGCAAGCCAGACGTTGTTCCTTACAGCGCTTTCAGCCTGGTTTACCACGTTCAGGATTCCGCTTTTGATAGCGTTAAGCTGGCTCTCGGCCTTGGTTTGGGCTTCGTTCCGGATGCCTTCCTGGGCATAGTATGCCTGGATAAGGGAAATGGCCCCGAGAACAGCGACAGCTACTACGATAAGCAGAAGGCCCGTCCATCTGGACCTTCTTTTCATCGCCTTTTCCGCAATCTTCTTAGCGTGATCTCTTACATTCATAATACAGATTATTGCCCGAATACCTGGTTAATAAGCGCTTCGAACTCCTTGAATGCGAAAGTGTCCTGAAGTTCCCTCAGAGAATCCGCAAGGCCCCTGTAATGCCACTCGTGGTCTTTCTTGTCTTTTACGTGGAATATTTTCCAGAGTTCGTCTCCCTTTTGCGCATAGTCCCTGGCGATGGCTCTCATGTTGGAGAGCTTGTCTCCCAGCGCCACGATCTTGGTGTCGCGGGGCGCATTTGCAAGCCGGGTGATTGCGCCTTGTTTGCGCTTGTGCCAGCTCTCTTTCCCGCTTCTGCCTTTAATGCCCTTGTCGCTTTCCGCATCCACGATGGAGGCGATCCTGTCCCCGAACTCCTTACGGATCAGGTCAATGGTCACACTGGTGTCTTCCACGGTGTCGTGAAGGGCGGCGGCGGCCAGGAGTTCCTGGTCTGAAGTCATGGTGGAAACTATCTCCACGGCTTCCATCGGATGTACTATGTAAGGGAATCCCTTCCCCCTTCTCTCCGTTCCCGAATGGGCCTTGACAGCGAATATTATCGCCCTGTCCAGAAGTTCCGTGTCTAAAGGTTTGTTTGCCATTACTGCTGGTTCATGAAAGGCAGGTCCTTTGCCTGTTCCACAATCATTTCAGCAACGGTCTCGTTGCTCTCTTCCTTGCCGTTCAGAAGGTCGAAGAAATAGCGGACTCCGCCTTTTCCCCAGCCTTTTTTCAGAATGTATGCTATGCAGAGGTTCTGCGGGCCGATTGAAGAGGAGACAATGTCCAGGTCTGTGAGTCCCATCTGGTAGCAGGCAATCTGGTAAGCGCCTTCGAAGTTGTCTTTTATGATGTTGTGTATGTCTCCCAGGGTCTTGCATCCTATGCCCTTGAAAACGGCAAGGTAAGGAAGCAGGGAAACTTCCTGGATCTCAGCCTGGTTTACGGCCGCAATCTTCCTGTTAATCTGCCGGAACGGATCCAGTCCCAGGAAACTGCGGAACGAGTCTCCGTCCAGCGGGACTTCGTCCAGGTTGCCGGAAGAGACCAGTTTGTGGATCTTCCTTCTGTAGTCTGTAAGCTCGGAGCGGATCCTGCTGAATTCCTCGTCTATCAGTTCCAGCATTCCTGCCAGACGGCTCATGGAGCGCATGTATCTTTTCGGGATCTCCACTCCGGACTTGTATCCGGTGTCGTGGTCCAGGTTTGCCCAGGCGTGCTGGAGGACGGTACGCATCTGGATCTCGAACCTGTATGGGAAATCTTTCATCTTACAGACATAATGCAGGGAGAGATAGCCGAAACTGTCTATGTCGTGGAGTTTGCGCTTGTCGATGGAATTCTCCCAGTCCACATCAAACAGTCTCTCGATTGCCGTGGCAACCTTGTCCACATCGTCTATGTAGTAGGTAATAAGGCGGACACCCAGGATATCGGTAATGTCGGCCAGGCTCTTGTATTTGTTGCCTTTCCTTTCCAGCTTTCCTTCAAGGGAGTCTTCCGTCTTGATTCTGGACTCGATGCTCGCCAAATGGATTCCCGCCTCCTTTAAAGACTGCCTGAGAAGGGCGGCTATCTTCAGTTCCGCCTCTGCAAAAAGAGGACGTCTGTCTCTGTATTCCTGCATGATAGCCATGCAGTGAGGGTCAAGTTGAGTGGACTGGGACATTGTTACTTGATGTAAGACAGGATGATGTCTACGAGTTCGTCTTCAGTGTGGTTGTCTGCATTAATCACAAGGTCGTAGTTGCGGGCGTCATAGCGGCTTATTCCGGTATAGCGCTTAACGTAATTCTCCCTGGACTCGTCTATGGAATCCATAATGGTCTCCGCCTCGGTTTCAGTCATATGCTGCTTGCGGACAATTCTCTTGATGCGGTTTTCCCTTGATGCGGTGATGAAGACGTCAATCTTGTTAGGATGGTCTTTCAGAACGAAGAAGCCGCTTCTTCCGGCAATTACGCAGGAACCCTCTTCTGCGATTTCCCTGAGGATTTCCTTTTCTGCCTTGTAGATGTCGTCTGTGGTGACATCAGAGCGGAGTTCATTCAGGAACTTGCTGTCGGTATCCATAATCATACTGGCCTTAGGAACAGGCGCTACCATATGGATCAGGTCTGCCAGCCAGCTTTTCTTCTCTCCCTTGAGTTTCTCGATAGCGTAGGTTGTCAGGTTGAATTTCTCCCTGAGGTTGCGGATGAGTTCCTTGTCTGAATAGCGTACGCCCAGTTTGGCGGCAAGCTTGCGCCCAATGGTCCTTCCTCCGGAACCGATTTCACGGGCGATGGTGATGACGAATTTCTCTTTAGTATCCATAATGGGTGTTATTTGTCACGATTATCATACAAATTTAATAAGAATATGTTTAGGGAAAACGGGTTCGCGATTGATTTTTGGACGTTACAGGACTTTTTGGCAAAGTAGCGGGACAATTTTACATCTTTTGAAGACAAATTTTCATCATTTGTGGCGGTTGTTTGAGTGGCAAGGGTTTTGCCGCTGTTGAGTTGTCTCCCGCTAAGGAGATCAGCGAACAAGGCCCTTGGGGACCGGAAGGCTGGACATTAAGAATTTTGCGTTATGCTACCTGTAAGAAGAACTTCGAATAGCTGGCTGCCGGAAATTTTTAATGATTTCTTCGACAACAGCTGGATGGAAAGGACAAATTATACGGCCCCGGCCATCAATGTAATCGAAAACGAAAAAGAATATGAACTTGAGCTGGCAGCTCCTGGCTTGAGCAAGGAAGACTTCAAGATCCAGCTTGACAACGAGGGTAATCTCGTAATCCACATGGAAAAGAAAACCGAGAACAAGGAAGAGAAAAGGAAAGGACGCTTCCTGAGGCGCGAGTTCTCGTATGAGAAATTCCACCAGAGCCTTATGCTTCCGGACGATGTGGACATAGAGAAGATCGAGGCCAAGATGGAAAACGGCGTGCTGAACATTCATCTGCCAAAGATCGTGAAGGTTACGCCGGCAGAGGTTCACCGCCAGATAGATATCAAATAATCTTCTATTATTAGTTGGTTATCAGCGAAGTATGAAGGGGACGGCAAATCGCCGCCCCCTTGTTTTATGAAATCGCGGAGTAGTCTTTGATATCCTTGCCCTGTTTGCGGAGGATTCTGAGCTGGGCTTCAAGAAGCTTGTTCTCCGGTTTTTCCAGCAGAGGGTCCTTGTCCAGTATTTCCAGGGCGGTGCGGCGGGCCATGTCGAGGTATCTGCCGTCGCGGTACAGGGAGGCGATGTGCAGGTCTATGGCAAGGCCGCTCTGCGATGTGCCCTCCAGGTCTCCAGGACCCCTCATCTTCATGTCTTCTTCCGCCAGGAGGAATCCGTCCGTGGTCTTGCACATCAGTTCCAGCCTCTTGCGGCTTTCCTTGCTGAGCTTGTAGCCGCTCATCAGGATGCAGTAACTCTTGGCTGCGCCCCTTCCAACGCGGCCCCTGAGCTGGTGGAGCTGGCTGAGTCCGAACCTCTCCGCACTCTCTATGACCATCACGGATGCGTTAGGGACGTCGACACCGACTTCTATCACGCTGGTAGCCACCAGTATGTGCGCCCTGCCGGATGCAAAGAGGTTCATGTCTATGGCCTTGTCTTCCGGCTTCATCTTGCCGTGGACCACTGCAGTGATGTATTGCGGGGTCTTGAATTCCTCTATGATGCGCATATAGCCGGCCTCCAGGTTCTCGTAGTCCATCTTCTCGCTTTCCTTTATGAGAGGATAAACCACAAAGACCTGCCTCCCGGCGTCAATCTGCTGCCGCATGAAGTTGAAGACCTGGTGCCTCTGGCTTTCCCAGGCGTGGGATGTGACAACCGGCGTACGGCCAGGTGGCATCTCGTCTATCACGCTCACGTCCAGGTCTCCGTAAAGGGTCATGGCCAGAGTCCTTGGAATAGGGGTGGCTGTCATGACCATAATGTGAGGTGCGAGATTCGAGGCCTGGGCCTCGTCGTTCTTGCTCCAGAGGCGGCTGCGCTGGTCCACACCGAAGCGGTGCTGCTCGTCGATTATGGCAAGGCCCAGGGCATGGAACTTCACCCTGTCTTCAATCAGGGCGTGGGTGCCGACAATGATGTCAAGAGATCCGTCAGCCAGGTCGCCGAGTATCTTTTTCCTCTCCTTAGCCTTGGTGCTGCCGGTAAGGAGGGCGATTGTTGCCGGAGTTGCCTTGAGGAATTTTGATATGCTTGCAAGATGCTGCTGGGCAAGTACTTCTGTCGGAGCCATTATGCAGGCCTGGTAACCGTTGTCCACTGCAATCAGGGCCAGGAGGACAGCCACCAGAGTCTTGCCGCTTCCCACGTCTCCCTGAAGGAGGCGGTTCATCTGCTTTCCGCTGCGCATATCTTCCCGCATTTCCTTTATGACACGTTTCTGGGCGTTTGTAAGCGGATAAGGGAGAGACTGATAGCAGAGGTTGAAATTGTCGCCGACCTTGCCCATCACTATGCCGCTGCCCTTGCTCAGGCGGGCGTTCTTCTGCTTGAGAAGGCTGAGCTGGAGATAGAAAAGCTCCTCGAACTTGAGCCTTCTCTGGGCTTCTTCAAGAGCTTGGCTGTCAGACGGAAAATGTATGTTCCTGAGGGCTTTTTCCAGGGGGCAGAGCCGCTTGCTTTCCATAAGGTGCTGAGGGAGGGTTTCCTTTATGTGGCCGCTGACCTTTTCCAGAAGGATGCTCTCCACCTTGGTGATGGCCTTGATGCCGAATCCGCCGTTTTTCATCTTCTCCGTGGTGGAGTAGATGCCGGCCATTGAACCGGCTCCGTAGGTTAAGGCCTGTGAAGGGGGATAGATTTCCGGATGGACGAGGTTTACTTTTCCGTTGAAGATGCTTGGCTTCCCGAACGCGATGTATTCCTCTCCCTGCTTGAGCTTGTCCGTTATCCATCTCAGGCCGCTGAAGAAGACGAGTTCAATGCTGCCCGTGGCGTCCTGCATCGTGGCAACCAGCCTGGTCTTGCCCTTGACGGCCTTTCCCCTGATAGCTCCCACCATTTCCATACGGGTGATTATTCCACGTATCTGAACGTAAGCCGCAGACGGAGAGTCCTCGTTTTCAATATCCGCGCTGGAGATGATGCCGCTAATGGGATAGACCTTGCTCTTGTCTATCCACCGGAACGGGAAGTAGTAGAGCATGTCTCTGTAGGTATGGACACCGATCTCCCTGGCGAGCAGATCCGCACGCTTGGGGCCTATCCCGGGAAGATACTTTATGTCGGTATCCAGAATGTCCATACCCATATCTGTTTCTGTCTTTGCAAATTTACAAGCATTTTTTGTAAATTGCACTTTATTATGAAACAGAAACTTGTAATCGGAATTACGCAGGGAGACAGCAACGGAATCGGCTACGAGGTTATCATCAAGGCCCTCTCCAATGCCAATGTGCTGGAACTTTTTACTCCGGTGGTTTACGGCTCCTCCAAGGCTTTCGGTTATTACCGCAAGCAAATACCTGAAACAGAAAACATTAACACCAATCTCATATCTTCCGCAAAAGATGCCCATCCAAAGAGGGTGAACATCGTGAACTGTGTGGGGGATGACCTTCCGATAGAACCGGGCAAGCTCACTCACGAGAGCGCCAAGGCCGCGATAGCGTCCCTTGAGAAAGCCGTGCAGGAAGCAAAGGCCGGTTATATCGACGTTATCGTGACCGCCCCTTTCAGCAAGAAGGGCGTTACGCTTGAACACTTCAAGTATGCCGGACATACTGGATATCTGATCGAGACTTTCGGGGCGAAGGACGGACTCATGTTCATGTGCGCTGATAACCTGAGAGTGGGTGTGGTAACCATGCACATTCCTCTGAAGGATGTGTCTTCATCTATTACCAAGGAGCTTATAATGAGCAAGCTGAGGCTGATGAACGATTCCCTCAAGGAGGATTTCCGCATAGAGAGGCCGAAGATCGCTGTGCTGGGCCTGAACCCTCACGCAGGGGACAGGGGACTTCTCGGCGACGAGGAGCAGAATATCATAATTCCGGCAATCAAGGAGGCCAATGCTGAGGGTATAGACACCTTCGGGCCGTTCCCGCCAGACGGATTCTTTGCGGCCACGCTCCAGGGCAAGTATGACGCGGTCCTGACCATGTATCACGACCAGGGGCTGATTCCTTTCAAGACCCTGAGCTTTGATACCGGAGTAAACTACACTGCCGGGCTTCCGGTTATCAGGACTTCCCCTGACCACGGGACGGCATTTGACATTGCAGGCCAGAACAAGGCAAATCCGCGTTCCATGCTCTCAGCAATTTACCAGGCGATAGACATTTACCGTAACAGGGAACATTTCAAGGAGATACACGCAAATCCGATGACAGCCCAGATTCCTGGGAACGATGACAACGGAAAGCGCGGTCCGGCCCCTGAGGCGGAGACAGAATAAGATATGGCAAAGCGTCCTCCGATATATCTGTACACAGACGGGTCTTCCCGCGGTAATCCTGGCCCTGGCGGGTGGGGTGCCGTGCTGGTATGCGGAGACAAGCGCAAGGAAATCAGCGGGGGAGAAGCCCTCACCACCAACAACCGTATGGAGCTTACGGCCGTGATTGAAGGGCTCAAGGCCATCAAGTGGAAAAACGCCACTGTGCATATCTGGTCAGATTCCTCATACGTGGTCAAGGCCATAGAAGACGGCTGGCTGGACGGGTGGATTGCCAATGGCTTCAAGAACAAGCAGAAAAAGAAAAAGAAAAACGAGGAACTGTGGCGGGAATATATTGAGGTGAGCAGGGGATTCGACCTCCACTTCCACTGGCTGAAAGGGCATGCGGGACATCCGGAAAACGAGCGGTGCGACGCCATGGCCTTTGCCCAGGCTACAGCTTACGCTGGAATAACTGCAGAAGAAAAAAGAACATAGATATGGAATCGATTCTTGGAAAGAGGAACCTGAAGTTCGCGATGGTGGGAAGCGGCAGTTGGGCGACGGCCCTGGTGAAGCTTCTGATGAACCATCAGGAGAAGATATCATGGTTCATAAGGGACCAGAAGAATATAGACAGGGTGATGAAGAATCACCGTAACAAGGTGTATCTGAGCTCAGTCATCCTGGAGCCAGACCGCCTGTTCATGTCCACGGACATAAACGCCGTGGTGGAAAGCGCAGACGTTCTGGTGTTCTGCATACCGAGCGCCTACTTCCTGGGTGTCATGGAGAAACTGACCGTCTCTATGGATGACAAGTTCATAGTTTCCGCAATCAAGGGCTTTGTGGAGGACAGGACAATCGCGGAGTACTTTAACCAGGTTCACGGAATCCCTTACGACAGGATAGGCGTGGTCAGCGGACCTTGCCACGCAGAGGAGGTGGGTATGGAAAGGCTTTCATACCTTACCTTTACAAGCAAGCATGTGGCAAACGCCAAGGCTCTCTGCGATTTCTTCGAGTGCGATTACGTGAGGACTATGCCTGGAACTGATATCTACGGAGTGGAGTATGCCGCCGCCCTTAAGAACATCTACGCCATTGCCGCTGGAATCGCCCACGGCCTGGGTTACGGAGACAATTTCATCTCCGTGCTTATGACCAGCTCCTTCAAGGAGATGACGGAATTTCTCAATGCCTCACACCCGGACAAGAAACGCAACGTGCTGACATCCCCTTATCTGGGGGACCTGCTTGTTACGGGTTACAGCCAGTTCAGCCGTAACCGCACATTTGGCACAATGATAGGAAAGGGCTACTCCGTTAAGAACGCACAGGTGGAAATGAATATGGTGGCTGAGGGGTATTACGCATCCGCCGCCATAGACCGCATCAACAAGAAGTACAGGGTTGAAATGCCTATCGCCGAGGCTGTTTTTGAGATATTGCACGAGGAAAAGTATCCTGTGTACGTGATGAGGAGACTGAGCGAGAAACTTTATTAGAAAATACATAGCATCATGCTGAAACTACATACAGAGATGATCGAGCCCTTCATAGGGCCTGAGGATTTCAAGACGGCGATGGGCTCTGCCCTGAACGCGTACGATACGCTTCTGTCAGGCAAAGGGCCGGGAGGCAATATGACCGGATGGCTGGACCTTCCTGTAAACACTCCGGAGCGTCTGATTAAGGACTGCCGCCGGATTGCCAGCCGCTGGCAGGGAACGCTGGATGTCGTTGTGGTGATTGGAATCGGAGGTTCCTTCCTGGGTGCCAAGTGCGCCCTGGAGGCATTTTCCCACAGTTTTGCCAGTGCAGGAGAGAGGAATTCCCCGCATATTGTGTATGCAGGCTATTCCCTTTCCGAGGATTATATGTCAGATCTTCTGGGTTACCTGAAGAAGAAGTCCTACGGACTGATTGTCATATCAAAATCAGGTACGACTTTAGAACCGGCCCTGGCTTTCAGGATACTGAGGATGGATATGCTGAAGAGGTTCGGGGCGGAGGATACCAGAAGGAGGATAGTTACCGTCACGGATGAAAGTAACGGAGCCCTCAGGGCAATGAGCGAAAAATACGGATATACTTCCCTTTCAGTGCCTTCCAATGTAGGGGGACGTTATTCGGTACTCACTGCCGTAGGCCTTCTGCCTATCGCTGTCGCCGGATTTGACATCGAGAGTTTCCTGGGCGGGGCAAGGGAGGCTAGGGAGAACATCATGCGCCGCGACGAGAATAATCCGGCACTGGTCTATGCGTCGCTGAGAAATCTAATGTACAGCGTTGGCAAGAAAATAGAGGTGTTCGTTAATTATCATCCTAAGCTCAAGTATCTGGGCGAGTGGCTCAAGCAGCTTTTCGCCGAGAGCGAGGGCAAGCAGCTAAAGGGCCTTTTCCCTGCCACTCTGGACTTTACGACAGACCTGCATTCCGTTGGGCAGTACATCCAGGACGGAGAGAGGACTATGTTCGAGACATCCATCCTTGCCGGCAGCAAGGAGGTGGAAGTGTTTGTGCCTAAGTCCACTGACAATCTGGACGGCCTCGACTATCTGGTTGGAAAGACTCTGGAAGACATCAACTATATGGCGGAGAAGGGTACCCGCATAGCCCATACAAGCGGCAATGTCCCGAATATCTACATAGAGATGGAAAAGATAGACGAGTGGAATATGGGACAGCTCTTCTATTTCTTCGAGTTCTCCTGCGCAATAAGCGCATATATGCTGGGTGTCAATCCGTTTGACCAGCCAGCGGTAGACGTTTACAAGAACAATCTTTACAGACTTTTGGGACGGCCGGGATATACTGAATAGCAATGACTTCTGCCATAAACCCTATGCTTCTGGACCTTGCCCTGATCCTTGTGGTGGCGGGGGTGGTCACGATAATATTCAAGGCGCTCAGGCAGCCCCTTGTCCTGGGTTATATAGTGGCGGGAATCCTTACCGGTCCCTACATCGGATGGGTACCTACGGCGACCGAGGTCGCAAGCGTGGAGTTCTGGGGAAAGATAGGCGTAATCTTCCTTCTTTTCGGCCTTGGACTGGAGTTCAGTTTCAAGCAACTCAAGAAAGTGGGAGGGCCCGGTGCCACAACCGTGCTCACCGAGGCGGTGGTGATGTTCAGCATGGGCTTCCTGATAGCCAAGATATTCGGATGGGAGACCATTACTGCCCTGTTCGTGGGGGCGATGCTGTCCATTTCTTCCACATCCATCATAATCAAGACATTCGACGACCTTAAGATCGGGGGAAAGAAATCATCCCAGCTGGTTTTCGGGGCACTGATCTGCGAGGACATCGTGGCTATCCTGCTCCTGGTGCTGCTCCCCACCTTTGTGATCAGCAAGACTTTCAACGGTGTGGAGCTTGCCACAAAGATTCTGGGAATCACCGTATTCCTTCTCCTCTGGTTTACGGGCGGAATATATTTTATCCCGACAATCTACAAGAAACTCCGCAAGCTGATGAGCGAAGAGACACTGATTGTGGTGTCTCTGGGTCTTTGCCTTTTTATGGTGGTTGTCACCCTTAAGGCGAATATCTCCGAGGCTCTGGGAGCCTTTGTAATGGGAAGCATCCTGTCCGGCACAGTGCAGAGAGACAGGATTGTCAGCCTAATCAGGCCTATCAAGGACTTCTTTGGGGCAATATTCTTCGTGTCTGTGGGTATGCTCGTGGACCCTGCCGTCCTGCTGCATTACTGGCCTCACGTACTGGTGATTACACTTGCGGTTATTCTTGTCAAGCCGATAGCCGCCACCATTGGTTTCATGTTCAGCGGCCAGGCTCTGAAGATAGCACTGCCCGCCGGAATGTGCATGTGCCAGATCGGTGAGTTCTCCTATATCATTGCATCCCTCGGCAAGAGTATGAATGCCACTCCTGACTACCTTTATCCGGTGATAGTTACGGTTTCCATCCTGACAACTTTCATAACCCCATACTGGGCTAAGGGAGGGGAAAAGACTTTCAGTTTCATATACAGCCATTCCTCCGGGGGCTGGCGCAATGTCATTGACCGTCTGGGCAGCGGCAAGAACACATTCAACCAGCAGTCCAGATGGAAGAAACTTCTAAAGAACTACCTGGGCAGGGTGTTCATCCTGACAACCTGGATGGCTTTCATAATCATACTCTTTACAAAGGTTATCAATCCGTTCCTGAACAATCTGGTAAAGTCTCTGTATCCGGAGATCGCGGGCATGCTGTGGATCCGCCTGATCATGTTCGTCCTGACAATTGCAGCCATAGCCCCGTTCATGTGGGCCCTCCTCCGCCTCAAGGACAAGGAGGGGCTTTACGACCAGATATGGGCAGACGGAAAGTTTGCCCGCGGACCTCTTCTTTTCCTGCAGGCAATAAAATACATGATCGCCTTCATGGCGCTGGCTTTCGTGGCCAGCCTGTACCTTACAAGGAGTACAGGAGTTGTCATTCTGATTTGCGCCACGATAATCGTGTTCGTGGTTCTGTCGCAGAGAATTAAAGGTTATTATTCAAGAATAGAGAGGAATTTCCTTTCCAATCTGGACAGCGAGGGAGGAAGCCGTTTTGTGGTCCCACGGGAGATGGCCAACGAAATCCATATGGAAAAGTGCACGGTAGGGCAGAACTCCTACCTGGCGGGCCGCACTATCGGGGAAGTCCACCGCAAGAAAGATACCGGAGCGCTTGTCATCCAGCTTATCCGGGGTAGCCGTGTCATTAATCTTCCTCATAAGGAACAGACTTTCTATCCGTCTGATTCCCTTTTGATTCTGGGCTCAGACAAACAGCTCGGGGCTTTCATTGAATTGTCCAAAGACAGGGACAAGGACCCATCCAGTGAACTCAACGAGGAGACCATCGAGATGCGTCTTTTCCAGATTACCCTTGGCAGCCGGGCACCGGTTGTAGGGCACAATGCCAACATTACGGCTTTCCGCAAGCAGTTCGGGGTTCTTCTGGTTGGTGTGGAGAAGTCCGATTCCGATGTGTTCCTCCGTCCCAATTCCACAGTTACCATTGAGAAAGGAGACACGATATGGGTAGTGGGAAATCACGATAAGGTGAACAGCCTCAACATTCCGGACGAATAGTTTATGAAAGGCCAGTTTCTTAGGCAGGTTGCGGAAAAATTCGCGGGCAAAAGCCCGGCGGATCTCGGGAATTACACGTTTGTCTTTCCAAACAGGCGTTCATCCCTGTTTTTCCTCAAGTATCTCGGGGAACTTGCCGGAAAGCCTGTCTTCTCTCCAAGGGTCTATACAATTGACAAGCTGTTCGAAAAGCTTACTGATCTGGAGGTTATAGATGACCTGTCCCTGATTTTCCGGCTCTGGAAAGTCTATTGCCAGGTTCAGACCGGTCTACAGGTTTCAAACGGGTTCAAGAAAGATGAAGTGAACCTTGAGGAAATGGATGATTTCTTTTCCTGGGGGAGAATAATCCTGTCTGATTTCACCGATGTGGACAATTATATGGTTGATCCAGAGCAGCTGTTTACCAATGTCAAGGAATGGGGACAGCTCAGGCAGGATGATTCTTTCCTGAATGAGGCCCAGAAAGATGCACTCCGCAAGCTGGTGGAGATGCGTTCGGGAATCGGGGAGAAAGACAGGACAAAGAAGAAATACTTTGAGATATGGGATATGCTTCTGCCTATGTACCGGCAGTTCAAGGCTTCTCTGGCCCAGGACGGGGTTGCTTACAGGGCAATGGTTTACCGTCAGGTCGCCGAGGATCTTAAGAGAGACAGGGAGACAGAAGCCAGACATATTCTTTCAGAGCTGGGCAATCTGGTGTTTGTAGGATTCTCGGCACCTACAGAATGCGAGAAGGTCCTTATGAGGCAGTTTAAGGACCCCGATGGCAAGGGCTATTTTTACTGGGATTATTATTCCCCGATGCTGAAAGCTCCTCAAAACCGTTCTTCCCATCTGATATCCAAATGTGTAGAGGAATTCAAGTGCATTGATCCGCTGGATGATGCGGGGGGAGTGGAGGAGAACAGGTGCACATTCAGCATAATACCTGCCGAGGGTTCAACTGAGCAGGCTATGATCGCTTCTGGCCTGATAGAGGACGGGGACGGGATAGATACGGCTGTGGTTGTGTCTGATGACGTTCTGCTGCTCCCTCTGCTGGAAGTACTGAAGCCGTCGCTGAATATAAACGTGACTATGGGATATCCGATGAAGGCGACTTCAGCCGCCTCATTCGTGTTCGGCCTGTTTGCCCTTTCTCTCCGCAGCCGCAAGACGGAAAAGGGACTGCTGCTTCCGGGAGACGTCCTGCTATCTCTGCTCAATCACCCTTATCTCAAGGAACTGGACAGCGGACAAACACTGATTGCCGCGGACACTATAAGGAAGACCAACTCTTATATGCTGGATTCCGGAGAACTGGAGAAGGACGGGCCCCTGATGGTAAAGGAGGACAGCAAACTTGCGCGGCTGCTTCACAGGATAGTTCCTTGTCCAGGCGAGTTCGAGGTCAATGCCACAGTTGAACATTTCAGGCAGGTCGCCGATATCCTTTCAGAAAGCATATCATCGACAGAAAGGGCCTTCCTTAACAAGTTCCTTGAAATATTGGAGAGGGTAGCTGCAAGCGGCATTGTCTTCAAGAAGGAGAAATCCCTTTATTCTGTCATAAAGAATGCGATAAAGTCACAGTCTGTCGTCTTCAGCGGTGAACCTTTGAGCGGAGTCCAGATTATGGGACCGCTGGAAACAAGGTCCCTGGACTTTGACAAGATAATCTTCCTGTCTTTCAACGAAGGGACCTATCCGGCAACGGGCGAGCAGAGCAGCAGCGTCCCGTATTTCCTGCGCAAGGCGTTCGGCCTTCCTACCTACGAGAACGAGAACAGCATCTCTGCCTATAACTTCTACCGTCTGATACAGAGGGCAAAGGAAGTCTATATGATATATGACACGGCCAATACTGACAGTATGCGAAGTAAGGAGGAAAGCCGTTTCATCAAGCAGCTTGTCTATGATTTCGGAATAACTCCAGAGTACAGGCGGTATGACTTTCCTGTTCCGTCCGCAGCAGAGCCTTTCACCTCCGATATTGTCTTGACGGATGAGGAGAGAGGCGCATTGGGAAATTTCTTCTCTGACCTCTGTCCGAAAGACGCGGCGCCAAGGTATTTCTCGGCATCATCCCTAAACAGCTACATAGACTGCAAAAGGAAGTTCTTTATTTCCAAAGTGATGAGAATAAGGGAGGAAGACAGTCTCACCGACATGGTTGAAGTCAGCGATTACGGCAATATCTTCCATTATTGCATGCAGCATATATATGACGGATACAGGATGGTCAAATGCGACAGTTCCCTTATGGAGAAGATCCGGGCCAGGGTGGAGACCGGGGATTATCTGGACAGGCTGCTGCTTGAGGCGTTTGGGCACGAGATGAATGTCAGGATAATTGAAGGGCAGAATCTCATTATCAGGGAATCCGTAAAGAAATACATCAGGAATACCGTAGAATCCGACTGTATGAGAGCCAGGAACAATCCATTCATCATAGAAGGCAACGAGTATCCAATCGGTGAGCTGGATCTCGGAGAGGATCTGCTGAATGCCTGCGTTACAGGTTCTCTGGACAGGGTTGAATTATCGGCTGACGGTCAGGTCCCAAGGATCGCCGATTACAAGACCGGCCAGTTCATTTCAATAGAAAAGGGAGGGCTTGCCAGGACATTGGAGAATGCCGGTTTCACATCTGCGGATCCATCCGGCCACTTCCCGTCCAAGCCTCTGGAGGAAGAGGGTTTCGATTCAGTCCTGGAAAAGATGTTTGCCCCTAAGCGTGATAAGTATCATTCTATACTGTTCCAGCTTTTCATGTATGCCCTTATGTACAGTAAGCGTTCGGGCAGGATCCCTCCAATGGACCTTACGGTATACCAGCTCAGGCTTCTCAAGAAGTGCGGTCCGCTCACTTTACGGATAAGCGAAAGGCATCTGGATATGTTCAGGGAACGTCTCCTTGTCCTGCTCAAGGAGATCAGGGCCAAGGCCCTGACGCCGGGATCCGTTATGGAAGTGTGCCCGGATACAGACGCTTGCAAGTATTGCGATTTCAACATTTATTGCAGGAGGGCCAGAAATGAGTAGGACAGGGAATCTTTTCGTATACGACGCGTCTGCCGGTAGCGGCAAGACCCACAGGCTGTCCCGTAAGTTCTCCGATTACCTCATCGCCGAGTACAGGAAAGGCAACAGGGACGCATATAAGTATGTCATGGCCGTGACCTTCACCAATAAGGCGACTTATGAGATGAAGAGCAGGATAATTGACAGGCTCCTGGAGCGCAGCAAAGATGAAAGCGACCCTGACCACAATATAGCAAAGGATATACTCCAGCGTCTTGTGCATGACTATACAATGTTCAAAGTCAGCACAATAGACAGTTTCTTCCAGAAAGTGCTCAAGGCTTTCGCCCTGGAGATGGGAAGCCGCTCGGCATTTGACACAAGTCTGGATACGGACAGTGCCGTGGAGGCGGCCCTTGACGGCGTCTATTCCAAACTGGGATCTGACAGGGAGCTTCTGGGGACAATGGAAGACCTGTCTCTTTCAAGGGTTGAAGAAGGCAAGAACTGGAACTGGAGAGATGACCTCATAAGGATCAGCAAAGAGGTTCTGAATCCGGAATACAGGCATTACAGGTCTTTGTCTGCGGGGGAGAACATACGGGAACTGGGCAAGCGTTTTGAAAGGCGTATCCGTGAACTGGAAAGATGCTACGTGTCCAAGGTCATTGGGCTGGAAGAAGGGCTTAGGGCCAATTCTGACGGAATAGATTCCTTTAAGGTCAATTCAAGACTCAAAAAATTCGTAAAGGGCGAACTCGCAAAGGATAAGCAGTATGTAGACAAACTCCAGAAGAGGATTTTGTCCAGACCAGACATACCGGACCAGTGGTCAAGCGACCCGGACAGTTTCCTTCTGGTGAAAGGAACCAAGGCAGACATAGATTCGGTCAACAGGATCACAGGAGGAAGGCTTCAGGAAATGGTGGCGCTGAATGATGCGTATTATACGGAGTATCTGACAATTACCAAGGTTGTGGCATATATCCGGGAAACCGCTCTCCTTGAGCATGTCTCAAAGGAGATGGACGATTATCTCCAGTCTCAGCAGCTTACCCTGCTGGCAGAGGCTCCCCAGATTCTGGCTGATCTCATAAGCGGAAGCGACACTCCTTTCGTATTTGACAAGATAGGCACCGCGATAGACCATTATCTGCTTGACGAATTCCAGGATACCTCGGTAGACCAATGGAGAAATTTCAAGCCTCTGGTGGGCGAGGGCATAAGCAGAGGTTTCCAGTCCCTTCTGGTCGGCGATGTCAAGCAGAGCATATACCGCTGGAGGGGAGGCGACTGGAACCTGCTTAAGGATACAGTGCCCGCGGAATTCCGGGAGGACTATGAGAAAGAATTCCTCAAAGTCAACTACAGGAGTCTGCGCAATATAGTGTTGTTCAACAATCTGGCTTTTTCTGACCCTGGTTTTCTTGTAAAGGGGTTCATGGCTAATCTGGATGAAAAGACAGGTAATCCGGCCCTTTCCGCGCAAATAGGGGCCATTTACTCTTCACCGGCCCAGACTGTCAGGAAAGAATATGCTGAGTCTTCCCAGAGCGGTGTCGTGCACATCATATCCTGTGCGGGAAATGGAAAGGACTCTGTCCTTGACAACAATGGCTTCATTCTCTGGGATGTGGCCAGAAGGATAAGGTTCCTGGTATCTGAAAAAGGCTATGCCCATCAGGACATAGCTATCCTCACATCAACTAAGAACGAGGCGTCTCTGGTTGCCAATTACCTTGTTAACAGAAACATACCAATTGTTTCAGGGGAGAGTCTCAAGCTGGACAGCAACAAGACCGTGTCTGTCCTGATCGAGATACTGAAGAAGCTAACGGATTCAGGCAGCAGGGGTCTTGACCTTATGCTCAGGATTTCGGGAGTAAGGCTTAAAAACCTGGAGATGCTGGATTCCTCAAATGAGGGGAGTGAGCTGTTTCTCGGCAGACTGAAGGCCTGCAACACTCTGTACCAGATTTGCAAGATGATACTAAAGGAGTTCTTCTATAGGATAGAAGAATCCGATATGTCATTTGTAAACGCCTTTATGGACAAGGTACTGGATTATTCCTCTCTCTACGGTACAAGCATAGCTGATTTCCTTAAATGGTGGTCTTTGTCTGCCGACAATTTCTTTATTCCTGAACCTCTTAACAGCCATGCCGTCAAGATTATGACGATGCACAAGGCCAAGGGACTGGATTTCAAGGCTGTGTTCATTCCTTTCCTAAGGGACAGGATGATAGATTTCAAGAACGGGAACAAGTGGTTCCGGACAGACTCGGATATTGTCGGATACAAGGGTCCGCTGCTTCTGTCTCTGAATGCCGGTCTGGAAGACACTGTCTATGAAAATGACCTGAACAGGGAAAGGATGGAGGTCAGTGTAGACAATCTGAATCTTGCATATGTTTCATTTACAAGGCCTAAGGAAAGGCTCTACATATATGCCAAGATGGGCGGGAACTATGCCTCTACAGTTTCAGGCACGTTGAACCGTTTCTGCGAGGATAACTCCTCGGGGGAGCATCCTCTGTTTGTAAGGTCAGAGCATATTCTGGACAGCAGGGTAATCCTGGCGGAAGACCCTGGCCTGAAGCTGGACGAATCGTTGCAGGATTTCAAGTTTGTGGATTTCTCCTTGGGGGATGATTCGGAGGTTCCGTATGAGGCCGGATCCGCTGTAGGAAACGGCATTGATGCCGGCAATCTGGCCATGTCCCTGATGAATGAATCTTCCAAAACTAAACTCAAGGGAGAGTTTGACAGGGATGACAATGTGCAAAGGGGGTTATTGTGGCACCAGCTTTTCTCTATGATAGAAGATGAAGGAAAGGGAGACAGCTGGCTGGAAGAGACTGTAAGAAAGGCTGTTGACAGGTTTGCCAGAAAAAATCCTGGCAGTTTGCCGGAGTGTGACGCTGAAAAGGTCCTCGGAATGATTGAGGGAGTGGCGTCTTACGGATGGTTTGGATCCGGGAACTGCGTCCTGAATGAAGTGTCTATACTGGACCGTTCAGATATCTGGCGGCCTGACAGGGTGATCCTTCCTGCCGATGGCTCTATGGAATGGGCGCAGGTTGTGGACTACAAGTTCGGGTCTTTTGAAGAAAATTCTCCCAAACATCTCTCATACGAAAGACAGGTCAGGAATTATATGCGCCTTCTCAAGGGAATGGGATATTCCGGCATCAAGGGATATCTTTGGTATGTGCTTGAAGGTAAGGTGATTGAAGTTTACGCATAACATTAACGTAAAAAACTTTTTTCCGGAGCGGGTAAATTTTACCGGATGGTTTGGTGACGGGCTGATGCGCTGATACTTTTGCCGTTGTTTTTTAAGCGGCAGAATATGAAGCGCATATCAAAAACAGTCCGGAACTGGGTTGCGGCGGCAGCGGTCATGCTGGCCGGTCCGGCCCTTCTGAGCGGACAGAATTATTCAATTTCCACTAATGCGGCCGAATGGCTTGCTTTGGGAACCGCCAATATCCAGGCGTCTGTTCCCGTAAGCCGGCACTATAGTATCCAGTCAGGGGCTGCGTATAATCCTTTTACTTTCGGCAATGGGGAAAAGCGGAAATATTTCCGCCGTATGGAATTTTCCCTTGGAGCCAGATACTGGCCATGGTTCGTGAACTCCGGGTGGTTTGTGGACGGTTATGCGGACTGGGCAAAATTTTCCTGGGGAGGGTTATTTACAAGCAAGTCTTACGAAGGTTATGCCTATGGCATAAAACTGCGTGGTGGCTATGCACTGATGCTTGACAGGGGCATCAATCTGGAAATGGGGCTTGGAAGTTTTCTCGGCTTTGAGAAGTATACCAGATATTCTTGTACTAAATGCGGCCATTCCGAGGGCAAGAAACAGAAATTTGTTGTTTCTCCGACCGCCATGCTTCTTGGCATATCATTAATTTTCTGAAGTTTATGGGAAAGATACTTGTCAAGGGGATGTCTATGCTGATAGGGTGGCTAGTCATATCTTCCCTCTCTGGAGGATGCCGTACCACTTATAAGGAAGATAAAGGCAATTCCTTAAGAATCACAATAGCTGATGCACCAAGAGATATGAATCTCTCTGTCTCCGGGCATAAACCGGAGAAATACTCCCCTGTGCCTTCAGGCGACGATGACCTGATTCTGAATGCAGTGGTGGCTGATTCGTGCGGGGAAATCGTGGGACAGGGAAAACTGTCAGCGCTCACCGTTACTGCTGTACACAGGAATATCGCCGAGAGGGACGGAAAGGTCAGGCTGTGCTTCGATCTGCACGTGTCGGAGGATTTGCTGTCGGAAGACAGTCAGTTGAGGATAATACCCAAACTGATGGCGGACGGTGACACAATGTTTATGGATAGGGTCCTGGTTACAGGTGAACAATACAGGGAAGCCCAGAGAAAGGGATATGAGAGGTATAACCGTTATTTCGCTTCCATTATACCGGATTCCGTGGACTTCATAGAGGCTTTCGGGTATTTGGGCCTGCTGAGCAATTTCAGCCGGCGGAATCTGAAGGACAGCACTGTAGGGGAGTTCGGCATCACGGAGCAGGAGGCGATGGACCACTATATCAGAAACTGGCTGGTCCGTCTGAATAAAAGGAGAAAGGACAAGCTGGAGGAAGTTTTCAGAAAGTGTGTCAAAGATCCGATAGACAATTTGGGAATCAGGCTGGACACGGTTCTCAGCGATCCGTCCGGTGGTCTGGTATACAGATATGTGCAGGACCTGAAGGCAACCCCGCAGCTGCACCGGATGCGGATGGTTTTCCAGGGGAGCGTCAATTCTTATGGTAAAAGGAAGGCATTGTTCAACTCTAACGATACTCTTACCTGGTTTGTGAGTTCCCTGACACAGATGGCGGACACTTCAGTCATCTACCGGAAACAGGCTTTGCCAAGGGATATAGCGGTATCCACACTGGCGTTCATAGAATTCTCAAAGGGAAGCTGGGAGATAGACACAACCTTGGGCAACAATGCTGATGAATTGCGCCGGATCCGATGTGAGTTTGATTCCCTGTCGGCCAACAAGTCTTTCGCTACGGATTCAGTAATCATTTGCGCATCATGCTCTCCAGAAGGAAGTTACAGTACCAATACAACCCTTTCCAGAAAGAGGGCTGAGGCGATAACGGAATTTTATTCCGACCTGCCGGAACTGTCGGGGACAAAGACCAGGCTTAGGACAGAATATGTTCCGGAGAACTGGCAGTTGCTAAAGGAGCATATTGTCGCCGATGGGAATATCAGGGATAAAGATGCCGTGCTTTCTGTCTTCGGCGAGGAAAACTGTGACAGGAGGGAGGAAATGCTGTCGCGCCTGTCCGATTTCAGATATATAAGGGAGAAGCTTTATCCTCTTTTGAGACGGATTGATTTCACCTTCAGGCTTCATCGGAGAGTCTATGACACGGTTGAAACTGAAATCATACCTGACGATGCCTATAAGGATGGACTGAAGGCGTTGATGGACAGGGATTTCAAAAAGGCGCTGTCCATACTCAGGCCATATTCGGACATTAATGCCGCGATTGCATATCTCTGCCTCGACTACAACGCTTCTGCGCTGGCAGTGCTAAGCGGTCTGGACAAAACTCCCAAGACAGATTACCTGATGGCGATGGCCTATGTCCGGATGGGCAATAATGCCAAGGCTCTGGAATTGTACCGCAAGGCTATAGCAGGGGATGAGAGACTTAAGTTCCGGTCTGCGCTGGATCCCGAGATGGAGCCATTTCTGGAAGAAGCCGGATTATATGACTAACTATTAACCAAAACATATAAAGTATCATGAAAAAGATTTTTTGCGCAGCACTGATTGCGCTATGTGTTGCAGCTTGCAGTAAAGAGGAAGGCGCAGCCTTGCCTGAAAGCGGAAAGAAGGTGACATTGACTCTGAATGTCAGCCCTTATCACGTTGAAACCAAAAACACCGGGTTACCGAATGCAAATTCTGCGCAGTTTGACAGTATTAAGCTGATGGAGATTTTCGTGTTCCGGGAGGACGGTGTCCTTGAAGTTTACAACAAGTCGTATATAACTGATCCGGGCGGAGTTCAGACAAAGCACATAAAGATTAACATGACACCGGGCAAGAAATATATTTATGCGGTGGCAAACGCCAAGATTTCTCCTTGGGCGGGAGCAACGACAAGGTCAAAATTCCTGGCCCAGGAAGTGCTGCTGAAATATGAAAACTTTGGAAACGTGACTCTTTCAGCGGCTACGGAAATAACAATAACAGACCATATGACCATGGAGATTTACCTTAAGAAACTTCTGGCCAGAGTCAGGGTAAGGAGCATTTCCACATCATTCGCCAATAGTCCGTACAGAGATATGAAACTGAAGAACATCAAGCTTTATCTGACAAATGTGGAAGGAAAAAAGACCTATATGGGTGAAGAGCCGGCAACACCTCTGATCCTGAACTCTGGAGGATATGTTGCGGCAGACAACTCCTCAACAGCCATGGCAAACATGATGTATGAACCGATATCTGAAGAAATCGGCACAAATTACTATAACAAAGAACACTATCTCTACTGTTTCGAGAACCTTCTGGAAGAAGAGACCGCTACAAAGAAGTTCACCCGCCTGATTCTGGAGGCAGAGCTGGACAACAAGAAATACTATTATCCTGTTGACATAAACCAGCCTGGTTACGGTTGGGACATTTCAATGGACCATAGGGGTGTTAAAAGAAATACATCTTATGACCTTAGATTCGTAATCAGCGGCCCTGGTTTAGATAATCCGGACGACAAACTGGATCAGAAAACTTTGACAGTCCAGTCATATGTGTCTGCATGGAGCAGCGGCGGCTCTTTTGAAACAACCTTCTGATGAACAGGTGTATCTTGCTGCTACTGGGGATTTTATCACTGATTCTTCCCGGATGTGACATCTGGGAAGACAGGGGTTCGTGCCCGAGCCTCCTGACAGTGGACTGCGGGAAGCTTGAGGGGATGGCAGACAGGGCGGATATCTGGGTTTTCCGTCAGGACGGAAGCCTGGATTCCAGGAAATCCATCCCCAAGCAGGATTTCAGTGTTATACAGAGATTCCAGGTCAGGAAAGGGGTTTACAAATGCATTGTATGGACAGATATCGGCATTAATTCAGTGACTGCGGATATGTCTTCATTGACAGGAACCATATGCAAGGCTGCGGGCAAGGATGCCGATCCCATGTTCTCATTCTGTCAGGATATTGAATGCACCAGGGATTCTGCCAGGGCGGAAGTGCTACCAAAGAAAATGTTTGTCAATGTTTCCGTTACTTTCAAGGGACTGAAAGATGTTGATAATGTGAAGTTAAGCCTGAATTCGTCCTGGGGAGGATTCGTTCTTGGAGGAAAGGGTATAAGACAGGAAAATTCAGTTATTTCGGAGGGAAAGGACACTGTCGTGATGAGAATGCTCAGGCCTTTCTCGTTTGATGGCTGGGAACTGAAACTGACTTATCTGTTCAGCGACGGAAAGACGGCGGATTCCGGTTTTGCCCTTGGCGAATATCTGGAGGAAAACGGTTATGACCTGACAGAAGACATGATAAGGGATGTCTACATAACTGTAGATCTTTCAAGTCTCAAGACAGTGATAGAAACGGAGCCGTGGAATGAAATACCGCCAGTTACCATCAACTACTAGTCTTTTTCATCCCAGACGGCATTGACCAGGAAGCAGTCTTTACCCTTGTAGGAGGTCAAGGAATCTTCGGTAACTGGCTCCACCGTATAGCTGCCCGATGGCAATCCCATGCGTCTGAGGTAGTTGGACAGATTCTCGTTTCTGGCTTCTGCCAGGGCGAGAATCTTGTCTCTGTCCTCTTTCCTCATTGCTTTCCTGAGGTTGAAGCGCTGTGCAAAAGTGTAATGGAAGCCGTCTTTTTCCTTCATTGCCTCCGCGATGAGGGCAAGCTTTCCGTATTCTTTGGTGCTGAAGTCTTCTGAAGACATGTCTATGGATATCCTGTCCAGATCCTCATCTTTGCCCAAAAGGTTTCCTATCGCCCTCATAGGAGCGACGCCAACCTTTGAGAAAGTGTTGAACAGAGCCTTGAAGAGAGTCTTGCGGTAGGAAAAGTCCGGATTGTCCAGGTTGCCCTTGACAGGAAGATTTATCTTCAGCATACCTTTCTTGTTGGTCAGCGCATAAACGCCAAGCCTGACGGGAACTTCATATACAGGTTCCGACCATTTGGAGCGGCCGCTTACCTTAGGTTTGTATATCTCTATGCTGTTGCTTGCCTCTATATGGTTGCCTATGATGGTGTTATGGCTTTCCACCCGCATGGTTCCACCTTCAATCCTGTTGCCGACATAATACTTGGAATATGGAGAGAAGTCCCTGACATTTATGTTGGATGCCGTGATGTCAAGATAGACGTTTTCCATCTTCACGAAATCTGTTGTCCACTCAAAGTCTATTTTACCGGCCTTTGAGGCTACGGCGCTACCTGTGAGGATATTCATCCTGTCCAGGCAGAAATTGTCGCATTCAAGTCCAATTTCGCTGATCCTGTATGAGAAAGATTCTTTCAGCGTATAATCCTTGAATTCCACTTTTCCGTCCTTTATCTTCAGGCTGTCTATGACAAGTCTCACGGATGGGTTGCTGTCTTCAAACGTCTGGTCATCGTTTTTTAGCAGGGTGCTGAAATTGTCCGTGGAATCCGTCAGTATCTCATAATAGGTCTGTGGACCGTTAATGACAAGTTTATGGAGATGGGCAATCCCTTTGGCCAGATTGAAGTTGCGGATTCCGGCATCCAGGCTTTCTGCCGAGAAAACGGCTTTCCTCCTGCTGTCCACCACCTTAAGGTTTTCCGCGTGGAGGCTGCCCTTTATGTCTGCATCGGTAATATGCTGGGTCTTGCCTTTAATTTCCAGGGTTCCGGATACGGTACCCTTGCACCTTCTGATGTTCAGGAACTGCTGCAGATATGGGGTGATCCTGTCTGTGGCAATATCCTTTATCTTGAGCATCAGGGTGTAACGGCTGCGGTCAGGGTTATAGCTGAGACGGCATTCCATCTGTCCTCCCTGGTCAAAGGTCAGGACTGTGCCCACGTCTGTGTTCTTGCCGTCCAGGTTGACCTTGGGGATGTCCAGGCTAATTTTACTGAAGGTGAATCTGCTACCCAGCTGCCTGTCGCTGTAGCTTATCTTGCCTCCGGACAGGGCGATGTTCCTAAGGTCCATCTTCCACCCGCTGTCCTTGGAATCCTCATCCAGCCAGTAAGATATCTTTTCAACGATATCGTCAAAACTGAAGGCGGAACCGTTCTGCTCTATGTTCACAAAAAGGGAATCCGCATGCAGCCTTTTGACCTTGAGCACCCTGTGGGTGATTGGGCGGAGATTTATGTTCCCTTCCAGTGACGAAAGGCTGAGGAAATCGTTTTTTCCGTCCTTCTCCAGGATGTGCACATCCTTTGCACGTATTCCGGCCGTGAAAGGATTAATGCCCAGGCTGCCTATGGTTACCTCACGGCCGATCAGTTCCTTGCTGTGCCTTTGGATATAGAGGCGGCTTATGGTTCCGCTCAGACACAGAACCAGTGCAACCAGGACAATAACCGTCAAGATCAGCCATAGGATCCCTTTTCCGAGTTTCCTGAAAAATCCCGCCATGCGAATAGTTTTTCCTTTTGCAAAAATACGCTTTTGCTATCTTTGTACACAGCAAATATTATGCTATGAAGCGAGTATATGATTTTCTGAGCCGCCTTTCCCGCAACAACAATAAGGTGTGGTTTGACGCCCACAAGGCGCAATACCTTGAGACAAAGCGGATTTTTGACGATTTCACCTGTGAACTCATAGACGAGGTCGCCAAATGGGACAGTTATGTCGCTGCCCGTAAGCCAACGCTTAAGGAAAGCACATACAGGATTTACCGCGACCTCCGTTTTTCAAGGGACAAGAGCCCGTACAAGACCCATATGGGGGCTTTCGTGGTTCCGGGCGGAAAGAAGTCTCCTTACTGCGGCTACTATTTCCATATGGAGCCGCCTCAGAAAAGGGAGTACATAGGGGGCAATATGCTGTTTGTCGGGCTCTATATGCCTGAGGCGAAAGTGCTTGCAAGTTTCAGGGATGAGGTTTCGGTAAATGGGGACCCGTTCCTTGAGGCAGTTGCAAAGGCAAAGGGTTTTGAGCTTTACACCCAAAGCATGTCCAGAAAGGTGCCTGCCGGATTCGAGAACGTGGAGAAAGAAGAGTGGAAAGACATCCTGAGGATGAAGGACGTGAACCTTACAATGGCCATGGACGAAAAATTCCTCTTTGCTCCGGACCTCGCAAAGAGGGTGGCCGCCCGTTTCAAGAGGTGCAGGGACTTTTCCTTTATCCTTAACCGCTGCGTGGATTATGCACTGGAGGGCAATTTATGAGAAAAATAAGCATACGGAGTGCGGTTATGATTGTTGCGGCTGTTCTGCTGGCCGGTGGCATCGCACTGTATCTTTCCCGGCATAATATGGAAAAGAAGGGATATTACACACTGTACATTGGCGGTTACGGAAATGCGGCCGTCAAATGCCTTTTCAACTCCAAGAGCATGGAGTACAGCATCAACAGGGATTTCAAGGCTATAAACCCGTCTTATCTGGTAACCGTGCCGTCTCCCAGGAGAATTTACGGGGTAAGCGAGAGCGGTGCTTCCTCGGGAGTCTGGGGTTATGTGAACAATAACCTGGACCAGAGCCTGGGCTTTGTAAAGGACAACGGGGCAGACGCCTGCTTCCTGACATATTTCAGGAACCATCTGATCACTGCCGGATATGGAAAGGGGAGCGTCAGTGTCTTTCCTCTGGATACTGCCGGAGCTGTATGTCCCGCATCCCAGACAGTGAAGTTCCCCTCTTCCTCAGGTGCGGTCTCAAGGCTGCATATGGTCAAGGTCCTGACAGCCAGACAGACAGGAAACAACTATCTTCTGGCCACCGACAAAGGGTGTGACAGGATCCACTCTTTCAGAATCAGCGACAGCGGGGAGTCTTTGAGGCTTGAACAGTGCGATTCCGCATTCATAGAGGTCCCGAAGGGTTATGGCCCGAGGCATATGGAATTTTCCAAAGACGGGAAGTTCATGTATCTCCTCTGCGAAACAAGCGGAAGGATCCTGGTATATTCTGTCAGGGAAATAGACAGCAACATCGTCTTCCGGCAGATACAGGATATAGTGTCTGACAAGGAACAGATGGGGGCCAGCGCTGACATACACCTTTCTCCGGACGGAAGGTATCTTTACGCCTCCAACCGCAGGGGTAAAGACGGTATAGCGATATTCAGGGTGGAGGAGGACGGGACCCTTTCCAGAATTGCCTATCAGGTTACAGGACAATGGCCCAGGAGCTTTGCCCTAAGCCCTGACGGAGAGTATATGTTCGTCTGTTGCCAGAAAGACAGGCTTGTGCAGATTTTCCGTGTAGACAAGTCTTCCGGCTATCTGCTGAATACGGGAAAGACGATATCATTCCCGGACCTTGAACCGTCCTGCATTCTTGTCAGGAATACCTAGAGCGCATCTTTCCACCTTTCGAACATACGGAGCGCTGTCTGGTATTCGTCTCCGTATTCTCTTGGCCCATATTGCTTTGGAGTGGTTATCCATTCCCATTCCCATTGCCTGAGTCCGGCATAGAAAGCGTCTGCCTCAATAGCCTCGCGGCCAGATGTCCTAGGAAGATTATCCTCGTACTCCCTATATGATTTCCAGCTTCCGTCCAGTAGTTTTTCCCTCAGCATTGCGTGGAATCTCTGCCATCGCGGAAGATAGTAGTCCCTGATAAGGCCGCTCCATTCTCTCCAGGAATAGTCGAACAGATAGTTGGTGCCGCTCTCCCTGTCAGGTCCCCACTGGGTGACAAGCATAGACTGGTTGTAGTCGTAGAGCTTTTCCTCCTCCGGCGTGGTGGCCCATTTGAGGGCTTTTTCGATTTTGTCTTCAAAACTGTATTCACGGCGGGTACCGACAAGAGTGTCCATGTCGGAGAGCAGATTGTGGAACATTGCGGTGTATTTGTCGTAATCGCTGAGACTGCCTTTATTGAAGGCCTCTTCCACCTTACCCAGAATCTTGTAGGCAAGGTTGCTCATAAACTGCCTCTGGACATCCACTATGTCGAACCTTATTCCGTCTGTCGCATCCGGAAGGCCTGTAAGTATGTCCATTACAATAAGCAGCGAATCGTTGTCGTAAGGGAAACTGAACGGTCCGCTAGGGCCTGATTTCTTTACGTGCAGGGCCGGTCTCGCGGCAACGGCGGAACTTCTTTCAGTGCCGTCTGTCCCTCTCTTGTATGCAGTCCTTACAAGGAGTTCCAGGGCGCTTGTAGTGTAGTCCGAGATATAGCCGTATCTGCCTGCGCTGTAGTCTTCTTCCCAGGACACCAGGTCTGCCTTCTCCTGTTTTAGCGGCATCTGGAGGGCCAGGTCGTAATAGAGCGGATTCTGGCATATGCCTTCCATGAAGACACCCGTTCCTATGGCTTTCTCCCCGGCTTCCACGGCGCGTATGTACTGGTTGTCCGCCAGGGCTTTCACGTCTCCGTGGAGCTTGATCCTTCCACCGAAATTGTGGAGGTTTCCGGCCAGGTAGCTGTAACCCCAGAACCTTTCCTGTCCGTCTTTCCTTGGAGTGTAGTCCGGGTCTGCAAGATCCAGTATGATAAGAGAATCCTTAGGTATTGCGGTAACGATTCCCTTGGTAGGGGTCCAGCCCTGCATAATCCAGAAACGGAAATCAGGGTCAGCGATGGTGTTAAGCTTCATAATGGAGTGGGCGACATCTGCCAGATAGGTGCTGTCTCTGGAAACCGGCTCGCTCTCGTGGAACGGGTCTGCGGCATAGAAGCCGTGAAGCCCGTACAGCTTTGCCTCTTCTTCGAAGAATATCTTTCCGAAGTCCATGAAGAGGGAGTCGGTTGGGTCCAGCTGGTAGACAGGAGGAAAGCCGCACCAGTCTTCCTTGGCTATGATATTGGCGTTGGGATAAATATCCTTGAAGGCGGCCGGAACATTGCCTGCAAAACCTTGCTGGATAGGGTGCATCCCCAGTTCTATCTCTCTCTGCATAACTTTCTTGCCTAGCTCTATGTGGCTGTCTATCCAGGATTTCGGAAGCGGACCGGCAAAGCTCTCGATGTTGCCCATCCACTGCCAGGCGAAATATGCCGGACCGCACAGATATTCCCTTGCCTGGAGGTCTGTGTATCCGCATCTGAGCAGCGCATTGTACCATACCCCTTCGAGACCGGTAACCTGGAGCGGCATATTCACTCCGTTCATTGCCAGGAAATCTATCGTCCACTGCCAGTCCTCCCAGTCCCACCAGGCTGCGGTGTAGCTGAAAGAGCAGTAGTTGAAGAAAGAGCGGTAACGTCCGTTTACCTTTCCTTCTGTCCTGTTGGGAAGCGGCAGTTTTTCAGGCAATTCCATATGGCTTCCGCAGAAAGACAGGTTGACATTGCACCATTTCCTGAGATACTGGTAATAGGCTACGCAAAGGGAGATGGTGGTGTTTCCTTCCAGAAGAATCTTTCCGTCACTGGTGTCATAGGCGAACTTTTCGTCTCCCTTGTCATCGCTGATCCTGAGGATGAAACTGGACGAATAGCCTGGCGTTACCCTTTCTATCAGTGCGTATACGGCTTTTTCTTTTCCGTCTTTCCAGTCAGAAGGAGAATTCTTCCTGCAGGACGGCAGAACGGCTGCCAGAAGTGCAGCAACGGCAATTATGTATGATTTCATATTTCTGGATATATTCTGTAGTTGATCTCTTTGGTTTTGCCGCCTTTGAAGATGACGGTTATCTTGAGTCTGGAGAATCTGCGGAACGGGTCTTCCAGAAGAAGCCTGGAGAGATCGAAAATGCCCCAGCAGTCAAGCATATGCCTTTCTTTTCCAGCCAGGACGCTCTGGGTGAAGACTGCCTGCCTGTCTGCTATAGAGACCCTTATGGATGTGGCCCTGCAATTCTGTGGAGAGAATCCGTTCTTTTCCAGGTTGATCAGGGCATACTCGGCGATTTTGCCAAGGTATGGAGGAAGCTGGGCGGGATTATTCATCTTTTGTTCCTTTTTTGTCCGCCTTTTGCGGGCGAATTGTCAAACATTCCTGTATAGTTGTTCACAAGTTTTCCTGCTTTGTCATAGACCTTCACGTTGTTCTCGAATCCGTAAGGCCGTTTCTCGTTCCCGTGGTACAGGATACGTATTTCATAGGAAACCCTGTAGCCTCTCTGCTTGGCGTTTATGGCTTTTTTCTCCAGTTCCAGGATTTCTCCGGAGTTGAGGTCTCTGCGCTGAGGCACGAAGTTGATCTGTTCTGCCGGTCCGTTCAGGGCCTGGGGGATGAGGTGGCCGCAATTGTCGCCTTCCACCCCGTCCTTGAACTTCACGGAGTATTTCTGGGAACTCTGGTTGCGGCCTCTGGACTTCAGGACAAGGTCCGGGCAGAATACCTTTTTGATCCTTCCCCTGCTGTCTGTATAATAGCTGATATTATCCACAAGATATAGCGCGGAAGGAAGATGCACTGAATTCAGAAGCATATTCACATATACTTCTCCTTTATTCTTTGACTTGACTCCGGCATCGGCGACAATAATGTTCTCGCTTATCAGTCCGCAGAACTGTCCGCGGTTGTCGAATGCGGCAACCCATTTTCTTGAGCGGGATTTTGAAGGAACCCGGGACAGAAGTATTCCTGCCTTCCTGATAGAGGCGGTATCCCTTCCTGAACACAGGCGGCTGAGATTCATAAACTTGAACTGGCGGAAGTCCACATTGTAATACTTGGTGCTGCAGGCTTCGTTCCACCAGCTTTCCAGTTTGGAGGATTTTTCCAGCGACGTGCCCTTGAACGGGGCGTATGAAGCCAGAATCAATGGCAGCAACAGGGCCGCCAGCAATGAAAATATAGGGGCTCTTTTCATAACTTCTACAAATTTAGGTATTTTTGCATAAAATGACTGTATATGGAAAGGGTGGACCTTTATAAGCTGAGGCGTGTGCTCGGGAAGAGGAGCAACTTCCTTGCTATGGGCATAGCGCTGGTTGTAATGCTGATATTCTATCCGGTAGACGGAAAGTTCAGATACCAATACAAGAAAGGCTCTCCGTGGCTTTACGAGACACTGGTGTCTCCGATCGATTTCCCTCTGCTCAAGACCCAGCAGGAACTCGCTGAGGAAAAGAGCCGTGCCGCCGAATCTATGATCCAGTATTTCCGCACAGACGAGGGGGTCAAGAACAGCGTATTGACTGATTTCTCCGGCAAGTGTCTCAGCGACAGCATTTCCCCTGCAATCAGGGATGCCGTTTCCGAGTCTCTGGCAAAAATCTACAATATGGGAGTGCTGCCTGAAAGGACACTTACAGACAAGACGGTTTTCATCCAGAGGGGAAGGAACGCGCTTCCTGAGATAGAGATGGACCTCTACACTCCGTCCAAGGCTTTGAAACTGGTACGCTCAGACCTTAAATACGCCTTGCCGCTAGTGAATCCCGACTCCCTTATGGACGCCCTTGACATAGCTTCCCTCCTGGTTCCCAACCTGACTTTCGACAAGACCACTACAGAAGAACTGCATCACAGGGCGGCTGACTACATTTCTCCGACCAAGGGAATGGTATATGCCGGAGAGCATATCGTTACGGAAGGAGAGACCGTGACAGCCGAAATCGCGCAGATCCTTGATTCCTTCAAGGCTGAATACCAGAAGAGTGTAGGCTATTCCGGAAATTTACTGCTGATCCATCTCGGCCATGCCCTTATCATCATCATGCTGCTGATAATGGCCTACATTGCAGTCTATTTCTCCGATCCGGACGTGCTGAGGCATCAGAACGAGTTCAACTTCGTGGTGTTCATACTGTGCCTGAACTTTGTGGTCATGATGCTGGTCAGGAAGATTTCACCGGAGTTCCTCTACCTTGTTCCATTTGCAGTCACTGTCCTGTATATGAGCTCATTCCTGTACAACAGAGTGGTGCTTCCGGTTTATCTGGTTTCCATAATCCCGCTGCTTTTCATTGCGGAAAACGGTGTGGAGCTGTTCACCATTGCAGGAGCCGCAGGATGCATTGCCTTTGTTTCTTTCTCCCTGTACGAGAGGGGATGGCTCCAGTTCATGAATTGCTTCTACATATTCTTCGCCTGTGCGATTGTCCATATAGGATTCAAGCTCATAGCTGACGGGACCATCTTCCCGCTGGAGAGCAAGATCTACCTCTATCTGTTCATAGCCAGCATACTGGTGGTCATTACCTATCCGTTCGTCTTCATTATGGAGAAGATGTTCTATATGGTTTCCATTTCAACCCTGAAGGACCTGTCGGATACGGAGAACGATATACTGGAGGAACTTTCCGCCAAGGCTCCGGGTACATTCCAGCACTCCCTCCAGGTTGCCAACCTGGCTGAAAGGGCTGTTGTCGCCATTGGCGGAAATCCACGTATTGCAAGGGCAGGGGCCCTGTATCACGACATAGGAAAGATGAGCAACCCTCAGGCTTTCATAGAGAACAATCCGGCAGGGTCGGATCTTCATAAAGACCTGTCTCCGGTAGAAAGCGCCCAACTGATAATCAAGCACGTGGAAGACGGTGTGGCTATTGCCCAGAAGCACAAGTTGCCGCAAGTGATTCAGGACTTTATCCTGTCTCACCACGGCCATTCAGTGACCGAGTATTTCTACAACGTATACTGTAACAATGGGGGAGATCCTGCAGACAAGACAATGTTCACCTACAAGGGCAATCTGCCTGTCTCAAAGGAAGAGGTGGTTGTTATGATCGCCGATGCCGTAGAGGCCGCCTCCCGCTCTCTGAAAGAGTACTCGGAGGAAAGCATCGCGGCTCTTGTGGACAGCGTGGTGGCCAAGCGTATATCAGGCAACCAGCTCATACGTTCGGATGTGACGTTCCGTAACCTCAACACCATCAAGGCGGTTATGAAACGCCAGATCAGGGAGATTTATCACGTCAGGATCGCTTATCCGAAGCGGAACGCCTAGGATATCCTTCTTTTCCTTGTTAATATGCCTATGAGGACGAATGCTGCCGAGAGCCAGCAGCAGAGGAGTCCTGCAATGTCACCGTACCTTACGAAAGGGGTTATCTCCCTGTTAGGATAGACATTACCCCTTATTGCGCACTCTTCCCACCAAGGAGTCGGCTGGAGTATGTCTCCCCTCTGGTTGATGATGGCTGAAGTGCCTGTGTTGGCGCTTCTTGCGATGTCCCTTCTGGTTTCAATGGCTCTCAGCGACGCATAATGCAGATGCTGGATATGGCCGCTGGTGTTTTTCCACCAGCCGTCGTTGGTGATTATCGTCATCAGGTCCGCCCCTTCATTTCTGATATAATCCCTGAAGAAGTTAGGGAATACGGATTCGTAGCATACCGCGCTTCCAATCCTGTGACCGTCACCGGTGATGAAAAGCCCTCTGTAACTTTGGGTTCCGAAGTTGCCGAATCCGCCTCCCAGGTCCAGGCCCAGGAATCCGAGAACACTTGTTTTCCCGATATAAGGAACGGTTTCCGCCAGAATCACAAGCTTGGACTTGTGGTAGAAACTCAAAGTACTGTCTCTGCCTGTGAAGACTGCGGTGTTGAACAGGTCGTACCACCCGTACGCTCCCATAGGCCTTGCAGAACGGGTAGGTTTCTCATCGCTGAGATTGTCGAAGTAGCAGAGCTGTGTTACCGCTCCGAATATGAAATTGGTCTTGTTCGTAACGGCGAACCGCCTTATGCTGTCCAGAGTAGGGTTGCCCTCAGGATAGTTCTCGACAATGTTTCCTGCAACGCGGGAAGGGTTGAAGAATGTCTCCGGAGCAACAACCAAGAATGTGGAGTCAGTAATGTTGTCCTTTGCCAGGTTCAGAAGGATCTCGTCCTGCTGTCTCTGAGTCTTTCCGCCGAACTTGTCCTGATAAGGGTCTATGTTAGGCTGGAGAATCACGACCTCCCTGGCTGCTGAAGGGCTGAAAGAGGCAATTTTCTTGCCGTATTCGGCGTATCTTATTTGGGAAAGGACAATAGGGACTGCAATCAGAAGGAAAGTCCCCAGAGCCCACCATCGGGTTTTCCGGCTTTCCGAGAAAACCTGCAATGTCTTGAAGATAAAAACATTGGCAAGCAGAATCCACAGTGAGCCACCGATGGAACCCGTGACCTCATACCATTGTATGTGCCTTATGCTTTGGGCAAAACTGTTTCCAAGGTTCAGCCACGGCCAGGTTACCTGCCACCCCTGGTAAAGATGCTCCCAGGCGCACCACATTGCCGCGAGGGCAAGATACGGAAGGAAGCCTGAATATCTTCTCCTGAGGAAGCGGAACAGGCGGAAGATTATGGCCATCTGGAGAGAGTTAAGGATTATGGCGGCAATGGCTCCTGCCGGGGTGGCATACCATATCCACCAGGTTGCTATCACGTTCCACAGAAGGAAAGAAGGGTAATAGCAGAGCCAGAAATGGCGTATTCCATTCTCCGTGGCGATCCTTTCCGCTGCCAGCAGAGGCAGGAAAGCCACAAGGGCAATCAGGCCGCAATGCGGATAGATGTATGGTATAGAAAGCAGAAGGCCTGATATGAGGCCCAGCAGGCAAAGTTTTCCGAGGCTATTTTTTTTCATCACCCAAAAGTAGTAAATTTGCCGTTTGTTATGAATAACGAAATGCTGGAAGTTTTCATCAAGGGCCTGATTGTGGGCATTGGGGCGTCAATTCCGCTTGGCCCTGTGGGTGTCCTGTGCATCCAGAAGACTATCAGCAAAGGTAGGTTTGCGGGCTTCTTCACGGGCCTTGGAGCTTCCATTTCGGATACCTTCTATTCCGCCCTTTCCCTTCTGGGCCTGTTCATGGTAGACAGTTTCCTGGACCAGTACAAGGCCTGGGTTCTGCTTTTCGGAGGAATTGTAATCGCCCTTATCGGAATCAGGGTTTACCGCAGCAACCCTGTTAAGCAGATCAAGCAGAAGCAGGGCAATGGCAGCAGAATCAAGGATATGCTGGAATCTCTGGCCATCACGATCACAAATCCCGGCTCTATTTTCCTGATTTTCGCGATGATGGCGGCTGTAAGGCTGGATGTGTCCTCCTACACCCTCGAGACCGCTCCCGTGGCCGTGAGGATTCTTCTGCTCGCGATATTCCTTGGAACCGCCCTGTGGTGGTTCTCCCTGACTTCTTTCGTAAGCATATTCCGAAAGAAATTCCGCCTCAAGCAACTGATTGTGATAAACAGGATATCCGGAATCGTGATTATCCTGCTGGGCATACTGAGCTTTGGAGAAGGACTCTTCAAGCTGATTCTTCAGTATGTCATAAAGTAGTGGAGGTGAGCGGAGTCGAACCGCTGTCCAATCAGGCCGCCAACCGGTTTTCTACGTGCGTATCTCCAGTTTGTTTTTCGTCTGAGGCCCCGCCCCGGAGCGGGCAAGTCCAAAGCTTATCCTTTAAAACTTGGGAGGAGTTAAAGGAGTCGTCCTCCGCATTCTTCTTTAGATGATACCCCGTATGCCAGATCCAAGAAGACGGAAAACCTGGCGGGATACTCGTCCGAGGCACCTTGTGCCTCAAGGATTAAGCGTGTCAGCTTGGCTGATTACGCAGCGAGTCTCATAGAATTGTTGCCAATTAATGGCTGAAAGTCATTGGTTAACGGGTGCGGCTTCCAACGCCCGGCACGCTTGCCGACCAACTGATCTGATGTCAAAACCAGAACACCCCCGGCATAAATGGGACGCAAATATACAAATTATTCAGAAGCCTCGTCAATCAGATAGAGAAGGTTCTTGAAAACAATTCCGCTGTGTTCGCTGAGGCCTATCTCGCAGGTGCGGCTGGTTGCGTAACCTTCCGTGCATCCCTCCACCTGGTTGCGGAGGTCTCTCAGTCCCCAGTCGTTGAGCTCAGGAGTGAAGAACCCCTTGTCTCCTGCAAAGCCGCAGCAATTGGTGTCCATAACCTTGACTTTCTTTGCGCAAAGCCTTGCTATGTCCACGATGGTGGTGTCAACTCCCAGTTTCTTGGAAGTGCAGACTGCGAACACCGCAACGCTCTTGTCCAGTTTGTTGATTGTCAGGTTAGGAATAAGGTATAGCCTGGCGAATTCCGCAGGCTCGTACAGGGTGAGTTTGTCCCCGAAGTTGGACTTCATTGTGTACAGGCAAGGCGTCATGTCGCAGACAATAGGCAGGGTTCCGCCTTCAGATGCCTTGGTGAGCTCTTCCAGAAGGTTGTCGCTGAGCATCTTGCCGGCCTTTACATATCCCTTGCTGGAGAAGGCCATTCCGCAGCAGAGTTTCTTCAGGTTGGCAGGGTATACCACCTCGTATCCGGCTTTGCGTATGAGTTTGTCCATAAGCCTGGTGAGCGAGAGCGCATCCCTGTATTCCTTGCTGTTTCCCATCGAGCGGGTAAGGCAGCTAGGGAAGTATACAACCTTTCCTTTGCTCGGCGACGGTATCCTTGAAGGGTCGTTCCCTTCCAGTATAGCCTTGGAAATCTTGCGGTTGCCCTTAGGGAAACTGGCGTTCCACTTTGGAATCAGGCCGCAGGTTGCCCACCTGGCGAACTGGGCCATAGGTTTCATTACTGTCTTGCCGACAGTCCTTCTTATTCCATATGACATGTTCCAGGCGGCTCTCATGCCCCAGACCGCCCTGTCCCAGTGGGCTGCCAGGCTGGCTGCCCTGTCTTCCTGCTTCTGGGTGTGGCTTTGATGGCGGAGCTCCTTGGTAAGTTTTCCGTTGTCAACTTTTACCGGGCAGGCTACGGCGCAGAGGCTGTCCGTGGCGCAGGTCTCGTCTCCCAGATACTTGTAATCCTTTTTCATCAGAGCCAGGTCGGCAGGGTTGGAACCTGTCTTCTCCAGTCTGGTCATTTCCCTGTAAGAAACCACCCTTTGCCTTGGCGAGAAGGTGAGACCTTCTGATACACAATTCTTTTCGCAGAAGCCGCATTCCATGCAGCGGTCGATTTCAGGACTGGTCTGCGGGCAAGGCTTCAGGTTCTTTATATGGGCCTGCGGGTCATCGTTGAGGATAACTCCAGGATTCAAAATTCCTTTCGGGTCCAGAAGCTGCTTGATCTCCTTCATCAGGCCATAGGCCTGCTTTCCCCATTCCATCTCCACAAACGGGGCCATATTCCTTCCGGTTCCGTGCTCTGCCTTGAGGGAACCGTCATACTTGTCTACGACCAGGTGGCATACATCGTCCATGAAATGAGCGTATTTGCTCACTTCCTCCGGGCTCTGGAAATCCTGGTTGAACATGAAGTGGAGGTTGCCGGCAAGGGCGTGTCCGAAGATCACGGCATCCGAATAGCCGTCCTTGTCGAAGAGTTCCCTAAGGTCTGTAACGGCATCAGCAAGCCGAGGTACTTCAAAGCAGACATCTTCTATTATGGCTGTTGTTCCGGCCTTTCTCATTCCGGCAACGGTAGGGAGGCATTCCTTCCTGACTTTCCACAGCGTCGCCCTTTCCTTTTCGTCCATTGTGAACGAGAACGGAAGGACCGTCTGGAAAGGAGAGAGAGCCTCGGTGATTCTCTTGACCTTGCCCTGGAGTGACGGCTTGTCCTCTTCGGTTATTTCAACGAGCAGACCGCAGGCTCCGTCCGGCAGAGTCTTCAGATACTCCGGGACTCCGTCTGCGTTCTCCACGCTGCGGATGGAGGACCTGTCTATGAGCTCCACTGCGCTGACCGGCATCTGTTTGAGGATCTGCACGGCGCTGCAGGCTTCCCTGATTGTAGGGAAGATGACCAGGGCCAGAGCCTTGAACTTGTTGTCGTCCACCGTGTTGTAGGTTACGGAAGAAATGAAGGCAAGGGTTCCCTCGCTTCCTATGATAAGGTGCTTCAGGATGTCTATTCCGTCTGAATAGTCCACAAAGGCGTTCAGGCTGTAGCCGGTAGTGTTCTTTATCTTGTATTTTCTCTCTATCCTTTCCTTAAGGACAGGGTCGTCTCCAATTCTTCTGGCAATATTTTCAAGCCCTTCCACTATGTTATTGTGGGTCTTGCGGAAACGTTTCACAGAGGCGACATCGGACGTGTCCAGGTCTGTTCCGTCCGGAAGTATGATGTTTATGTCTGCGATGGTCTTGTAGGAGTTCTGGCTTGTACCGCAGCACATTCCGCTGGCGTTGTTGGCGGCGATTCCTCCTATCATCGCGGAGTCGATGGATGCCGGGTCAGGTCCGATCTTCTTGCCGAAACGAGTCAGCAGGCGGTTTGCCATGGCTCCCCTGATGCCAGGTCCCAGGCAGATCCGCTCTCCCCTTACCGATATGCTGTAGTTGCGGAACCCGTGGGTGGCTATAACCAGGACAGAGTCCGAGATGGACTGCCCGCTCAGCGATGTTCCTGCCGCCCTGAATGTTACGGGAATATCCATCCTGTACGCCTCCATCAGGATCTGCCGGACTTCCGTAGAAGACCAGGCCCTTACCACCAGCTTTGGAATCAGCCGGTAGAAAGAAGCGTCCGTACCGAATGCCAGAGTGGTCAGCGGATCGTGAAACATCCTCTCTTTAGGTATGAATTCTTTCAGTTTGTCGTAGAATTCCTTGTATTTTCCTGTAAGCATATCTGTTTATTGTTTTTTCAGAATTTCAGTCAGTTTTTCTGTGGAAGTGCCCTTGAAGACAATAGTTCCATCCCGGTCTATTGCCAGGATCAGAGGCACCGCCTCGATATAGTATTTGCCTCCCAGCTCATCCAAGTTGTTCTTGGCGTACAGTTGCCTGAATTCAAGGTTGTTGGCGGAAATAAACTTGCGGAACCCGCTGACATTGTTTCCGGCAAACACACCCGTGAAAGAGACCTTCTTTCCGTATTTCTTCCAGGCGTTCCTTATTTCAGGCAGCGTTTCCCTGCAGACCTCGCAGCCCGTTCTGTAGAAATAGAGCACCTTCATCTTCCCGTCAGGAATCAGAAGATCGGCAGGATTATCCGCTATATCGAATAGTGTCAGGTTCTCGGCCTTGCTTCCCGGAGCGTTCATATTGGCCGCCTTCAGAATGCTTCCGATGCTGGAAACAAACACCGTATCCTCCCACCTTTCAGGCATATCCAGCACATATTTCTGTCCAAGGTACAAAGCGGTCTGCGTATTAGGCGCATAGCCACAGAAGAATAGATAGGTGAAAGCCTGCCTCATCAGACGGTTGAAAGATTCTGAATCCTTTACTCCATCATATATCTTGTCAACGGCATCCCTTCTGGCATCCAAATCCAGAGATGCCTCCGGAGAAAGTTCCTCTGCCGGGAATATCTGTGAAAGATAACTGTATGCCTTGCTGTCTTCTTCCGCCTGTTCCTTCAGCATTGCCGTAAGGGTAGGGGTAAGGATTCCTCTCCCTTTAATCTTCAGGCTTTCGTCCAGAAGGAAAATCTTTGGAGTGCTTACAACTCCGTAATCTACAGGAAAATTGCTCTCCCTGTCCAGATCTGCCACATGGATCCAGGTTATATAAGGGTTATTTGTCTGGAAATGCTTTCTGATATATTCTTTCCAGGCATCCGGATCGGTTCCGGTATAAACTGTCGCAATATTGATCGGAAATTCATTCCACGAGTCCAGAAGCGATACCAGTCTTGGAGTTTCTTCCTTGCAGTAATTGCAATCATCTGAATAAAAGTAAATTATGGAATGGTCTCCCATGAGGTCCTTTATGCTTCTTTCCACTCCTGAAGTGTCCTTCAGCTTCAGTTCCGGAGCTTTCGCCCCAACCAGGGTTCCTTTGTTTACTGTCACGAACCAGGCAGCTTCTGCTTTGTTATCAGGTGAAACAGTCTCATCGCCGAGAATATATTTCTCAGCGGCATAGACTGCGCTTCCCTCGCATCCCATCACCACAGAGGAAGAATAGCTGCGGAAAATCTCCATCGCTACGGCGGCCCTCATCTTAGGGGCTGTCAGATAGCGGTTTTCCATTAGATAGTCAATGGCCATGTTCCTTACGCTTTCCTTGGAAAACTTGAACTTGTCAAGGAATATGTCCAAAACCAGTCTTTTCCCGAAATCTGTATAGTACAGCCTTTCGTCTGCTATGTCCGGCAACTGACTTTCGTCGCTTGATGTCAGAGGCTTGAACAGAAATTCCAGATAGAGATCGACCAGACTTCCCGGCACTTGTTTCCGGGCCTGGAGCATCAGGCTGTTCAAAGTGGCATCAGATGAATCATAGAGTGCTTTTTCTGCCGCAAGGAAGATTTCGTTCTCCTTTCCTCTCCTTTTTGTCACGCTGTTTTTCCACCATAAGCCCTGCCGGTATGTGAAAGTTTCCCTGAAATTTCCTCCATCTATCGGTGAATAGAAGAAACTAAAACGGACCCCAAAATGGTCTGCTATGAAATACTGGCCGGCTGTGAAGACACTGTCCTGTCCACTCTGCAGATCTAAAGGATATACAAGCCCGCGGAACTTTGCCTGAAGAGATTTGTCCACAACTGCCGAGTCAATGACAAGTCCTCCGTTTAATCCTCCGGGAATTGCCCAGTTAGCCTTTTTCAGGTAAAGTGTGGTTCCCGGAACGGTCTTGACGGGAGAGCCATCAATATGCCTTTCCAACTGGACTTTAATTGTGTAGATGCCGGCAGGCTTCTGTGAAAAGGCCAAAAGAGCGGAAAATAGAAGGATAAGGGCTGTAAGGATCAGTCCTTTAAGTGAATGAGCCGGTGTCTTTCTTTTGTCTGGCACTATTTCTTGAGCTCTTTCTTGGCCTTGATGTATTTCTTTATGTCAACTCCGCCCGGCATGAATGGGGTAGGGTCTCCGTTGTGGATGAGAAGGTCTCTGACAACTGTGGAGGAAATGAACGAGTACTCGTGGCTGGCCTGTACATATACTGTAGTCACGTCTGGATCCATAACCCTGTTGGCCTGGGCTATAACGCCCTCAAACTCAAAGTCCGTGGTTGTTCTCAGGCCTCTTACTATGAAGTTCACTCCCAGCCTGTGGCAGAGGTCTATGGTCAGTTCCTTGTAGCAGCAGACATCCACCCTGTCCTTATAATGCTTTACGGCATCCTTGATGATTTTGATTCTGATGTCAACCGGAAAGAAACCGCTGGTTGTCTTGGTGCTGTTGTATCCCACGGCAACTATCACTTTATCAAACAGTTTGAGAGCCGAATCCAGGACATCCAGATGGCCGGCGGTAAAAGGATCGAAGGATCCCGGGAAGATTGCTGTACGCATAATTGTTCTTGTTTACACTTTACAAAGTGTAAATTTAAGAAAAAAAGCGATGGGGTATTACAGGCTCCAGTCTATCGGGGAGAGTCCCCGGTTTTGGAGATATGCGTTGCACTGGGAGAAATGGCGGCAGCCGAAGAAGGCCCCTCCGGCAAGCGGAGACGGGTGCGCCGCTTCCAGGACCAGATGCCGTGAAGTGTCAATCAGGGCTTTCTTGCTCTTGGCGAAATTTCCCCAAAGCATAAACACGACACCTTCCTTATGGTCTGATATTGCCTTTATTACACTGTCCGTAAAGGTGGTCCAGCCAATCCTGCTGTGGGAGGCTGCGCTGTATGCCCTTACGGTCAGGATTGCGTTCAGGAGGAAGACTCCCTGCCTGGCCCAGCCGGTAAGGTTTCCGTTTTTGCCCTGGAGGGAAATTCCAAGGTCGCTCTCAATCTCCTTGTAGATATTCTTCAGCGATGGGGGAAGTGCAACCCCGTCGGGGACAGAGAAACTCAGGCCGTGGGCCTGACCAGGGTTGTGGTATGGGTCCTGGCCCAGGATCACGACTTTCACATCGTTGAACGGAGTAAGTGCAAAAGCATTGAAAATCAGAGATCCGGGAGGATAAATCGTCTGTCCGGAATCCTTTTCCCTGTGAAGATATGCGGCAAGGTCCCTGAAATAAGGCTTGCTGAACTCATCGCTGAGTATGCTCTTCCACTGGCTCTCTATTTTTACGTCCATTACTTATCGGGGAAAATGAAATTGATTACCTCGTCTATTGTCTTTACATACTTGAACTTGAGTCCCTTGATGTATATTGGCTTTATCTCCGCGATGTCTTTCCTGTTGTCCTGGCTGAGGATGATGGTGGTCACTCCGGCTCTCTTGGCAGCCAGGATTTTCTCCTTTATACCCCCGACAGGAAGGACTTTTCCTCTCAGTGTCATTTCTCCCGTCATCGCGATCTTGCTCTTGACTTTCTTTCCCGTAAGGGCAGAGGCCATGGCGCTGACCATAGTGATGCCGGCGGAAGGGCCGTCCTTAGGGATAGCGCCTTCAGGAACATGTACGTGAAGGTCATATTTCTTGAGCTGCTGTGTGGTCATTCCCAGGATTTTGGGGTTTGCCTTAAGCCACTGGTAGGCGATTGTGGCGCTTTCCTTCATAACGTCTCCTAGGTTACCGGTGGTTGAGAGCATTCCCTTGCCCTCGCTTCGGATGCATTCCACGAATAGGATTTCTCCGCCCATCTCCGTCCAGGCCAGTCCGGTCACAACTCCAGGTGCCTCGTTGTCTTTCTGGAGCTCGTGCTGATTGGTCGGAAGCCCGAGGATTTCCTTGACGTCCTTAACCTCGATCTTTTCTGGAACCTTCTCGTCAGAAGCCACTTTCATTGCCTGATGGCGGGCTATCTTGGCAATCTGCTTGTCCAGCTGGCGCACACCGCTTTCACGTGTATATTCGTCTATGATTTCGTCTATGGCTCCTTCTGAGAATGTGAGCTGGCCTTCTTTCAGTCCGTGCTCCCTCATCTGTTTAGGCACAAGATAACCTGTCGCTATATGGTGTTTCTCCTCTGCCAGATAGCCCGAGAGCGGGATCATTTCCATCCTGTCCTTGAGGGCGGCCTGGATCGTGGATGTATTGTTGGCGGTTGTGATGAACAGTACCCTGGACAGGTCGTAGTCAATATCCAGATAGTTGTCGTGGAACGTAGTGTTCTGCTCAGGGTCAAGCACTTCCAGAAGAGCGGAAGAAGGGTCTCCGTGATAGTCGTTGGATACCTTGTCAATCTCGTCCAGCACAATTACCGGATTGGATGTTCCGGCCCTGTTGATGGCCTGCATTATGCGGCCGGCCATGGCTCCGATATAGGTCTTGCGGTGACCGCGGATCTCGCTTTCGTCATGAAGTCCTCCAAGGGAAATCCTCTGGTATTTTCTGCCAAGCGCCCTGGCAACGGACTTTCCGAGGGAAGTCTTTCCGGTGCCTGGAGGCCCGTAGAGGCAGATGATAGGGGACTTCATGTTGCCCCTGAGTTTCAGGACTGCAAGGAATTCCACAATCCTTTCCTTTATCTTGTCCAGCCCGTAGTGGTCTTCGTCCAGAACCTGGCGGGCGTGCTTGAGGTCAAGATTATCCTTGGTTACCTCGTTCCAAGGCAGGCCCACCATAAACTCCAGGTAGTTGAGTTCCACGTTGTAGTCCGGAGTGTTCGGGTTCATTTTCTCCAGACGGCCTATGCCGCGGTCGAACTCCTTCTTGGCGTATTCAGGCCAGTCTTTCTTGGCAGCCTTCTTCGCAAGTTCGGACACATCCTTGGAGTTACCGCTCATTCCCAACTCTTCCTGTATGGTTTTCAGCTGGTTGTTGAGATAGTACTCTCTCTGCTGCTGGTCCATCTCGCTCTTGACCTTCTGCTGGATGTCATCCTTGATCTTGAGAATCTCTATCTGTTTGCTGAGGACGGCCAGGAGCTTGTAGGCCCTTTGCTTTATGTCGCTCTCCATCAGCAGCTTGATCTTGTCTGCAACTGCCTCGTTGTCCAGAGTAGTGGCTATGAAGTTGGTCAGGAACTCGAACGAGTCGATGTTCTTTATTGCAAATTCGCTCTCTGCCGCAAAGGACGAAGAGTACTTTACTATCTTCAGTGCAGATTCCTTGATGGAATCGGAGAGCGCCTTGATATCCCTGTCATCCTTGGCCGGATAGATGTCCGGAACAGTCTCGATCTTTCCTATCAGATATGGATCCTCCGCGATTATCTGCTCGATGCGGAAACGGCGGATACCCTGAAGTACGGCTGTAAGGGCGCCGTCAGGCATCTCTATGAGTTTCAGTATCTTGGCACTGCAGCCTGTCTCGTACAGGTCTGCCAGGCGGGGATCATCCTTGTGCACATCTATCTGTGTGGCTGTACCGATAGTGCGGGTAGTCTTGTAAAGGCTTCTGACAAGCTTTACGGATTTGTCCCTGCCGATGGTGACCGGAAGGATTGTTCCGGGAAACAGGACGGAATCCCTCATTGCCAATATAGGGAGAGTCTGCGGTACCTCTATCTTGTCTGTCTTTGCGTTTGCCTCTATGCTCATAACAGGGAGAATGTTGATGTCTCCTCCCTCTATCTGGTTAAGCAGCGATTCATCAAAAAATTTCATACAATCTCTTTCTCTTGCTAGTTTCTGCCGTTTTGTCAAATTGTCAGTATTCCTGTTTTCCGGGAACGTATGGTTACCGGAAAAAGGCCTTTCTGAGCACTCTCATATTATATATGTCAATCATTATGCCAAAAAATCAAATGTCAGAAATGGCAGAACCGGTTTGGGCCGCAGAATGTGCCAGAAACGGGATTTTGTCAATTAAATATCTGGAATACAGGACATTAGTATGCGATTCCGAGCCGTCCGGGAAAGCAAAGTCAATAATATCAGGCACTTTTTGCATTTTTCCGGGCAATTTTTTTTGAAAATCATTTTGTTGGAATCAAAAAAAAATCTATTTTTGCGCCACAAATATTCACCAACTATTAGTATTTAGAATTATGACTAAATCAGACATTATCAACGAGGTTGCTAAGCAGACTGGCTTAGAGAAAGTAACCGTAGCTCGCGTAGTAGAGGGCTTCATGGCAGCCGTTAAGGGTTTCCTTGCAAAGGGTAAGAACGTTTATCTTCGCGGATTCGGCTCATTCGTAATCAAGAAGAGAGCAAAGAAGACTGCAAGAAACATTTCTAAGAACACTACAATGGTTATCCCTGCTCACAACATTCCAGCTTTCAAGCCTGCAAAGGTTTTCATGAGCGGTGTAAAGGGCGGTAGAAAATAATAATTATGCCAAGCGGAAAGAAAAGAAAAGGACACAAGATGGCCACCCACAAGCGCAAGAAACGTCTGCGTAAGAACAGACATAAGAAGCGCAAATAAGGCATCTTGGTGTGTTAATAATCTAAGGCAGGGCTATGCTCTGCTTTAGATTATTTTTTTTATGAGATGGAGAAGGATTTGATTATCGATGTCAGCCCTGCACAGGTGACAATCGCTCTTCTGGAAGACCATCGTCTGATGGAGATCAACAAAGAGCAGAATACCTCGGCGCAGAGCATCGGTGTCGGTGATGTCTACCTGGGAAAAGTCAAGAAGGTTATGCCTGCCCTGAACGCCGCGTTCGTGGATATCGGGGACAACAAGGACGCTTTCATCCATTATCTGGATCTCGGCCTGAATTTCAAGGCATTTGACTATTTCACAAGACAGATCAACACCCAGAAGGATCTTCAGACCTTCTACTCCAAAGTAAGGATCGGTCCGATACTCGAGAAAGAGGGCAGGATCGATGAGGTTCTCTCGCCGGGCCAGCAGATTGTCGTACAGATAGTCAAGGAGCCGATATCAACCAAAGGCTCAAGGCTTACGGCGGAAATATCGATAGCAGGAAGAAACATTGTCCTGCTGCCTTTTGCAGATAAGGTAAGCATATCGCAGAAGATCTCCTCCAAGGAGGAGAAGAGGCGTCTGGAACGCCTGGTGCAGAGTATTCTGCCCAAGAATTACGGAGCCATTATCAGAACTGCAGCGGAAGGAAAGAAAGCGGCGGTTCTTGATGCAGAGCTCAGTTCATTGATAGAAAAATGGGAAGGAGGATGCCGCAAGCTGCAGAGCAGCCGTCCGCCGCAGCTCCTTTTCACAGAGAACAGCAAGACCACGACAATCCTCAGGGACCTCCTGAACGACACTTTCTCTTCAATCGAGGTCAATGATGAATCAACTTACTATGAGATAAGGGATTACATCAGGACCATCGCTCCTGAGAAAGAGAAAATAGTGAAGCTCTACAAGGGTGAGATGCCAATTCTTGACGCATTCGATGTCACCCGTCAGATCAAAGGTTCGTTCGGAAAGGTTGTTCCATTGAAGAAAGGTGCATACCTGATAATAGAACATACTGAGGCATTGAATGTTGTAGATGTCAACAGCGGAACCCGCGTAAAGAAAGGCGTGGAGCAGGAGGACAACACCTTCGAGGTCAACATGCACGCCGCGGACGAGATTGCCCGTCAGATGAGGCTAAGGGATCTGGGCGGTATAGTCATAATAGACTTCATCGATATGGACAACGGCGATAACCGCAACAAACTCTACAAGCATATGCAGGAGCTGATGCAGTCCGACAGGGCCAAGCACAACATATTGCCTCTGACCAAGTTCGGACTAATGCAGATTACCCGCCAGAGAGTCCGTCCTGCAACTGAGATCAAGGTTAACGAGACCTGCCCTATGTGCCACGGCACAGGCGAGATTGCTCCTAGCCTGATAGCGGACGAGGCTCTTGAAAGACAGCTGGCGTATTACACTAAGGAAAGGAAGATTTTCTCTTTCATCCTGACGCTGAACCCTCTGTTCGAAGCTTATCTTACAAAACGCAAAGGATTGTTCCACAGTATCGTGAAAGACTGGTGCAGGAAATATTCCTGCTCTATCAGGACAAAGACGGATACGGAACTGCCTCTTCTGGACGCCCATTGGAGCGACAAGGAAGGAAATCCTTTGGATCAGGAGTAGAACTTCTCGGCGATTAATGTTGATGCGGCCTCTAGAAAAGGGAGAGCCGCATCTTCTTTTCTATCTCTTCAAGAGAGAGGTTGCCTATACTTCCGATATGCCTATGGTTTAAAGCCCGGACGTTCATCCTGTCCTGAGGGTAGTTGAAGGATCCTTCAGCAACTTTCTTGCCTACAGCCTTATATGCGTCCCTGAACGGAACGCCTGACAGGACTTTTCCGTTGACTTCCTCCACGGTGAACATCTGCCCGTAAAGGGGATTGCTGCATATATCCCTGTTAATCCTGATGTTTTCAAGCATGAGGGCACACATCCTGAGGCAGTCGTGCATCTTGTCCAGGGCAGGGAAAAGGACCTCCTTGAGAAGCTGGAAATCCCTGTGGTAGCCGTGAGGAAGATTTGCCGTAAGAATGCTGATCTGACTGTAGCAGGAGGATATGAGGTTGCAGTTTCCCCTTATCATCTCCCATACGTCCGGGTTCTTCTTGTGAGGCATGATGCTGCTTCCTGTCGTCAGGTTGTCCGGGAAGCTTATGAACGAGAAGTTCGGGCACATGAAAAGGCAGCAATCATGGGCGAACTTGTTGAGTGTTCCGGCAATCTGGCCGAGTGCCGCGGCAACCGCCCTTTCAGTTTTCCCTCGTCCCATCTGAGCCGCTATAGAGTTGAAACTCAGTGTACTGAAGCCTAGCAGCTCAGTTGTCATCTCCCGGTCAAGAGGGAATGAACTACCGTAGCCTGCGGCGCTTCCAAGAGGATTCTGGTCCGCAGTCTGATAAGCCGCCCTGAGCATAATCATGTCATCTGCCAAGGATTCGGCATAGGCTCCAAACCACAGTCCGAAAGAAGACGGCATGGCAATCTGGAAATGAGTGTATCCAGGCATTAGGACATCCTTGTTTTCACGGCTGAGTTTAAGGAACAGACTGAATAGTTCCAGCATCCCGTCCCTTATTGCAAGACATTCGTCCTTGAGGAAGAGTTTTATGTCCACGGCCACCTGATCGTTACGGCTTCTGCCGGAATGGATCTTCTTGCCAATATCTCCAAGACGCTCTGTCAGAATCAGTTCCACTTGGGAATGTATGTCTTCCACGCCTTCTTCCAGGTGGAATTGTCCTTTTTCTATACTGTCCAGTATGCAGTCAAGGGCATCGCTGAGCTTATGGAATTCCTCCGGTGTCAGAAGGGAAATCTTCTCCAGCATAGCAATGTGGGCCTTGCTTCCGAGGACATCGTATTTTGCCAGTCTCAGGTCCAGCTCGCGGTCTTTCCCTACAGTGAACCTTTCCACTGATTCTTCTGCCTTATAGCCTTTGTCCCAAAGTGTTGCCATTGTCAAATGTTTTTAATGATTTTCAGATAACCGTTGATGCCGTTTTCTATTTCCTGAATTGTTATGAATTCGTCGGCTTTGTGGCTTCTCGAACTTTCTCCCGGACCTATCTTGATTGCCGGTATGTCCAGCCGTGCCCAGTCTGAGGAGGTGGGGGAGACAAAAGTTTCCATCCCAAGTGATTTCACTGTTTTTACAAGTATGTGGTTTTCAGGGGTGACGCGGCATTTATGTTCCAGGTTTCTCGCTTTGAGCGTACCGTTAACCTTTGCTGACAGTTTTGCCAGTATCTCTTCCGGCGTATACCGCTCGTTCGGCCTGATGTCGATTACATAGCTGCATTTGCCCGGTACAATGTTATGGGCATTCCCTGCCTCGATCTGGGTAATTGAGAGGTGGACGGGGCCCAGCAGTTTTGATTTTCTCCTGAACTGGAAGCGGCGCAGTGCCCCGATGTCCTTTATGGCATTGTAAATAGCATTGTCATTGTTTGGGTATGCCGCGTGAGAGCTTGTCCCGCAGGAAGTTGCGTCAATTACAAGCAAACCCCGTTCTGCAATTGCCGCTTTCATGCCCGTAGGCTCTCCTACAAGAGCAAAGTCCGGCGCAGGTATCCCTTTCCCTTTCTTAAGGTAATCCATCACTGCACAGATTCCGTCTTTTCCTCCCTTTTCTTCCTGGGTGGAGAGGACCAGCAGAAGGGCGCATCTGTCCTCTGAGGGAACGGAGTGGAAAAAAGCTGCCAGCATGCACACTGCCGAAGCGCCGTCATCGTTTGTTCCAAGGCCGTAGAGCCTGTCTCCAACCTTTGTTAGGGCATAAGGCTTAAATGTATAGCTGTCAGCAGGTTGAACGGTATCCATATGGGCGCACATCATCATAAGGCTGCGGCCTACCCTCGGAGCATAAAGAATGATGTTGTCCTTGACCTTGACGGCTTTTACGGCTTTGAAGGCTTGGGCATCCTTTCCTTGCTTTTCCGCTTTAAGCATATCATTTATCCTTTTCCAGAGGAATGCGCTTCTTTCCTTTTCCTTGAAAGAAGGTGCCGGGATGGGAATCATTCCCTGGAGGATATCTGTTGCTGTCTTTGTCAGTTGCTTGCAGTTCATGGAGTTGCGCTTGATGTCCAGGGCTTATTCTGTCTTCTTTGCATCGCCGAGGCTGTAATAGATTTTCAGAGGATTTGCCAGCACTTTCGTGAAACCGGTTACATCCTGGGCTGTGTAGGACTTGTTGTCTTCCCCGTAGGCCCCGAATTTAGGGTTCATAAGGTCATGTGGGCTTGAGCAGCCGAGGATCTGGAAGCTGTAGGGCCTGAGCCTGACGTAGACAGTTCCGGTCACTTTCTTCTGTGAACTTTCCAGGAAGGCTTCCATATCCCTGGCCGTAGGGTCCAGATATTGAGCCTCGTGCATAAGCTGTCCGTAATATGAGGATATGTGGTCTTTCCAGTTGAGCTGTCCCTTTACAAGAACATGTTTTTCCAGAAGGTGATGGGCCTTGACAATAATCAGCGGGGCGGCGGCTTCGAATCCGACCCTTCCCTTGATGCCTATGATAGTGTCTCCGACATGCATGTCCCTTCCGATCCCGTATTTTCCCGCAATCCCGGCGATTTTCAGGATTGCCTGTACCGGCTTCATCTTTTTGCCGTCCACTCCTACAGGCTCTCCTTTGAAGAAATCAATTCTGATAATCTTTTCCTCGGTTGTCTCGACATGATGGGTGTAAGCTTCTTCCGGAAGATAGCCATCCGAATGGAGTGTCTCCACGCCTCCTATGCTGGTTCCCCAGATTCCCTGGTTTATGGAATACTTGCTCTTGTTCCAGGAGAAACGGAACCCCTTGCTTTTCAGGTAGTCTATCTCGTATTTCCTTTGGAAATTATTGTCTCTTACCGGTGCAACTATCTTGACTTCAGGCGCCAGCACATCGAATACCAGATCGAATCTTACCTGGTCGTTTCCCGCTCCGGTGCTTCCGTGGGCAACATACCCGGCTTTAAGCTTCCTGACTATACGCAGCACTTCCAGTGCCTGGAATATCCTTTCGCTGCTTACGCTCAGGGGATATGTGGAGTTCTTGAGGACGTTCCCGAAAATAAGGTACTTTATACCTTTATTATAATACTCGTCAACCACATTGGATGTTGTATGGGTCTTTGCTCCCAGTTCCAATGCCCGTTTCCGGATATTCTCTTCTTCCTTGGCGCTGAAACCGCCGGTGTTGACGAATGCCGTATGGACTTCAAAGCCTTGTTCTTTGAGATAGGGGACGCAGAAAGATGTGTCCAGGCCGCCGCTGAAGGCGAGTACGATTTTCTTTTCCATCGTTATGTCTTTATTTGTTGTTTTCTTTTGGTTTTTGTTCTGCCGGATCGAACAGCAGGGCGGTGCACAGGCAGATCTTGTGGTCATTCCTCTGCAGGATGTCATAGTTGGGACATCCGTAGCAGCCCTCCCAGAATTCCTTGTCGTCAGTAAGCAGAGAAAATGGTACCGGCTTGAATCCCAACTCTGTATTGATTTTCATCACAGCCAGGCCGGTGGTGATGCTGAAGATTTTGGCATACGGGTACATTTCCCTGGAAAGGGCGAATATCCTTTGCTTGATCTGCCTTGCCAGGCCGCTTCTCCTATACTTCGGGGCTACAATAAGACCAGAGTTTGCGACGAATTTCGTGTGGCTCCAAGTCTCTATGTATGAGAATCCTGCAAGTGTTCCGTCTTCGTCCAGGGCGATTACCGCCTTGTGGAATTCCATCTTGTCCTTTATGTATTCCGGAGTCCTGATGGCAAGTACGGTACCCCTTTCCTGGGCAGAGCTGCCCATCAGTTCAACGATTTTTTCCGCATACTTGAAATGGCTCTGATCGGCTACTAGAATATCTGCTTTCATTTTTATTGTATAAGATTACACAAAGTTCCCCTTATGGGGCATTAGTTATGTAAACGATTGAAATAAAATAATATGTGACTAGACTAAAAAGTCACTTAATGAAAGACACCTCCCGTCATTACTTGCTTGGCAAGGGCTAGGCGAGGGTGTTCAGGATCGGACACGCCTTATATTGCTAATAGAATGAAATATGAAAATTTTTTCAATCACACTGCAAATGTATAAAAATATCTTTATGATGTATTCCAAGACCGATTTTTTTTGCCGAGAAAGTGTAAGTTTTCCCTGAAATCAAAAAAATATTCAAAATTTTTTGCAAAAAGATTTGGCGGTATGAAAAAAGTGTTTACCTTTGCAGCCCGTTTCGGCCAAATTTTTGGTGACCGGGACAAGTTCATTGACATATTGAAGACAAGCAGCAAACCTTTTAAAAGGTTTTCCAAGAAAAAGAGCGTCAGATTCTTTTGAGAATCGAGCGGGACAGACTTAGAAATTTATACATTATACAATGAAGAGTTTGATCCTGGCTCAG
>JAFRRA010000006.1 GCA_017428325.1 Bacteroidales bacterium
GTGTCTCAGTTCCAGTGTGGGGGACCTCCCTCTCAGGACCCCTAAACATCGTCGCTTTGGTAGGCCGTTACCCTACCAACAGGCTAATGTTACGCGAGCCAATCCGTCACCTTCTTGCGAATTTCTTATTGCGAGGATGTCCTCGCCATAATCTATGCGGTGTTAGACCACGTTTCCATGGATTATCCCCCTGTGACGGGCATGTTGCTCACGCGTTACGCACCCTTCCGCCGGTCGCCGGCAGAGTATTGCTACTCCCCGCTGCCCCTCGACTTGCATGTGTTAAGCCTGCCGCTAGCGTTCATCCTGAGCCAGGATCAATCTCTTCATTGTATAATGTATAAATTTCTAAGTCTGTCCCGCTCGATTCTCAAAAGAATCTGACGCTCTTTTTCTTGGAAAACCTTTTAAAAGGTTTGCTGCTTGTCTTCAATGTGTCAATGAACTTGTCCCGGTCACCAAAAATTTGGCCGAAACGGGCTGCAAAGGTAAACACTTTTTTCATACCGCCAAATCTTTTTGCAAATATTTTTCAAAAAATTTTTGGCTTTTTACGCAAATCGCCCCTACAGGCATCTGCAGAGGCGATTTTTCTTTGAAAAAATTTTTGAAAATTTTTCTTTGCGGAGTGATTTTTACATCTTTTTTACTCCTTTTTCTCCTTCAGAAGGTCACGGATTTCGGTCAAAAGCTTCTCTTCTGCGGACGGTTCTGCAGGTGCTTCAGGTGCCGGCTCCTCTGCCTTCTTTCTCTTGAGCTTGTTTATTCCCCTAATTACCAGGAAGATAGTGAAGGTAATGATCAGGAAGGAGATTATGTAATTGATAAACTGGCCGTATTTGAACAGCACAGCCTCCTTTACAACCTCTCCGTTTTCCACTACTGCTTCCTTCAGTGTAATAGCCAGGGAAGCGAAGTCCTTGCCGCCAATCAGCACGCCAATGCACGGCATAATCAGGTCGTTGACAAGGGAATTGACAATTGCGCCAAAAGCACCGCCGATAACAACGGCAACAGCCATGTCAACTGCGTTGCCCTTTACGGCGAATTCCTTGAATTCATTGAAAAACTTACTCATATGCTATATATAAATATATGTATAGATTCTATTCAATATAAACAGGCTCCCTCATCATCATGGTCTCGAAGTTCACTCCGTACATCTCATATATTGCTGTCTGGACTTTCTCCAGCGGATTCCTGAATGCGTTGCGGATAAGGAATCCTGGCTTTATCTCCACGACTACCAGGCCGTTCTGACCTCTGTCACCGACCAGTTTCTGAGCATCCTCGGCATTATATACTATCATTTCCCCAATCGCCTCGGGCTTGAAATCATTGAAAGAACGCACAAAAACTTTGCGGTTTAGAGAATCGATCGCGAGTATCGGAGTTACCCTGTTGGCATTGAAATACTTGTAGTTGCGGAAAGCGATGTCGTCTGTTCCGAATTCTTCAACCAGCTCAGCGACCTTTGATGCGAAAGCGTTTCCATTATCCATATCGGCAAAGGAGAACTTGGTAACAAAGGCCTTGCGGGTAAGGTTGTCACCCTCCGCATATACTTGGCTGGAGTTAAAGTCTTCTCCGTTTTTAAGAGTTATGGATATCAGCCCGTTCGGGAAAGATTTCTGGAGTTTCTTGGGCAAGGCCCGGCCTATCAGAAAATGAATTCCCTGGATATTGTCCGCCTTTATATCACTGAAGAAAGTTACAACTGAATCCCCCACCATATATGTCGGCATCTTTATGCTGTCGCACTCCATTATGGCGCTTATGGAAACTACACCGTCCACTCCGGAGGAGCAGTTGTCATATTTTACGCAAAGAACTCTCAGCGAATCTTTTACATCACCGGCAAACTGTGCTTTTGCTATTCCGGGAATTAGGAGCAAAGCAAAGAGAAGAGCCAGTGAAAGAATATGTTTTCTGACTATCATAATTACAAATATAACCATTTCCCCGCAAAGGGCTCAGGATTGCCGCATTTTTAGTAACTTCGCTAAAAATCAAAAACCAACGTAATGTCAGACAACAACACAAAGCAGAAGCCTGAATACAAACCGCTTCTGAAACCGGAAAAAACGTACAGGGAAGCTACCGCATACAGTGTCACCATAGGATTGGTGATGACTATAATCTTCTCGGCGGCAGCCGCTTATCTTGGACTCAAAGTGGGCCAGGTATTCGAGGCGGCCATCCCTATCGCGATTATAGCAGTGGGCCTTTCCACCGCAATGAAGAGGAAGAACGCCCTAGGGGAGAATGTGATAATCCAGTCCATAGGAGCATGCTCCGGAGGTATCGTGGCGGGAGCCATATTCACACTGCCGGCCCTGTATATTCTCCAGGAAAAATATCCCGAGATCCAGGTGGACTTCATAAAGGTATTCCTCTCCAGCCTCCTGGGAGGCGTACTGGGAATCCTGTTCCTGATTCCGTTCCGCAAGTACTTTGTAAAGGACAAGGATGGAGACTATCCTTTCCCAGAAGCAACCGCCACCACCCAGGTCATCAAGAGCGGAGAGGGAGACAGCGGCGGAGCCAAGCTCCTGCTTATCAGCGGACTTATTGGAGGTCTCTACGATTTCATAGTGGCATCCTTCGGTTGGTGGAGCGAGACAATCTACACCACAGCCACCCATTGGGGAAGCGTGATTGCAGACAAGACCAAGCTGATGGTAAAATACAATGTGGGAGCGGCCGTGCTTGGTTTGGGCTATATCATCGGACTCAAATACGCTTTCATCATTTGCTGCGGATCGTTCCTTGTCTGGTTCGTAATCATTCCGCTTATGAGCTGGCTCTGCGGACCTGACACCGTTACCTTCCTGGGAACCACTTTCGACGGTGTTGCCAATATGGGTCCTGAGATGATTTTCAAGACCTATGCGCGCCAGATAGGTATCGGAGGCATCGCGGTTGCGGGAATCATCGGCATTATCAAGTCTTCCGGAGTTATCAAATCCGCTTTCGGACTGGCAGCCAAGAGTTTCTCCAAGAAGGGCGGAGCCCAGACCGAAGAAATCAGAACCCAGAGAGACCTCAGCATGAAGATAATTGCCTGGGGTGTAATCCTGGCTCTTGCTGCAACGTTCATATTCTTCTACTTTGGAGTTATTCCGGACGGAAACAAGCTTCTTCTCGCAATAGTGGCTCTTCTGATTGTCGCGATAATAGCCTTCCTTTTCACGACTGTTGCGGCAAACGCAATTGCAATCGTGGGCAGCAACCCTGTCAGCGGAATGACGCTTATGACACTGATTCTGGGTTCTGTTGTGCTGGTTGCCTGCGGCCTTAACGGAGTGCCGGGAATGGTGGCGTCCCTGATTATCGGAGGAGTTGTCTGCACGGCCCTTAGCGTTGCCGGAAGCTTTATCACGGACCTTAAGATCGGATACTGGATCGGCAACACTCCTAAGGTCCAGGAGAGCTGGAAGTTCATCGGAACACTCGTTGCCGCAGCTACTGTAGGCGGTGTTATGATCGTGCTCAACAAGACCTACGGATTCACCGGAGAGGAAGCCCTCGTGGCACCTCAGGCAAACGCTATGGCCGCTGTCATCGAGCCACTTATGAGCGGACAGGGAGCACCTTGGCTGCTCTACGGAATCGGTGCCGTCATCGCCCTTATCCTCAACTTCTGCAAGGTTCCTGCACTGGCTTTCGCCCTGGGTATGTTCATCCCTATAGACCTCAACCTGCCTCTGCTTGCCGGCGGTGCGATCGCCTGGTATGTAGGCTCAAGAAGCAAGGACAAGGCTCTAAACGAGGCCAGAGTTAACAAGGGAACCCTGCTTGCCAGCGGATTCATCGCAGGCGGCGCCCTTATGGGAGTAGTCTCCGCGATACTGAAGTTTGCGGGCAAGGACTTCTATGCAAAGGAATGGGCCGAGACCGGAAGTTCCCAGGCCGTTGCCATCTTGGCTTACCTGGCAGTCGCAGCCTTCCTGATCATCTCGTCGCTGAGAGCAAAAGCACCTAAGAAACAGTAAAATACACTCAATATGGAAAAAGTACAAGACAAATTCCTGAGATATGTGGGCGTATGGACCACATCCGATCCTGAAAGCCAGACGGCTCCTTCAACGGCAAGGCAGTTCGACCTTCTGAACATGCTGGCCAAGGAGCTCAAGACGATGGGCGTTAAGGTAAAGGTTACAGCCAAGGGAGTGCTTATGGCAACCATCCCGTCCAACCTTCCTAAACCGAAGAAGGGAGAAAAGAAAGCCCCTGTCATCGGCTTCATAGCCCACGTGGACACGGCTCCGGATGCTGAAGGCAAGGACATCAAGCCTCAGATTATCCCTAACTACAACGGAAAGGACATCATCCTCAACAAGGCAAAGAAGGTAAAGCTTTCAACCGCCCTCTTCCCTGAACTCAAGGAGTTCAAGGGCCAGACACTTATCACCACGGACGGAACCACCCTCCTCGGAGCGGATGACAAGGCCGGTGTAGCGGAGATCATGTGCGCAGCCGAGTATATGATGACACATCCTGAGTTCAAGCACGGAACCATCAAGATTTCCTTCACCCCTGACGAGGAAATCGGACGCGGAGTGGAGAACTTCTCCGTCAAGGACTTCGGAGCGGATTTCGCCTACACTATGGACGGCGGTGCAGTGGGAGAGCTGGAGTTCGAGAACTTCAATGCGGCCTCAGCCAAGATAGAGATCCAGGGCTGCAACATCCATCCGGGCTATGCCAAGGACAAGATGGTTAACGCCATTCTGGTTGCCAACGAGATACTCGCCCTGCTTCCTCCAAAGGAAAGGCCGGAGCACACCTGCAAGTACCAGGGATTCTTCCACGTCGTGGGCTTCAACGGAACCGTTGAGAACGCATCGTTGAGCATTATCATCAGAGACCACGACACCAAGAAGTTCAACGCCCGCAAGAGGCTCTTTACCACCATCCAGAACAAGATGGACCGCAAATACGGCAAGGGCGTGGTAAAGATCACCGTCAAGGACCAGTACTTCAATATGAGGAAGATCGTGGAGCCTAAGTACTATGTTGTCCAGAGGGCCATCGACGCGATGAAGAAGGCGGGCATAAAGCCGAAGATCCAGCCAATCCGCGGCGGTACTGACGGCGCAATGCTGAGCTTCCGCGGCCTTCCTTGCCCTAACATCTTTGCCGGAGGACTCAACTTCCACGGCAAGCTGGAATACGTTTCCGTAGAAAGCATGGAAAAAGCCACCCAGGTAGTCCTCAACATCGCCGAGGCCAGATAGTCACCAGTAAAACAAAAAAGAAAAGGAGGCTTTACGGCCTCCTTTTTCTTATAGCTTAAATCTGTTACCTGTAGATTCCGACGGCGCGGAAGTACCAGCTGTTGGCGTTGGAGTACACGTACTCGAAGATGGAATTTCCGACAATGTAGTATACTGATCCGTCGTATACGATTTCCTTGTAGTCGCTTGGCATGTCGTAGAGGACTGCTCCGTCAGGTGCATTTACGACCTGAAGCTCGTAGCTGTTGACCTGGACATAGAAGTTAGCGTAGGAGTCCACATAATAGGTTCTGGTGTGGATGCCTGAATAGAAATCGTAGTCAACTTCGTACAGGTAAGGAGCAATGTCTGAGATCGGGATTCTGGTTCCTACCGGAGGCCTGTGCACGTTGTAGTAACCGTAAGCGTGCCAGTACCATACTCCGCTCCAGAAATACATGCTCATACCGTTGATCCTGTACTTGTAATAGTGACGAGGACGGGTGAGGAAGCGCAGTCCGAGATCGAAGTCGATGTGGATTGCAGAAGGGCGGTGGATAATCCTGCCGTCGCGGAACGGGTTGTAGCCCAGGTGACGGTTAGGGTTGGCCCTGTCGAACTTAGGTGCTGGAGGGAGCTTGGTGGCGGAGTTGCCGCCTCTTCCTGCATAGTAGGTTGGACGAGGACCTTCGGTTCCAGGACGGTTGGTTACATTGCCGTTTGGCTTGCGATCCTTATCAGGACGGGTCTCTGGACGGTTGTTGTTCGGCTTATTGTCCGGGCGGTTATTGATATTGCCGTTATTTGGACGGTTGTTGTCCGGACGGTTGGTTACGTTGCCGTTGTTTGGACGGTTATTGTTTGGACGGTTGTTGACATTGCCGTTGTTCGGCTTGTTGTCCTTGTTGCGGGTATCAATTCCGCTCTGAGTGCGGACATTGCCCATATGATCTTTGTAATTCCTTCCAGTGTTTGCCCCGGAGTTGTCTCTTCTGCTCACATTCGCATTACGGTCGGAAGAAGTCTTCCTGTCGGTAGACGTGTTGCGGTTCTGTGGAGTAGAAGTTTTGCGGTCCTGATTCTGAACAGAAGGAGTATTCCTCTGACCAGAAGCGGAGGCTGGAGCAACCACTTTGTCTCTGGAAGGAGCTTTCTGTGCAGCGGTACCGGAAGTGTTCTTCCTCGTAGAAGACTGTGCCATTGCCTCAAAAGAAGCAGAAACCGTTAATGTCATTGCCAGTGCGGCAACCAGGACATTGTAGAATCTGATAGTTTTCATAGCTTTTGGTTTTAAGAGGTTAATACTTACAATTCTATATTGCAAAAGGCTTGCCAATATTTTACCTCTTATGTATTTGCCTCTAAATCAGACTAATCGTAAAGATAATATTTGCTGCTTTTCTCCTTGAAGCCCTTCTCGTCCTTCTCGAAAAACTCCTTGATGCTTTCCCATGTATAGGTCTTGGAGAAGGTCTTGCGGATGTAGTCAGATCCGCATACGATATCGAACATGCGGAACCTTCCCTTGTCGCAGTTTTCAAAGGTCTTCTTGTCCGGATATAGCTTTGCAAGTTCCTGCATAACCAGGAACTGGATCTCCACAAGGCGGGCCTTTGAGTAATCGGTGATGAAAACCTGGACTCCGCTGCAGTACAGCCCCTGCTTCTTGCCAAAGTAAGGAGTCTCGTAGATCGTACGGAAACGGACTCCCGGAAGATTGAGGGCGTTCATGTTTTCGCAAAGTTTCTTGCCGTCTATCCATTCTGCCACGAAGAGCTGGAACGGAAGCGTATAGCCCACGCCTTCGGAAATGTAGCCGAGTTCTCCCATAATGCCGCTTACCGGATAATAGTAGGCGTTCACAATCTGCGGAACCTGAGGAGAAGGAAGAATCCAAGGAAGCTTTGTGTCCTCATATAGCATATTCCTGTGCCATCCCTCCATCGGGATTACTGTAAGCTTGCACTGAACCCCGTTCTTGAGCATCTTCTCGCCGTTAAGCATCTTTGCCAGCTCACCCAATGTAAGTCCGTAGATGTAAGGTATCTTGAACTGGCTCACGAAGGAGTAGAATCCGTCCTCGACAAGATTGCCCTCTACCCTTTCTCCGCCCAGCGGATTAGGCCTGTCCAGTACGATGAACTCCTTGCCGGCCTCAGCGCAGGCCTCCATCATAAGTCCCATTGAACTGACGAAGGTATAGCTGCGGCATCCTATATCCTGGATATCGAACACAACTGCATCCACGTTGCTCAGAAACTCCGGAGAAGGCTTGCGGTTCTTGCCGTAAACGGAATAAACAGGAATTCCCGTGGCGGAGTCTTTGGCGTCCTTTACAGTTGCGCCGGCATAGATATCACCTCTGACCCCATGCTCCGGAGCGTAGAGAGCCACCAGCTTGACATCCGGAGCATTGTGCAGGATGTCTATAGTGGAATTAAGTTCGGAATCCACTCCGGTAGGATTAGTCAGAAGACCTATCTTCTTTCCCTTGACGGCCTTGAAGCCACTGTCGCGGAGCACCTCAACACCCGGCTTTACCTTCTCTTTCTTGCACTTGTGCTCCTGGGCAATCATCGGCGATGCAATCAAAACTGCAAGCGCCCAAATCAATATCTTTTTCATGTCTCTTTTGTTTTTCTCAGCGATTATTTCTTTCCGTACTGTGCATCAACTTTCCTCTTGGCAAGGAATGTTACAATCATCGTGGCGATACCGCAGGCAACGACAATCCAGAAGAATGTCTTGTATCCGACAGCCATCTGGAGGTCTCCGGCAAAGAATCCCGGAACCATCATACTGGCTGCCATAAATGCCGTGCAGATTGCATAGTGGGATGTCTTGAAGGATCCTTCACTAAGATACATCATAAACAGCATGTAGGCCGTGAATCCGAAGCCGTAGCCAAACTGCTCGATTGCTATCGCGATAATGATTGCAATCATATTGGTAGGCTGGAAAATAGCCAGATAGCAGAAGGTAAGGCAAGGCAGGATCATGCAGGCGGCCATAGGCCAGAGGGCCTTCTTTAGACCAACCCTTGAGGCATAGATACCACCGAGAATTCCTCCGGCAAGAAGCGCTATAACGCCAACTGTTCCGTAAGCCACTCCTATGCTCTCGGTAGGAAGCTGCAGACCTCCTCCTATGAAAGAACCGTCTACTAGACTTTCTGTACGGGCGTCTTTCAGGAACGGCATGATCATCTTGATCAGGAATGCTTCAGGAAGCCTGTACAACAGCATGAAAGCTATACCCAGCCATACCAGAGGTTTCTTGAAGAAAGTGGCGAAAGACTGTCCGAAATCGGACCAGATTCCCTTTTTCTTTCCGTTCTCGTCATACTGGATATTCGGCTTGTCATTCTTTGAACGGGGAACTGCGAATGTATGATACAGGGTCACAAGACCAAAGATCACGGCAGTAATGACCATTGTCCAGAACCAGGCTCTCGGAATGTCTCCCTTCTTTTCCAGAAGGCCGGCGATGAATACCAGGACACCCTGTCCGAACACGGAGGAAATCCTGTAGAATGTACTCCTGATTCCCACAAACGCGCTCTGCTGGTTCTGCGGCAGGGCAAGCATGTAGAATCCGTCTGCTGCAATATCGTGGGTAGCTGAAGCGAAGGCTGTTACCAGGAAGATTATCAATGTAGTGTAGAACAGGCTTATGCTGGTGGACTTGGCTGCGATCGTAGCGGCATCCGGCCTCGGCAACGTTACCGCCAGGAGAATGAACGCAGCACTCATCAGAATCTGCATAAACAGTATCCACCATCTCTTGGTCTTAACAATATCTACAAACGGTCCCCAGGCAAACTTAAGCAGCCACGGCAGATACAGAAGGCTGGTAAACCTTGCGTTCTGGTCATTTGGAACTCCCAGGTTGGTGAACATCAGGACTGAAATCGTGTTCACGATGAAGTAAGGGATTCCCTCTGCGAAATACAGGGTCGGAACCCAGAGCCAAGGATTCCTCTTTGTCTCTTTCTGAGGGATTGAAGGGTTGTTCAATTTGTCCATAATATCTAATCTTTAATATTTTTTCAGGATTTCAGCGTGAGGATAATAGTGGCGGAGGATAGCGTCGTAAGCATAACCCTTTGCACCCATGACGGCGGCGCCTATCTGGCAGAGGCCGACACCGTGGCCCCATCCGGCTCCCACAAGCTCGAAGCCTGCCGGAACTTCCTCTGACCCCTCCTTGAGCGTCTTGCCCTTTTCATCCAGCCTGTATGCAACAAATGCAGAACTGTAAAGGTGGCTCGGCGACAGGATTCTTCTAATCTCCAATTCTTTGCCTATTATCATTGTCTTCTTGGTCCCGACAATCTTCAGGCGGATAAGCCTTCCGCTGGTTCCCCTTTCAACCGGAATCAGGTCCAGGATCTGACCGAAGTCAATGCAGCTCTTGGTGTTTACCAGGTTGGAGATTTCCTCCTGAGTGTATTTCACGTTCCAGCGGTAGAAGTCTGCAGTCTCCTGGTCGTAGTTGTTCAGTACCTGACTCAGTATCTTGGCATCCTTGGTATTGCAGAATGCATCCGGAGAACTGTGTATCCAGGCAACCGCCTTGCCCTCGTCCCTGAGGTCCAGGATAGTGGCGGCATCCTTGCCGTATTTTCCCGTCTTGGCTTCTGCCTGAGCGCTTTCCTCGCTGTCGCGGACAACCTCAAGATAATCGTGATGAGTATCCTCCCACGCGTTCTCGAACTCCTCCAGCATACCGCCGCAGCACTTGTAGAAGCGGGCATCGCAGATATCTCCCTCGTAGGAAAGGATCTCTCCCCAGGTCTCGTCAATGGCCTGCTTTACGGCATCCGTGGACGCACGCGTAAGGCCCTGATAGCGCTGGCAGTGGTCGTCTGCGCACACGTCAAAATTGTTGTGGTCATCCCTGTCGTACCACTTTATGAGTTCCTCGCAATTGTGCTCCGGATTTTCCTTAACGGTGCAGGACGGCTGCTTCTCCTTGTCAGAATGTTCTATCTGGGCCAGAAGCCAGCTGCGGGAAATCACAGCGTGGGCTTTGAGAAGCTGCATATTGGCCGTAGCGCTCATTTCAGATGAGATAACGCTTGTAAGATAATCCTCCACGCCAAGAATGTTTATAGGGCAGACCTTGTCGTTCTCAACGATGAACTTGAGGCTTCCCTCGAACATCTGGTCCTCCTTCCTCTCCCAGTGGAAATTGACTCCGATAACTACATCGCGGAGCCAGAAAGTACCCATATTCTGCTTTCCGTCCGGTTCAAAGAGCAATTCGGAATATGTGTTTCCCTCAAACAGGAGAGTATTGTCCGGCCCGAGTTCCATAACAAGGTCTCCGGTATAAAGCGGTCCCTTGGCGTTCCTTACCCCGTTTTTCTCTACCAGGCGGTAATTGCCGTTGAGCGTGAATTTTATACGGTCCGCGTGCATTATTCCCACGCTAACCTGCGGTTGGTTTCTCATCTTTCTTATAAGTTTTTCTTCTATGTCGTATGAAATTGCAACGTCGTCAAAAATCTTCCTGACGTCCTTAGCCCTTAGCCTCAGCCAGTCATCTTCCACTGGCGTAATCACAAGTCCGCCCATTTCCACGCAAGCCGGTGAAATGGTGAAATGTTCCGCCCCTTCCGTCGTGTAGCAGAATGGCCTGAGCTCTCCCCTGGCGAACAGCGCTATCCTCCAGATTCCCGCCTGCCACCAGCAGACGATATTCATCATAGGCTCCCACATTCCCCCTTCGCTGAACTTCTTCATATCCGAAGACACAATGTCGTCCGGATCAAACCGTCCGTTGCCCCTTCCGGTAAGCGAGGAAAGTATGGAATAAATCTTCCCGATGGCGATGATCGCGTTCTTCACGCTGGCCGCCTCAATGATGAAACTTCCCCTGGCATAATCCAGCAAGTGAAATATCTTCAGGTAGTTGAAAGACACAGGGCCGTCTTGTCTCAGCGATGGCCCGTAACTCATTATCAACTCCTTCCTGAATCTGGAATAATTGGCCTCTATTGGAAGGACACCCTTCTCTCCAGCCTGGAAATGGAAGTGCTCCGGAACGCTGGCTCCGCTGTTGGGGCCGTTGTAGAACACCACAAACTTATTGATCGTCTTGGCGATATTGAGCATATCAGCCATCCTTGTCGAGTCCAGCTCCTGACGGGAGTGGGACTTGCTCTGAATAACAAGATGACGCTTGAAAATAGGAAAGGGGTTCACCTGGACAATGTAGTCCGTGGTGACCCCCTGGAACCTGATTCCCATCTGTTCTGCCGGCCGGCCTTCCTTGCAGAAAAAGCATTGGCGGGCCCTTATGGTTTCCGCATCTATCTTTGCTGTGGAAGACACCATCCTGGAAGGGTTATACTGAACCTTGATCTCCACGCCCTTTACCTGGTTCTCGTCGAGAGGGAAAGACTTCAGCTTCACACCTTCCAGAGCCGCGTAATTGTCCCTAGCAAGAGGCCATCTCTGAAGCTGGTCCTTAAAGAGACGGTCCACGGCCGCCTGGTTGAGCACTATGTTGTCAAAGGATTTCAAACTTTATTTCTTCTTGGCGTTGAGTGCAATGCGTGCCTCAAGCTCCCAAGTGCGGATTCTGTCCTTGTATGTGTTGTTGGTATTCTCCTTCTCCACGCTCAGCGATGCATCGGAGTTCTCGTCGTGGCGGCGGCAGAAGTAAAGCACATCGTAGATACGGCCGATCTGATAGCGGCGGCTGATTGCCAATCCTACAGCATAGTCCTCTCCGTAATTCACGTTAGGGAACATCACCTTCCTTGCAACCGGAGTGAAGAATGCCCTTGGAGCTCCCAGTCCATTGATGCGGAGGGCATTGTTCCTTCCGTTCTCAGGAGTCCACTCGCGGTGGTCAACCTTTCCTGGAGGCAGCATCTTCAGGTTAATGTCGGTGAGCATGTATGAACCGATTACCATAGCGCACTTCTGTGCATAGAATGCATCCACAACTTTTTGTAGAGTATTCTCGTCTGAATATACATCGTCTGAATCGAGCTGAACGGCAAACTTTCCGCACTTAGGATGGTTCAGGGCCATATTCCAGGCACCGCCTACTCCGATATCCTTCCTGGTTGGAATCACGTGAACCAGCCTCTTGTCCTTGATGGACTTGATAGCCTCGGTTGTTCCGTCCCAGGAGTGGCATCTCGGACCGTTCTCCACAACGATAACGTTGAACTTGAAGTTTGTCTTCTGTGCAAGAGCGCTGAGGATAGCGTCCTTGATGGTCTTTACCCTGTTCAGTACAGGAATCACAACTGAAGCCTCATATTCGAACTTCTCCCTTCCGAAAGGAACCTTTGGGAATACAGGAGCCAGATAACCTCCGATATCCTTCAGATGCTGGGTGCAGGCCTTCTCCATCTCAACCTGAACCTCACGGTTGCGAGGGTCTACATAGTCGAACAGTTTCTCGCCGGTCTTGCGGGTATCTTCCTCAATCTCAGAGTACAGGTATTCGTTTACATGAACCAGGCGTCCCTTCTGGCTAACCTTCAAACGAAGGTCGTAGAGAGCGGCAAACTTGTAGTCCACCTTCATCTTCTTAACGGCGGCCTTCAGCGCGGAAGCCTTGTACAGCAGCACGGAACCAAAGTCGAAGTCATTTCTCAGACTTCCGAACTGGTAATCTATCACAGGCTTGTTGGTCCTTTCCCCGTTCATGAAAGCATAGTGGTCTGCATAAATCATCGCTGCGCCAGTTGCATCGGCGACCTCCACCATTCTCTCCAGAGCCAGATATCCAAGGCTCAAGGTTGTCTGCTTGGTGTAAATCAGCACAAAGTCACAGTCGCTCTGAGCGGCAATCTTTCTCATCGTTGAAGTCATCGCCATCGGCTCCTTCTTTGCGTCGAGAGTAATAATCTTGTTAACCAGAGCGCTTTCCTTGAGGCTCTTCACAGTCTTTTCCACCTGCTTCTTTGAGGTGAAAGGAACAAAGCAATTGATCTTAGTCATAATATCTGTCGTATAATAATTATTTCGCTTTTTGAACAAAGTTCAAAGATAGTGCAAATAGAGAGCAAATAAGCTTGCTTAATTGCCGAAATGCAGCCTATCTTGGAAAACTTTCAAAGATAAGAAAAAAAAGAGGCCAACCCAAGTCTGTTGGCCTCCCTTTTTGTCGTAAGCAATATCTTCAGAAATAACTAGAACTTGACAGTCAGCTGAACATAAACACAGTTCTTGTCCTGGAAACCACCGTTAAGTTGCTTGAATGTGTAATTGAGCTTGAGGTCAACATTCTTAAGCGGAGCGTAAGTTATACCTGCGGTATAGTCCATCTCGTTGATTTTCTTGGAGTCAAGATCCTCATCAATATAATCGTAACGTGCAACCAGCCTCCAGTGGTCGTTAAGGATAGCTCCGGCTGCAAAGTATCCGCCTGCACTGTTTATGCTTCCCGGAATGTTGTGTGTCTTTCCGCCAATAATCTCAGCTCTTGCAAATCCCCAATAGTCGGTATATGAGAAGCCGCCGCCATAGCGGTACATCTTCAGATACTTGTTCACATCCTGAGGCTCAAGCTTCTGGGTTGCATCGTTGAATGTAGGATAAGCACCCTCGCCTCTCTGGAAATAACCGAAGAGGGAAAGAGGCTTCACCGGAGTAACGATAAGCCTTCCGACAATGTCCTTGCTCTTGTTATTGTCTGTGGTGTTGAGCTTGTAGCCGTTGAATATTGCCAGCTCGTAGTTGATTATGCTGAATCCGTCTCTGTGGAGAGCGCTTCCAAGGAACTCGAATCCGAGGTCACGGCCGGAAGCGGACAGTCCGCAGATATCCTGGTCGCTCATCCTTGCAAGCCTCTGGACTGCTAGAGAGTAGTTAACGAACTCCAATGTGGTAGGACTTCTCATGGAATTCTCCCAAGTGAGCGGGCTCTTGAACTGTCCGAACTTCATTCCGAACTCTTTCACCGGCATATAGGTCGTGAACGCGTCTATAACCTTTGGGCTTCCGGCAAAAGCAAACTGAATCTTGTAGTCAACCGTTCCGTAATCTCCCTTGTAAAGATTTCCGAAAAGGCTAAGGTTAACATTCTTTAGCTTGAAAGTGGAAGTCCCGACATCATTCCAGTCGTATCCGCCAATTACATATCCGCTCACGGAAACATATCTGTTGATCTTATTCCAGTCTACAGACTTCTTTTCCAGGGAAGCCACCCTCTCCTCAAGGGTCTTGGTATCAGTTTCATTCTGTGCAAAAGCGGCCGCACCAATCATCAGGGCCACAGCGGCCAAAAGCAGTTTTCTCATAGGTATCTAATTAATTATTCTCAGCGATGAATTTTACTAATCCTTGCAAAGATATATAAAAAACCGAATAGTACGATATTTTACTATTCTTACTCCTCCTCGTCGCCACTGTAATCCGGAAGGATTCCCTCTTCCATTGTATTCTGGAACTCCTCTTCTGAAGGATAGTAAACGGAAATCTTCCTCTTCAGATTGTCCCAGGAACGGAAATCAAACTGAATCTCCCCTATGTCTTTTATGTACAGAGAAATCCATCTCTCTTCCGGTTTAAGCTGTTTCCTCTCGAAATCAAAACCTGCACTCAGGTTCAAACTGAGTTGAGGACAGGTTTCCGTTTCTTTTGTCAAGAAATACCAGTCGTATCCTTCAGAATAGACATTTTCCCTGTCGGAGAGAGGAATCATCTCAAGAGTGGTGGTTTTCTCCCCATCGCTGAAGCTGATTGTATTGTCCTTTATCACAACCCGCTTTACACCAGATATGAAGCCCGGCACTTTGGCCGAATCAACCTGGTATCCATAATAGAACCTTGTGTTTTCCATAACAAGCTCCGGGAAAGGCTTGGACTCCGGATAATTGGCAAACAGCCTCCTTGGAATCTCAGGTTCGTTCAGGATGCGGCAATACGTAGAGTTTTCCCCGTTATGCAATATTAGACGGTCGTAATCCCACTTGCTCTTTTCTCCGTAAAGATCCGTCATATACATATCAATGGAAATCGTATCGCAAGGCGGACAGTCGCTCCCCTTCCCGGAAACGACAAAGTTCCAGACATAATCCATTATGTCGATACTCTCGAAACTCTTCTCCTTGTCTATGACGTAAGTATGTGGAACGCTGTCCCTTACAACAACAATACTGTCCGGGAAAACTGTCGCCGACAAAGAAACAGGATTATCGGTATATACCGTTTCCATCTGCAGGTCTATACCTTTCTGAGTTGGAATATTATTCTGCACCTCATTTCCGTTATTCTGCCCGCCACGGCAGGAAGACACTGCCAAAGCCAGTCCGGCAATAGCCGCCAGGCCCGTTAAAGAACACAACGCGTTTTTCATAATCATATGGGATTTGTCAAATTATTATTGCAAGCAATTATTGTTTATAGAAAACCTCACCGGATGAGTCTTTAATTGTTCCGGCAGGGCCGTTCACATACAGGTAAATCTCTCCCGTATAAGGAGAAAAGGCCTGTACAGTTGCTTTCTCGGAAGTAAAGTAAGGGATTGTAAACGCTCCAGTCAAAGGTGTGCCGTTTGAATAAATGCCATCCTCCTTGAACCTGATGGTCATGTCTTTGCTTTTGAACCTGTTCGTCATCAGAAAGATCCTCACGTCATACTCGCTGCCGAATGTCTTTCCTTTTGGCTTTTCTTCCCTGACTTTCTGCACAGCATCTTTCCCCTTGGGCTTGGAACCCTTGGAACCACACCCTCCGGCAATCAGAGCCACAAGCATCAGACAAACAAGAGCAAAAGAAATCTTTCTCATACGTTCAAGTTTTTAATCAACCGTTAACAAAGATAACAAATCCCTAAATAAGATTAAACCATTCTTTTGCAAAGAACAAGGTATTATTGTCACAACAAATCTGTCAGTATTCCCAAAGCCAACGCTTCCTCTGCTGTCAAGAACCAGTCTTTCTTCTTTTGAATGACTTCGTTCAGTTGCTCCTCCGTCACCTTTGTCTTGGACTTGATGATGTTGAAGAGAATTTCATTGATACGAGAGGCTTCTGCTACGGTATCCTCCATCTCCCTAAGTGTGCCCAAAGAGAGGCCGGAAACTTGGTGAATCATAAATGTTGTGTTCCGGTACGCTTTCCGCACCGAAGCACCTAAGGCGACTATGACACCCATCGACATAATCTTCCCCGTGCAGATGACCTCAACCGGGGTTTTTGATGATTCAATTACATCGTGAAGGGCCATACCGTCATAGCAGGCCCCACCATAGGTGGAGAGAAAGAACTCAATTGGAGTCAACTTTGCCGGCGAAGGATCTTGATTGTTTTCTATAGCCCATTGCCGGCATTTCTTTAGGTAATCCTGGTCGGAGATGTTGATTCTGACGATTTCCTTGATAGCGCTTTCCACAGTTGCGCTTTTAAACTCACCGAAGAATGTGAGCACTTTGTCCTTGGGTTCCAGTTGATTAATTTCCATAATCTTATACTTTTTCTCGCAACAAAGGTATTGGCGGCTTCGGCAAGATTCCGGCAAATGCTCTTTTCTGACATTCTGCCATTATTTTGCCGAAGATATTGCTAAATTTGTACTCAGTTATGGCAAAGAACTATTTCAAATCTTACATCTGGCTGCTGGAAACTCTCCAGAGCCGCGGGCCACTGACATTGGCTCAGATCAGGGAACTTTGGCAGCGTAGTTCAGTAAACGAGTTTGGCAATGACCTTCCTGCACGCACGTTCGCCAATCATATTGCTTCTATCGGTGACATCTTCGGAATCGACATTGTCTGCGACCGCCGGGACAACACCTATAGCATAGAAAACAATGAGGATATGGATGGACAAGGAATACGTTCTTGGATGCTGGATGCGCTCAGTCTGAACTCCCTCCTCAACGAGAGTGCTGGCATGAAAGACAGAATCTTCTTTGAGAATGTCCCGTCCAGCCATCAGTTCCTGACAACCATTATTCAGGCAATCCGGGACAACCGTAAACTGAAGGTTCGCTACCAGGGTTACCGGATGGACCAGGAACGGACATTTGAACTTGATCCGTATTTCATCCGTGAATTCAAGCGCCGCTGGTATCTGTACGGCCACAAGGATTACGACAAAGACACCAAACCGCACATGTACGCCCTTGACAGGATGATGGAAGTAGAAATTCTTCCCGATACTTTTAAGATGCCGGAAGGTCTGGATGCCAAGGCCTGGTTCCAATCTCTCTATGGTGTTCGAAAGTATGATGATATGAAACCCCAGCAAGTCCTCCTGAAGGTCTATGGCAAGCAGGTTCGCTATTTCCGTTCCCTTCCTCTCCACAGTTCCCAGGAAGAAATTGAGACCCACAAAGGTTACAGTGTTTTCGCCTACAATCTGGCTCCGGACTATGACTTCAAACAAGATATTCTTTCGTTTGGGGATACCGTGGAAGTCCTAGAACCTCTCTCGTTGAGAAACTCAATAGCAGAAACTGTGAAAATGTTAAACGATAGATATAACTGAATTACCTATGGAAAAAAGTGTTAAAGAACGAATCATTGACATACTGGATAACACCTTTAAGATTCTTGATAACTGTTATAAGAATAACGGAGAAGCACTCGGAAAAGCAGACTACAATGCCTCTGGAAGCAGGATTATTTTCCCATGTTATAGTGATGGGGAACGACGTATCAGTGAACAGGAATTAAGATTTGTCTTTGTCGAACAGCTCCTTAAATACTGCAAGGATAAAAAGTGGGATGCATATTATTCCGTTGAAACACCTACTGAATGGAAATACAGATTCTCCGGAGAGCAAAAACCACACAAAACGAAAGATGGCCAATCTGCTATGGTGGATGTCTGTATCCATGATAAGAACGGGAAACGCCTTTGTTTGATTGAATTCAAGGCTGGAAACCCCGACAAATTCTGCTATGTGAAAGATTTGGTAAAACTATATGAAGAAGGAAGACTCGGGTTCTTTGTGCAATTGTTAGAAAGCCAAAACAGTGGAACACAGGAGAGTATTGAATCCGAAATCAAGGAAGATATAAAAGACTTGAATTATATTTGTCATACTCTTCCTTCTGAAAAATGTAATTCAAAATATCACAGAACAGAGTATTTGTCAAAAGATAGAATTGCAAAAGAATGGTGGAAACAGTGGATAATAACAATTGAAAACTGAATAGAATATGGCTCAAATTGGCTACGGCTATGGAAGCGAGTTCCAGTTGCTAAGATTCCTGGGACATCATCGACATAAATTAGAAGAACTTATCGCCGAACAAATTGGAAAAGGCACTTTTGAGTGGGAGGATTTTGAATTTGCAAATCCGAAAAATGTTATATCTGGGGATAAGGAAATAACTGGTTTAGATTTCTTGATAAAACAATATCCTTTACAATATGAGAGAATTGTAAAGGAGTACAAAACCTACATTAAAAAGAAAGATTGGCAAAACTGGGACGCAGTTTTCACTCACAATGGAACTCTTTACCTTGTAGAGGCTAAAGCTCATATTAGCGAGTTGTCTTCTGGAAAAGAAGAGCATGGCGATAGCTCGAAAGAACTAATCCTTGACTATTTTAAAGCTCAGTTGCCCTGCCTTCCTGTTAGCAGAGTATGGCTTCAAGATTATTATCAATTAGCAAATAGACTTGCGACGGCAGCATTGTTGAATAAACACGGTATTAAAACCAAAGTACTGTACATATACTTCATAAATGGCTATAGAAAACGTGTCCTCGAAAAGAAAGGTAGAGTTGAAGTATTATTTGAGACAGTGAACCTAAATGCCTCAGAAGAAAAGTTTAGGGAGGCAATTGCCAAAGAGATGCAAATGCTAGGAATAAATCACGATGATGTATCTGATTTATTAGTTCCTCCAGTATTTGTAAATGCTGAGCCTATAGCATATAAATAGGCAATCAACCATTTCATTCTCCGGCACCTAAAGTCATTTTTGTGATTTTTCGGTGTCGGAGATGTTTTTTATTGCTTATGCCAGATTTCTGCCGAAGGCGCGATTCCTTTTGCAGGAAAATAGAAGAAATATGGATTTAAGAATTAACGTTGAATTTGAGTACTTGCTCGAATCCTGCTTAGATGAAGCCAAAAGACGAGTTGAAGCCTTCAATGAAATTGAAGATAAACACGTTCCAATTGAAGAAATTATTAAATGCGTCGTAACAGAAAGGACTGTACCAGAAGCTATTGACGCCATCTCAAAGAAACTCAAACTATCACAACAAGCGGCTTGCACACTGATAGAAATGCCAATTAGAGAACTATCCACAAAGAGTAAGGCGTACTATGAAAACGCAGTGAAACACCTTGAGGCTATCTTTGAGAAATAACTGTAATTTAGAGTGAACTGTTATGGTTTTCTTAGCTTCTGCTAGATTTCTGCCGAAGGTGAGTTTATTTTTGCCGAAAAAAGTAAGATATGGCAGAAATAATCACTCAAATCCCCGGTTTTGAAAAAGGTCGTGTACAACGCATCTACGCCACTGACGAAGTGAGCGAATCCTTCCTGGTTGCCCAAATGGCGGACATCCTTCGCCAGAAATGGAACACATCAGTTCTCTGCATCTCCCTGGATGGTCACAAAGAGGCAATCGAGTCCCTGATTCCTCTGGAGAAGACCATTGGCACCGTCTATGTCCTTGACCAGAAGAACCCCACCCTTGATATAGTTCTCCGTAAGGCGGAAGGCATCATCAACCGCCGCTTCATCCGTGCCATCATCATCAGCGGAGCCGAAAGACTTACCACCAGAACATTCAAAGACAGTCCTGACAAAGGGCAGGAGTTTATCAATCGGTGCCTGAACGGGCTGGCAAGAGACAAGAAGATTCCGATAATCCTCGTGGAAAACGATAATATACCAGGGCCAAATAAAGAACACTGACATGTATCAAAAATCACGCGTATACATCCTCAAGGTTTTCATCTTGACCAACCGGGAACCTCACCGTTATCCGAATTTTAGCATATACCCGATAGAAGCATTCTGTTTCCTCTCACTCGAGGATTGCATCAAGAAGATCCCATATTACATATCTGGCGAGGAACTATACTGTTTTGTTGTAGAATCACATTGCTGTGGAATCGATATGCATTTCGGCACGAAAGAAAGATGGCTTTTCCTGCCAGACGGAACCATATTCTCCCACACTTTCCCAGGTGATGAGGAGATAGAAAGAAGTATAGAATACATAGGGCGAGAGCCAGAAGACTGTCATTTCAAGGAGGGCGATATAGTTGAAATGATGGATGATGAGACCGTGACTCTGGGAATAGTTTTACAACAACCACCAACACCGGCTAAAGTAGAAAATGTTCGAAATAAGTTGAGAGATATGGGTATGCCTGAAAACACCATAGATGGATCTGAAGACAGATATATCATCCTCGTGGATAGTTTGAAAAATGATGGGGACCCAACTTACATGCATTGCAGTCGAGGGCCTTTAGCCAGCAGTTTGTTGCCGCCATCTATGCCAGTTCCAGCAAAACTTAGAAAACGGCTAAAAGAGCTGCTGGAAAAGGTCAAGAAAGAGGAATCGAAATGATCTTAGAAATCACGAAATACCAAATCATTATGAAACAAATCGTAATTATCTTCGTGCTTGCATTGGCCGCCATCACAGCCAATGCACAGAGCACAAATCCGCTGAACTATAGCGGCCTTATGTATGTAGAGGCTATTGAAATCTACACAACACCTCGCTATGTTTCCTATGAAGACCACGCTATTGTGTCCCAGCAGATGCGCATCCCATCCGTGCGAATCAGCAAGTGCGAGATGGATTTCAAGAATGGAACCGTCATTGTTGACCAGACTACGATGAAAGTAAAGGTCAATGCAACCAAGAAGTATAACACAAACTATGGCTGGGTGGTTGTAATCTATATGGATCTTGTCGATGAGGGAAACAAGGCGGAACTGGTCTGGCCAGAATATGGAAAGCCCTGCTTCCAGCAAATAACCCCAAATGATGATGGAGTCAAGATTGCAAGGATGGTATTGTCTAAGAGGCCCTATGTGGCTGATGAAAGGGAGGCTTTAATGAACCTGTTACAAGGCCTTGGAACTATGTGATAAATGGCCAGAATGTGGCTTTGGTGCATTTTTGGTGCATCTTTTTGGATACAAAAATGACCTAAATGCTTGATTTATGTGCATTTAGGTCATTTTTATAGTGGAGAACAAGGGAGCGACCCTAGTTTCTTGTAATTTCTCGTTACTGAGGTGAATCCACCTTGTAGATATTCCAGAAGTCATTTTTGCTGATTTTCTTCTTTGGACATAGTACGTGCGATCTATTCCGTTTTAGCACGCTTATCTTGCCACTGTGCGTTATTTTTGAGCGGAAAACGCACAGTGTTAAGATGATTTATGCAGCAGTTTTAATTCTGTCTTTGGTATTATAGTAGAACACGCTGACGTTCTTCCCCTCATTCCAGAGATAAGCGATGTATTCTTCAGTTGAAACGGGATTGATAGCCTTCATCATCTTTGCAAATTTAAGATGAGACTTCCTGAATTGTGCAAGCTCCTCCTTAAACTCAAAATGAGCTTCCAGATAACTAGCACAAACGATTGTATGAATAATCGGGGTATAATCATCGCAACAATACTCCGTTACAACATACACTTTTTTGGGGGCTTTTTCTGATTCCCAGAGACCATTTATTTCCATAAGTCTTTCTTTTTAATTATTAAACAAACTAAATACCTTGTTAGAGTGGCATCATATTCCACTGTTATAATAAATATAACAAAGAATTGACGAAATTATGGGATAGTTATCAGACGTTGTCCTTCCAGTTATAAACTCGTACTTTTTTGTAATGTTGATCTGCTTAATACTTTGTTTTTAAGTGTTTGTGTAATAATTGTTTGTTGTTTCTCTCTATGCGGCCGCCACAGTAGTCATCTCCCAATTTTTTCCAGGATTGTATAATTTCTTGGTATGATTCCACGATTGTACAAAAAAGAAAAGGCGGATGTTTGTCCGCCCCTTGTGATTTTTCCAAGATTGTACAAAATCAGTGTACAATTCCAGAATCGTAAATAAGTGAGAATACAGATTTTTGTCCGGGAGGGCGGACAAATCACAAGATTATCCCAAATTTTTCCAGGATTGTACAATTTCTTGGTACGATTCTACGATTGTACAAAAAAGAGGCGGCAAAATCTTGTCCGCCCCTTGTGATTTTTCCATGATTGTACAAAATCCGGGTACAATCTTCTGAATACGGGCTAAACCGTTATTCTCAAACAAGTCAGCATATTTATAAATGAAAGGAATAACATCATTGCCCGGCACTTTATCAATTTATCCGACAAATCCATTTTTTATTAAAGGCCACAATGATATTTGATATTGAGACATACCTGTTCTGTATTACTTTCTGCCAAGGTTATTCTTAATTAAATATGCCCCAGCCAAAGCCATTAAGCCAAAATAAACGGGAGTAGTCGAGAATTCAATACGAAAAAACTCAAAAATGCCAACAACACAGGAGGTATTCGGCCAAAATAAGTAGTAAATAAAAGCAAATACTCCCAAAATAGGCGGTATTAAAAAGAAAATGCCGAGAATTAATTCCCAATTCCATTTCTTTCGAGTCTTTTTTTCAACAGTATCCATATTTTCTATATTGAATATTTAACTTTTTCATAATTAAAGACATAGTGGTTCTATAATTGATTAACCCTAGTAAAGTTGATCCCAACGCTCCGCATAGCAGGATTCCTTGAGTTGGGATACTGTGCAGTCTTCCCCCAAAAAACATTTCTCTTGATCTCCACTATAAATAGTCATATCCTCGTACTGATTATTCAGCATCCGCCATTTATGCTTTAGGACAAGATTCATGCTGCGTTGATATATCTCAGCATCGGCATACTCGGATAGTTTATGGCTTGCTTTAAGCCAGTCTGTCCAGGCTTTCTTCTCCTTGTCTATGAGTATTCTCCTTTCCTTAACAGACATCTGGCGATAAGGGGTATCCTCTTCAAAAGTATCATCCTCCTTCTGGCTTTTTGCCAGTCTTGCATATTCATTCAGCACATCGCTTTCTCTGACCTTTTCAGATTCGACTAAAGAATATTGCCCCGGAAGAGTCGCGTGTTCTTCAACAGGATTGAAGTTTACAACTGAATATAGGAGAGAAAGGGTCTGAAGTTTCATATTTTCTATTTCAACACTTGTTGATAATGTTGTAGAAGGAAGAGAGGTGGTTGGGTTTATTAAAGCGAAAGCACATTCATGACATGCTTCTCTATACTTCATAAACGCCTTATATTCTTCGGCCGCTGCACTAAGAATCTCATTTTCATAAAAACTCCCATGATTGACCCGGAATCTGTCATACAAGACATTGACAAATGTTTCATAAAGTCTTTCCGTTAACCCCATCTGATAGCCAATATCCAGTGATGTATAAGGCTCATAATTTAAGACACTATCTATCTGACACATCAGGATTCTCATTCCTTCATAAGTAAAATCGCAAGGCGTTACTCGAGGTTCTTCTGGTTTTAGTCCTTTATTGTTCTCTATATGATAAAACATTTGCAGACGCCATACGACCAAATCATCTATCTCTCTTGTCCATGGGCCAAGGGGTTCTGACATCAAAGTAGAGTCTGAATATAGGGCAATAAGGTCTTTAATCGCACAAAAGTGCTCAAAACTTCCTATACCTGTACCAGATTCATAATTATTCAATTCTTCGACAGGGACGAGCCCTTCAAACAATCTTTTATTTTGTTCACACTGTTCTTTGTTGTAAAAGGTTGTAACACCTTCTATTCCATCATCAATATTTCTCCAAACTCTGCCTGTAGTCTTTGAGGGTTCGGCTTCCTTAACAGAAACCGTTTTCAGTGGTTGTTGGTTTGTAGACGATTGTTCATTCTGATGCTCTTGCCGACAAGACAAAAGTAACACACTACAGATGACTGACAAGGCCTCAATATATGGTATTCTATAATTCTTTAAAGATAACATACTAAATAGAGATTACTAAAAAGATTAACAATGACTTATATCAGTCAATCCCGTATAGTTTAGAAAGTAGTATAAGAAACGCTTTTCTATTACCTATCATTTCCAGAGGAACCTCCATCTTTCCTGTTGTTTTTATGTTAGGTTGATATACCTCTTCAAAATGTAATACACCGCGTTTTACATAAACTCTTTTCAGATTATCCTTTGTGAAAGTCTTGTTGCCATATTTGATGACACCTGGTGAAAGAAGAATAAATGGTGCCGTTTCCCATGTTTTATTTCGTCCCTTAAACGCAATAAAAAACGGTATCGACTTGCCTTCTTTAAGAAGATTATCGGCAGCATAAAGATATCTTGAAGTAAGTTGGTCTTCTATTCTATACCAAAAGTCATAATAACGATGACCGGTATTGCCAACAGCTCCTCCAGAGTAGTATGAACCTTCGACTTCATCAATAGTATTTGAAATGTCCTTATCATTTGGTTTTCCAATATATGTGAAAGAATAATCAGTTCCATCATAATTGTTGTCTTTGTACTTCACAACTTCTTTATGTAACAGTAGAAATCCGTCACTATATCGTTGAAGTTTTTTTGTTTCAACATTATCTCTGTTTTTGACAAAATGATATATAGCATATCCCTCGGTTCCAACGAAGAAGTCATCGCCACTAAAACTTTGAGACAAATAAAACAGTAATCCGATAACAGAAGCAACAACTGTAAGGATAATGCTCCAACCAATATAGTTATGAAGCCCAAACCAAATGCCTGCAATAGCAATAATTGTAACAATAGCTGTTATGATTTTTCTACGAGTATAGACTTTGTCTGCTAATGGCTCAGCTTTTGGCTCAGTGGTGTCAAAATAAAGCAGGTCACCAATATTATCAGGGATGACTTTCACAAAAGATGTTCCAGCATTTATATCGGCAATAAGCTGATTTTGCGGGTATTTAGATTCGTCTAAAAATGGCATATGTCATTGAGGCTAAATAAAAACAACATACACAATACTGTATTCTCAAATATTACCTATAATATGTTCCTGAACTAATATAATAACTTGCCTCGTATCCTCCTCCGGTTAATATCTCTGTGCCAGCATAAGAGCGAACATTTGAAGCAGAAACAGATGCGGCAACTCGATATGTACCATTGGGAAGTGTTATACTACCAACAGAATTTGCACCAATCACAAGACGACGGCTATCAGGACCGCTGTACAAAATAGTTAAAGTATAGCTGGTTTTATTAGTAACTGTTATAACATTTGTATTGGAAGAATTGGAGTAAGTCTTACCCATATCAGGCAAAAAACCATGATCTCCATCAAAGATATTTGACACGGAAATATCTATTATCTTCTTATCGGCAGCTCTTGCATGTTTTCCTTTAGGATACAAGTCCAAGTATTTGTTGTATGCATAAACAGTATTATCTTTTTGCGCTGTTTGCCAAGCGGCGCTTTCAGTTCCCCAATTTGTTTCTTCTATGCTATGTTCTATGCTATCTATTCTACTCTCTGCATCCCGCCAATATTCTGAAGGCACTTTCCTTTTATAAAGTTTCCATCCTTCTACCGTACCCTCTGACAAAGCATAATTATACTCCATGTCTATTGTAGCTTTATAAAGAGAATCTATTCGGCTAGAAAAATAAGTTCCCTTAAGTTGTCTGGAAGCAGTTTCAATTTCCTTAACATTTGACTTTTTATCAAGGTACTCAATAATAAAGGTCTCTGCCTCAGAAGAATATTTACCATTGGGGTGCTTGAGAAGATAATCAATATATTTATCCTGTTTTGATGACTCCGTGCGTTGATTTCTTGCTGATTTTATCATCGAACTCTGTGAGTTCTCTTTAAGGTGAGAACATAAGCCCACAATACCAACAATAGCAAGAATCACTAACGGTGCCAAACATCCACTTGAACTGCTATTAGAACTATAATATGCCATTCTTAATTTGATTTTGGAACATCGTTAGACTTTGTCTCATCAGCGATTATAATATTCTGAAATGAATATGAATAATCAAATAAGCTATCATCTTCAATATCCGGAAGCAGATAATCCTCTTTATCCGGCATTGCCTCCAAAATTGTTTCATCAGATATTGATAGATTCTTTCGAATTTGTTTAAAGAAACTCACTTCGGAATACTTAATCTCTTCATCAACCTCGATAGTATTAATTGCTATTTTGATAAGCATCAAGGACGATTCATTGTCCAACTTGGCATTCTTGACTTCTTCAAGGTATTTTTTTAGAAACACCTGACCATCTTTATTAATGGCTGCAACATACTCATCGAGCTTTCCTTGAATGTCAAGACCTTCAAAAATATTATCGTTGGCAGTCATATTTTTAAGGAGTGTTATCTCTTCATCAGCGATATCTCCATCACATACCATACAGCAGAAAGCCGTCTTCAAGTATAATTCATTTCGTTCCATCATTCATATAATTTAATGATTAATAAATCGCCTCAAGTCTTTTTTTTGCATCCTCGCTCCCTCTTTTTGCAGATTCCCCCCAATAGTATTTTGCCTTATTAATATCAGGCTCCACCAACGTCTCATAGTCTATAATGGTCTTATATTCTTTAATTTTATGAGCGCCTTCGTAATCAAAATCATAGTGGTAACCAGTGTATTCTTTATGAGTACCAGATTGCACTTTTAATCCATCACGGTATACATCTCCTAAATTCAATAATCCATAGATATTCCCACTTTCAGCAGATTTGACCAGCCACTCATAGTACTTTCGAATATCCTTAGAAACGCCTTGTCCATCACGATAGTGAATAGCAAGATTATTCATCGCTGTGCCATGCCCTTGTTCAGCGGCTTGTAGGAACCAATAAGAAGAGCGAACCTCATCAATAGCTTTTCCATCCATTGTTTCATCTTTCCATAAAAGTGTCCTATAATCAGCTCCGCCATAATAGCAAGCTAATCTAAACTGTGCCTGTGGATCTCCGTGTTCAGCCGCATTTTTTAACAACTCTATTCCTTTCTGAATATGATTGTAATAGCATCTACCATATTCATCACGGATAATATCATGAAATATACTACTATGTCCCCTTCGCTTATCTTCATACTTGAACAAAACCATGGCTATAGAATCGGCTTTGGAGATGTCAGAGAATCCAACACTAACTTCTTGTTCATGTTGTTTTTCAGTATTATTCGGAAAGATTACTTCTGTATAGAGTATGGCCCCTATCTCAAAAACCACTAAAAGCCCAAGAATGATACCTAGAACTATCAAAACCTGTTTTATCCAACTCGGAAAAAGCTTTTTGGGTTTAGATAAATGGTTTTTTTGATTCAATATTTCATTCTGATAACCTTCATGTATAATACTTCCCATCACGCCCTCTTTTGAATACTCTTCCGTCAATTTAGCACTAGGATTCAGCCGATTTGCAAATCGGTTGGTTAAAGAACTAATGCTTCTAAAAAAAATTGACAGAAGCTTTTTTATTCTGAATCCTATCCTAGTCATAGCTAAAACCCTATTCTGCGTCTGGTTGGCTCATTTGGTTTGTTCCCTTCAAATTCATCCCTTATTGCCTCATGACTCTTGATAATTTCCAAAGAGATACTCGGTTTGGTTTGAGCAATCGCTTCTTCAAGAATAGACATTGTTATACAATTAAGGTGTCGTCTAAATACAAGACGGGCCGCCGTATCAACAATCAAACGAATATCAGCAGAAACATAATTCTCAGTAAGATGGGCCAATTTGTCATAATCTATACCGAAATCTGTTTTACGACTACTTAAGTTGATACGGAAAAGCTCTTTACGCGTATCATTGTCAGGTTGTGGTATATAGTATTTATACTCAAGGCGGCCTGCTCTTAGTGCTGCTTTATCAATCTCTGTTGGTTTATTTGTGGCACCAATAACAATTACACCATCTTGCCCGCAGTTATTAAGTTGCGTCAGAAATTCATTGACTTCACCGGCTTCACTTACATTAGTATGTTTACTTCTATCCTTTATCATAGCCTCTATCTCATCAAAGAAAAGAATTGTTGGGGCATTTTCCCTTGCCTCATCAAACACGGCGGCAATCTTTTCTTGCCCACCATGAATAAATGGCGATGCTACATCAGAGCACTTGATATATCGATAGTTACATCCAAGTTCTTCGGCAAACTTTTCTGCAAAGTATGTTTTGCCGCATCCAGGAGGACCATAGAAAAGCAAACCATTAGGCACATGTAATCCCAGTGCTTCTGCTTGTTCCGGGTTCTTAAGTAAGTCTATGACATCGGATTGTAGTTGCTCTTTCAAGACACTCATTCCTGCCACATCAGCAAAACCATTTCCTCTTTTTTTCATCTGTTCCTTAGTAGCAGCCTTTGTAGAGACAGCGTTCATTGATATAGTTTGCAGTTTTATATCGCCGTTTATTGTCCTTATGAATTCATCGGCACTCTGGAATCTATCTTCAGCATCATGCGCGAGAGCTTTTATAATAATTGGAATAAGGCTCGCAAAACTCTCCTTCTTACCAGAATTAGGAATTCGCAATGCATGTTTCTTCTCAGAAAGAATAGCCTCCTCTGCGGCATCAGCATCAATCTTAAACTTCGAAAGATCGAAGAAAAAAGGCGGTAAGCCGAAAAGAAGATGATAAAGCATTGCTCCAATCATGTAAAGATCGGTTTGAACAGAGAAGACACCATTAAAAGCCTCGGGAGCCAAATAGAACGGATTCAATCCATCTTTATGGAAAGAACGCCTTCCTTGATTTAGGAAACGAGCATATCCAAAGTCTATGATTTTGGGATAAGTAGTCCCCTTTGATAGATCTAACATAATGTTTTGAATAGTCAATTCATTATGTATGATTGGAGGATTCAATCCATGAAGATACTTGAGTCCATTAAGTACCCCTAAAACGATTTCTTTTGCCTCATAAGAACTACAACGCTGAACTCGAGCAATCTTCTCAGCTACTGTCTCTCCGCTAATGAAATCATACACAACCCAAGCCATTTGATTACCATTAATCAAAAGCTCTCCAGAATCGTGATATGAAGTTAGATTGGGATGATTCAGCTTTTTAGATATCTCGATTTCAAGAATGTCTCCACTCTCTGTAAATTGTTTCTTAGACAATTTTGCACAATAAAATAACTTGAGAAAAAAGTTCTTCCCCGAATTATCCTTCACGCGATATGTTTCAGCATAAAGACCACACTTGATGGGGAACGTTACTATATAATTACTAATACTTTGATGCTTTTCCAGTAATCCCATGTTGATAATTCTCTTTTTTAATGTCACAGAAATAGTTATTTATTTGCAATCCACATACTACGTTATGCACAATTACAATATGTGATAAAACAGACATATTCCCCCTATTATTCCCAAGAATGTAATAGCAACGGTTATTAATAATCCAAGACAGCCCGCCTTCCCTGATGTCTTTTCACTAGACTTATTTTCTTCTACATACCCCGATCTATCCATCTGTTTGAATGCCTCTTTAGTATAGTGATCAACTGTTGCGAAAAGACTGACATTTTTTTCATCCTCAATAGTTAGCGGAGCATAGGCCATATCTGGTGAATAGTTAAACCAAGATGCAAAACAAGCATTAACGGCAATTTCTATTCTTTGAGCCAAGCCAAAATATAGGGGGTCATCTTTGGTTAATAATTTTTGAAGATTAGCTTGCTTGGCAGACAAATCTTCGGCCTTTTCAATAATGATAAACGAAATATTATAAAAAGATTTCTCTTGAAATAGAGGAGCATTAATAAGCTTCATAAGCCGCTTATCCTCCCTATATTCTCTTATTGCTCCCCCTATACCTCCAACCCACTGAATTCTTGCTTTACTTAAGTGGGAAACCGGAGAAAGAGATGAAAGGTGAGTTGAAATGTCAGACAAATATGAAATACCCTCTTCTATCTCGTCTACTATTAACTGGACATTAGGTTCCATTGATATCTCTATTATTAAAACTATTGTTAAAAACTATTGAAATACCGAGCAAGTATCATGGCATTAGCTAAAACTTAATTTTTTCATTCTCTGGCATATCAAGCAATTCATATACAGAAAGGCAAACCTCGCGAAGGTCTTCAATATCAGGATTACCAGAACCGATCATCTGAATGCCGCGATTTAGTTGCTGACGAGCCTCTGTTGCATTCTTCCATTTGTATGAACCAAAGTTTTTCGAATGATGCTGAATAAAGCCCATAAGCTGATATACAAGTGTGCACGCGACAAACACCTCATTAATATCAGAGAGGGTATCTCGTGCCGCCTGTACATTTTTACTTGAAATGGCTCGATCGGTACGTTTGCGGAGTTCTGCTACCTGACTGTCGTATTTGTTACCAAGGTCATTATTGGCTTTTTCAAGACGGGCAAATTCAGTTCTGAGCTCTGCTTCAAGAGAATCCCATTCGTGGTTCTTCTCAACAGTCTCCATAGAACGAAAAGCTTCCCGCAAAGACGCAAGGAGGTGCATAACACCATCTGCTGTTCCTATTTCACCTTCAAATCGTTGCTCAATATCTTTTAACTGTTTGGTTGACTCCTCTAATTCTTCATCAGTAATAGCTTTAGTCTTTTGAAGGGTGGCGTGCTTCCTCTTAGCCTCTGCAAAACGCTCACGAACTTCTTTCTCATTATCTGCAGCAGAACGAGCCTTAACATCAATGTCTCGCTCAATAGATTCCCCAATAACAGGGAAATTGACTTCAAGCTTCATGAGCTGAGAGCGATCCACTTTTATCGTAATATCTATATCGCTGTTCTCTGGAACAAGGGCCGGAACATCATCTCCTGTAACAATGACATCGAAAACATGATCATTATAGATGGCACTCGTTCCTTCTGCATTATTCTCACCAATATAAATAGGTATAACTAATCTGTCTTCAGACATTCCTGGGCGCAACTTCTTTGGTGTCTTAAGCCCATTACGTACACCCACGGCAGGAAGTTGTTTGTTCTTCTCTAATCCCTTAAGTGGGGCAAATACATCTTTATTTTTATCCTCATCGTGCACCTCGATACCAATATTACGTGGAAGAATAGCGCTTCCGACCACAGTACCTTGGATAATATTGATTTCATTTGGCACGCAAGGAATAACAGAACCTTTTTCATCATAGGCTGTGATAATGAATGAATTTGCCTTGCCTTCATTTAACTGACATTCTATGACATCACCTATGTCATTAATCTCTACCTTTCCACTTGACCAAGCTTTATCTCCTCGCATAAATTCAACAAAGACTTTCTCAGGCAAGGAACCAAAACTCTCCAAAGGAAGAAGTTTTACAGAAATAAACTCTGTTGTTTCGACAGAACTAGCATTATATTGTACATCAAGAGCAATAGTCCCTGCCTTTATTTCATCGGTCACGGCGCTTTCAATTCCGGAGGCATATAGCGCCGCTCCTTTGGCAACCGCTGTCATAGGATCGATACTTGTATCCACATTAGGAGTTATCTGTTCCTTTAGAAGTTGTCGCAATACAGGTGAATAAGTTGGTCCACCGACAAGAATTAAAGTATCCAATTTCTTGTTAAGGTTATTACGTTCAATAAGCTTTTTTGTTATGTCTACCGCTTTTTGGAAAATTGGAGTAACAACTTCTTCAAGTTGACTTCTATTAATCACCATATCAAGCTCTATCGGATTTCCTTCGTCATCCTCTCCAAATTCATCCAATTGTGACATGATATCACATTTATCTTTAAAAGAAAGTTGATTCTTGGCCTGCTCTGCATAAAACTTCATAGCATCACGAAGAATCTGTTTCTTATTCTCGTCAGAAAGAATCTCATCTATTACATAATTTTCTCTGAGATAAGGTATAATAATCTCGTCAACAATAGCATAGTCTAGATTCTTTCCTCCAAGATAGTTATCTCCTTCAGTATCCGTAACCTGCATAATGCCATCCTCAACTTTTAGCACGGCAGCATCAAAAGTTCCGCCACCGAAGTCAAACACCACCCAATAGCCATTCTTTTTATCAGAACTCAGCCCATAAGCCATTGAGGCTGCTATTGGCTCCTGTAGCAATTCGCAATGTTCTATGCCTGCAAGGGTTGCCGCACGTTTGGTAGCCGCTATCTGATCAGGGGTAAATTTGGCCGGAATCGTTATAACACAAGAAGATATTGTCTCATCTGAAACGAAAGACTTAAGAGCCTTAAGGACCTCTGAAGATAATTCCTCAGAGGTATAAGCATACCCCATATTAGTACTCATATAGGTAGTATCAAGACCCATCGTCCTCTTAAATTCCAAAAACACGTTAGAGTTGGTAGAACTCATTGATTTTGTAGAACGAGCCTTGTCTTGACGAAGGTCATTCATAGCAGAATCGCCTACCTTTATAATCTTCTTTCGCGAGAAAGATACACATGAAGGCAATGTGTCTTTAAGGGTATCTGTTTTCTTAATGACAGGTTCGCCATTTTCCATTTTACAGATTGCGGAATTCGTTGTACCCAAATCGATTCCGTATTTCATTTTTACCTGAACCATATTTTATATTCTAGATGTTTTGACTAACTGTAATTTGAGCTGATTGTATCATAACTCCATTGTAATTAATCTGAGGTTTAATAATTTTAGTGATAATACGCGTACCTTCCGGTAAGGTTTCATCATCATCAAAAGAAACAGTCGCCTTCAATCCATCGCTATATTTCTTGCCCAGCATATCAATAAGTTCATATCCATTTGCTTTCAAATTATCTTTCATCTGAGATATACTCTTAGTTAAATGCTTATACCCCTTTATTCCAGAATCCATTTTATACAAAGTCATCTCCATAAATGTTATTCTATCAGCAAGAGCTTTAATGAGATCTTGTTCGTTCTGAGAACTAGCACCAGCTGAAGAAAGCGAACCTAATGAAGATGCTATCTTCTGCATCTCAACAATATCAGAAGAAAGACGGGTCACTATTTCCTCATTAAGTTTCTCTGCTTTACTTTTTAGTTCCTCAATCTTTGCATTGCCCTTTCTATTAAGAAGGATAGTGATAATGGCAGAAACAAATAATACAAATAATGCAACTAAAATACCCCAAAACGTCTTTTTGCGGATAATATCATCTTGATTTGAAACAGCTTTATTTGTTTGCTGGATCTGAGTCTCGAGTCCGTTTTTAGTTTCTTTCAAAGAACTTCCAGTTTCTGCTAAACCTTCTTCAGTTTCAGTAACACGAGTTGCTATCGCCTCTGACTTTCCCTGCAGAATTTTCATCAATCCTTCTAGACCGGCAACTCTCTTTTTCAGATCTTCGTTGGAACCGGTCAAGTCTTCATTCTTTTGTTTAAGCAAAGTCAAGTCTTGACGCAACGAATCTAAAGCAGTTGTCGACACTGCTGTGTATTGAGAAAACAAAGGTGCCGCAATCATTATTGCAGTCACAATGAGACTAATTCTTTTCATGTTTGTAAATGCTAATAAACTTGTCAAGTATTTTGCGTATGAAAGAGTTAACACACTTTTTGTCCTTAAGATACTCCACCCAAGAAGGAGAGTGTTTATAATAGAATCGGATAAATAGACGCCCTAATGAATAATTGCGAAGTACGTTATCTCTGAAATGACGGAGCACAACCACCTGCGGATGGTCATAATCACCATAAACCATAGTTGCGATGTAGCATCCACTTGATGAAGAAGTGGATTGCTTTCTTTGATTCATCGCTCTAGATAATTGTATGCTAATACCATTTAAAGTGGTATTATTAGCATTAAAATGCGAACGTTCTTGTGGTGTCATATCCAACGTACCAATTATAGCCATAGCATTAATGGCTGAATCAATAGTTGTGGAAAGTGTGCCATTAGCAATATTCAGAGCAAGAACGGCACTGTTCTGTGTACGGTTGACCACATCTATGACCATCCCCAGAGCATTGTTGGCCACTATGCTTGAAATTTTCAAGTAGAAATCATCAGATGCACCAAGATGTTGCTTAATTATAGCTAAATGTGGCTTACAATTATTAACGAGTGTTCGCGCTCTTGAAATTGAATTAGTTGAGGCTTGGAAGGATTTAAGTTCTTTTGCAATGGCAACCAGGTCTTTCTCGTAAGCACTTCTTTGTTTCTTGTTTAAAAGAACATCAACATTCTTTTGACAACGATCTTTAGTAATCTTCCCAACGGCAATAGATAAAGCATATTTTTGAAGCTCTAACGCATTATCAATGTCATTGTCATCGTTAGAATTGTTAAAGTAGTTTATACCATTCTGCAAGATTTGTTTGGCCAGATTATCCGATGCTGATTGGAATCGGATGTCTGTTGATCCGACAAAATTCCGAAGAGAAACAAGAGTAGAGCGTGTATTTGAAATCAAAGACTTACCGGCACGAAGAGAAGCTGCAGCGTTATTTGCAGAGGCACTTTTCGCCTTTGCTATTTCACTATTAATCTTAGCTAAAAGACCATCAACAACCTTATTTGTAACATAATCTTTATCTGCATTATTATAGACAAGGGTCATCAACTTATCTGCGCCTAAGGTTGTTGCCAGGTCATCCAATAAAAGGTGAGCAAGGGTCTCTTCGGTCATCTGAAAAGTGTCGCCACATATCGCTGCTATAAATTGCTCTCGATAAGTAAAATTATGAATTAGAGTAGTATATGCAGAGATTGCCGATGATTCATCTGAAAGTATCAAAGATAGTACTGCTCGATTAATGAGTGACGAGAAGGTCTCTCTCATTGAAAATATTGATAGGGCCTTTGCGGAATCTCCAGAAGCAAGGTTGTTTAAGCCAGTTCCATCTATTGCAGATGCATTGCAGAACCAAAACAACGCATAATGAATCTTATCAGCGGGGAGATTTACATCCGCTTGAGCTTCTTGGGTGGATTCTAAAGTCCGACTCATTGCAGGCAAAATACTTTGCATATCTGTTGGGAACTCGATATTTCGTCCAACATTAAGATATGCTTTCATTTTTCTAACATTGCGAACAATATCAGCTTGCTTAGAGTTTGACCAAACACCTAATATTCGGAATGGGTTTTTATTAATAATTTCTATCATTATTATTACTCTCTATTGTTTTGTTCTCCATGAACCAATTACAGAAAATAATGCAAGTAAAGTTACGATAATCTTGTCATTTTTCCTATTTCAAATAAGTTCTTTTCACCATGGAATGCCCTTATGTCGTATTTGAGTCTATTCTCAAGGTTCACAGAGATATCGGATTGTATTTTTATAATCATAAAGCAATAATAGAATAAGAGATGCTTTTAACAGACTTCTTCATCCCTGTCCCCCGTACCGTTCGGACCAGAATCTGGGACAGCGGGCCAGGTTCACGGTTGATGGGAGATTATACTTATAAGTGGATTACCGTTAATGGAGTTAAATGCGTGCAAGTTGACTATAAGCGCACAGGAAGCAATTACGATATGTACAATCCAGTAATTTGTCGTATTGCAATATTTCAGAACAATAATGAAATGGTCGTTATGATACTCTCATATCGAGAGAAAGAGGCAGGATTATGGAAAGCCGATTTTGAAAAGGTTTTCAGGAGCTTCAAGTGGATTTAAACCAATTCCCTAATTTGAGCAAATGCCATAGAACGATTTGAATCTACTGCCATAGAAGATATAAACAACAAACTCATAATAAAACACGGATATGATGAGCCATAACTTATTATTAATCATTTTAATTGCCGTTGTAATTGTGCCTATAATTATCGGTGGTTATAATAAAGCAAAGCCTAAAATGAAAAAAACTACCCAGACACCAGGCCACACACTTGAAGAGTATACTCGCCAACTCAATGTAGAAACAGCGATGGAAGCCATAAAGTATAATGGATTTATCCCAGAAACGGACGGGACGTGGATTCGATTTATGGTTCAAGGCGAAAAATTCTTTGTTGATGTCACAAGATGTCCTGTTGTACATTTTTCCTATTCCTTTTCTATTGACCAGAATCATAACGTAGAAGATATGAAAAAAGCCATGCTTCTATTATCCGATAGAATAATAATGGGTCGGGCATATATAGAAGAAGATAACGAGGGTATTTCGTTTATAGTTGATAGCTTTGAGCGCAATTATGGGCATTTCCGTGATACTCTTAATGATTACATTAATCTTCTATATGAAACCAGGAGAAGATTTGGTATTCTTTACGATGAAATTCAGACAAAAAGAAACGAGGAAAATAAAATAATATCTCAGATAAACAGAACAGCACTTCCATCATAGGTAATCATTCTTTAGAAATCTTCGGAGCCTCACTACAGCTATGCAGTAAGGCTCCTTTCTTTTTCTGTCCTGCTGTGTTACGTCAAGAGATGATAGGAACCCATGCCGCCAGAAGGACTTTTGTCGTTCACGCGTTGGAAGAAGGTATGTCACCAGAGATGGTAATGACCTTTACCGGCCATACTGATTATAATACTATGAAACCTTACGTCGCGATGACAGATAAGAAGAGAAAAAATGTCTTACTTGACAGTTTCAAGATGGGAGAAAAATGCCCTGAAATGCCCTAGAATTGAGCCTCGGTGCATTTTTGGTGCATTTTTTTTGATACAATTAAGGCCTAAGTGCTTGATAGAAGTGCACTTAGGCCTTAAAATTTGTGGAGAACAAGGGAGTCGAACCCTTGACCCCCTGCTTGCAAAGCAGGTGCTCTAGCCAACTGAGCTAGTCCCCCAATTTGTAGGCCCGCGCGGATTTGAACCGCGGACCCCCACATTATCAGTGTGGTGCTCTAACCAAACTGAGCTACGAGCCTATAATTCAACAAGTCTGCCAGAAAGTCCGGCACCCACATCTGTTTCAATGGGGTTGCAAAGGTAAATGTTTTTTCCATTTGTGCAAAATTTTTTGTCAAAACTTTCTCTCTGGTGGGCTTTTTACTAATTTTGACCGCTATGGAGAATGTATCACTGTGGAAGCTGGCCGGCGTGTTTGCCAAGATCGGGATGTTCACCCTGGGGGGCGGATATGCCATGATTCCACTGATAGACAGGGAAGTGGTGGAGAAACGCGGATGGCTGGAGAAAGACGAGTTCTACGATATACTATCCATTGCCCAGAGCGCTCCTGGGCTGCTTATCGTGAACATCTCCATATTTGCGGGTTACCGTCTGAGGGGGCGGAGAGGAAGTGTTGCGGCCACAATCGGGAGTTGTCTGCCGTCGTTTCTGATTATTCTGGCAATAGCCCTGTTCTTTGCCGGATATAGGGACAATGTCTATGTGGACAAGGTTTTCAAGGGAATTCGCCCGGTGGTGGTGGCCCTGATAGCAGTTCCTGTGGTGGATATGATCCAGAGAAGCCATCTGAATATCTGGAGAGCCCTGCTGGCCGTAGGAACCGCAGCGGCCATAATCTTCTTGAAGGTGTCCCCGATACTGATTCTGCTGGTATTGTTCGTATGCTTCTTCTGCGCCAGGTATTTCGGACGGAGAAAACAGGAAAATAAAGAAAAGGAGGGCGGCGTATGATTTACCTGGAACTTTTCTGGACATTCCTGGTGATTGGAATCTTCACCTTCGGAGGCGGATATGCAATGCTGTCTCTGATACAGAGCGAAGTGGTCACAAACCACGCCTGGATAACCCCGGAGCAGTTTACGGACATAGTGGCCATATCCCAGGCAACCCCGGGACCGGTGGGAATCAACTCGGCAACCTATGTAGGATACACCGTCACGCACAATCTCGGCTACAGCGAATGGGCCAGCATCGGCGGCTCTCTGGTAGCCACACTGGCGGTCGTGCTTCCGTCATTTATAATCGTACTGCTTATCTGCAAACTCTACCAGAAGGTCAAGAAAAGCGACCTGTTCGCATCGCTGATGAAAAATATCCGCCCGGTGGTAATAGGAATGATCGCGGCAGCGGCAGGAATCCTGATAACGCCTCAGAACTTCTTCCACTGGAGCAGCTGGCTCCTTCTGGCGGGAGCCTTCATCTGCTGCAAGTACCTTAAAGCAAACCCTATATGGGTAATCCTGGCAGGCGGACTGATAGGCCTGCTGATCTATTAGAGATTCTCCTCTTCCGTATTTGACTCAGCGACAGAATCCTCTTCTGCCTCTGGCTCGGCGACAGGTTCCTCTGAATAAGGCTCCTCGTCATCGATTGCCTCAACCACGATGTTCTGGTTCTCCCTCATACGGTCAGCATCTTCCTGGGCAGCCTGCTGCATCCTCTTGGCTACAGCCCTGAACTTGAACACCAGTACAAGCTCCACCGCTCCCAGAATCATAAGGCTGATGCCGAAAACAATGCACAGAAGCTTGATGTTTTCTCTCGGGAAGAAACACATGGCAATTCCGACTGCAAAAATTATCGCCGGAACCAGATATAGCCAGAACCTTCCGCGGATTCCCTTGGCGACATTATACGTATGGAATATCTGGAGCAGACCGTACAGAGCCAGTATGACACCGAACACAAAGCCGATGAGTTCAATGAAGAAGCCAGTCCTTGCAAGCAGCACGGCACCGGCAATAATGAACAGCACGGCACTTCCCAGAGTAATCAGACTCATACCCTTGAGGTTCTGGAACGTGTTGGTTGCCAAACCATAAACAACTGTTATGATTCCGGAAAGTATCAGAATGATACCAAGAGCCTTGATCAGTATTGAAGATGCGGCCTCAGGCCAAACTACCAGACAGAGGCCAACCAGGAATACGAAAATGCCTCTAATGATGTTTCTGAACATATTTATTGTATTAAAAACTCCTAATAATTCCTCAGCGATTCTTTGCTTAACGCTTTCCTACAAAGTTAAAACCTGTTTTGCAATTCTCCAAAACGTCTTAAAGTGCTCCCATCGTCCCATTTCTTGTGTCAGTGGGAGCAAAAAAGCCTATAAATGCTCCCATCGTCCCGTTTTTATGGACGGTAGGAGCACTTGTATTGTATGAAAGAATATTTTAGAGCCTTTATGTACTCCGGTGTGGTGCCGCAGCAACCGCCCGCAAAGTTGAAAGCGGGCCCCATCTTCTTTATGCAGGAAGCCCAGAATTCAGGACTCTCGGGATAGTGTCCGTCCGCATCCGGAAGCCCGGCACTCGGACAGATGCTTATCGGGCAGTCTTCCGCAAACTCCGCCAGCTCGGAGACAAACGGAATCATTGCCTGCGCCCCTACCGAGCAGTTGAACCCTATGCTGAAAAGGCCGAACCTTGCCAGCCGGGCAAATACAATACGGAAGTTCTCTCCGGAAAGAATGCTCCCATGCCTGTCTATGGATACAGACATCATTACAGGAAGCCCGCAGCCCGCTATCGCTCCAAGAGCTGCCTCTGCATTTGACAAATCGTAAGTACTCTCCAGCAGAAGCACATCCGCCCCGCCGTCCAAAAGGCCAGCCGCCAGCTTTTCATACTCTGCGGAATTCCTGGACGTAGCCGCTATGCTTCCCGCCACAATGGCACGGCGCGGTCCCCATTCCTCTTTCCAGGACGAGACATTGTCATCGCTGAGCATAAAGCCCAAACCTTCCTCAGCCGCTACCTTGCAAGCAGTCTGTGCGCCTATAAAGTTAATCCCATAAACATTTGCACCGCCCTGGTGAGACACCGCGGCAGAGTTGAAAGTGTTGGTCTCAATGAGTTCACTGCCTGAGCGGATATAGGACCTGTGGGCTTCTGCAACACTCTCAATACCCGTAAGATTAAGAAGGCACGGACTCTCGGCGATATCCAGTTCTGGGGAATGCACGCACATTCCCTGTTTCTGGAGCAGAGTTCCCATTGCCCCGTCCATAATAATTACCCTCTCTTCCAGACGGGCAAGGATTTGCTCGCTTGAAATTCGTTCCATAACTATACCTGTTAGAAAGAAAAACTCATCTGTCGCGGAGCAATGCCTTCAGCTGACGCTTGACACTCTTGCGGTCATAGCACTTCTTGCTCTTCGCAATACGCGTAGGCCTAGTGGAAATCAGCTTCCCGAACTGCTCTATCTCCAGCTTCCTGTCCACTGCCTTGACCGCCTTGATCACCGATTTCCTCTTAATCTTGTTCATAATAACTCAGCGATACGAATTTAGCAAAAAGAAATAAAAAAGGGCTCTCGAATTTCAACGAGAGCCCCACTAAGGGTGGCTGGTGGGTCTCGAACCCACGACCTCCAGAGCCACAATCTGGCGCTCTAGCCAACTGAGCTACAGCCACCATAAAATATCGGGGATGCAAAGATATAATCTTTTTGCCAAAGTGCAATTACATTTTGCGCAAAGTTGAAATAAAGCTATTGTTTTCTGTAATCTTATTGCTAAATTTGATGTCTGCAAATTAAGATTTTACTATATGGCAAGAGAAATAAAATTCTCCCTTCTTTATAGGGACATGTGGCAGTCTTCCGGCAAATATGTGCCGAAAGTTGCTATGCTTAAGGAGATTGCACCTGTTATCATTGACATGGGATGCTTTGACCGTATCGAGAGTAACGGTGGAGCGTTCGAGCAGGTAAACCTTCTGTTCGGAGAGAATCCAAACAGGGCGGTAAGGGAATGGACAGCTCCTTTCCACAAGGCAGGTATCCAGACCCACATGCTCGAGAGAGGTCTTAACGCTCTGAGAATGTTCCCTGTTCCTGATGACGTAAGAGCTTTGATGGCAAAGGTCAAGAAGGCTCAGGGAACGGACATTATGCGTTCTTTCTGCGGTCTTAACGACCACCGCAACCTCAAGGGTTCCGTAATCCATGCCAAGGAAGCCGGAATGATAGCGCAGGCTGCTCTTAGTATCACCTACTCCCCGATCCACACCGTAGAGTACTATATGGGCGTGGTTGACAAGGTTGTAGAGTACGGAGCAGACGAAATCTGTCTGAAGGATATGGCAGGTATTGGACGTCCTGCATTCCTGGGAAGACTCGTTAAGGCTATCAAGGACAAGTATCCTCACATCAAGGTTCAGTATCACGGACACTCAGGCCCTGGATTCAGCGTAGCTTCCATGCTGGAAGTTGCACGTGCAGGCGCCGAGTACATCGACGTTGCTATGGAGCCTCTGAGCTGGGGAAAGATCCATCCTGATGTAATTACCATCCAGGCAATGCTCAAGGATGCCGGATTCCTTGTAAAGGACATCAACATGAACGCCTATATGGAGGCCAGGGCTCTTACCCAGAAGTTCATCGACGACTTCCTGGGATACTGGATCGCTCCAGGCAACCACCAGATGAGCTCACTGCTCGTAGGCTGCGGACTCCCTGGCGGAATGATGGGTTCAATGATGGCAGACCTGAAGGGATTCCAGGGCGCAATCAACGCATCGCTGAGGAATCAGGGCAAGAAGGAACTGGACATCAACGAGCTGGTTGTAATGCTCTTCCAGGAGGTAGAGTATGTATGGCCTAGACTCGGTTACCCTCCATTGGTAACTCCGTTCAGCCAGTATGTGAAGAACACAGCCCTGATGAACCTGATGCATATGCTCAAGGGCGAGCCTAGATGGAAGACCATCGACAAGGATACCATGAACATGATTCTCGGCAAGATGGGTAAACTTCCTGGAGAACTTGCTCCTGAGATCGTTGAGATCGTTAAGCAGAAGGGACTCGAGTTCTACACCGGCGTTCCGCAGGATGCATTCCCTGATGATCTGCCTCGTTTCATCAAGATGATGGAAGAGGAAGGCTGGGATCGCGGACAGGACGACGAGGAACTCTTCGAATTTGCTATGCACGAGACCCAGTACAGGGACTACAAGAGCGGCATTGCAAAGCAGAGGTTCGAGAAAGAACTTGAGGCCAACCGTGCAAAGGCCGGTGCTCCTATCATCATCACACGTCCGGTTGTCGAAGTTCCGGCATTTGACGTTGAGAAGATCATGGCCAAGTATCCGGACGCAAAACCAGTACACGCTACCGTCAAGGGAGAGGTTATCTGGGAGTACGACGTTGCTGACAAGTCCAGCGCACCTGCAGAAGGAAGCGATGTGAAGATGGGCCAGACCCTCTGCAACATCCAGGCCTTCTACGGAATGGAAGAGATCATCTGCCCGGCAGACGGCAAGCTTGTTGCCATCACCGCAAAGCAAGGCCAGAAGGTCGTAAAGGACGAGATCATCGCCTTTGTACAGTAAACGCAATCTCTGGGCAAAAAGAAAAGCCGGCCATTTGGTCGGCTTTTTTTCTCGGCGATGGAGGACTAAATCTGCTTGCCTCCTACATAGAGGCAGATGCCCGTGTTGAGCTTGCGGTTGAGCGCCTTAGGATCAATCTCGAAGTAATGGATCGGGAACAGGTTCCTTGGCTTGATAAGATTTGCCGCCTTGATGAAGTCCTCGTCGCTCATTGTGTAAGGCAGGTTCTTCGGCAGGAACGCAACGTCAATCTCACCCTGAAGGAACTGGCTCCAGCTATGGGCACGGACAGCACCCGGGGCAAGCTCGTTCATTTCAGGAATCGGCTCCGTATCTCCGGCAAAGTAAATGTCGAATCCCTGCATGGATATCAGATAGCCGTTGCCTTCTCCCTTGATGTGGAACGGATTGCCGTTGCCTCTCTTGTAGTTAATGTTGTATGCCGGAAGGGCTGTTACGGTCAAACCGATGGAAGAGACACTGTCTCCATTTTCCAATGTCACAACCTTGCAGTGGCGAAGCTTCGGAATATTAAGCATATTCACAAGGTTGGTCGAAGGATCCACGTTCAGAGGATTGTTGTCCAGATCCAGGCGTGGAAGAAGTTTTCCGTCAGGTCCCTTTGCCGTTCCTGCACGCATCGCCAGGAGATCGTTCTCAAGCACTGTCCTTACTCCACGGCTAACAATGAACGTGGTGTTAGGCATTGCAATTTCCTCGATCGCCTTGGTGTCGTAATGGTCCGTATGAGCATGCGTCAAAAGGATCAGGTCAGCTTTCTTGCAACCCGTAAAGTCGAAGAAATCTGAGCAAGGGTCCACATAGATATGCATCCCCTCCCATTCCATATGCACACATCCATGCGCAAGATGTTCAAGATTGACAAGCCCCATCGGGGTGTAGAATGAATTGTATCTGCTGGTTTTCATAATATGTTTGTTTATCGCGATTAAAACTTATATAAAGTTAAGAGTTTTTTCCCGATAAACAAAACACACCAGCCATAAAAGTTTTAAAGCAGGGCGAAAAACTCAGAAAGTGAATTTCACGCCAGTGATGAACCAGAAGCCGGGCTGAGGGATGGAGCCGTGGTCGAAGTACTCCACATCGGTGAGGTTATTGCCCTCCGCATAGAAGGTGAAATGCCTCCAGAGATAGCTCAAACGGGCATCCAGAATGCAGTAAGGCTTGTACTGCTTCACTTCCCCTTCTGTAGTGGTGAAGGTGCCAGTCCTGTCCTGGAAACGCCAGAACACGGAAAGCTCTACAGACGGGACAATCTCCACATCCGCAGATACAACGAACTTATGCCTGAGATACTCCAGGGTGTAGCGGCTCTGGGTTGAGGCATCACCGCCCTTGGTCTGGTCTATGTAGCTGTAGGCGAGATTGAGGCTCTTGAGGTTAAAATACTGGGCGTGGAATCCCGGTCTCCAGCTTGTCTGCAGCAGAATACCTGTGGATTTTATCTTGCCAAAGTTCACGCTTCTCCAAGGGGCGTCTTCTCCGTCTGCTGTGTTGCGGATCCAGTCTATAAGGTTAGTCATCCTGTTACGGAAGACACTCGCCGAAGAAGTAAATGTCGCTGAGGAAAATCTGAGTCCTCCTTCCAGAGCCTTGACTTCCTCTGGCTTGAGGTGCTTGTCCGCCTTGTGCCCCCCCACCGAGTAATAAAGTTCCGTTACGGAAGGCATCCTCAGCGATGAGTTATAGGAGGCAAACAGACGGAGCATCTTGTTCTCCCGGCTGAAAAGGTTGACGGACATGTCTGCCGACGGATAGACCTTCATATCCATCTCAGCCCAGCTGTTCTTGATGGCAAGCAGCGCGGCGGAAACCGTGAATCTTTCCGTTATTACATTATGTTCCAGGAAGAAGCTCGTGTTGGTACGGTTGAGCCCGAATTCGTAATTGCGGTCCGTTCCCTTGATATGCTTTGGCTTATCCAGCGGCTCGCCGAGGTTTCCGCTGAGAAGGTCCTCGTTGCGTATCTCCCCGCCGAATGCCGTTGTTCCTCCAGCCCATCTGAAATAGTTGTTCAGGTTGGCTCCGTAGACGTTGGTCTTGTGATAGTTGAACGGATAAGCGTCGGGGTTGTTGCGGAAAAGTTCAAACCTGTCGTTAGTGTGATTCCAGTACAGGGACGGGCTAACCGTGAGCTTTCCCTTAAGGTTCTGCGCCTTTACGGCCGTGAAACTCTTGAACGTATGCTCGAACTGCTCGTCGTATCTGGCGGCATAGAAACGGTTGGAGCCCCAGTCCTTATCACTGAGGCCGGCATACCAGTTTACCTGAACGTCATCATCCCTGTACTGCCCCTCGTAGAAAGCCTTAAGGGTTTTGTAGTCCATATTCAGATGCCCCTCCGAACTCCTTGAATATCCGTCACTCCTTGTATAAGACGCGGAAAGGGAGTTCTTGAATCTTGTCTCAGCAGCGATATGACTGCTTCTTTGAGAGTTCCGCAGCCCGGCATAATCATATTTGAATCCTAGACTCAAGTACCCGTAAGAACCTCCCTCCAGATTCAGGAACAGGCGGTTGGTGTCTGAGATGAAAGTCCTTACGTTTACTGTCCCCAGAAGGGATGAACTGCCGGTAATCTTCCCCGACGGACCTTCCAGTACGTCTATCTGCTCCACTTGCAATACGCTCAGCGGAAGGTCAAAGGAATTGTGCGCTGTCTGGGGATCGGATATATTGATGCCGTTCAGGAGGATGGCCGCCTGCTCGCTGTTGCCGCCGCGTATGCCCACATCCGTCTGAGCCCCTATCGGCCCCCTCTGCCGCACATCCACGCTTGCGGAATATTTCAGCACATCGTTTATGCTCTGCGACGGGGTATTCCTTATTGCGGGAGCGGATATGGAAGTTACCATCCTCGCCTGACGGTGCCATTCTACCGGCACCCTGGATGCCAGCACGCTGATCTGTGAAAGATGAATCGCTGTCAAAGTATCCTCCTGAGTCACCGCCACCGAATCAACAGCCGCCCCCCTGTCCTGCCCATGGGCACTCAGACATAAAGCACAAACTACTATTATGGATAATATTCTGTATTCCAATATCTTACAGGTGTCTTTCCTCATAGATCCGTTTTTCGGGAAGCACAAATGTATGAAAAAAAAGTCCTGCACGGTTAACATGCAGGACTTTTGCGCTCAATGGCTTTTCTGTTACTTGCCGGCAAGTTTCTTGTAGCCCTCGTAGCGGAGCTTAGCATACTTCTCAGTGAGAGAGAAGAGTTCCTCTGCTTCCTGAGGGAAAGTCTTCATCAGCGATGCGTATCTTACCTCACCCTTGATGAAGTCCTGGAACTTGCTCCAGTCAGGTTCCTTGCTGTCCAGAGTGAACGGATTTGTTCCCTCCGGAACGTCAGGATTGAACCTGTACAGATGCCAGTAACCGCACTCGACTGCCTTCTTCTCCTCGAGCTGGGAATGTCCCATTCCGGCCTTGAGACCGTGGTTGATACAAGGAGCGTAAGCAATGATCAGAGACGGGCCGTCGTGAGCCTCAGCCTCCTTGAGAGCGTTGAGATACTGCATCTGGCTGGCGCCGGTAGCAACCTGGGCCACATACACGTAGCCATAGCTCATAGCCATCATTCCGAGATCCTTCTTGCGGATCTTCTTGCCGCTGGTCGCAAACTTTGCAACAGCTCCGGCAGGAGTACTCTTGGAGGACTGTCCTCCGGTGTTGGAGTAAACCTCGGTATCCACAACCAGAACGTTCACGTTCTCGCCACTGGCAAGCACGTGGTCAAGTCCGCCGTAGCCGATGTCATATCCCCAACCGTCTCCACCGATAATCCACTGTGAACGAGGGATTATGCAGTCTATGTACTCTGCGATGCCCTTGCAGTGAGAACACTTGCAGTCCTTCAGGGCTGCTGGAAGAGCCGCTGCGATTTCCTTGCAGATAGCAACGTCCTTCTTGTTCTCAAGCCAGCGCTTCAGAAGGTTGCGAACCTCCTCAGAGCACTTTTCGTCTGCTACGGCTGCCTTTGCCCTCTCTTCGAGAGTTTCGCGGAGTCTTGCGAATCCGAGCCTCTGGCCCAGACCGAACTCTGCGTTGTCCTCGAACAAGGAGTTGGCCCAAGCCGGACCTCTTCCGTTCTTGTCCTTGCAGTAAGGAGAAGCAGGGAAGCTTCCGCTGTAGATGGATGTACATCCGGTAGCGTTTGCAACCATCATCCTGTCTCCGAACAGCTGGCTTATCAGCTTGATGTACGGAGTCTCGCCGCAACCTGAACAAGCTCCTGAGAACTCGAACAGAGGCTGTGCGAACTGGGATGCCTTGATGTTGCTGTCCTTCTTCATGACCTCGTCCTTGTAGCCGACCTTGCTGTGCAGCCACTCGAAGGTCTTCTGCTGGGCTTCCTGTGTATCTGCAGGTTTCATAACCAGAGCCTTCTCCTTTGCAGGACAGATGTCCGCGCAGTTGGCGCAACCTGTACAGTCTGCAGGGTCTACCTGCATAACGAACTTGTAGTCCTTGAGGTTGGCCTTTCCGTCTGCTGTCTTGAGGCCTCTGAGAGCGGCCTTTGGAGCCTTCTCGATTTCCTCATCGGTGAGCAGGAACGGACGGATTGCAGCGTGAGGACAGATAGTCGCACACTGGTTGCACTGGATACAGTTTGCAGGATTCCATTCAGGAACGTGAGTTGCGATACCACGCTTCTCGTAAGCGGCGGTTCCGGCAGGGATTGTTCCATCAGGGAAGTTCTGGAATGCGCTGACTGGCAGGTCATTTCCGCACTGTGCGTTCACAGGGTTTGCAATCTGGCGTACCCAATCCGGAGCCAGACGGTTGTAGCTATCCGGAACAAACTTGCTTGCATTAAGGTTCTTCCACTCGAATGGAATCTCGACCTTGACATACTCGCCTCCGCGATCCACAGCGGCATAGTTCATCTTGACAATGTTCTCTCCCTTCTTGCCGTAGCTCTTGTCTATCATCTTCTTCATTTCCTTGACGGCATCCTCGTAAGGGATTATGCCGGTAATCTTGAAGAATGCAGACTGGAGGATGGTGTTGGTACGGTTACCCAGACCGATTTCCTCGGCAATCTTGGTTGCATTGATGATGTAGAAGTTGAGCTTCTTGCTTACAATCTGATACTTGATGAAGTCCGGAAGTCTCTTAAGAGTCTCCTCGGTATCCCACAGGCTGTTGAGCAGGAAGGTACCTCCCTTCTTGATACCTCTCAGGACATCATACTTGGTAAGGTATGAAGGAACGTGGCAGGCCACGAAGTCCGGAGTCGATACCAGATAAGGCGAGTTGACAGGATTATCGCCGAACCTCAAGTGAGAGCAGGTGAATCCGCCGGATTTCTTTGAATCATAGTCAAAGTAAGCCTGGCAGTACTTGTCTGTTGTTCCGCCGATAATCTTGATGGTGTTCTTGTTTGCGCCTACGGTTCCGTCTGAACCAAGTCCGAAGAACTTGAGTTCATAGGTTCCTGGCTTTGCAAGGGAAATCTCCTCCTTCTGAGGGAGGGACAGGAATGTAACATCATCCACGATTCCGATTGTGAATGAGTTCTTAGGCTCCTTTGCTGCGAGGTTCTGGTAAACGGCCAGAATCTGTGCAGGAGAAGTGTCCTTTGAGCTGAGTCCGTAGCGTCCGCCTACGATCTTTACCTTTCCGGCAAAAGCGGTGTCGGCAAGTGCGCTCTTTACGTCCACGTACAGAGGCTCTCCAACGGCTCCCGGCTCCTTGCAGCGGTCCAGGACAGCGATTCTCTTCACGCTCTTAGGCAGAGCCCTGAGGAAGTACTGCGTGCTGAAAGGCCTGTATAGCCTTACCACTACAACGCCCACCTTCTCGCCCTTGCCTACAAGGTAGTCCACAACTTCCTTTACGGTGTCGGTGACTGAACCCATCGCGATTATAACTCTCTCTGCCTGTGGATCTCCGAAATAGTCGAAAGGCAGATAGTGGCGGCCGCAGAGTTCTCCGAGTTCTCCCATATACCTGGCCACAATGTTCGGAACTTCAGTGTAGTACTGATTCCTGGCCTCGGTCTCCTGGAAGTAAACGTCTGCATTCTGTGCAGTACCCTTGGTTACAGGAGCGTTAGGGTTGAGGGCTCTCTTGCGGAATGCGGCCAAAGCCTTGGTGCTGATCATTTTCTTCAGACCCTCTTCTGGAAGCACCTCTATCTTCTGGATCTCGTGTGATGTACGGAAGCCGTCGAAGAAATGCACGAAAGGCACTGAAGACTTGATTGTGGAAAGATGAGCCACGGCGGCCATATCCATAGCCTCCTGAACACTGGCGGACGCCAGCATTGCAAAGCCCGTCTGGCGGACTGCCATCACGTCCTGCTGGTCTCCGAAGATACTCAGCGCGTGGGTGGCAAGGCTTCTTGCCGTTACGTGGAACACTGCCGGAAGCAGCTCTCCCGCAATCTTGTACATGTTAGGGATCATCAGCAGCAATCCCTGTGATGCTGTAAATGTTGAAGTAAGTACACCTGCCTGAAGGGAACCGTGTACGGCTCCGGCGGCCCCGGCCTCGCTCTCCATCTCCACCACCTTTACAGTCTCTCCAAAGAGGTTCTTGCGTCCGAATGCAGACCATTCGTCCACGTGTTCAGCCATTGGAGAAGAAGGTGTGATAGGATAGATTGCTGCAAGCTCACTGAAAAGATAAGCTACGTGAGCTGCTGCCTGGTTTCCGTCGCAGGTCAGAAACACCTTTTCTTTACTCATGATATTTAATCAGTTATATGCTTTGTTGTTGTTTTCTAAACCCAAAAAGCCTAACAACAATTAGGCGCTCAAAGATAACAAATATTAAGGGCTTTAGCAAAGATATTTATTGGAGACCGGTTATCTTGGTTTCTGCGGGTGCAAGTTTGCGTGCAAGACCCTGCAGCACGGTTCCAGGACCGAGTTCCACAAACTCGTTTGCCCCGTCTGCAACCATTTTCTCCACTATCTGTGCCCATCTTACCGGATTGGTAAGCTGGATAAGAAGGTTCTTCTTGATTTCTTCAGGATCAGTATGCGGAAGTGCATCCACATTCTGGTAAACCGGGCAGATCGGCTTTACGATTACAGCCTTTTCTATAGCCTCGGCGAGCTCGACCCTGGCCGGATCCATCAGCGGAGAGTGAAAAGCTCCGCCTACCTGCAGAGGAAGCACCCTGCGTGCCCCTTTCTCCTTCAAGATGGCTCCTGCAGCAGCTACAGCCTCGATATCTCCGCTGATTACCACCTGGCCATGGGAGTTGTAGTTTGCCGCTACCACCACGCCACTGTCTCCACGGGCAGTTATTTCTGCGCAGGCGTCCTCGATTACCTTATCCTCCATTCCTATTACAGCGGCCATTGTGGAAGGTTTCAACTCGCAGGCCTTCTGCATTGCAAATGCACGCTTGGAAACCAGCGTCAGACCCTCCTCAAAGCTCAGCGCTCCTGCTGCTGTCAGTGCAGAAAACTCTCCCAAAGAGTGACCTGCCACCATATCAGGATCAAATCCCGTTATTCCAGCCTCAGCGGCCTTTGCCAAAAACTCACTTCCGGCAACACTTTCCTTCAGACATCTTGCCAGTATTACGGAATGTATAAATATTGCAGGCTGGGTAACCTTCGTCTGCTTGAGATCCTCGGCGCTTCCCTCAAACATCACATCGGATATTCTCCATCCCAAAATCTCGTTCGCCTTCTCAAACAGTTCTTTTGCAAGGGGTTGACTCTCGTACAGATCCTTGCCCATACCGGTAAACTGGGCACCCTGGCCCGGAAATACAAATGCTTTCATATATTTCAAACGGTTTTAGTATTTTACTTTTTTCTCCGCGAAAACATAGGGCAAAAACCCTACCAGACGCGTATTGGGCAAAGATAAGAATTTTATACCTTTGTGCCACCAAACTCATTCCGCCCCCGTAGTTTAACGGATAAAACGATGGATTCCGGTTCCATTGATAGGCGTTCGATTCGCCTCGGGGGTACAAAAAAAGGCTGCCTCAGACAGCCTTTTTTCATTTTCACTGATCTTTCACGCTAGAAGGATCTAAATGTATCCCAGTTGGTATTTGCCTTGGCCGTTGCCTGCAGTGATGACGGCAGGTTGACGAAGAAGTCAAGTCCTGTCAAAGTCTCAATCTGACTGACACTCTTCACATACGGAGTAAAATCCTGGCTGTTGTACTGCTTGTGCTCGAACCAGAAGCCAATCGCTATTGCATCGGTTATTGTACTTCCGCTTCTCTTTACCTTCAGCAAAACCTTCCAATAGTAATTAGGCACAGGTACATTCTTTCCGCTGTCGTGGGAAGGATGGATGTAGGTTATGCTTTCACTGCCACCAACCGTGCGGAAGGTTGGTCCGGTAACAACATATACCGTATCTTTCACACAGTTCCTTACAGCAGTCTCGAGCTGACCCCAGATATATCCGTTGAAACGGTTCTGGATCTGAGGGGTACTGTTAGTGGCATAATATGTCTGTGTCTGCATGCTGCCGTTCCCGCTCCTGTCCGCATTAGGAATCTGGTGACCACGGGCATAATAGTCAGAAACATAAGGAGGATCAACCAAATTGACATTGTAGCTGCCATCCCAGACGTTAACCTGCAAAGCCTTTTCTATGTCTGGATTTGCCGCCCAGGAAGTACCGCGTGTTGCATCACTTGCCATCTGTACAGGATTATAAGGTCCAGGAATTGCCTCTCCGCTACTCGTACTGCTCATAGTAGAAGAATACAGAGGATATGCTGTCCACATAGAAGTGTATGTGCTGTACTGGTACAAATATGAATAATTGCGGTCGTTCCCCACTTTGAATACTCCATTGTACAAGTCATTGCCTGTCTGCTTTGCAGGAAGTTCCAGCCAGCCGTTTGCAGCCTGGCTTCCGCCCTCTCCCGCTTCCTGGCTGACGCTAACCTGAACAGGAGAGGCTCCGCTGTAATTCAAGGTAATGATGCCGGATCTGGCAGCAGAACCGGCAGCCTGTGCTGCAACCGTAAATGAAACCGTCGATGTGCCTACGCTGATATTGCTTATCCATGATGACGCATTGGCAGAAGCGGACAGCGACTGACCGGAAACCGGATTCGTGATGCTGTAGCTGATAGACTGGGAACCACCTTCCTTGGCAACATAAACAGGATTCTCGGATGTAACGTTTATGACCGGATCGGTTCCAGGAGATCCATCTGTCCAGTAAACGTGTATCTCATTCACATAAACAGCGCCATCTTTACTCCTGATGCCGATATATTTATAATTGCCGGTAAAAGTCAATGTTGTCGTACCCTTGGCAAGTTCACCGATTAGAGTTCCCTGAGTTTGGGAATCGTAAAGGTCGGAAGTGTTGGAATAAGCCGTATTCTTTCCGTAAATCTGAACGCTTCGTCCACTGACAGTAGCGGAATTCCATATCAGTTCGACTTTAGTTACATTTCCTCCGGAAGCGGTTGTTATGATACCCGACTTATTGTCGCTTGTTCTAATCTGAATAGTTGAACCACTGGTCTCTGTACCTCCGGCAGAATAGGTTGCATATACTGAACCTCTTCCGCTGGTACCGGACAGATTGCTCTTTGACGAATAATTCGTACCTGTAACGCCTATAAAGGCATTGTCCAGCAAATCATATTCAGTTGGTGCAGCTGTAACATTGATTGTATAGGAAACAGAGCCTGATGAATGGCTTGCATCAGCCCCTACGGTTGCCTTCACTATTGCTGTACCCGCTTCACCGTTGAGTGTTACTGCTCCGGTTGAAGAATCGATACTGCCAATACCGTCTCCGGATATGGAATAAGTAACGGTTCTGGTATCTGTATCTGCCTTGGTCACTGTTTGACCGGTAAATGCATTATAGTCTTCTGTCCCCTTTATAAGGTCAAAAGACTCTTGCTCAAACGAAATTCCTACCGGATATACAGAACCGCTTTTCTTGTATAGGGCCACAGGCTGCTGAGAGCTGGTGTAGCAGGCGAATCTCGGCTGGTTAGAATTATACTGAAGAGACCTGTCGGAAGAGGTCGCCGATTTTATTGTTGCAACACCACTGCTGGCGACTGTTATGGTCCAGGCATAACTATTGGTTTGTTCTGTACTGGAATTGCCGGAACTCCACGCTATATACTTACCGAAGTTGCTGTCATCCGGGTCATCGTTCTTGATTGTCCAGTTATTGCCGCTCTTGGTCAGGACCAGAGGCAACACGGAACTTGTATTGTCCAGTGTTATGGTATTGCCTTCTTTCTTAACTTCCTCTGAAGTATGGATAGTTCCGCTCAAGTGTCCCATGGCAATATTATAATCTGAGGCGGCAATGATGTAATTTCCGTCTGTAAGGTCAGACGATTCGGTGACCAGAGTATATGTTGTCCCTGTTGAAACCGGAGACGCATACCCGGACATATCCATGCCGAACCTTGTCATATTGCCCTTGGTGAAGGATATCGTCTTTGAAAAAGCGCTGGCCGGCTTTGTGTATATGTTCTGGTCAGTGACAACAACAACAGACTGAATACTGGCATCAGCCACAGGAGCACAGACAAAATAAACCGGGAAGGTTCCGTCAGAAGGCACAGCCATCCCGTCAAAAATCAGAGACAGCTTTTTGTCCGACCCGCTGAAAGAACCATTGCTCTCGACATAATACCCGGCCACAATCTTGTCCAGTTCCAGTTCAACCCTGGAAATCTTCTCTCCAGGAACCAGACCCTTGAGAGTCATCTTGTTGACTGTAACAACGCGGTGCATAACAAACTGCAGGGAGGTGGCGGCGGTATTTAAAGTCATAGTGTCAGAAACCATAACGTCCGCAGTCGGGTCGTAAGAATCCGGAAGCGGATTCTGGGTGGCGTTCAGTTTCGGATTCTTGCTGTTGGAAACGTCACTTGTATATTTTGCGACATATTTAAACTCAGTAGCTGAGGAAGATGTAGGGAAGGTTACAGTAAAAGTGGCCTTCTTCATATTGTCCGTGTATTCCGCTCCTGATACTTCTCCCTTAACTCCATTCTCATAGATGAAGAGGTTTTCATGGTCTCCCTCTGTCCAAATATAAGAAGCCTTGTCACCTTCTTCAACAACAGAAGTCTTGGTATCCGCACCCTTGGTAAGGGAAACCTTGACAGTTCTTGTAAAAACTTCCTGAGGAACCTCTCCCTTGTCTTTTCCGCAGCTGAAACCCATTAATGCAATAGCTGCAACAAGTCCTATTTTTACAAATGTGCTTTTCATTTTCATTCCTCCAAGTTTTTAATAATCACCAAGATCTTTGATTTCATCATCATCACCCGGCTCACCAGGACTTCCAAGCAGCATGCCTGTCAGTTCAACAGAATAAATCTCCAGGGCAGGAGAGACGTATTCTTCCCTAACCCCGAAGACAGCGTTGTCTTTTTGTATTAATTTCATCACTGAGAAAAGAAATAAAGTGTGAATGTTCTTTTTGCAAAATCATTGCAAGTTACAAAAAAAGGGAAACGAACCCTAAATCTCAGCCCAAAATCAGCGGATGTATACGAAGATGTAGTACATCATCATGCCGGAGGCGATGAGTTTGAGGCCGGTGCCGCAGATGAAACCGGCAAAGGCTCCAAGGGCCGGAAGGATGGACTGGCTGGCGGTTTTTTTTGCAAAGATTAACTCGCAGATAAAGGCTCCGAGCATTGGGCCGAGGATGATGCCCAGGGGACCGAAGAAGATGAGGCCGATGAGAAGGCCGGCAAGGGCGCCCCTGGAGGCATATGTACTGCCGCCGGATTTCTTGGTAAGGTAGGATGGAACCAGATAATCGATAACTGTAACGAAGATGGTGATGAGAAGCCAGATGAGCAGGAACCGGAGAGACATCGGGTTGCCGGAAGAATCTGTCCCGTTACCCCAGAAATAAAGGATGAGCATTCCGGCCCAGCTGATTGGAGGGCCGGGAATGACAGGAAGCACACAGCCGATGATTCCGATTATTCCCAGGAAAATCGCTAATGTTATGATTATGACGTTTACCATTTAATCTCTGCCTTTGTACGGGTAATCCTTGAGGTTTATGTTGCACCAGGCATCTATCAGCTCGTTGTCCTTGGATTTGAGGGCTTTTTTGTAAAGATCCCTTATGACTGGGAGATAATTAAGGCTCCTGCCCTCTCGGAAATGGCTTACACCAACATCTGTTGTGCCGCCCCAGCTGTAGTACATCTCTCTTGTGGTAGAGCAGATTCTGGCAAATGAGCCGGTATAAGGCTTGAGGTCGTCATCGCTGAGGTTGAGATAGAAGTCAAGCTGTTCCTCCGTGCACTCGGCGAGCTGCTCGTCTCCTGCCTTCATCTTTGGATCCTTGACATATACTGTTATGCCGTCTTTGAAGACATATGGCTCATAGTAGCCTGCGGTGTACATAGCTTCATAGACAACTCCCCTGACGGCAAACTGGGCGCCGCTCTGCCAGCGGATGAAGCGCAGGAGGGTGTTGGTGTACTGGTAGTCAAGGCTGTGGACGGTTTTCCAGCAGGCGGAAATGGTCCAGTATGCAAGCTGCTCGGCGGTTGGCATAAGGAGATAGACACGGCCTTTCTTGGGTTTGCCTGTCTTGATGTCCTTGCCGGTGTGGTAAGTGTATTCCTTAACAGGAAAGCCCTCCCAGCCGGGAACATCGTAATGGGTGGCAACATAGTCCTCAGCCATATAGGCGGCCTTGAGGACAACCTCGCAACGCTGGATGAGGGTCTGGAGGCTGTCTTTGACATATTGCTTAACGGCTTTGTCCTTGAAAGGGTTGAGCTTTCTGAGGGTCTCGACCTTTTCTCCGTTGGTGGCGAAGAGGTCTTTGCTGGTCTGAGAAGCTGCACCTGTTGCAGTAATCAAGAATAAAGATGCGACTATATATGCTAAGCGGAACATATGCTATTTCTTTTCTTCCGGCTTGTTGTAGATCATAACGGGGCCGTCATTGTCTTTATCCTTTTCCATCTGGCGGCGGCCTTCCTCATCCAGGGCTCGGCGACGAGCATCCTCATCCATCTGGCGCTGCTGCTCACCCTTCTCCCTGTGCTCCTTTTCAAGGCGGGCCTGGTCCTCCTCACGGATTTTGCTGGTAATGGATCTGGAGAGAACAAGAAGATCCCTGTAGGCTTCTGGGAAGAAAATGCGTGTATTGTCATAGGTCGGGAACCTCTTCTTGGCGAGGGAGCCCCTTGCGGAAGCGTGAACCTTTCTGGAGGTAAGGTCGTTGCGGGTCTTAGGCATCTGGTCTTGACGCCAGTTGAAATCCCTCAGGCGCATCTTCTCTATAGGAAGTTTGTAGGTAGGAATCACGTCGCTCTTGACATTTTCAATGTATCGGACTCGCTCAATAGTCTGGTTGGCGATCTTGGCTGTCAGCAAACGGCACTCCTTCTGGTTCATCAGCGTGATGACACTGTCCTTTTCCGCAAGGAAGAACATTGCCTGGACACCGCCAAGGGCATCGAAGCGGTAGACATCGTTGTCCTTGAAATAGGCCACCATCTCCGTACTCTTGATCTGATGGAAATGTATGCTGTCTTCCTGGGATATTATGAAGGCGTTTTCAATGAGGTTCGCCTTGTATATCTCATTGTTGCGGATAGAGAGCTGGATACTGTCTGCCGTGAACTGGGTCTTTTCCTCATTCCAGAGAACTGGGTCGCGATAGAAACGGGCAATACTGTCCAACGTGGTATAAATCAAAGAGTCACACTTACCCCTAAGGTCGCTGCGGTAAAGCTTTACCTTATGGAAGACACTCAGGAAAGTAACAGCAGTGGTATCCAACGGAGGGATTGTGTCCATTGCCAGATTTAGGGAATCTCTTGACAGGGAGTCAGCGCGGTCGAACTTCCTGTCCAGTTCCGCCTGGTCGAATTTCTGAGACTGGGTGTCGTCTGGATTATCCTGAAGATTCGGTTCAGGATTCTGTTTCGGTTTTGGAGGAAGAGGTTTTCCTATGAGCTCCTTATTTCTCTTGTAGGCATCCAGGTATGCCTTGTTCTGGCGGTTGATTTCCACCATAGGATCAGTGTCTGCCAGTTCGCGGCGCTGCTTTGCCTGGGTCACCTCGCTGCTGTCTACCTGATGCATCGGGACCTGCCACATCTTGAGAGTGTCTCCGGCAAGGAACAGCGTATCCCTCTTGTAGATTGGACGGTTGGTAAGGGAATCTATGCCCGTCTTTTCTTCAGAATACATTCCGGCACAGGTATTTTCCGTCATATAGAGCAGCATAGGACGCTGGACGTAAACACCCTTGTCACCCATTATAATGGCACTCTGGGCATGGTCTCTGACCTGGACGTCGTCATAGAGTTCCGCATTACCTGTTTCCCTGTGGTAATCGATCCAGCCAGCCCAAAGTTCCTGATCCTGCGTGGCGATATAGTTGTCAGTCTTAAGGACGAGAGTCTTGCTCTTGGCAGAATATTCCATGTTGTTGGAAAAGAGAGTGTCCCTCCCCTTCCAGGCAACCGTATTCTCCCCGAACATAGCCACCTCCGGGACAGAATAGTATTCCACCATTTCAGACTTGAGGAAGATGGAATCCGAGTACATGTACACGTCATCGTTGAACATGAACATCCTCTCCGCGGAATCATATATTCCCTCAAGGCCTTCAACGATGTCTCCCTTGCTGGAGCGCATGGCCCCGCCGTTATAGAAAGTGGCGACGCTGTCTGCCGTGTTATAGTCCAGGAAACGGGTCTTGAGCTGGTCTCCCTTCTTGTTGTAAAGCTTGACCTCGGTGCCTCGGAACTGGACAAGGTTGTCGTCTGCAAGGTAAGTGGCGAATTCACTCACAAGATAAGTGTCTTGCTGGATGATCTGAACGTGTCCCATAGCGTCAATGGTGTTGGCGTTCACATCCCAGGCGGCACTGTCGCAGAGAAGATAAGTGTTGTTGTGGAGGAAACGGGCAGGACCCTTGACAATCCTGAAAGGAGATCCCCCTATCTCGGTGAGTTTTATTGACTTGGCTTCAATCAGGCGGACAAGGCTGTCGCGGTCCTGGGTGAAGTCCTGAGAATAAGCTGTCGCGGAGAAAAACAGGAGTGCCAGAAAAAAGAAGAGAGAGGGTATGCCACGGAATGCCCTCTTGCCTTTCCCTGTGCGTATTTCTCTCTCCGGAAACATGACGGGTCTCCCCTTTTACTTGTTTTCTTTAACCCAGCCCTTGCTCTCGAACGGGCAGTCTCTGAACATCTCGTCTATGCGGATGAATGTGGTCTTCTGCTTCTCCTCAATGAAGTCCTTGATAGCCTGCTGCTGACGGATGCCCTGCGCAAAGTTCTGGATCACGACGAAATCCTTGTCCACATCAGCCGTATGGGACGGAATGATCTCTTCCAGACGGATAATCTTGAAGATAGTCTGGCCTTTGCCCTCGTTGTCCTGACTTTCAAACGGAGCGGATATGTCACCGATCTTCATATCCTTGAGAACCGCGTAATCAGACGGCTTGAGCATATCCTTCTCGAAGAAGGTGCTGCCAGTGTTCTCGTCCACCATCTGTCCCCCGTTAAGATAGGACTTCGGATCCTGGGAGAACATCCTGGCGGCTTTCTCGAACGTGGTGCTGTCTATGAGGATGGCATTGCGGATACTGTCCAGACGGACCATGCATTTAGTCCTTTCCGCATCAGTGTACTTAGGCTTGAGGAGGATGTGGCGGGCGTTGAACATATCCCCGTTCTTCTCAATCATCTGGATCAGGTGATAACCGTCCGGAGTTTCAACGATCTGGGAAATCTGCCCTTCCTTGAGGCTCACTGCGGCATCAGAGAAAGCCGGCCAGAACATTGCCTTAGGAGCCATACCAAGCTCTCCGCCCCTCATTGCGGTTTCCTTGTCATCCGAGTAAAGTGCGGCAAGGGAAGAAAATCTCTCTCCGTTGATAACCCTCTGACGGAACTCCAGGAGCTTCTCCTTAACTTCCATAATCGCATCTTCCTTGCTTGGATAGAGAACAATGTGACTGATGCGGTACTGGGTCGAGATTATCGGCAGGGTATCCTTGTCCACTTTCTTGTAGAAGCGGCGCACCTCGCTAGGCGTGAGTGTGGTCAGTCCGGTTATTATCTGCCTTTGCTCCTGCTGGATAAGGTTCTGGTCGCTGAGTACGGCCCTCCAGTCTTCCTTGAGACGGAAGAGAGGCTTGCGGAAATAGGCTTCCACCTGCGTCTGTCCGCCCAAACGGTACAGTACGCCGTCAACTCTTTCCTGAAGCTCGACCTCCACCATATCGGAAGATACCTGAAGGGAGTCCAGCTTGGCCTGGTTGAGGAAGAGTTTCTGCTGGAGTGTCTGCTCCAGGATATTGCACCTCATCTTCTTCTCGTCTGTAATGGCGCCACCATTGGCAATCAGAAGCTGAACCTGCTCCTCTATCTGGGAGAGCAATATGGACTCGTTGCCTATAAGGGCAACTGTCTTGTCTATGAGTCCGTTCTTGTAAACCTGGGCCTTGGCTGCGGACAGCGAAAGGACCAGAATAGCTGCAGCAACTGCAGAAAATCTTCTAAGGAACATCTGATATCTAATTTTCAACTTTTTCTCTTTTGTCTCAGCGACGGGTTATGCCTCGCGGCTGTAATTTGGAGCCTCACGGGTGATGGTCACATCGTGCGGATGGTTCTCCCTGACTCCGGCGGAGGTGATTCTCACGAACTTGGCCTGCCTCAGCGCTTCAATATCCTTGGCTCCGCAGTAACCCATTCCGGCTCTCAGTCCTCCGGCCAGCTGGTAGATTACCTCTCCGAGGTTGCCCTTGAAAGGAACCTGTGCCACGATGCCTTCCGGTACCAGTTTCTTGACATCGTCCTCGGTGTCCTGGAAATAGCGGTCCTTGCTTCCCTGCTGCATAGCCTCAAGGGATCCCATACCGCGATAGGACTTGAACTTACGTCCGTTGAGGATGATGGTCTCTCCCGGAGATTCCTCTACTCCGGCAAACAAAGACCCTGCCATAATGGTGCTTGCTCCGGCTGCAAGGGCCTTGACGATATCTCCGGAATAGCGGATTCCTCCGTCTGCAATCACAGGGATTCCGGTTCCCTTGAGAGCGTCAGCCGCCAGCATTACGGCTGTGAGCTGAGGAACTCCCACTCCGGCTACAACTCTGGTTGTGCAGATTGAACCAGGTCCGATTCCAACCTTGACTGCATCCACGTCGCATTCAGCCAGAGCCTTGGCTCCCTCTGCTGTCGCCACGTTACCGGCCACTATCTGAAGATCCGGGAAAGCCTTGCGGACGGTCTTGATTGTACGGAGAACACCCTCGGAATGTCCGTGTGCGGTATCAATCACAATTGCATCCACACCGGCCTCGGTGAGCATAGCCACCCTGTCTGCAACGTCGGCTGTAACTCCCACTGCGGCAGCTGTCATAAGGCGGCCCATAGCATCCTTGCTTGCGTTAGGATTGTCCTTGATCTGGTTAATGTCCCGGTATGTGATAAGTCCTATGAGTTCGCCCTGCTTGTTAACGACAGGAAGCTTCTCGATCCTGTGCTTCTGCAAAAGGCGGGTTGCCTCCGCAAGATCCGTACGGGTGGTGGTCACCAGATTCTCGCTGGTCATAACCTTGTGGATAGGAGTCTTCTTGTTGGAAACAAAACGCAGGTCTCTGTTGGTTACTATTCCTATGAGCTTCTTGCCCTCGGCAACAACCGGAATCCCTCCGATGTGGTGCTCGGCCATAAGACGCAGAGCGTCAGACACCAAGGCATCCGGAGAAATCGTGACCGGATCGAAAATCATTCCGTTCTCGGCCCTCTTCACGCGGCGCACCTGGTCTGCCTGGACCTCGATCGGCATGTTCTTGTGGATAACTCCGATACCGCCTTCACGGGCAATGGCAATCGCCATCCTGTAGTCCGTGACAGTATCCATTGCAGAAGACACGATAGGAACCTGCAAAGTGATTTCCCTAGTGAATTTGGAAGCAATGTTAACATCCCTCGGCAGCACGTTTGAGTGAGCCGGTACAAGCAGCACGTCGTCGAACGTCAGGCCTTCAAACATTATCTGATCGTCCGGATTGTTGTTGATGACTTTCTTCTGCATAGGACTTACCGTTTTTTACGCAATACAATAATTTGGCGAATATACTCATTTCCCGCCAAACCCCCAAAAAGATATTCTTGAAAGAAACGGCAGAATCACTCCCAGATGAATTCCCGGGTAGGTTCAAAAGAACATTTCACGCTGTCCTTTAATACCCTTATATACTCGTGGCCGGAGTAACCCCTCCCGAGCGGACTTCCTACAGGGCCTGCCGTCACGAAACGGATGCCTTCAGCAGTGGTATCATAGTCCATATGCGTATGCCCGGCAAAAACCACATCCACCCCGTATTCCTTGAACAGGGCTATGTACTCGGCTCTCTTTTTCTTTGGGAAGTTGAAGTAATTGTTTTCCTCATCGATATCCTTGAGGATTACCGGGCAGTGCATAAACACGAAAGTGTAATGGCATCGCCGAGCATTACGGAGTTCCTTCTTCAGCCATTCCAGTTGCTCGGCTTCAGCCTGTGCAGCGGCAGCTTTGTCGGACGGTGAAATCTTCACGTCTCCTCCGCGGTCCTCCTCAGAACTGTCCACGATGCAGTTGGAATCTATGCCTATGAACGAGCAACCTCTATATCGGAACGAGAAGCGGTCGTATCCCCGCAGTGCAAGGTAGTTGGAATGGTTCTCCGGCGTCCACGGACGGATGTCATGATTGCCCGGAATCTCATACACTGGAACATCTATCTTCGCACGGTTTGCCATGTAGATTGAATCCTGGAGAGCATCCCTCTGGTCGTTTACCAAATCCCCGGTAATAATCACCAGCTGCGGTATCACACATTCGGGACCCCAAAAATGATTCTTTCTCCGTGGATCATAGTGGCTCATTATAGCATATCTGAATTTGTGATAGCCAATCTCCCAGACCGCTCTGGCAAACAAAGAGTCAGAATGTACATATCCCTGGGTTTTATCCCTGAAACCTATCTGCGGATCGCTCATCTGCATAAAAACAAACTCCGAAAACTTCGGGCTGCAACCGCAAACCGACAAGGCAGTCAACACTCCCAAAACCGCAATCAACAATATTCTTCTCATAATTATTTCATTCTCTGGCGGAGCATGGCGAGGAGTTCCTGGTAGCGGATCAGGCCCCAGCCCTTCTGGAGCGGGGAAAGGTATCGCGGAGGAACCTCGCTGGCAAAGCGGTCTATGTAGATGTCGCTCCGGAGGCGGGAGATGAATTCAGCCATAAAGTCCAGATAGCCATCCAGAGTGAACTCGTGGAAGTCCTGCCGCCGGGTGCGGTATTCCTCCTCCATCCTCGTTCCCTTGATTATCTGCAGCTGGTGGAACTTAACGCTTGTCAGCGAAAGGGTGTTGATAATGTCCGCTTCATCCATCATCTGGCTCAGCGACTCTCCCGGAAGGCCGAAGATGAAGTGGGCGCACTGGGTGAGGCCACGCTCGGCCGTTGCTTCCACGGCCCGTCTGGCACACTCGAAGTCATGGCCGCGGCCAATCCTCTCCAACGTCCTGTCATAGCAACTCTCTATCCCGTATTCCACAATCACAATCTTCCCTTCATCCTGGATAGATGCCAGGAGGTCCAGTTTCTCCTCATCGATACAGTCAGGACGGGTGCCGATGACAAGGCCTTCTATTAGCGGATGGGAAAGGGCCGCGGCATAGAGTTCCCTGAGCCTTTCAACCGGAGCATAGGTGTTGCTGTAAGGCTGAAAGTAAGCGATGTAGCGCTGGGCGTGGCGGTAACGGACACGGTGGAACTCGATTCCCTCGTCTATCTGCTGATGGATGGGCTTGTCCGGAGTGCAGTAGTTGGGATGGAAGGCGTTGTTAAGGCAGAAGGAGCATCCGCCCGTTCCTTTACTTCCGTCCCGGTTAGGGCACGTGAAGCCGGCATCCACAACCACCTTCTGCATACGCGCCCCGTACTTCGCACGGAAAAAGTCCACAAACGAGTTCAACTCCGCCATACCATCGCCTCAATGCCGTTATTTAACCCTGAAGTAGAGATTACCGTTCACATAAAGGGCGTCAAGGGAACCGATATAGGCAACGGAATATTCCATAGGAATGTCCACGGTCCTTTCCAGAGAAACCAGAAGGTTGCCGTTTTCGTCATAAGCGGATTTCCTATAGTCCCAATCGCCCTTGATATACCAGCCGTCCTCCATACTTCCATGATATGTAGGATTTGCAGGATCATCTCCCGTCTGATACAGCTTGATGATATCTCCCTCGGTTTCCAGAGGCTCTTCAAACAGCCCGTCAGAGAAATGGACAGAGATTACATAGCAGTTGCCATACTTATTCTGGATCACCTCAGGAGCTGGTTCAAATTCCCATTTCTCATCATTCATCGTGTAGAGAGTCTGGCCGTTTCTGTTGGACTTGAAGATGACGGCTTCGTTGCCGTCCTTATCCTTGAAGACAGCCCTGTCGCCTACAAGTTCCGTTGTCAGCTGGTTCTGGGTGAAGATTTTCTTTTCGGCTTTGGACTTCGGGAAGATGAAGTCACCGTACACGCTGCCGTCTTCAGCTTCTTCCGGAAGAAACCTGTAGTTGTCTGCATCATAGTCCACGACCGTGTTGAACGGATCGTTATCGTCGCTGATAAGATCGCCCTTCTTGATATGGCGGTCGCTTGGCTGATCGTAGATATCTTCCGTGGCGTAGTAAGCCGTCAGGGTTCCGGCCTCCGGAGTCTGAATAGCTGATGGAGTCGGCTGGACTGTTGTGTTTTCATTTGTCTGCCCAGGAGTCTGGGTGTTGGACTTGCAGCATACAGTCAATGCCGAAACGGCAATCGCCGAGGCAATAGTTAAAATCCTTTTCATAGTGTGTTTGTATTTTTACAAAGTTATCAAATTTTGTATATTTGTTATCTGTAAACATTCATCGAGATGAAGAAATTCTTTATGCTGCTTTCTGCAGCCATTTTGCTGGGTACAGCTTCCTTTGCGCAAGGTGTCAGCCAGCTTTTCAACAGGATAAACAATGAAGTCAGAAACCAGTACGCACCGGACGAGAGGGACAAGACCTATGAGGTCAATCTGATAGAGAGGAAGGGTAAGCTGATCCTTGTTGGTTCCACAACGGAGAAAGAGGCCATCGAGGCGCTGACGTCAAGGCTTGCGGAGAGCGGAGTCACAGCGGAGAACAGGATAGACTTGCTGCCTTCGTCCAGGCTGAACGGCAAGACTTACGGAATCGTCTGCATGTCAACGGCAAGTTTCAACTGCAACGGCAGCTTCAGCGCGGAGAGCGGAACGCAGGCCCTGATGGGTATGCCGGTCAGGATTCTGGAAGAGAACGACGACTGGTATCGCTGCGTGAATATGGAGGGCTACACCGCCTGGGTGATTACCCGCAGCATCGCGGAGATGACAAAGGAGGAATATGATGCCTACCTGGCAAAGCCGAAGGTTTTTGTGAAGGTAAAGTATACGACCCTGTACTCTGAAAAGAGTGTAAACTCACTGCCGGTCAGCGACCTGGTATGGGGCTGCATCCTTCTGGACGAGGGCAGGGCCGGAGCCTGGAGGAAGGTTTCCATTGCAGACGGAAGGACGGGATATGTCCTGGCCTCTGAGGTTATGGACCTTAAGACCTGGATGGACAATGCCGTTCCTACTGAGAAGAACATCGTGGAGACTGCAAAGCAGTTCTGCGGATTCCCTTACGTTTGGGGCGGAACCAGTGTCAAGGGTGTGGACTGCAGCGGACTGAGCAAGACCGCATATTTCCTCAACGGATATGTTCTTAGGAGGGATGCTTCCCAGCAGTGCAAGACCGGAGACAGCGTGGACGTGCACCGCTTTGTGGAGGGAGACTACACCAAGGAGGCCCTCGGCAACCTTCGTCCGGGAGACCTGATTTTCTTCGGGCGCAAGGCTGAGAACGGCCGCAAGGAAAGGGTTACGCACGTTGCAATCTATATGGGTGACGGAATGATCATCCACTCCTCCAACGTGGTCAGGATCAACAGCCTGATTCCGGGTGAGAATGACTATTACGCCGGAGCGAAGAGGCTGCTCAAGGCCCGCCGCATCATCGGCACCGCAGACCAGGGCAAGGGAGTCGTTAGTGTCCGGAACATCGGCATTACAGAATAGCATCGCTGAGAAAAACAAATAACAACAAAAACATACACAAGATGACCGACAGAAGAACATTCCTAAAGAGCGCAGGACTGCTCACCGCAGCAGCCGCTCTGCTGAGTCCATCGCAGATTTTCGCCCGTTCAAGGGGAATCTCCAAACCGACGGGAAAGAAGGAGCTTGAACTCGAATGGTGCCCGTTCACCGCAAAGATGAAACACGTGTTTACCATCTCCAACAGCTCCAGGACCACCACCCCTATCGTTCTGACAAGAATCACTTATGACGGATATGTGGGATACGGTGAGGCCGCCATGCCGCCTTATCTGGGAGAAACAACAAACTCCGCGATTGACTATCTGAAGAAGGCAAGGCCTGTGCTCAAGACCTTCAAGGATCCGTTTATGATTGGAGAGATAATGGCAGAGATGGATGCCATAACAACGAATAACTGCGCCGCAAAGGCATCCGTAGACATCGCACTCCACGACCTGGTTGGCAATATGATCGGACAGCCGTGGTGGAAGATATGGGGGTTCAACCCTAAGAACTGCCCTTACAACTCCTTCACCGTAGGTCTGGCAGACAGGGCAGAAGTTCTGGAGAAGGCAAAGGAAGCAGCCTCTGAAGGCCATCTGATCAAGGTTAAGCTCGGAAGGACCGAGGAGCAGGACAAGATGATGATCAACACCATCCGCGAGGTCACCGACACCACCATCTGCATCGATGCAAACCAGGGCTGGAAAGACAAGCACTATGCCCTGGACATGATCAACTGGCTTGCAACCAAGAACGTGAACATGATCGAGCAGCCTATGCCTAAGCTGATGCTCGAGGAAACCGGCTGGCTCACCGAAAGAAGCCCTCTTCCAATCATGGCCGACGAGGCTTGCCAGAGGCTCAGCGACGTGAAGAAACTTTACGGCCACTATTCAGGAATAAACATCAAGCTGATGAAATGCACGGGTCTGCACGAGGCAAGGGAGATGGTATCCCTGGCTCAGGCCCTGGGCATGAAGCTGATGATCGGCTGCATGACCGAGACTTCCGTAGCCATCGCAGCCGGAGCACAGATCGCTCCTGTCTGCGAATGGACGGACCTGGACGGCAACTGGCTGATTGCAAACGACGTGTTCCACTCCTCTACAGTTGAGGACGGAAGGATCGTTCCTTCATCCAAGCCTGGCCTCGGACTCGAGATGAACAAGGGCGTGAACCTCAAATATGCCGCAGAGGAATAGCAATCGCGATCAAAAAACAATTCTTTAATTATCATGGAAACAATCGTAAAAGAATTGTATGTGGCACCTGTGTCGGATGTGACAGGGCTGGAAGGAGAAACTTGCGTGATGCAGGCCAGTCTGGGCAAAGAATGGGACGTCGAAGATTTAGATGATTAATAATGATGGAGGGTTCCCGGAATGAAAACAAAACTTATTTCTTTCGCGACTTCAGCAGTCTTCGTGGCGTTGCTGTTTGTTTCTGCCTGCACTAAAGACAAGACGGAGGTTTTTTCCGCCAGCAGTTGCCATGTTACCGTAAGCGTCGGCTTTCCAGGGACAAAATCGGCTGCAGCCTATGATGAGGCAAATCGCGTCTATACCTTAAAATTCACTGAGGGTGACAGGTTGTATGTACACGGAACAGATGTGGATGTGGATGAAGCCGGAGAGTGGCATATGGCAGGCTATCTGGACATGGTTCCAGGATCTATCAGTGAAGACGGGAAACGAGCCACCTTTGATGGAAACCTGACAATATACAATCATCTTGATGACGGAACTTACCAGGGAGCGGATATGGTACTCCCGGACTATACCAACCCTCTGCAGGCGTGTGGAGCAACGGTTGTCCGGCTGATTCCTGCAGGAGTTGACAATAGTCTCCTCCAGCAGACCGGTATTGATGTAGAAATTAAGGACTGTGTGGTGAAATCGCTGGAAGTCCTGATGTCGTCTGCCGTGGATGTCTGGGGCAATTATATTGCATCCAAGGACTTTATTGTCCTGAACCGTTCCAATCACGCCATTTTCGATGTCAATGTTTCCCAATTGCTCCCAAATACAACTTATGATGTAGAACTGTATTTGGGACAAGTTAAATCTGACACGCCGGATAATTCCACGAAAATTGTTTCGGGGCAGGTGTTGTCCGGTCCCAGCGGCAATGCCTCCTTTGCAATCAGCTTTGACATCATAGGGAAAGCCGAACGCCAGTCGGGCTATGCTTTCCTCATCTTGAAAGACGAATCACATACTTTAAGGGCGAATTTGGGCTCGAAAAACCCTTTTGATACGGAAAAGGTTTACAGAGCCTCCAGTTCTGCCGAATAACCGGGCACATAAAAAACAAAACAACATTTATATGAGAAACTTAAGAACTATCAAGAAAGGTCATAAATAATTGTAATCTTTCAAGTCTCTCAAGCATAAGAAAAGGCCACAGCGATGTGACCTTTTCGTGTTAAGGGTGGGTACACTTTGTACCTATTCTTGTTCTTCTCCCATAATATGTAGCTTACTCCGTCGGTGCCACGGTGTATGTCCACGTATAGGTGCCGTCGGCGTTGTCTGTGCGGGCGCTGCGGATGACGGTATAGCCGTCGGCGGCGAGCTGGGCGGAGACGTCAACCTCGGCGGTGTTGTCATTGGCGTTGGTGGCCGAATGCCAGCTGTTGGCGGGGGCGTAGTTGGCATTGCCACGGATGCCGCAATGCGTGGCGTCGTTGGCGGTGACGGTGAGGGTGCCTGTGCCCTGGAGCTTCAGGTTGTCTTGAGCAAGGATGCACATCTCATAATTCTTGCAGGAAATGGAGTTCGCGCCGCTGATGTCGAGCGTTATGTCATAGTTGCCCGATATGAACACATCATTATCCGCACCATACGAGGCGGTAAGGCCGTTCAGGCGGACGGTGCCGTTGTTATACAGAAAGAAGCATACGCCCTCGCTGGTGCCGCTCAAGGTGAAGTCGGCATTGTCGTCCTCGATTTCTATCCATTCTTCGCCAACGGTCTCGGGAGCGGAGGATGGCGTGGTCCACGTGATGGTGGGCAGAATCCTGCGCTCGGTCATCGTGAGGGCGATGAGGGTGCGGAGGTAGTAGTACTTGCCGTTCTTGAATCCGCCGTTGGGAGCGGCCTTCGTGCCCTCGTACTTGTTGCCGTCAGCGTCCTTCACATGGAAGGTCAGCACGTCGTCCACACTGCAAGTCTCGTCGAAGCAGAGGCTCATGTAGATGTCACCGCTGATGGGGTCGTTGATGTAAGGACCGACGAGGCCCTTGTAGTATTGGTCGGTGTCTGTATTCATCGGATAGTACAATCTGATGAGGGCGTCGTTCTTGGAGGTGATATAGAGGCTCTTCACGCTGATGGCGGCATCGGTGCTGGCGTCCTTGAACTGAAGGCTGAACATCGACTGCATGTTCTTGAACTTGGCGGTGCCCGCGGTGGTCAGCACGCCGTCGCTGATGCTCCAGCCCGTCAACGTGGCCATCGCGCCGTCGAGCACGCCCGCCGCCGTGCCGTCCTGCCTCATATAGTCATAGTGGGAATATAACCTAACTTTGTTCTTGTCATTGCCAGCATAGATATCGTTCAGGTTGTACATCAGCATCAGCTCGTCGATGGGGTAGATGGGCGCGCCGGTGATGGTGCCGGTGAGGTCGCATCTCTTGCCGTCGGCGCTGATGTTGGTCGGCGTCAGGTAGCCCGCCGCCGTGCCCTCGGCGTTGAGCATCATCGTGTAGCGCGTCGCGTTATACACATAGACCTTCTCCCCCTCCAGGAACTTGCTGTGGCTGGTCAGCGTCGAGCCACTGTTGTCGAACTCCACGGCGCGGGTGGTGATGTCGCTGCCGATGGTGGCGGGGATGCTCACGGTGTACGCAACAAGGGTCTGGGGCTCTGTATTATTGTCCATTTTGTTGCAGGCGGTCATCATTCCCCATGCAATGACGGCCAGAATGGAAAGTGTTCTTTTCATAATGCGCGATTGTTTTGGGTTACCATTCTTCCGGGATGTAATCGGATTTGCTGGCCTGAAGGATGGCCGTTTCTGTCTTGACCTCCAAGACTATCGTCACAGGAGATTCATACAACTCTTTTTCTTTGTTTTCCATTTACTGATTATGTTTGTTTATCCCTCGTTTCAACGCCGGGGAAATATGTCGCTTCCGTAAAAAAATCGGACAAAGGTATGCATTTTTTACGTGTATTGACATAATTAACGATTCGACCGGCTCAGTCAGCACACTCCAGGTCATACACGAATATGAACTTTTTTGGGACTGTTTTTTTCGTATCTTTACACCAGATTTTAAAAACACTAGTGATATGAATCTTCGTAATATCAAGAAAGACGTTGAATTCCTCGTCGCAGAACTTGTAGATGACTGCTTTATCTATCTGGAATTAAACGGAGAAGAGAAAATGGACAAGGTTGGTGAGATTATCGGCGATGCCCTTGACCTTCAGGATGACCTTATGGACAAGATCAACCATCCGAACCCTGAAATCCAGACGGACAAATACTACAAGGGAGTGACAAAGGAGCTTGTTGGGGGCATAGACGCTCTCTACGAGAGACTCAGCGCCTTGAGTGCAAAATAACCTAAGGACAGATAAACAATGAAAACAAGATTCTTTTTGGCTGCAATATGCGTTGCCGCCATGTTAACCGCCTGCAAGGGCAAACCGGGAGAGACCCCTGTTCAGGGAACAGACACTACCAAGACCGAAGTCCAGACTCCGGAGCCTGAGGTTCAGCCTGTGGTTGAACAGACAGACTATGCCCAGGAAGTCCTCAAGCTCATTCCTAGAAACCTGATGAGCGAGAGAATCAACGATTCCATCTACAACGAAGCCACCCAGACAAAACGAGTATTCGACGAGTACACCAATCCTAACAACATCAGCTGCATGAACGGAGAAGGTGGCATCTACAACATCGTATATGTCAACTGCTACCATATGCAGAACGAAGAAGACGGCATCTTTGTACTCTATTACACGGAAGCCGGAGTAGACGGAGCCGTTACGGACATAATGAAGACCTACATCTACAAGGATGGAGCCCTGACTGAAATCGAGAATCCTATCAAGGCCCCTGCTTTCGACGAATTCTTCGAAGGCGTGGATGTTCCGGCAGACCTTAAATCCGCCGTCAAGGAAATGAAGAGAGAGTATGACAGGGAGAAGGGCTCTCTTCGCGGCATAGACCTCAGACACAAACAGGATAACAGCAATATCCTTGAACTAAGGCCTAGCTACATCGCCGATGACAGGCTTTGGGATCTGGCTAATCCTATTTGCTACGAATTCAACGGCAACACCTTTGTAAAGATGCAGCGCTAACAGCATCAGAGCTTGTATTTCTTCAGACGGGCGGCAAGAGTCTTTTCCTTGCCGTCCGTTATTGCATTCAGGAGTTTGTGAAACCTTTCACTGTGGTTTGGATAGACCAGGTGGCAGAGTTCGTGGGCAATGACATAGTCCATAAGCTCATCCGGAAGCTTCACAAGGTTCATGTTGAGGTTAATGTTCCTCAAAGTCGAACAGCTGCCCCAGTTGGAGGAGTTGTCCTTGATGGCCACCCTGTTGTAGCGGAACGGATCCTTTACCACAATGCCCCAGCGGTTGCGGATGGTAACCTTCTGTGTCATCAGCTCGTACATCTGCCTTGTCCTTTGAGGCAGGATCTTGTGGGCAAGCTTGTTTGTCTGATAGTCTGACGGAATCCCGGCCTCAGCGGCTGCTTCCCTGCGCTTAAGGATCTCCTGCCTTCTTGCCACCATCTTTCCGCCGACGGAAAACAGGAACCGCTCCGCCTCCTCGTACGCCACATAAGTTGGCAGTGTAACCTTGATCTCCCCCTTGGAAGACACAATCACCCTTATGGAGCGGCTCTGGGGATACTTGGTGAAGGTCACCTCCCCAAGCCCGTTGTCGTATTTAACCGTTCTGCTCTGAAGACTCATAGACAATTGCAAATGTAAAAACTCTTGGCATTAAAGAAAACTTTTATATCTTTGCGTCCCCGATTGACGGGAAAAACAATTATTAACCAACAAAAATCTTAAGCACAATGGCTGAGTATTTAAATTCAGACAAGAAGCAAGAGATATTTGGCAAGTACGGAAAGTCTAATAAAGACACTGGTTCTGCTGAAAGTCAGATTGCTTTATTTTCCTACCGTATCGCTCACCTTACCGAGCATATGAAGAGAAACAAGAAGGACCACGCAACCCAGCGCGCACTTCTGATGCTCGTAGGTAAGAGACGCCGCTTCCTGGATTATCTTAAGGAAGTTGACATCGAGAGATACAGGAACATCGTCAAGGAGCTCAATCTGCGTAAATAATCGCAAGAGTTTCTTCAATGATAAAGGATGGCCGAACGGTCATCCTTTTTTCATTAATGGCAGTCAGAAGTTCTTCAAGAGCCTGTGGCCGCCCATGGCCACATGAATGGGTGGCCTGCCTTCAGGCAGGTCGGGATGAAGCGAAGCGGAAGGCGTTTGAAGAACTTCTGATGCCTATTCGGTTGAAAGTTGCGGGCGGCTGAGCTTGAGCCAGATGCGGAGGCCGTTCAGGGAGTTGAGCAGGTAGAAGGAATACTTGATCACCATCACTATGGTGTAGCTGTCGCTACCCACACTCATCAGGCGGTTAGTCCACAGCATAATAGAGAAGATGTTCACCAGATTCCACAGATACCACTGGTCCGCGTATGCGTATGACATCAGAATCTGCCCCGCAAAGTTCAGCACAAGAACAAAGCTGTCCAGGAAAAGCTTGGCCCTGTCTATCTCGGCGATTTTCCCTGCCTGCAATTGCTTGAGGTCTATCCAGTAGAGAATTCCGTAGCACAGGGCTGTTCCAAGTATTATCGCGAGGGCAACATAGATCCACTGCCTTCCGGTGAGCCTTCTGGCCTTGACCTTAGAGGTTTCTCCATCCTCGGTCTTCTTGCCTGCTCCCCTTTTTCTCCACTGCCAATAACCGATAAACTGCATTGGGAGGAAATAGAAGGCGTGCTGCGCGAACTGACCCATATTGCCGCTGTCGTAGTTGGCATAGGCCCCGATGCTCACGTCTATGATTCCGAAGAGGAAGGTCCAGATGTTTCCGTTGGCGCTTAGGACGGTGTTGACCACGCCCATAATTGCACCAACTGCTACCACAATCTGCTTGACGGTAATGGCATCCTGGGAACGGATCTTCAGCACGTTTACAACTACAACGGCCGTAATCATCCCCACCAGGATGAACATATTGAACCAGAAGTTGAACTTCTTGTCGCTGATTCCGAATATCCCTTTCCCCGATGACATTGCTCTTAAACATTCGTGGGGCATGCATTCACATACCCCACAATGTCTTCAACTCTTTAACCTTTAGCGTTATTCTCCAGCCGGAGTGTCCTTATGGTTGTTATGAGGACGGCTGTTGTTCGGGCGGTTTCCGTTTGGACGGTTGCTTCCGTTGCGGTTACCATTAGGACGGTTGCCGCTTGTGCGGTTGCTGCCTCCTTCCGGACGAGGACGCCTTACAGGCTCGACATAACCCTCCGGCTTTGGAAGAAGGGCCTTCAGTGAAAGGCGCATCTTGCCGGTCTTCTCGTCAATCTCGAGGAGCTTGACGTCTACCTCGTCGCCGAGCTTTACAACATCCTCAACCTTGTTTGTCTTCTGCCAAGCCATCTCGGAGATGTGGAGCAGGCCTTCCTTGCCAGGAAGTATCTCCACAAATGCTCCGAAGTCCTGGATGGAAACAACCTTTCCGTGATAAACCTGTCCGGCTTCCGGAACTGTGGTGATTCCCTTTATCCAGTTGAGAGCTTTCTCCATAGACTCCTTGTCTGTTCCGAAGATGTCTACAGCTCCGATGCTGGTGCCGTCATCCTGCTTCTCCTCGGTGATGGTAACAGTGGTTCCAGTCTCCTTCTGGATCTTCTGGATAACCTCTCCGCCCTTGCCGATAACTGCACCGATGAATTCTCCAGGGATTCTGATCTGGACGATGCGCGGAGCGTAAGGCTTGAGCTCAGGACGCGGAGCGTCGAGAGTCTTCATCATCTCGCCCATAATGTGCTGGCGGGCCTGGTTGGCCTGTGCAAGAGCCTTGGCCATAATCTCTTCTGAGAGGCCGTCGCACTTGATATCCATCTGGGTTGCAGTGATGCCGTCCTTGGTTCCGGCTACCTTGAAGTCCATATCGCCGAGGTGATCCTCGTCGCCGAGAATATCAGAGAGAATGGCATACTTGCCGTCCTGCTCGATGAGTCCCATCGCAACGCCTGCAACAGGCTTCTTGATCTGGATACCGGCATCCATAAGTGCCAGACAGCCGGCGCATACGCTTGCCATTGAAGAGGAACCGTTGCTCTCGAGAATGTCTGAAACGACTCTTATTGCGTAAGGGTTCTCCTCTCCGGTCGGAACCATTGGCTTGAGGGCGCGCATAGCAAGGTTGCCGTGTCCAACCTCCCTTCTGGAAGTGGCTCTGGCGGCCCTGGCCTCTCCGGTTGCGAATGGAGGGAAGTTGTAGTGCAGCACGAATGGCTCCGTACGCTCTATCAGCACCTCGTCCATTTCCTTCATGTCCAGCTTGGTTCCCAGGGTTACGGTTGCAAGGCTCTGGGTCTCTCCACGGGTGAAGATTGCACTTCCGTGTGCGCAAGGCAGATAGTCAACCTCGCACCAGATCGGGCGGACATCGGTTGTTGCACGTCCGTCCAGACGGCGGCCTTCGTTGAGGATGAGGTCTCTCATGGCCTTCTTCTCAACTGCTGCATAGTAACGGTTAACCATTGCGGTCTTCTCCTCTCTCTCCTCCTCAGGGATAGTCTGCATGAACTCTTCCTTAAGGTTGTCGAAAGCCTCTGTCCTTTCCTGCTTTGGCATGGCTGCCTTCGCTATCTCATAGCAGCGGTCATAGCAGAACTTGGAGCAGGCCTCGCGGATAGTCTCGTCGTTGACCTCGTGGCAATACTCTCTCTTGACGCGCTTTCCGACCTCATCGGTGAGCTCCTCGAGGACAGCGCAATGCTTCTTGATTTCCTGATGGGCGAACATGATGGCTCCGAGCATCACTTCTTCGGAAACTTCCTTCATTTCTCCCTCAACCATCATTATGTTCTTGGCGGTTGCACCGACCATGAGTTCCAGGTCTGCCCTTTCCAAATCCCTGAAACCTGGATTGATGCAGTACTGTCCGTCAATGCGGGCAACCCTTACCTCGGAAATAGGTCCGTTGAAAGGTATATCGGAAACTGCCAGCGCACTTGCGGCTGCAAGACCTGCAAGAGCGTCAGGCTGGGTATCCTTGTCTGCTGAAATGAGGTTAACCGTAACGAAAACGGCTGCGTGGAAATCTTCAGGGAACAATGGCCTGAGTGCGCGGTCTATAAGCCTGGCAATCAGAATCTCATAGTCACTGGCCTTTCCCTCTCTCTTCATAAATCCGCCAGGAAAACGTCCTGCGGCATAAAACTTCTCCTTGTAATCTACCTGAAGAGGGAGGAAGTCCACATCCTCTTCTGCTTCTTTGGCGCAAGTCACGGTGGCAAGAAGCATTGTGCCACCCATCTTTACTACGGCCGAGCCATCTGCCTGCTTGGCCAGTTTTCCAGTCTCAATTTCAATTGTACGTCCGTCTGCGAGCTGGATTGTTTTCTTGATAATATTCATAATCTCGTCTAAATGTTCTGTCTGTTACCAGATGTTCAGCGGGCGGCCTGCCATAAGCTGTTCTACCTGGTGGCGCACATCCTCAAGAACCTTCTCGTCAGTGAGGTTGTTAAGCACCTTGTCTATCAAGCCCACAACGAACTTGATATCGTTCTCCTTGAGGCCCCTGGTGGTAACGGCCGGGGTACCGACCCTTATACCTGAAGTCTGGAAAGGTGAGCGGGTGTCGAACGGAACCATATTCTTGTTCACTGTGATGTCTGCCAGAACAAGGGTGTTCTCAACCACTTTACCGGTAAGTTCAGGGAACTTGGTCCTGAGGTCGATGAGCATCATATGGTTGTCTGTTCCGCCGCTGACTACCTTGTAGCCTCTTGCCATGAACTCCTCAGCCATTACGACAGCGTTCTTGTGTACCTGCTCAACGTAGGTCTTGAACTCAGGCTGCAGAGCCTCGAAGAATGCGACGGCCTTTGCGGCGATGCAGTGCTCCAGAGGTCCGCCCTGGATGCCAGGGAATACGGAAGAGTTGAGTATGGCACTCATCTTCTTGATCTCTCCCTTCGGGGTCTTCTGTCCCCAAGGATTCTCGAAGTCCTTACCCACCAGGATGATACCTCCGCGAGGTCCTCTGAGGGTCTTGTGTGTTGTGGAGGTTACGATATGAGCGTACTTTACAGGGTTCTTCAGCAGGCCCTTTGCAATAAGTCCTGCAGGATGTGCCATATCTACCCAAAGGATTGCCCCCACCTTGTCCGCGATGGCTCTCATCCTCTCCCAGTCCCACTCTCTGGAGTATGCGCTGGCGCCGCCGATTATCAGTTTCGGCTTGTGCTCCAGGGCCTTCTTCTCCATATCGTCATAATCAATGAGTCCGGTCTCCTTGTCCAGTCCGTAAGCCACTGCGTTGTACATCTTGCCAGATACATTCACAGGGGAACCGTGTGTCAGGTGTCCTCCCATATCCAGGTTCAGGCCCATGAAGGTATCTCCAGGATTGATGCAGGCCATCATTACGGCCATGTTTGCCTGGGCTCCGGAATGAGGCTGCACGTTTGCGTACTCAGCGTCGAAGAGCTTGCAGATACGGTCAATAGCCACCTGTTCTATCTTGTCAACTTCCTGGCATCCGCCATAATATCTGTGGCCAGGATAGCCTTCTGCATATTTGTTTGTACATACGCTTCCCAGGGCGGCAAGCACCTGGTCGCTTACAAAGTTTTCAGAAGCAATGAGTTCCACGCCTCTGGACTGACGGTTTTCCTCTCTTTTGATGAGTTCGGATATTTCGAGATCTTGTTTCATATTTGTTTTAACTGTTTAATTACTATCGTTTGCGGTGCCTTATCCAAAAACGGTTTGCATAAGACGGGCAAATATAACAATTTAATTACAAATTTCTTGAAGAAACCGGCGTCATGTTACAAAAAAAAGATGCCTGACAGCATCAGGCATCTTTTAACTGACAGGTTCCGGAGATCTCTAGTCTTCTTCAGGAACCATAACATCGTGGCATACGATACGGAATCCTCTGTAGCCTGCACGCCTCTCAGGGGAGTTGTGTCCGCGGTATGATACACGGCAGCGGGATGCAGGGTTGTGCCAGCTTCCGCCTCTGATCACTCTCTCTTCTCCGACAACCGGTCCCTCAGGGTTGATGGTCTCGTTCCTGTTGTATTGGCCATACCAGTCAAAGCACCATTCCCAAACGTTTCCGCTCATGTCGTAGATGTCGAGCTCGTTAGGCTGCAGCATTCCGACAGGATGGGTGGATCCGCGGTCATACCATGCCACACGCTCGATCAGGTTGCTTCCGGCGTATTTGGTGCGGGACCTTGCATCACTCTTGGTACCGCCTCTAGCCGCAAATTCCCACTCGGCCTCTGTAGGCAGAGAGTATTTCTTTCCGGTCTTCTTGCTGAGAACACGGCAGAATTCCATAGCCTCTTCCCAGGTTACATAATACATAGGATAGTCCGGTCCTACTCCGTTAAGCTTGTCGAGAGTCAGCTTGGCGTCAGCTTTCCTGCTCTGCTGGACAACGCTGGTCTCCATTACGGCCTCCCACTGGGCCTGGGTGATTTCAAACTGGCCGATGAAGAAGTCTCCTACAGTTACCCTGTGGATTACCTCGTCCTTGTCAGCTTCCTTTCCCTGTTCGGAAGTTCCACCCATCATAAACTCACCGCCCTCTACATAAATCATGGAAATTTCAATTCCGAAGGCTTTTTCCTTGAAATCCTGTCTCAGTTTTTTCTGTGAGAATACAGGCACGGAAACAAGTATTGCCAGTACAATAACCAGTAATTTTTTCATATAGATCGTTTTTAAGGTTAATAATCCGGATGTTTAGGTATGTAAATATACAACCATGCCGATAGTTTTCCAAATTTTTTATCTTTGAACTGGTATTTCCCTTTATCAGTATGACCAACAGGAAACTTCTAAACAGCGAACTCGGCCGCTCAACCGTGGAGGAATTCAAGCATCAGGAAAAGATACCTGTTGTGATAGTCCTGGACAACGTGCGCAGCCAGTTCAACATCGGAAGCGTCTTCCGCTCGAGCGATGCTTTCATCGCGGAGAAAATAATCCTGTGCGGCATAAGCGCCACTCCTCCTTCCGCGGAAATCCACAAATCCGCCCTGGGTGCAGAGTTTTCCGTAGACTGGGAATATTATCCCGAGACAGAGAAAGCTGTCGCCGCCCTTAAGGATCAGGGCTACAGGATCATCAGCATAGAGCAGACGGAAAATTCGGTTATGCTCAGCGATTTCAAGACAGCATCTGGGCAGAAATACGCCCTCATTTTCGGGAACGAGGTGCACGGCGTGCAGCAGGAAATCGTGGATCTCAGCGATGAGTGTATAGAAATCCCCCAGTGGGGTACCAAACATTCACTGAACGTTTCAGTCTGCATAGGAGTTGTCTTGTGGGAATTCCTGCACAAGCTCGGTAAAGTCTGAGATTTTCCTTATATTTGTAAGACAGCACACACGAATTCAAACTTAAAATCTTTTCAATATGAGAATGGATGGCAGAAGAACCAGCACCAATGTGGATGACCGCAGAGGTATGTCTGGTGGAAAGGCCGTCGGCATGGGACTCGGCGGACTTATCATAATCGGTCTTATAACCTGGGCTCTGGGCGGCAATCCGCTCAGCGTTCTTCAGGAAATGGGTGCAGACGGAGGCGGACTGCTCACCGGCGGCGGTACAGAAACCGCACAGGACTATCAGCCTACCGCCCAGGAAGAGGCTCTTGCAGAATTTTCAAAGCAGATCCTCGCCTCTACGGAGGACGTATGGACAAAAGTTTTCAGAGAGCAGCTTAATGCGGAATACGAACCGCCTAAGATGGTACTTTTCACATCTTCAGTACAGACCGGATGCGGTGGCGCTACCGCTTCAGTGGGACCTTTCTACTGCTCGGCAGACAAGGCACTTTACATAGACCTGTCGTTCTTCAGCCAGATGAAGCAGCAGCTGGGAGCGGACGGAGAGTTCGCATACGCTTATGTAATCGCACATGAGGTTGGGCACCACGTGGAAAACCTTCTCGGAATCCTGGGACAGGTTCACCAGAAGATGCAGTCCTCAAACCAGACAACTGCAAACCAGTGGAGCGTTAGGCTTGAACTCCAGGCAGACTATCTGGCCGGTGTATGGGGTCATCACGAGAGCAAGATGTTCAACTCTATAGACAATCAGGACATCCGCAACGCCATCAACTGCTCAAAGGTTATCGGAGACGACTATCTCCAGAAGAAATCCCAGGGCTACACCGTTCCTGATGCCTTCACTCACGGCACAAGTGCCCAGAGGGAGAAATGGCTGATGAATGGCCTGCGTAGCGGCAATATCGGTCAAAAGACCCTCAGCGAAATCTACAACCTCCCTTACAGCCAGCTGTAACCGGTGGCGGATAACACTCTGAGTATTAGGTAAAAAGATATAAGGTCCTGCGGTGATTTTGCCGCAGGACCTTATATTTAACATACTATGATTCAGGCACTTAACCACCACCATCTTAAAGACTCAATAACCGGTTAACCAGGAGATCGCATCTTCCAATGGATTGTCCGTCTCTACGTCCGGGACGATAGGATCATCGCAGAAGACCTCATTTGTCCTGGCCACATCACATCCTGTCGTAAGAACCAGTTTTGAACCATCTGATAGGAAAAATGACGAGTTTCCTGAAGCGTATCCTGCTGTAGCACTACCGAAAGAACGGATGTTCTTCAATCCTCTGAAACATATAAGGACAACTTCTCCGGAACTGATAGTTCTTTTATTGGTCAGGATAGCAACTGGCATATCTATGTGCTCGTACTCTTTCTTCCCCAATACGACTTCCCTGACAGAACGATTGTTATACCATACGGTATGATTACGGCGTTTGAAGCCTATAAGTTTACCTTTCGGAAGGAATTGATGAACGGCGGCAATCATAGGATACATATTTCCCCCCGTATTGTTTCTGAGGTCTATGACTACACCCTTGATGGAAGAATTGTCTTTGAGCGTTTTAACCAAATGGTTTTCCAGTACAGATTCAGCATAAGCCTTTGCCATGTCTTGATTACCCCCGAACTTAGGAATCGTGATAATCAGTATATCACCATTATCGTTCAAACTTACTGAAGGCATCTGCCAGTTAACTTCACTATTATACTTGTTTACAGTATCTGAAGATATTATAAAAGAATGTTTACCTCCGGCAACCTTTAACGCTTTTTTGATTATATCCCTAGCCTGCTCAACGGATTCTGGCTCTTGTGCAAGAGCCTCCTTTTTTGCCACTTCCCAATCAGGCCCTTTTGCAAATAATCCATACTTGTCCATAATATCAATAGCCTTCCGTACGTCTTCTATATTCTGTGCGTAACAGAAGGACAGAGTTGGACAAATAAAGAAAAGCAATAGTATTATCCTTTTCATCATAATGAAATCCGTAATTATTTCTTTCGTTTCTTTTTCGGGAATGGGAGTTCATCTGCCGGCTGAATATAGTCTATTGCCTTCTCTGATGTTACCACACTATGACCCAGTCTTTTATCAATATCTCCGCGAGTGGATTTTGCAACTTCAGCGCCCTCATGCGCTACTGTCGCATTCTCCTTCAGGCCATCAGGATTTCTTTCTTTGCTGATCTGAGTGGCTGTTTCCTCTGCAAGAGCACTCAAAAGCAGTTCCAGATTGGTCATGTTATCGCGGAGATTCTCCTTTGTTAAACCCTTGAACTTTTTGTATTCTTTTGTTGTAAAACCACTCCAGGTTTTAGACATCAAATCGGTAAGAAATGCAAAATCAATTTCCTGGGTAACACCGCCCCTTTTCCACTCGTCTGTGAGCCCCTTTCTAATTTCTATTGATTTTATTCTGCGATTGATCCATGCCTCCGAGTAGCCTAGGCGACGATAATCCGCCACCGCCTGGTCAATGCTCTTTTCAGGATCAATCATCTGATCTATACGCTCAGACGCTACTTTAGCCATCCATACCTTGAATGGCTCTGCTTTAGAAGATGGTACTGATTGAATTATGCGAAACATTTGTTGCATATCAGCCATATCTGTCATTCGCATCTTCCCGTCTGCGGCTTTCATTTTGAAAGCGCTACAATTTGTAGCGGTTTCATTTCCCTCCTTCTTTAAACGGGTTTTAAGAACACGCCAATACTTTGCCGGGTCTGGACTCCCAGAAAGTACAGCTACAACATCCACCACGGAAAAGAACCATTTCTCCTTCTCTTCGTCCCAAACGGAACGGATTTTTCTGTCCTCGAACAGTTGAATCTTTTCTTTCTCGCCCATATAACAATCAATTATATTACATCCTTACAAATATAATCATTTCCTAATGTAAAAAGCAACCGGTTACATTTTACAACCGGTTGCTCTTGCTGTCATTATTTCAGTTGGTTACATTTTATAACCGACTGAAAAAGTATATTATTCGCCGAAGGTGCAGGTGCCGAACACTTCCTCAACGATGAACGGAGGAGTGTTTCCAGTTGAAGGGGTTGAAGCCTTCTGCCTCTGGTCGGTGATAGCGCGCCTTACCCTCTCGTAGAGGAAGCGGTTGTGCGCTCCGTTGAGAGTTGTAGTGTTGGCGGATGCTGCCTTGAACTTGGCCTGGAGCATTTCAAGCTGGCCGAGAATCATTGAGGAAACATCTGAGTTACCCTTCTCTTCAGGAGTGTAGATCACGATCATTCCGCCGGTGGAATTACCGCTGCCGCTGCCGGTATACATGTCGCAGAGTTTCTGGACATAGATCTTCTGCATCAGGCGGCGGTATGCAGCCTCCTGAGGATCTGCCGGCATTGGGGCAAAGACTATGTTGTTAAGGTCCGTGAAGTAATTCTCGATGGTGTAGGCGTTCTTGCCCAGGGCAACTTCTGCCTTGCACATGTTGTCGAGTACGCGGTTGTCCACGAGCTTGCCGAGGGTTCCGTTGTAAATGCCCTGCATAATGGTCATCCTGTCCTTCTTGGTCTTCTTGAAAATCTCGTCCTTGAGCAGCCACTTAGGAGTGGTGAAGAAATGCTTCTTCAGGAAGGCAAGTGCCTCCTGCTGCTTTGCCTTGGAAACGAAAGTGCGGATGTCGCCAGGCTCCTCTGCGAGTTTTTCCTCTGAAGTTATTCCGCCGATGTATTTGGCAACGTGGTTGATGTATCTCTTGTACTGGTTTACAACCTGATCATAGATATCGCTGAGATTGGTGTAAGGCTCATTTGGAGTTGCTGTCCAGGTCTCGATGTTGTTCATGATGACCTTGAGGTTGTTCATTCCTATCTCGTTGCTCTCCATATGGTTAACGCCGAGGTCTTCGCTCTGGTAGCGAGGATCTGAAGGATCACTTTCCGTTCCGAACTTGTAGATTCCGGTAGGATCCTTGAGTTTTTCGGTAACGATCTTCTTCAAGTAATCGCTCTCCTCTTTTGGAGTCTTGAACTGAGGATAGTACCTGTAGCCCCACTCGATTGCCCACTTGTCATAAGGGCCGATGCAAGGAAAGAGAAGCTCCTGAGGAATGTTGTCCTTTGCCTCTGCAAGATAGAGGAAACGGGCATAGTCCATAATGGATGATGCGTGGCCGTACTTCTTCAGGAATTCTACGTTCTTCAGGTTAGACACGGTGTAGATCGGGCAGTTGCTGCCGGCAAAGTTATGCCTCAGACCAAGGGTGTGGCCTACTTCGTGAGAAGAAACGAAACGGATGAGTTCTCCCATAAGTTCGGTAGGAAGAACCATATTCCTTGCCATAGGATCTGACGGTGCGCACTGTACAAAGTACCAGTTCCTGAGGAGGTTCATCACGTTGTGGTACCAGTTGATATGAGTCTCGATGATCTCGCCGCTGCGAGGGTCGGATACGTGAGGGCCGCTGGCATTAGCCACGTCAGACGGCTTGTAGACGATGGCGGAATGGGTAGCGTCATCCAGACTCCAGGTAGGATCCTCTTCCGGAGTAGGAGCAACCTTTGCCATAATGGCGTTCTTGAATCCGGCCTTCTCGAAAGCTGCCTGCCAGTCATTAACACCAGCAATCAAGTAAGGAACCCACTCCTTCGGAGTCGTAGGGTCTATGTAGATCACGATAGGCTTCTGCGGTTCCACAAGCTCTCCGTTGATATATCTCTGAAGGTCTTCCGGTTTAGGTTCCAGACGCCAGCGGGCTGCAAGGGCAACGCTCTTAACGCCCTGAGGGTTCATGTCAAAGTCTGTGTATCTTACGGTGAAATATCCTACCCTTGGATCCACGATACGTCCCATCATAGGCTCCTTAGGAAGCAGAACCATGGAAGCGTTGTACTCGTAGGTTGCGCTCTGGCCGTTCTCCTTGCCGTAGGTTATCACGCTGCGGAATTCGGTATTGATAGGATAAGTCTTGATTTCGGAAACATAGCAGCGGTCCTTCATGAAGTTCTGAAGGGTGAAGGTCCTCTTCAGGTATTTGTTAAAGTGCAGAAGCGGATTCTCCGTCAGAAGGAAGTTGGAAACGTCGATAAGGTTCTCGGACTTGTCGTCGTTCCATGCAGCGATGTCGAACGATGCAACGATTGCCGTGGTATTGGAGTTCTTCACATTCTGTGCCATGCTTCCGGTAGCCCTTTCCCTCAGCATCACCTGATGCAGGAATATCTTGTTGCCAGGGCCCTTGGAGAATCTTACCATAGCCTCGCCGACAATATCACCGGCATAGCCGTTGAAGCCTCTTCTACCGCCCTCGGCACTCTTTGCGATACGGGAAACCAGCTCGATGTCACGGCCTATAATACTGTCGTTGATACTGATATACCACTTGTCTTCCTGATTGTAGACGGTGGTGAAACCCTTCATTATCTTGGCGTCTTTCTTAACGAATTTCTCCAGGGATTCAGGTCCCTTTTTCTTAGGAGCCTGGCCTTGTGGAGCGCCGTCTCCACCCGGTGTTTGGCCTGGAGGAGGAGGGAAGTTGCCTCTCTGAGCGGCAGCCTGCGGAGCATTGACTAACAACACGGCTGCAATGCAGAATGCTGACACAAAGGATGTCAGACGAACTTTGGTAGTTGATTTCATATAAAAACTGTTAAAATGATTATCCCGAATACGGTATCCAAATATACATATTTAGATTCTATTTTCAGCGAAAAGAAAAACGGGGCGATTGCCCCGTTTTCCTAATTCTGCAAAGACATCTGCTCCACCACCCAGTCTACGGCCGGGGCCGCGGGGCCGTCAGGTTCCAGAAGCTTCGCGTTTTTGTAGGCCTCAAGAGCCTGAGGGAAAAGTTTCTGGCGGCTGTACAGGTTCCCGAGAAGATACCATGCGTAGGAATTCTTCGGCTCTTTCTTAAGCAGGGCGGAAAGGTTGGAGTGCGCCTCCTCGTTTCTGCCCTCCCGCATCAGAGCCTCGATCTCCACTGCGGTGATAATCCGGCTGAGTATATCCTTCTTGTCCTGCACAGATCGCCGAGCTAAACGATTCCCTGGAATCCCATAAAGGCAAGAGCCAAAAGTCCTGCGGTTATCAGAGCGATAGGAGTGCCCTTAAGAGACTTTGGAACGTTGCTGAGCTCCAGCTGCTCCCTCATTCCGGCAAACAGTATGATGGCTATTCCGAAACCTATGGCAAGGCTCATGGAATAAACCACACTCTCCGCAAGATTCATCATGTGAGGCTCTCCGCCAAAGGAGAACTCCTTGGTTACAACTATCAGGGCAGCGCCGAGAACAGCGCAGTTGGTGGTGATCAGAGGCAGGAAGATACCCAGTGCCTGATACAGCGTAGGGTTGATCTTCTTGAGGATGATCTCTACCATCTGCACAAGGGCGGCGATCACAAGGATGAAGACAATCGTCTGCATGAAAGTGATGTTGACCTCCCTTCCGAACCAGGTGTTGACAAGCACATAGTTCTGGATGAGATATGTAACCAGGGTTGCAAGTCCCATAACCAGAATCAGCGCAAGGCTCATTCCGAAAGCGGTGGAAATCTTCTTGGAAACGCCAAGGAAAGGACAGATTCCCAGGAACTGGCTGAGCACTACGTTGTTTACGAATACAGCCGTTATAATTATTATCAGATATTCCATAATCTTGTCTTTAATGATTCAACACTGCTTTTCTTATGCGCTTTTCTTTCTGTCCTTGATTTTGTTGAACAGCACCATCAGGTAGCCGAGCACTATGAAGGCTCCGGGAGCCAGCACGAACACGAGCATTCCATCTGAAGATGAGAACTTGTGGTCGAAGGCGGAGAGGTTTCCGAGGACTTCCCTTACAAGACCTATGCAGGTCAGGGCGATGGTGAAGCCGATTCCGGTTCCGATTCCGTCAAGTGCACTGTCTATCACACCGTGCTTGTTGGCGAACGCCTCCGCCCTTCCGAGCACGATGCAGTTTACGACAATCAGAGGGATGAAGATTCCCAGAGTCTCGTAAAGTCCAGGAGTGAAGGCCTGCATAACAAGCTGGACAACTGTTACGAAGGCGGCTATCACAACGATGTAGCAAGGTATCCTGACCTTGTTCGGAATAACCGGAGCAAGGAGAGATATAACCATATTCGAACACAGGAGCACAGCCATAGTGGCCAGTCCCATACCCATACCGTTGATTGCGGAAGTGGTAGTTGCAAGCGTAGGGCACATACCCAGGACCAGAACGAAGGTCGGGTTGTTTTTGACAATACCGTCTATCAGATATTTGAACTTGCTCATAACTTTACTTTTCTGTAGAAATATTGTTAAACACGTTTGCAGCTATCTGCATGGCATCGCAGAAAGCCCTTGAAGATATGGTGGATGCGGTAATCGCGTCGATGTCTCCGCCGTCTTTCTTGACGGAAAGGTTGACACTGCCGTCCACCAGATTCTTGCCGTTCCACTGGGTGATGAACTTGCTCTGGGAGTCAGTTATCTTGGCGCCCAGTCCAGGAGTCTCCGAATGGGAAATGACGGAGGTGTTGTAGACCGCCCCGTCAGGAGTGAATCCCACCATAATGGTGAAAGGTCCGCCGAAGCCCTTTGTTGTGGTGCTCTCTACCGCGTAACCCACAATCTCTCCGCCCTTCTTTGCCGGATAGACCTTGTTGGTCTTGTCCGGAACATTAAGGTCTGCGATGATGTCAAGCGCTTCCTCGTAAGGGTTGTTGTCGAATTCAGGGACAACTTCCTTTATGGCATTGTTCTTCTTTGCCACCTCAGCGGCATTGATAGGCTCTTTGGTCACAGCGTAAACCACTGCAACGGCGGCAGATGCGCCCAGGCAAACCAGCGTGAGCACAAGTACCATATTCCTGAGTGATGATTTGATGGCCATTACTTTTTCTGCGCCTCCTTCGCAAATCGTTTAGGTTGGATTCTGTTCAGAAGAGGAACGGTGGAGTTCATTATCAGTATCGCGAAGGAAACTCCTTCAGGATATGCTCCAAACTCTCTTATGAGGATTGTGATGACTCCGATTCCGATACCGAAGATCACCTGTCCCTTGGTCGTCATAGGGCTGGTCACATAATCCGTGGCCATGAAGAAGGCTCCAAGCAGGAGACCTCCGCTCAGCAGGTTGAAGACAGGATCGGTGAACTTGGCAGGATTGCCGAGCCAGAGGGCACCGGCAAACACGAAAACGGTAATGAGGATGCTCAGCGATATCCAAGGCTTGATAACCCTTCTGCAGAGCAGATAGATGAAGCCGAGGATAAGGGCGATGGCGCTAAGCTCGCCGGCGCTTCCGCCCAGTCTTGCGAACAGGAGCTGAGTGTAGGAAAGACCAGGAGTTGCCATTATCTCCTGCATGGAAACCCCCTTGGCCAGCTGCTCCTTGACGAATCCCAGTGGAGTAGCTCCGCTGGTTGCGTCCAGGGCTGCATTTGCAAACTCGGAGTTGCCGAACAGGTATCCGCCCTCAGGTGCGTGGAAAGCGGTTCCCGTCATGAGGACAGGGAAAGAAACCAGCAGAACCACGCGGGCTACCAGAGCCGGATTGAAGAGATTCTGTCCCAGGCCGCCGAAGGTCATCTTGGCGATGCCGATTGCCACAAAGGCACCTATCAGGATAAGCCACCAAGGAGAGCAGACCGGAAGGTTCAGGGCCAGAAGGATTCCTGTAACCACAGCGGAAAGGTCTCCGACGGTGCTTTTGCCCTTGAGCAAAAACTTCTGAATCAGGTACTCGAAAACGACACAGGCAAGTACGCTCACGCATACCAGATGTATCGCGCTCAGACCGAAGAACCAGATTGATACCAGGACGGCAGGCATAAGCGCGATGATCACATCGCCCATCAGCCTCCTGGTATTATCCTTCCCGTGAACGTGAGGGGAAGGAGATACAATCAATGTATTCATTTGTCGTACGTTTTAATTCATTAACAATCCGCCTCCCCAATTACTTCTTAGGACGGCTCTTCATAATCTTCATCACGGCTGCCTTGCTCTGGCGGATGGTATCCAGCAGAGGAATGAATGCCGGGCAGGTGAACGAGCAGCATCCGCACTCGATGCAGTCGTAAACGTGATGCTCCTCGAGTTCATCAAAACGGGAAGCCCTTCCCAGCTTGTTCAGCAGATAAGGCTCCAGACCCATAGGGCAGGCGCTAACGCACTTGCCGCAGCGGATACAGTTGCTCTCAGCCTTTCTCTTGGTCTGGGCTTCAGTAAGGTAAAGTATGGAGGAAGTTCCCTTGAGTGTAGGAGCGTCCACATTCACAATGGCCTTACCCATCATAGGACCTCCGCTGATGAGCTTGGATGCTTTCTCAGGTACTCCGCCACTGTATTCCATGATGAAACTCAGAGGAGTTCCTACCCTGTGGATGAAGTTGCGCTGATGTTCCAGGCAGTCTCCAGTCACGGTCATGATGCCTTCGAACAGAGGCTTGTTCTTCTGAACGGCTTCGTAAACAGCGAATGCGGTTCCCACATTCTGCACAACGGCGCCGGTATCTACAGGAAGTCCCATTGAAGGAACCTTCTTGCCGATAACGGCATCGATGAGCTGCTTCTCGCCGCCCTGCGGATATTTCTTCTTGAGAGTTACAATCTCCACTCCCTTGAACTGCGGAGCCAGGGCCTTGAGTTTCTTGATTGCCTCAGGCTTGTTCTCCTCGACTCCTATGTAACACTTGTCCACTCCGAGGGCTTTCATAAGTATGGTTCCTCCAATGAGCACCTGCTCCGGCATCTCCATCATCACCCTGTAGTCTGAAGTAAGATAAGGCTCGCACTCCGCGCCGTTGATAATCACGCAGGTAGGAGTGGCTGTAGGAGGAGGGGAAAGCTTAACGTTCGTAGGGAAGGTAGCGCCGCCCAGACCAACTACTCCGCAGGCCTTGATGCGGTCGACGATCTCTTTCTTCTCAAGTTTGATTTCACGTACAATGTCCTCGGAACGGTCGATGTCTTCCATCCACTCGTCTCCCTCGACATCTATCACAACGGCCTTACCAGGTTTCCCAGCAAGGTCCTTGACCATTTCTATTGATTTTACGGTTCCGCTCACCGATGAATGAATTGGAGCGGAAACAAAGCCGGTTGCATTGGCAATCAGCTGGCCGACCTTTACTTTATCTCCAACAGCTACGCATGGCTCGGCAGGAGCGCCGAGATGCTGGCCCATAGAGATATAAACAGTCTTTGGCAGAGGCAATCTTTCTATTGCCGCATCCTTGCTGATCTTCTTGTCTGCAGGATGAACGCCACCCATTCTGAATGTTCTCATACTCTAATTCTTTTTTTCAACCGGTATTTCTACTTTCTTTTCCTGCGGCTCAGCGACTGGTTTGGCTGCGGCCGGAGCGGCAGGTGCAGCTGCAGGCTTCACAACTGCAGGACGCGGAGGGAAGTTGACCTCGTGGATCGCTCCAGTAGGACATTCAACCACGCACTTGCGGCACATGCGGCACTTGGTGTAATCTATGTAAGCCAGATTATTTTCAAGTGTAATAGCCTCGAACGGACAGGTCTTGACGCATTTTCCGCAGCCTATGCAGGCGGCCAGGCAGGCCTTCCTTGCAACAGCGCCCTTGTCCTGGTTGCGGCAAGCCACATAAACTCTCCTGCCCTTAGGACCCTTGTTGCGAAGTTCTATGATCTGCTTAGGGCAAGCCTTCACGCAGGCTCCGCAGGCAGTACATTTCTCCTCGTCAACTTCAGGAAGTCCGGTCTTCGGGTTAATCTTTATAGCATCGAACTTGCAGGCTGCCTCGCAGTCTCCGCGGCCCAGACATCCGAACTTGCAGTCGGTGTCTCCGCCGTACAGCGACGCTATGGTTGCGCAGGTTGCAAGACCGTCATAGATTGTAGTCTTCTTGCGCTTGTCGCAGGATCCGGAACATCTCACGACAGCAACCTGCGGATCCTTGGCCTCTACTGTCTGTCCCAGAGCCTCGGCAATCTTCTGCATTACAGGATTGCCGCCCACCGGGCAGCGCAATGATCCAAGTCCTTCTTTTACAGCTGATTCTGCAAAAGCCCTACAACCCGCCTTGCCGCAACCTCCGCAGTTGGCGCCAGGCAGCAGAGATTCAACGGTGTCGATCCTAGGATCTTCCTCCACTTTGAACTTCTGCGCAACAATGTAGAGCACAATCGCCAGCAGCAACCCCAGGATTGCCAGTGTGGCGATAGTAAAGATAATTGTTGTATTCATTAAGTTAATTGTTAGTTGTCTCGTCTAACGGGGATATCGTGAAACAGATACGGCGGCCTATTTTCCCCCTGAAAAGATACAGTATGAAAAAGTACAATGCTATAGCTCCCAGGATGGTAAGGCCCGTAACCAATTCGCTCACTCCCAAATGTTGCAAATATAACAAAAAGGTTACTAAGATTATCGCGGGAACGGCATAAACAATCCACACGGCTTTCATTCCTGCGCTTTCCTCCATATTGACGCTGACCTTGTCTCCGACCCTGAAGCGTGAATTGTCCCTGTCCTTGACTTCTATGACCTTGTCCGCCATCTCGGAAGCGGAGCAAAGGCCGCGGGCATGGCAGGATGCACAGGCGCTGCGGGAGGTGATAGTGACCTTGTAGCCGTCATCCATTACCCCGGAGACCACGCCTTCGTGACCTATGATACCTTTCTGCATTTTATTTTATCTTGGAAGTCAGAGGATATTTGTTTCCGGAAACGGAAGACATCCTGCCCTGCACCCTTCCCACAAGAATCGGGGACTCGAAGAAAACAGGAAACTTGTTCTGGTCATCAGTGATCCAGATATTCATGTCATCCTTGCCGGTGAAAACATTGCCGGCCACAACCTTGACGGCGAATTTCATTGTCCTGAAAGTTCCAAGGCCCTGGATTTTCTTGTTCTCCTTGCCCTGGTATATGAAATAGATGTTGTAGATTTCCTTGTCTATCGCGAATTCCAGAGGAACTTTCTTCCCTATCTGGCTTTCATCGAAAGAAAGTGTCCTGCTCTTGAAAAGCAGAGTCAGCATATCCATCGTATTTGCCGTTCCCTTCAGAAGCGTGTCGAAAGGCTCCCTGTCATATTTCTGTGTGGAGGAATTAATCGTATAGTTCGGATTGAATTTCAAGGTGTTGTTCATACGGTACTTTCCCTCGGCGGCTTCCCTGTGGAACCTTACCGGACGCAGACTCTTCTCGATGAACCTCGCCTCGAATCTCTCCCTCACCTTGAAGAACACGTCGAAAAACTTGAAAGTCTTTCCGGTCACAAGCACGTTGTAGCCCCCATTGGAATAAGTGAGGGTACACGTGGCGTCTCCGACATCGGTGATGACACCGCCCCAAGTGTAATTGAGGATGAACTTCATCTTCTCACCGTCCTGGAACGGATAGTCGTTGTTCTCCTGGGCGAATGCCGGGCAGAACACAGCAAACAATAATGCGAGAGCAACAAGTCTTTTCATTTCAGCAGTCTTTAAATACCGTCGTATTCATCTTCGGCTGTGGTACCGAAATCAAAATTCGCTCCACTATTTATCCTTGACTGGAAAGATATTGAAGAAGGGATGTTGGAAGATGGTATGTATGTGTCGTTGCGGTCAACGAATTTCATCTGGGAAGCAAGGAACTTGAGTTCAACTTCTCCCGTAGGCCCGTTACGGTGCTTAGCGATTATAACCTCGGTAAGTCCCTTCTCCACATTCATATCCTCAAGTCCGTAGTATTCAGGACGGTGAAGGAAAAGAACGATGTCCGCATCCTGCTCTATCGCTCCGGACTCCCTAAGATGGGTGAGCTGAGGTTTCTTCTGGCCTCCTGTGGATGATTCCGCCTGGCGGCTCAGCTGTGCCAGGGCTATGACCGGAACATCCAGTTCCTTGGCAATCGCCTTCAGGGAACGTGAAATCTCGGCGACTTCCTGCTCGCGGTTACCCTTCAGCTCCTTGCTTCCGGTCATAAGCTGCAGGTAGTCGATTATCAGAATCTTCACCCCGCTGGTCTTGACAAGCCTACGGGCCTTGGCCCTGAGATCCGCAATGGACAGGGACGGAGTGTCGTCTATGTAGATCGGAGCCTCCAGCAGAGGTTTCAGGCTGTCGTCCAGCTGTGTCCAGTCCGCCTGAGTCATCTTGACGCTTCCCTTGATCTTGTCTGAAGGAAGTCCTGACTCGGCGACCATAAGCCTTTCCAGCAACTGCGTAGGAGCCTGCTCCAGAGAGAAGAACGCTACAGGAATCTTGAAATCCACAGCCATGTTGCGGGCCATAGTCAGCACGAACGCCGTTTTTCCCATTCCTGGACGTCCGGCTATGATCACGAGGTCTGAAGGATGCCAGCCGTAAGTGACTTTGTCCAGTGCCATATATCCGCTCTGCAGACCGGTCTGGCCGCCCTTGCTCTGCAATTCCTCAAGGCTGTCCAGCTTTGTCTTAATAATCTCGGCGATTGACTGCTCCTTGCGGCTCATGTTTTTCTCGGAAAGCTCGAACAGTCTCTGCTGCAGAGAATTCAGAAGGTCATCCACAGGCTCGCTCTCATCGTAGGATTTACGCAGGGAGTCGTTGGTTATGGTTATCATCTCCCTCTGGATGAATTTGTCCACAAGAATCTTGGCATAGTAATTCACGTGAACGGCCGCACCTATGTCCGATGTCAGGCGGGTCAGGTAATCCAGACCTCCGGCGGCGTCAAAATCCCCGTTAAACTTCAGCCTTTCGGCCACGGTCATCATATCCACCGGCTGGGAGGCGTTGCTGAGATGGGTTATCGCCTTGAACACAAGCCTGTTCTCGGGCTTATAGAAGCATTCCTCCTGCAGAACCGTCATAAGTTCCTCCACAATGTCCTGGTCCAGCATCATCGCTCCCAGGACCGAGGCCTCCACTTCCGGTGCCTGAGGCACTTTCATCCCGTGCTGCATCGCCGAGACCTCAAGGTCAACCTCTCCTTTCCTGTTTTTCACTGTCTTTGCCATAAACAATTATTCTCCCAGTTTGTCCAAAGCCCTCCTAACCGCCTGGATTCCAATCTCTATTTCCTCGTCCGAAATGCACAGCGGAGGGGCTATCCTGAAAGATGTGGGCTGGAACAGAAACCAGTCTGTAATCACGCCCTCATCGAGAAGTAAATATAGCACTTTTTTCGCCAACTCCTCACTGCCCAGATCCACCGCTATAAGCAGACCAGCCGCACGTATCTCCTTTACAGCCGGATGGGATTTCAGGGCATTCACTATTTTCTCCGATTTCCTCTCCACATCGTCAACCCAGTCTTTCTCCAGCAGCAGCCTCAGCGACGCAAGGGCAGCCGCACAGCATACCGGATGGCCACCGAACGTGGTAATGTGCCCCAGAGGGGGATCCGTCTGCCAGCACTTCATCCTTTCCTGCGAGGTTACCATCGCCCCAAGAGGCATCCCGCCTCCCAGAGCCTTTGCCAGGGTCAGGATATCCGGAACCACTCCGTATTTCTGGAACGCGAACATCTTCCCGGTACGGCCGAATCCGGTCTGGACCTCGTCAAAAATCAGCAGGGCACCCGTTTCGTCGCATCTTTGACGCAAAGCTTCCAGGAAACCGGGCTTCGGGATCTGCACTCCGCCTTCTCCCTGAACCGGCTCCACTATCACCGCGGCTGTCTCGTTGGTTATCACTGAAAGGGAATCTGTGTCGTTGAAAACAAAATGGTCCACCATCGGAAGGAGAGGGCGGAAAGCCCCCTTGAATTCTTCGCTGTCCATCAGGCTCATGGCTCCCTGGGTGCTGCCGTGGTAGGCGTTGCGGCAGGAAGCTATCCTGCGGCGGCGGGTGATTCTCTTGGCAAGCTTTATCGCAGCCTCGTTAGCCTCGCTTCCGCTGTTGACGTAATAGACGCTCTGGAGATTCTCCGGAAGTATGGAGCACAGGAGAGTGGCGTGCTCCACCTGCGGGGACTCTATCATTTCCCCATAGACCATTAGATGGGCATAATTGTCCATCTGCGCCTTGACGGCATCTATGACCTCTTTCCTGGCATGGCCCACGTTGCTGACGGAGACTCCTGAAATGAAATCCAGATATCTTCTGGTCTCCGAATACAGAAAAACACCCTCTGCCTTCACTATCCTTAAGCCTAGCGGGGAAGAGGATGTCTGTCCTACATGCCTGAAGAAGAGGTCCCTTAAAGTATAGGAGCCTTGCTTCATCGATGATGATCGTTTATTTCTTCTTTGCTGTCTTCTTTGCAGGTTTTGCCTCCTCTGCCTGAGGGGCGTCTTCCTCTGCGAAACGGGAACTTACAAGGATTCTTCCGCAGTATTCGCAAACCACAATCTTACGGCTCTCGTCTATGTCTATCTGCCTCTGAGGCGGAATCTTGTTGAAGCAGCCGCCGCAAGCTCCCCTGACAACGGTAACAACCGCCATCTTGTTGCGTACGTTGGTTCTCACCTTCTCGTAAGCGGCCAGCATCCTGGCGTCTATCTGATCCTGATAACCCTTGCTCTCTTCCTGAAGTTTCTCAACCTCCTTCTCGGTCTCTTTCTCTATGTTTTCCAGCTCCTTGCGCTTTGCTTCGAGATCTGCCTCGCGGCCTTTGATCTCCTCACCCACGAGAGCCAGTTCCTCTTTCTTGGTCACCAGATTCTTGGCACCGTCATTGGCTCTCTTCTCGGCCAGCTGGACTTCCAGCTGCTGGAATTCTATCTCCTTGGAAATGGACTCGAACTCGCGGTTGTTGCGGACGTTGTTACGCTGCTGCTCGTACTTCTTGATAGCCATACGGCTCTCTTCCATCTCGTTCTTCTTGCTGGCGATGAAGTTCTCTATCTCCTTTATTTCTTTCTGGATAGCGGCTTGCTTGGTCTTCAGGCCGGCCACCTCGTCCTCAAGGTCCCTGACCTCCAGTGGAAGCTCTCCGCGGAGAAGGTAAATGGAATCTATCTTTGAGTCAGTCTGCTGGAGTTTGTAAAGAAGATGGAGCTTCTTTTCCATTTCCAACGCGTCTGCGTTCTTTGTTGAAATCTGCAGGGAGGTGAAAGTCTCCCCGCTCAATGCAGGATTTTTCTTTGTAGTTGCCATATTAAAAATAAAATATCGGGCTCGTGTCAGCCTCGCTCAAATGGGTTGCAAATTTAGGAAAATTTTTCTTAACAATGGATTCCAAAAGGCTTATCGCCGGAAGTTCGCTGAAATGATGCCCCAGGTCCATGACCATGAAACCTTCCGGACAATAGAAATTATGATGGGTCACATCTCCGGTCAGAAGCACCTGCGCTCCCTTTGCAACTGCGTCTGGGGTAGAGCCTTGCCCGCCTCCGCTGCTTACGGCCACACGGGTTATGCCACCCTTGAGTGGTTCTGACGTGCGTACTGCCGGAGCCCCGAACGCCTTCTTTGTCTGCGAGATAAGTTTTGCGCAAGTCAAAGGCTTTGGCAGGTTGCCCACAACTCCGAATCCGTCATCGCTGAGCGGAATGCAGTCCTTAAGCCCCATCTTCTGCGCCATTATGTCGTTGAGTCCTCCCTTCGCCCTGTCCAGAGGAGTATGGGAGGAATATACGGTTATCCCGTGCCTTATGGCCAGCATTATGGTGTCTGAACGGGGATCCCCTTCCAGGATGGAAAGGCAAGGCTTGTGCACTATCAGCGGATGATGGGTTATTATCATGTCACACCTCTTCTCCACAGCTTCCTTCACCACTTCAAGGGAACAATTCAGCGCTATCAGCGCCTTATGCACCTCCGCATTGGGATTGCCTATGGTAAAACCGCTGTTGTCCCACTCCGCCTGGGTTGCCAGGGGAGCAAATCCTTCTATTGCCTCAGCGATATCAGAGGCTTTGATTTTCTGTGATTTGCGCATCTTCCGGATAATCTTCAGGAGTATCGTCTTCAAGGTCTTCGGAGACAGCCAGAAGCTTGGCCTTGATTGAACGAAGCCTATCTATGACCTCCAGTTTGCGGTCCGTTGGAGATAGATTCTGCTTCATCCTCTGGCGGGCGCCCTCGAGTGTCATCCCGCTTTCCTTTACAAGGTGATGGATCATCTTGAATGTCTCCACGTCCTTCTGCGTGAAGAACCTGTTGCCCTTCTTGTTGCGTACTGGCTTTATGAACTGCGGAAAATTGTCAGACCAGAACCTGACCAGAGACGTGCTTTCTCCAAGTATCTTGGAGACCTCTCCGATTGTGTAATATAGCTTGCTGCCTTCCTCCATACCCTGCAAAAATAATCAAGTTGGAAGATTAATCCAAAGACTGGCCGCTGTTTTCCGCCTTGTGCAGAGCGTGGGAGTATTCTTCAGGTTTCAGAGAAGCAAAGAACCAGCACACAGGATTTGCACGCTTGCCGTTGAACAGGACTTCATAATGCAGATGAGGGGCTATGGTTTTTCCAGTAAGTCCGACACAGGCTATCCTGTCTCCGCGGCTGAGGGTATCTCCTCTCTTGACCGCAATGCTGTCCAAATGGCAGTAACGTGTAGTGTATCCGTTAAGATGATCCAGTTCCACAATGTCTCCCTCAGTACGGTCGCGCATTATGGTCGTGACAACACCTTCCGCCGGGGCTATGACCTTGCTTCCGGCTTCTGCAGAGATATCTACACCGGAGTGCCATACCACGCTCTTTATCAGAGGATTCATCTTGCGCCCCAAAGATGCGCTTATGCTCTCTATGCCGCATCCCTCAACCGGGATTATCGACGGAATGTTCTCCTGGCTGGAGCCGAGATATGAGAGATTGCTGCGGATGGAATCTATGGACACTTCCACATCCCTGGCCATCGCAAGGGCGGTGGCCAAATCAATGTCCTGTCCCACATCTTCCCTGTAAAGGTCCTTTGCCGGATCCGCCCCGAATATTGACCGGTAGATTCCGGCATCCCTTTCCTGAAGAGACTTCAGATTCCCGTTCAGAGTGACGAATTTCGCATCCATGGTGTCCAGGTATTTGGCCCTGACGCGGTTTTCCTTCAGCAGGCGGGCCTCATCGCCGAAGTAAATTATATTGGCACCCAGCACATAATAGATCACAGCCAGGGAAATGCTGGCCAGAAAATACATTAAAATTCTCTTCCAGTTCATTTTTTCCCCTCCTTTACAAGACGTTCATATTCTTCAGCACCCATCTCGGAGTCAAAGAAGTTCAGAGGATTGACCTTCTTTCCCATATATTCCACCTCATAATGCAGATGCGGGCCGGTGCTCTTGCCCGTACTTCCCACATAGCCTATCATATCCCCTCTCTTTACACGGTCACCGACGTGGACGATTGTGCTCTTCAGATGGGCGTAGCGGCTCTTGTAGCCGAAACCGTGGTTGATTACTATCTCGTTGCCGTATCCGGTGAACTTTATGTCCACCTTCTCCACAACACCGTCTCCGGTTGCAAACACGTGAATCCCCTCCTTTCCGGCAAGGTCCACGCCGGTATGCACCTTGGCGTCTCCGCTCATAGGGTCGCTTCTGACGCCGAACCTGCTGGTCATATGTATCTGGTCCAGGAACAGTGGCGGGATGGACGGCACGCAGGATGACATCTTTCCGGCACTCTCGGATATGGGCTCAATCTCGTCGTAACTCTTGCCCTGACTCTCCGCAAGCGAGAAAAGCTGGTCCATCCCTCCGGTCAGGAACTGGGGGAAAGATGCCGGCTCCATTCCGAAAGCAGGACGGTAGATATTGTTATCCCTTTCCTGAAGTTCGTCCAGGACAGCGAACGCATGACGCATCTTGCTCTCGATTTCCTTCTGCCGGATATCCAGCATAGCAGACCTTTCTTCCAGCTGACGGCGTCTCGGAGTCTTGATTCCAAAGACACAGAACAGCAGGACATAGTAAAGGGCAAAGGCTGCCAGGCTGAGAATGAATAACTTTAATATGCTGTTATTGAATTTCGCCAATAAATGTTATTTTTGTACGATTTGCACTAACTGCAAAAACCGTACTAATGGAATCAAGACAGATTAGACAGACATTCCTGGATTTCTTCCGCAGCAAGGAACACGCAATCGTGCCGAGCGCACCTATGGTCATCAAGAACGACCCTACGCTGATGTTCACAAACGCGGGCATGAACCAGTTCAAAGATATATTCCTGGGCAACGCCGCCCCGTTCGCACTCCGCGCTGCTGATTCTCAGAAGTGCCTTAGGGTAAGCGGAAAGCATAACGACCTGGAGGAAGTGGGCCACGACACCTACCATCACACGATGTTCGAGATGCTGGGAAACTGGAGTTTCGGAGACTACTTCAAGAAAGAGGCTATCGAATGGGGATGGGAACTTCTGACCAAGGTCTTCAAGATAGATCCTGACAGACTCTACGCCACCGTTTTTGAGGGCTATGCCCCGGACGGGCTCGGAATGGACGAGGAGGCCAGGGAAAACTGGCTGAAATTCCTCCCTGAGGACAGGGTGCTGCTCGGAAACAAGAAGGACAACTTCTGGGAAATGGGAGAAACCGGACCTTGCGGCCCTTGCAGCGAGATTCACATAGATCTCCGCGATGACGAGGAACGTGCCAAGGTTCCGGGAAGGGAACTCGTGAACAAGTCCGACCCTCTGGTCATCGAGATCTGGAACCTCGTGTTCATGCAGTTCAACCGCAAGGCGGACGGAAGCCTTGAAAAACTGCCTCACAACAATGTGGACACAGGAATGGGGTTCGAGAGGCTGTGCATGGCGCTCCAGGGGAAAAAGAGCAACTACGACACTGACGTGTTCACCCCGCTGCTTTCCAAAGTCGGAGAAATAGCCGGAAAGGACTATGCCTCCGCAGACGAGAAAGTCAGGATCGCGATGAGAGTTATCTCAGACCACGTAAGGGCTATTACATTCTCCATAGCTGACGGACAGCTTCCTTCCAACGTAAAGGCAGGATATGTGATCCGCAGAATCCTCAGAAGGGCTGTCAGATACGCCTACACCTTCCTGGGAGTAAAGGAGCCGCTTCTTTACAAACTGGTTCCTACACTGGTGGAGCAGATGGGAGATTCCTATCCTGAAATCCGCAAGCAGGAATCCCTTATTTCCAAGGTCATCAAGGAAGAGGAGGAAACATTTCTCAGGACCCTGGACCGCGGAATCCGCCTTATGGACGATGTTGTGGCAAAGTGCAAGGCAGAAAACAGGAAATTTGTCAGCGGAACTGACGCATTCGTTCTCTACGATACCTTCGGATTCCCAATCGACCTTACTGAACTCATCGCCAAGGAGAACGGCCTGGAGATAGACCATCCTGGCTTTGAGGCTGAACTCAGGAAACAGAAGGAAAGAAGCCGAAATGCCGAGGCCAAGAAGGAAGGAGACTGGATTCCTGTCGGCGAAACTGAATCAGAAAGTGTATTTACGGGCTATGACAACACCGTTGAGACAGGCGTCAAGATTCTCCGCTACAGGGAAGTTAAGACCAAGGGCAAAGACCTGTTCCACATTGTTCTGTCCAAGACTCCGTTCTATGCGGAAAGCGGCGGACAGGTTGGAGACAGGGGATGGATTACCGGAGAAACTACCGGACAGAAGATCGAGATAGTCAATACCGTCAAGGAAAACGGACTTTCCATCCACGTTTGCGAGGTTGCCCCGCAGAATCCGGCAGAGTCCTTCATCGCTGAGATAGATGAAAAGAAGCGTATGGCAGCCGCCGCCAACCACAGCGCAACCCACCTTCTGGACTATGCCCTCAGGAAGATTCTCGGAACACACATAGAGCAGAAGGGATCTTTCGTGAGCCCTCAGGTCCTCAGATTCGACTTCTCCCACTTCGAGAAAGTCCAGCCGGACAAGCTCAGGGAAGTTGAAAGGCTTGTAAATGCCCTTATACGCAAGGACATCAAGAAGGAAGAACTCCGCGATATGCCTATCGACAAGGCCCGTGAAATGGGAGCAATCGCCCTCTTCGGCGAGAAATACGGAGACAAGGTAAGGGTGATAAAGTTCGGAGAAAGCATCGAGCTCTGCGGCGGAACCCACATCCCTTCCACCGGAATGATAGGCTATTTCAAGATCCTCAGCGAAAGCGCAATAGCCGCTGGGGTGAGAAGGATCGAGGCCACCACCGGAGAGAACGCCGAGAATGTCATATACGCTGCGGAAGACTTGATGCAGAGTATAAAGGAACTCTTCAAGAATTCCCCTAATGTCCTGGACAGCGCAAAGCGCCTCATGACCGAAAACGACACCTTCCGCAAACAGGCCGAGGAGATGATGAAGGAAAAGGCCGCAATGATAAAGGACAAGGCGAAGGAAAGTGCCCAGAAGATTGGAGGAGTGGATTTCATCAGCCTGAAGGGGGAATTCCCGATGGAACTGCTAAAAACCGTAGCGTTTATGCTTAGGGCCGAGTGCAGCAGCACGGTCTTTGCAGCCGGAATCACGGATCCGGCAAAGCCGGGCCTTGTGCTTATGTACACCGATGACCTTGTTGCCAAGGGAATGAACGCCGGAAAGGATATCCGCCCTGCGGCCAAGTTCATCAACGGAGGAGGCGGAGGACAGCCGTTCTTTGCCAGCGCGGGAGGAAAGAATGCAGACGGAATAGACGCCGCCCTGGATTGCATCAAAGATACTTTTAGACAGTAAATGGAAGACCAGACCCAGAACCAGCTGCCTCTCGGAAGGAGGATCAAGGAAGCCGTAAAGGGTTTCCTGCGCAAGCTTGGCGTAAAGACTTTGGACGGCTATATGCTGAAGTCTTTCCTGGGTCCGTTTGTCGCCGTGTTTGCCATTGTGACCTTCATCCTTATGATGCAGTTCCTCTGGCTGTATATAGATGAACTTGTAGGCAAGGGACTGGGGTTTAAGGTTATAGCCCAGTTCATGATGTGGGGCAGCTGCACTCTTATTCCTTACGCCCTTCCTCTTGCCACACTTCTGGCTTCCATTATGACGATGGGAGGGCTGGGGGAAAACAGCGAGCTTCTCTCCATGAAAGCCGCGGGCATTTCCCTTCCGAGGATTCTCCGCCCGCTCAGTTACGTGGCTGTAGTTATTGTCGTTGGGGCCTTCTTTGCTTCCAACAACCTTATTCCTGTAGCCTACAACAAGATCTACACGCTTAGGGAAGACATCACTAACACCAAGGAAGAGATAAAGATTCCTGTGGGCATATTCTACGACGGCATAGACGGATACTCAATCAGGGTCGGTGCAAGGGACAAGAATATGCTCATGCATCAGATTATGATCTACAACCATTCCAAGGAAAGTGGGAATTCTGATCTTACTATAGCTGATTCAGGAAGGTTCTCGATTACCCCGGACAAGCAGGGACTTTTAATAACTCTTTACAACGGAGTCAATTATCAGGAGAGCAATGAGCGCACCTACTCAGACACATCCCTGGCGTTGCAGAGAATCAAGTTCTCTTTCCAGCAGATTGCCATCCCTCTGGAGAACTACGCGTTCAAGGGTTCCAGCGAAGGCCGCTACAGCCAGGAGGTTATGGCAAAGAACATTTCCCAGCTCCGGAAAGACAGGGATTCACTTACAGTCGCTAACGATTCCTCGCTGAACTTCCATACCAAGCGGGCTATAACAGCAGATATGCTGAGCCATCAGGATCAGCTGGACACCGCCAGAAACAAAGGTTACAGCAAGAGTTTCAAGGCAGACGAACTATATCACTGGAAGAGTCTCGGAGACAAGGCCGAGGCGCTGGGAAGCGTATATGGCGCCCTTAATAACGAAATGGTTTCATTCGGCTTCTATCATGCCCAGATTTATCAGACCGCATATCCTCTAAGAAGAACTATTATAGAGACTTACCGCAAGTTTACACTGAGCCTTGCCTGTCTGATTTTCTTCTTCATCGGAGCCCCGATCGGAGCAATCGTGAGGAAGGGCGGACTGGGAACTCCTGCCATCATATCTATTCTTTTCTTCGTGCTGTACTGGGTTGTGGACATCAGCGGAAAGAAACTGGCAAACGACGGGGCGATTTCCCCGTTCCTCGGAGCCTTTATCTCAACACTGGTACTTGCTCCGCTGGCCGCGTTCCTGACATGGAAATGCACGCAGGATTCCGCAGTATTCGATCCGGACAACGCTATCAAGAACATAAAGAATTTCTTCGGCCGCCTCTTCAACAAGGAAAAGAGGGAACTCTACCGCCAGAAGATGGCCCAGATCCTGAAGAAGGAAGCGGAAAACAACCAATAATCCAGACAAATGGAAAGACATCCAAGAATCATATATATGGGCACTCCGGAGTTTGCGGTGGGCCCGCTGAAAGCTCTGCTCGAAGCAGGATATGAAATCCCGGCAGTTGTAACCGTTCCGGACAAGCCGAAGGGAAGAGGCCTTCAGCTCTCCCAGAGCGACGTGAAGAAATTTGCCCTGGAGGCAGGAAGAATAGATGTTCTCCAGCCAGAAAAACTCCGCGACGAAAACTTCCTGAGCCAACTGAAGAGCTATAATGCAGATCTTTTCATTGTCGTGGCTTTCAGAATGTTGCCTGAAGTTGTGTGGAAGATGCCGAAGATGGGAACCTTCAATCTCCACGCCTCGCTGCTTCCAAAATTCAGGGGCGCCGCCCCTATCAACTGGGCTATCATAAAGGGAGAAAAGGAGACAGGTGTAACCACTTTCTTCATCGATGATAAAATCGATACCGGAAACATCCTCCTCCAGAAGACAACTCCGATACATGAAAGGGAAACAGTGGAAACTCTCCACGACCGCCTTATGGAAATTGGAAGCGGTCTTGTTGTAGAAACCGTGCAATGTCTTGAGAACGGCTTAATTACGCCACGGCCTCAAGACATTTCCAAGCTGACGGAAGGCACTCTCGCCGCTCCAAAGCTCAACAAAGATAATACCCACATAGACTGGACAAAAACCTCTGCTGAAGTTGACGCTCTGGTAAGGGGACTCAGCCCATATCCGTCTGCACTGACAACAATGGAAACCGGTTGCGGAGAAAAAATCGAGATGAAGATTTTCTCAACTTCCCTTACTGATAAGACAGGAGAAAAAGCAATCGTAACCGGCAAGGCGATATATGTTCCTTGCTCTGACAAGCTTCTGGAAATCACCTCTCTCCAGCCTGCCGGAAAGAAGAGGATGGGAGCCCTGGACTTTATCAACGGACACAAAAACCTTGTGGGAGATGAAAACATCCGCTTTGTGTAAAAAGACAATCGTCATTCTCTGCGACGGGGAATTTCCTGCCAAGGGCCCTGCCCTCAAAGTATTGAAAGACGCTCAGAAGCAGAAATCAAAATACACCGTGATAGCCTGTGACGGAGCCATTCTGAAACTCCTGAAAAACGGAATGGACGCCGACTATATCGTAGGCGATATGGACTCTCTCCCGAAGAAATGGCAGGCTAAATTCAAGGACAAAATCCACAGGGAAGCCGAGCAGGATTTCAATGACCTTGCAAAAGCCTTCCGCTTTGCACTTGAACTCATCGCCGGGGAGAATGAGTATTCCATCATAATACTGGGAGCGACAGGAAGAAGGGAAGACCACACCCTTGGCAACATTTCCTATCTTCCGGTCTTTGCACAAACCATAAAAGAACGTTTCCCAAAGGGAACCATAAGCGTAAATATGGTAACGGATTATGGAGTGTTCGTCCCTGTCCTGAACACGACACGCCTGAAGGGAGAACCCGGAGACAGGATCTCCATATTCGCCTTTGACCAGACACTTCAAATCAAATCCACTGGATTGGAATACAAGACGGATGATGTAACCTTCGATTTCTGGTGGAAGGCTACACTCAACACATTTAAAAAACGGGATGTGCTGCTTAAGTTCAGCCATCCCGCTAAAGCCTTGCTTTACTTTCCCTATTAAGCGAGGAACATTCCAACCATTGCGGCGGAAACCAGCGCTACAAGGGCAGCTCCAAGCAATGCCCTGATTCCATATTCGCCGAGTACTGACTGCTTGTTCGGCGCCATACCTCCGACACCTCCGATTATGATACCGATTGATGCGAAGTTAGCGAATCCGCAGAGCACGTAAGTTGCCATCACAATGGACTTTGCAGAAGAGAATACATTGTTCTGGAGCATCTCTGTCAGAGAGCCGTATCCGATGAACTCGGTAAGGATGAGTTTCTCTCCCAGGAGCCTTCCCACATAGCCGATGTCCTGGCCCGGAACTCCGATAAGCCAGATTATCGGATAGAAGACATATGATAGTATGCATTCCAGAGAGAGGTCTGTGTATCTTCCGTCTGTAACTGCGGCAATCCAACGGTCCATTGCAGGCCAGCTTATGATGTTGAGGATGTAGTTGACACCTGCTATCAGGGCGTAAAACACAAGAAGCATTGCTGCTACGTTTGCGGCAAGCTTGAGACCCTGGGTTGTTCCAATTGAAATCGCATCCAGCACGTTGCTTCCGAGTTTCTCCTTGGAAACCTGTACCGAGTTGTCTATCTTGTCTGTCTCAGGCTTTAGGATCTTTGCCATTGCGATTGCTCCAGGAGCAGCCATCACGGATGCGCTCAGAAGGTGCTTTGCAAACTCAACAGTCATCACAGGATCTCCGCATCCCAGCATTCCGATATAGGCCGCCAGCACTCCACCGCTCATCGTGGCCATTCCGGATACCATGATCAGCATCAGCTCGCTTCGGCTCATCCTAGGAATATACTCCTTGACCATCAGCGGTGCCTCCGTCTGTCCCAGGAACACGTTGCCGGCGCAAGACAGGGACTCTGCTCCGGAGACGTTCATCAGCTTGGTCATGATCCAGCCCATGAACCACACGATTTTCTGGAGAATGCCCAGATAGAACAGCAGGCTGGTCAAGGCAGAGAAGAATACAATCGTAGGAAGGATCTGGAACACGAATATGTATCCAATGCTCGTCGTGTCCATCAGAGGACCGAACAGGAAGTCTGCACCCGCCTTAGTCCATCCCAAGACGGCCACGAAGCATTTGCCAAACACCTCAAAGAATTTCTGTACAGGAGGGAACATCAGAACGCAGAACGCGATGATGAACTGAAGCAGCAGGGCCATGCCCACGGTCCTCCAGTTAACCTTCTTGCGGTCTGTGGAGAACAGCCAGGCTATAAGCACGATGACTGCTATACCCAGGAAACCCTTGGCGATGGATCCGAAACTGAAATGAAGCTCCTTCTCCTGGAGAATCTTGCTGAACATCTCTTTCCTCTTGGCAAGAGCCTCTTCCTTGGAAAGCTCTTCAGCGCTTTCTTCCGGCTGTACAGCATCCGCTGCAACCTCTTCCACAGTGGCGCCAATGGCCTCTGCCGCAGGATCAGCCACCTGGGCGACCTGCTCTACTGCCTGAGGCTCCGGATCTGTCTGAACGGCCGCGTTCACCATTCCGCATATAAATCCTACGGCAATGATTACCAGCGCAACCTTCAGAAACTTAGGCCCCATGAAACCTATTCTGGGACCGTTTTTCTTTGTAGTGTTCTTCATATATGGTTTGTTTTGATTTCCGGTTTGACCGATTAACTACAAATATACAATTTTTCGTACTTTTGCCGTGTATGTTTTTTGAAGTCTTTCACAAGAATCCGGACAGCTATGCAAGGGCAGGCGTTCTCCACACGGACCACGGAGATATCCCTACCCCTATCTTCATGCCTGTAGGCACTGTGGGTAGTGTAAAGGGAGTCTACCACAGAGACCTTGTGGAAGATATAAAGGCAAAGATTATCCTCGGTAACACATATCATCTGCTGCTCAGACCCGGAACGGACATCCTGAACGCAGCCGGCGGACTGCACAAATTCGTGGGCTGGGACAGGCCGATCCTTACGGACAGCGGCGGATTCCAGGTTTTCTCCCTGGCCGCAAGGCGCAAGATTACTGAAGAAGGCTGCACGTTCCAGTCCCACATAGACGGTTCCCGACATATATTCACGCCTGAAAACAACGTGGATATACAGAGGCTGATTGGAGCGGATATTATTATGGCTCTGGACGAGTGCACTCCGGGAACAGCTGATTTCCAGTATGCCAGGAAGTCTATGGAAAGGACTCACCGCTGGCTGGACCGCTGCATAAAGAGGTTCAGGGAAACGGAGCCATTGTACGGCTACCGCCAGTTCTTCTTCCCTATTGTACAGGGATGCGTTTATCCGGAGCTCAGAAAGGAGGCTGCAAAGGTAATCGCCGATGCTGATATGGACGGCTGCGCCATAGGAGGCCTCAGCGTGGGAGAGCCTACGGAAAAGATGTACGAGATGCTGGATGTCCTCAAGGACGAGCTTCCAAAGGACAAGCCAAGATATCTTATGGGGGTGGGAACTCCGGCAAACATCCTGGAGGCGATTGACCGCGGAGTGGATATGTTCGACTGCGTGATGCCTACCCGCAACGGAAGGAACGGAATGCTCTTTACCTGGGAAGGCACTATCAACATAAAAAACAAAAAGTGGGCGGAAGATTTCTCCCCGATCGACCCTCAGGGCACGTCATTTGTGGATAAGGCCTACAGCAAGGCATACCTGAGGCATATGTTCGTGGCCGGAGAAATGCTGGGAGCGCAGATTGCAAGCTATCACAACCTGGCCTTCTACCTGGAACTTGTGACAAAGGCCAGGGAACATATCATTGAGGGTGATTTTAAAAAGTGGAAAGAAGAGACAGTCGGGAAACTGTCGCAGAGAATAAGTTAAATGAAGCTGAGCAAAGAGGGATTCAAGAACTGGGTACGGGACTTCAAGCCGCAGATTACCACAATAGACCGGTATATCATAAAGAAGTTTATCGGTACATATGTGGTGGCGCTGCTGCTTATCATCGGCATCGTGATAATATTCGACCTCAGCGAAAAGGTCGACAAGTTTGTCACCAACCAGGCACCGCTGAAGCTCATCATCTTCCAGTATTACGCCAACTTCATCCCTTATTTCGTGAATATGTTCAGCCCGATGTTTGTCTTCATCACCGTGATTTTCTTCACCTCCAAGATGGCGGCAAATACGGAGATTATTGCGATTCTGGCGGGAGGAATATCATTCAAGAGACTTATGTGGCCGTATTTCGTGTCGGCAGCGGCAATTGTTGCTTTCTCTCTGATACTCAACTTGTACGTGATTCCTCCATGCAACAGGGGAAGGTTGGCGTTCGAGCAGAAATACGTAAAGAAAAAATACGAAAACTTTGCCCGCAACGTCCACTATCAGATCAGCCCTGGCAAATTCCTCTATGTTCAGAGTTTCGCTCCGAGCAACAACACCGCTTACGGATTCTCGCTGGAAACAATTGATGGTCACGAGATTGTCTCCAAACTGAGCGCTGTTGAAGCCCAATGGGATTCAACTTCCCAGGGCTGGAGACTCAGGGACTATGTCCTCCGCACACTGGAAGACGGGCAGGAAACCGTTAAGACCGGAAAATACATGGACACCTCTCTTGTTATAACAGTGGAGGATTTTTACCGGAGACGGAACACCGTCCAGACACTTCCGGACGGACAGCTGCGGCGCCTGATCAGGGACCAGAAAATGCGTGGAGACAAGGATGTAATGTTTTCGCTCATCGAGCAGAACGAGAGGTGGGCCATGCCGTTTGCGGCATTCATACTTACGCTGATCGGCGTATCGCTTTCTTCCGTCAAGCGAAGGGGAGGTATAGGCCTTAACCTTGGTATCGGAATAGCGCTGAGTTTCTCCTATATCCTGTTCCTGAGGTTTGCACAGATGTTCGTATACAGCGGAACCCTTCCGCCGTTCATCGCATTGTGGCTACCGAACGTGCTGTATCTTGGAATCGCGATCTACCTCTACAGAATAGCGCCTAAATAAAAGCGGAGAGGCTTTTAGATGCCTTCCGCTTCGCTTCATCCCGTCCTGCCTTACGGCAGTCCACCCATTCATGTGGCCATGGGCGGCCACAGGCCCTTAAAAGCCTCTCTGCTTTAACTTTAGTATTCTCCTCTTGCCACTTTGGCCTTGCAGACCTTCAGCATGTCGTCTATCATTTCCTGAAGCCCCCATTTCGGATTCCAGCCCCATTCCTCGCGGGCGCAGCTGTCGTCCATTACATCCGGCCAGCTGGCGGCAATTGCGGCCTTTACAGGATCTATCTGGTAGTCCCAGGTAAATGAAGGGATCCTCTTCTTGATTTCCTGGAAAAGTTCTTCTGGACAGAAGCTCATCGATGCTATGTTGAAGCTGTTGCGGTGAACAAGCTTTGCAGGGTCGGCTTCCATCAGCTGGGTTGTAGCCTCCAATGCGTCAGGCATATAGAGCATATCCATATATGCATCCTTTGGAACGGTGCATGTATAGCGTCCATTCTTTGCAACCTCGTAGAAAACTTCAACTGCATAGTCGGTTGTCCCGCCTCCAGGAAGACATCCGTTGGATATGATTCCAGGGAAACGTACGCTGCGGGTATCCACGCCAAATCTCTTGAAATAATAATCGCTGAGAAGCTCCCCGCTTACCTTGCAGACTCCATATATTGTATCAGGCCTCATTATGGTGTCCTGAGGGGTCTTCCAGTGAGGCGTGTTGTTTCCGAAGGCTCCTATACTGGAAGGAGTGAAGAGAGCGCACTTGAATTCCCTTGCAAGATTCAGGGAGTTCAGCAGGGCACCCATATTGATCTTCCAGGCAAGGTCCGGGTTCATCTCCCCCTTTGCGGAAAGAAGAGCCACAAGATTGTATATGCCGTCGATTCCATACTTCTTGATAGCCTCTCCATAGCCTTGGAAATCAAGGGCGTCCAGCTGGATAGCCTCGCAGGTCTCGCTGAGCCTCTTCACAACCTCAGGCCTTACTTCTCCGGCAATAACATTCTCGGCTCCGTATGTTTTCTGCAGGTGTGGGACAAGTTCAGTTCCAATCTGACCGCCTGCTCCAACTACCAGTATCTTTTTCATATGTCTTTCGTGTCTTTCTCTATAAACCTTAAAGCAATTATTCAAATTGCAGAACAAAATTAATAAAAATCTTTGTCCTTTTAGTAAATTTGTTGTGCTTTGAAAAATACCGGCAATTATATGGACCAGGAAGAGTTGTGGAACGGCATCAGGACAATGTCTGCAGATCTTGGATTTGCGGACTGCGGATGCGCGCAGATTGTTCCCCTTTCCGGTTCTGCGGAGGAAGGACGGTATCTGGAAGCGGAGCAGATGGGGCATTTCGGCAAGATGGATTATCTCAAACGGAATGTGGACAAAAGGATGGACCCGACGCTTCTTCTCCCGGGGGCAAAGAGCGTGATTGTGTTCCTGGCTCCTTTCGGCGGAAAGAGCATCGCGACAGAAGACGGGCTCAAATATTCCTCCTACGCCCTTGGAAACGATTACCACAAAGTCATCAAGGATAAACTCTACCTAATCGCCTCTTTCATCGGGGAAAATTGCGGACAGAGGAAAATGAGCAGGGTGTTCACCGATTCCGCTCCGGTTATGGAGCGTGCCTGGGCGGTAAGGTCCGGTCTCGGATTCATAGGCAAGAACAACTTCCTCATAAGCCCCAAAGCGGGCATTAAGAACTTCATAGGTATAATAATTACTACCGCAGAACTCCCTTATCCGGATAAAACGGTTGAAAACAGATGCGGACAATGCACCCGGTGCCTGGATGCCTGCTCCCGGAAAGCTCTCTACGCCCCCTTTAGGGTGGATGCGTCAAAATGTCTGTCCTACAAAACCATAGAAGAGCCGTTAGACGAGGCGGACAAAGAGCGGACAGATAACTTGGACTCCAAGTGGATCTTCGGATGTGATGACTGCGCGGACGCCTGCCCGTGGAACCGGTTCAACAAACCCGGCTGGCCTGAATTCTCCTCCAACAAGAAGTTTCTCGAGAGTTGCAACAGGGATTTCTGGAGCAGAATCACGGAAGATGAATTTCTCCAGAACTTTAAAGACAGTCCGCTTCTCAGGGCGGGGCTTGCCAAAATCAGAAAAAACATATCGCGATGAAAATACTTACAACCGTAGACATCCCGAAACCGGAAAAACAGATAGACTTCTCCGGCAAAATCCTTTGCCTGGGAAGCTGCTTTGCGGACAGCATGGGAGAAAAGCTGGTCCAGTATGGATTTGACTGCCTGATAAACCCTTTCGGCACTCTCTACAATGTCTGCTCCGTTTTCAACACCCTGATGAGACTGGGGGCCGTTTCCGGACTTCTGAGAAGCACGGACAATCCGCTATTCGCAAAGGAAGACGTCATTCTTCATCCGGACGGAAAATATGTCACCTGGAGCCATCATTCAAGGTGTTCTCTAAGACAGTCCGAGGGAACGGCAGAAGATTTCCTGGAGAAGGCAAACCGGGAACTCAGGCAGGCTTCGGACTTCTTCCTGAAGGCGGACACTGTTGTCATCACCCTTGGAACCTCATACGTATTCAAACTAAAGGGGACAGACTTCGTGGTTTCCAACTGCCACAAGTTCCCTGCAAAAGATTTTGAAAGGCTTTTCGTTCCTGCAGAAGAGCAGACGGATATCCTAAGGCAGATTGCACAGATGTTCCCGGCCAAGCGCTTTATCCTTACCGTAAGCCCTATCCGCCACCTTGCGGACGGAGCCCACGGCAACCGCATAAGCAAAGCCTCCATCCTCCTTGCCATAGACAGGGCCATTGCGGAAAGCGACAATCTTGAATACTTCCCGTCCTATGAGATTATGCTGGACGAGCTGAGGGACTACAGATGGTACGCGGATGATCTGGTCCACCCTTCCGAGGCCGCTGTCAAGTACATATTTGAAAGGTTCACGGATACCTTCATCGCCGAGAGCTTCAAGGAAAAAATGCAACAGAACCTCAAGGCCTGGAAAGCCTCTCAACACGAAAAAAGATAAAACAAAAACATACTGTCATGAAAAGATTCACACTTTCACTCGTTCTGATCCTTGCCTCGGCGATGTACCTGAACGCCAGCAAGATCGTTACCGACAGCATCTATTCCAAGACGCTGAATTTCACCCACAAGTACAATGTGTACCTGCCGGACGGCTATGACAGGTCAGAGCAGAAATATCCGGTTGTATATCTTCTCCACGGAATGTACGGCGGATACTCTGACTGGGTAAAGATGGGAAACATGAAACTCGTTGCTGACGAGCTGATATCTTCCGGCGAGGCCTGCCCTATGGTTATCGTCATGCCTAATGCCGGAGACTGGGATATATACAAGGTCCAGAACGGATACTTCAACGTTGAAGGATGGGCTTACGAGGATTTCTTCTTCAACGAATTCATGCCTGAAGTGGAAGCCAAATACCGTATTAAGGGAGACAAGGGACACCGTTCGATTATGGGCCTGAGCATGGGCGGCGGCGGATGCGTCGTGTATTGCCAGAAGCATCCCGATATGTTTTCATCCTGCTATGCGATGAGCGCCTGGCTGGACACCAAGAATCTCAACGAGGAAAAGGCAAGTCAAAGGGATATGCTCTATATGCTCAACCAGAGCGTGAGGGAGAATTCCGCCATCGCCTTTGTGGAGAATTCAGACGAGGCTACAGTGGAAAAGCTCAGGAGCATAAAATGGTTCATCGACTGCGGGGACGAGGATCATCTCCTGGACCAGAACGTGCTGTTCTACCAGAAGATGAGGGAGAAGAAAATCAAGGCCGAATTCCGCGTCCGCAACAGCGGCCACAACTGGGAATACTGGCACACCGCCCTAAAGCTTGCCCTGCCGTTTGCCTCCCGCAGCTTTTTTGACTAATTTTGGGTATTGAATATATCGCGACTATGAAAAAGTGTTTTCTCTCTCTGATAGTCCTGCTGGCATTCTCCATTGGCGCCAATGCGGGAAAGATCGTAACGGACAGCATCTTCAGCAAAAACCTGAATTGCTGGCAAAAATACAATGTGTATCTCCCTACCGGATTTGAAAAGTCAGACAATCAGTATCCGGTGGTGTATCTTCTCCACGGCCTCTACGGAGATTATTCCAACTGGGACAAGTCTGGAGGCATGAAACTTATTGCCGACGAGCTTATAAGCAGCGGCGAGGCCTGCGAGATGGTGATCGTCATGCCTAATGCAGGAAACTTTGACGTAAGAAACTACCAAAACGGATACTTCAATGTTGAGGACTGGCCTTACGAGGACTTCTTCTTCCAGGAATTCATGCCTGAAGTCGAGAAGAAATACAGAATCATCGGCGACAAGGCTCACCGTGCAATCATGGGCCTTTCTATGGGCGGAGGCGGAAGCGTGGTCTACAGCCAGAGGTATCCAGACATGTTCTCCTCCTGCTACGCGATGAGCGCCTGGCTGGACAACGAGACGGGGCAGGTTGGAGGCAAGAACCTAAAGAAAGACAAGCTCTTCCTTGTATGCGAGAGCGTGAAGTACAATTCCGCCGTCAAGTTTGTGGAGAATGCAGACGAGGATACGGTGGAAAAGCTTAGGACCGTGAAGTGGTTCATAGACTGCGGAGACGATGACTTCCTGATGGATCTTTCCGTGCGGCTCTACCAGGAGATGAGGGACAAGAGAATCAAGGCCGAACTCCGCATCCGCAACGGCGTCCACAACTGGGAGTATTGGCATACCGCCCTCCGCATGGCCCTCCCGTTCGCTTCCCGCAATTTCAGCAGGTAAGGAATAGCTGAAGGCTTTCAAGAGCCTGTGGCCGCCCATGGCCACATGAATGGGTGGACTGCCGTTAGGCAGGACGGGATGAAGCGAAGCGGAAGGCGTTTGAAAGAGCTTCTGCTATTCATAATAAAAAAGAGGGATGACTTTGAAATCATCCCTCTTTCTTGTGTAGGCTTGGTTTTATTCAGCCTTCTCTTCTGCCTTTGGCTCCTCTGCCTTTGGAGCAGCCTTCTTTGCGCGGCTTCTTCTTGTGGAAGTCTTCTTCTCGGCCTTAACCTCCTTCTCAACAGGAGCAGCGGAGAAGTCAACCAGCTCGATGTAAGCCATATCAGCTGCATCGCCTGCACGGAAACCGGTCTTGAGGATACGGGTGTATCCGCCTGGACGGTCTGCAATCTTAGGGGCAACTGTCCTGAAGAGCTCGGTAACAGCCTCTTTCTGCTTGAGGTAACTGAATACCACGCGGCGGTTGGCGGTTGTGTCGTTCTTGCTCTTTGTGATCAGCGGCTCAACATACTCCCTCAAAGACTTTGCCTTTGCGAGGGTTGTCTCGATGTGCTTGTGCAGAATAAGGGATGAAGCCATATTGGAGAGCATCGCCTTGCGGTGACCGCTCTTGCGTCCAAGATGATTTACTGCTTTATTGTGTCTCATTTCTTAAACTATTTTTCGATTTTAAACTTGCTGATGTCCATTCCGAAGTGGAGACCATGCTTGTCTACCAGGGCCTCGATTTCTGTCATGGACTTCTTGCCGAAATTCCTGAACTTCATAAGCTCGCTCTTCTGATGTGAAACGAGGTCTGCGAAGGTCTCGATATCAGCTGCCTTAAGGCAGTTGATAGCCCTTACGCTAAGATCCTGGTCCGTGAGCTTGGTGTTGAGAAGCTGACGCATTCTCATATCATCCTCGTTGAGTGAGTTCTCTTCTGTCTTTCCAGGATCGTCGATTTCAATCTTATCCTCTGAGAAGAGCATGAAGTGATAAATCAGAATCTTTGCGGCTTCCAAGAGCGCATCCTTAGGATGAATGCTTCCGTCTGTGGTGATTTCAAGAGAGAGGCTCTCATAATCAGTCTTCTGTGCGATACGGCAAGGAGCCACCACATACTTGACGTTGATTATTGGAGTGAAGATGGAATCTATTGCAATAGTTCCAATTGGAGCGTTCTCGTTCTTGTTCTCCTCTGCAGGCACCCAACCCCTTCCCTTTCCGATGGTAAGGGTGATGACCAGCTTCACGGACTCCTCCATAGAGCAGATATGCTGCTCAGGATTCAGAACCTTGAAGGAGGAAAGCTTCTTGGATATATCATCGGCGGTAAACTCTTTCTTACCCCCAATCGTAAAGGTCACGGTTTCGCCCTCTTCTGTCTCTATCATCCTCTTGAACCTTACTTTCTTGAGGTTGAGGATAATATCGATTACACCCTCGATAACTCCAGGGATGGTGGCAAACTCGTGGTCTACGCCCTCAATCTTTACGGATGTGATCGCAAAGCCTTCGAGGGAGGAGAGCAGAACTCTTCTGAGCGCATTGCCTATGGTGATTCCGTATCTTGGTTCGAGAGGTTTGAATTCGAACTTTCCTACGGTATCCGTAGACTCAAGCACCAGAAGCTTTTCGGGTTTTTGAAATGCTAATATCGCCATATTTTCAGTTTTTATTTAGAGTAGAGTTCGACGATGAGCTGCTCGTTGATGTTCTCTGGGATCTCTGTCCTGTCAGGGAGGTTAAGGAACTTGCCTTCCAGTTTCTCAGGATTCCACTCGAGCCAGGAGTAATGTGCAGGGGCTGCAGCCAGGGAGGCCTGAACGACCTCGAGGCTCTTGGACCTCTCTCTTACTCCAACGATATCGCCTGGCTTAACGTGAGCGGAAGGAATTCCCATTACATTGCCGTTGAGGACAATGTGACGGTGGCTCACAAGCTGGCGGGCAGCTGCTCTTGAAGGAGCGATGCCAAGTCTGTAAACTATATTGTCAAGTCTTGATTCGAGGAGCATGATCAGGTTCTCACCCTTGACTCCCTTCATTCTTGATGCCTCGTTGTAGAGGTTGCGGAACTGTCTTTCGAGAACGCCGTAAGTGTACTTTACCTTCTCTTTCTCCTTCAACTGAGTACCGTACTCGGAAACTTTCTTTCTCTTCTTGGCGGCACCGTGCTGTCCGGAAGGGTAGTTCTTGTTGTCCCTAACCCTCTTTTCATATGCCTTGTCAGGTCCGTAAATCGGCTCGCCGAACTTGCGGGCGATCTTTGTCTTTGGTCCAGTATATCTAGCCATATTCTTATACGATTAATCAGTTAAACTCTACGGCGGCCCTTAGGACGGCAACCATTGTGAGGAAGCGGAGTAACGTCTACGATTTCGGTTACTTCGATACCTGCGTTATGAATAGTCCTGATAGCAGACTCGCGGCCTGCGCCCGGACCCTTTACAAAAGCCTTTACCTTGCGGAGGCCTGCGTCGAAAGCAACCTTTGCGCAATCTTCTGCAGCTACCTGAGCAGCGTAAGGGGTGTTCTTCTTGGATCCTCTAAAGCCCATCTTTCCGGCTGAGGACCAGCTGATAACCTGACCCTTGGAATTGGTCAAGGTTACTATAACGTTGTTGAATGTAGAAGAGATATGGGCCTGACCCACTGCATCTACCTTTACAACTCTCTTTCTGTTTGATACTACTTTCTTTGCCATAATCTAAGTCCTCCCATTATTTGGTTGCCTTCTTCTTGTTAGCAACAGTCTTTTTCTTTCCCTTGCGGGTACGGGCGTTGTTCTTAGTGCTTTGCCCTCTTACAGGCAGACCCAGTCTATGACGGATACCTCTGTAACAACCGATATCCATAAGACGCTTGATGTTCAGCTGAGTGGCGGTACGGAGCTCGCCCTCAATCTTATACTCGTCTGCAATCGTCTTTCTTATTGCAGCAATCTGGTCATCTGTCCAATCCTGCACCTTGATGTTGCGGTCAATGCTGTTCTTGTCAAGGATTTTTTGGGCAGAGCTGCGACCAATTCCGAAGATATAGGTAAGACCTATCTCTCCCCTTTTGTTTTTTGGTAAATCTACACCGGCTATACGTGCCATATTCTATTGATTGGTTTGATTTGATAATATTTATCTGTTATACAATCCATTACAGGGACCTCTTATCCCTGACGCATCTTGAACTTAGGGTTCTTCTTGCAGATGATGTAAACGCGTCCTTTGCGTCTTACTATCTTGCAATCTTCGCTGCGCTTTTTTACTGAAGCTTTGACTTTCATTGTATTGTGTTTTTTTTGATTTATTCCTTATAAGCCGATCACATTATTTGTATCTGAAGGATATCCTGCCTTTGGTCAGGTCGTATGGAGACATCTCCACCTTAACCCTGTCTCCAGGAAGGATGCGGATGTAATGCATCCTCATCTTGCCGGAAATGTGGGCGAGAATTACCGGACCGTTGTCCAGTTCCACTTTGAACATTGCGTTGGACAGGGCTTCCAGTATCACGCCGTCCCTTTCGATAGCTTCTTGTTTTGCCATATCAGTATTCCTTGATCTTGTAAATGTAATCGAATGTAGTCAATATATCCGGCTTGCCTTTCCTTACGGCGACGGCAAACTCGAAATGGGCAGATTTCTTTCCGTCTGCGGTTGCAACTCCCCATCCGTCCTTCTTCTCGTAAACTTCCTTTGCTCCCGCGTTTATCATAGGCTCTATGCAAATAACCATTCCTTCGCGGAGTTTCTTTCCGCTTCCCGGCTTTCCGTAGTTGGGAACCAGAGGGTCTTCGTGCATATCCCTTCCCAGTCCGTGGCCCACGAGCTCCCTTACTACAGAGAAGCCCCTGGCCTCGCAATATGACTGGATGGCATATCCGATGTCACCTATTCTGTTTCCCTCTACGGCCTTTTCGGCGCCCAGACGAAGACTCTCCTCTGTTGTCTTGAGAAGGAGAGCCGTCTCGGCATCAACCTCTCCTACCGGAAACGTGTAGGCAGAATCTCCATAGAAACCCTTGTAGACGGTACCGCAATCCACCGAGATGATATCACCCTCCTGAAGTACATAGCCATCGGGAATCCCGTGCACTACCATGTCGTTGACACTCAGGCAGAGCGTAGCCGGAAAACCTCCGTACCCCAGAAAGCCTGGCACCGCTCCGTGATCTCGGATAAAGGTTTCGGCAATCTTGTCAAGCTGCCTGGTTGTTACGCCAGGAGCTACATGCTTGCCCACCTCTGCCAGGGTTTTGGACACCAGGATGGCGTTCTCTCTGAGAATCTCTATCTCTTCCGATGTCTTGTAGTGAATCATCTTATATCGGCTTCAATGACTTATAACTGTCTGCTATCTTCCCTTCAACCTTCCGGTCTTGGTAAGTCCGTCATAATGCCTCATCAGCAGATGGCTTTCAATCTGCTGCAGCGTATCCAGCACAACGCCCACCATAATCAGCAGGGATGTGCCGCCGTAGAACTGTGCGAACTGGTTGTTTACTCCAACTATCATAGCCAGTGCAGGAAGTATACCTACGATGGCCAGGAAGATGGAACCAGGCAAAGTGATACGGGACATTATAGTGTCTATGTACTCGGCTGTCTGCTTGCCAGGCTTAACGCCAGGGATGAATCCGCCGTTCTTCTTCATTTCCTCTGCCATCTGGGTAGGATTGATGATGACAGTGGTGTAGAAGTATGTGAAGATGATGATCAGGAACGCGAATACCGCATTGTACCAGAATCCCTTCACGTCTGAGAACGTGGCTGCGAATCCTCTTGTGGACTCAAAGCGGGAGAACATCAGAGGGAACATCATGAGAGCCTGCGCGAATATGATAGGCATAACGTTGGCAGCATTGATCTTCAGAGGGATGTACTGTCTTACACCACCATACTGCTTGTTGCCTACGATTCTCTTTGCATATTGTACAGGAACCTTGCGGGTACCCTGGACAAGTGCAATTGTGAGAGCGAAGACAACGAACAGGAGAATGAACTCAACAATCAGCATCAGAGGGCCGCCCACGCTTGCATTCATTCTTGTACCGATTTCAGCAACAAGGGCGTGAGGCAGTCTGGCTACGATACCGATCATAATGATCAGGGAGATACCGTTGCCAATACCGCGGTCTGTGATTCTTTCGCCGAGCCACATGATGAACATGGTTCCTCCGATAAGCACCAGAGTCGCAAACAGATTGAAGGAGAATCCCTGAAGCAGGAACGCCTCCTTAGGAAGCTGGGCGTGAAGGTTCTGAAGATAAGCAGGGCCCTGGATCGCAAGAATTGCGATGGTCAGGTAACGTGTCCACTGGTTCATCTTCCTTCTTCCGCTCTCGCCTTCTTTCTGAAGCTTCTGGAAGTAAGGAACCATAATGCCGAGGAGCTGGAGAACGATAGATGCGGAGATGTAAGGCATTACACCGAGCGCAAATATCGAAGCGTTACCGAACGCTCCTCCGGAGAACATGTTGAGCAATCCCAGGAGACCCTCAGATGTCTGAGCCGTCAGATTTGAATCGGCGATCATGTTAGGGTTAATTCCCGGCATCACTACAAAGCTTCCAAGACGGTAGACCAGAATCAGGAGAAGCGTGTATACGATTCTCTTCCTCAGATCTTCGATCTTGAAAATGTTCCTTATAGTTTCTATCAGTTTCTTCATTTTTTGTCTAGATTACAGTTGCTGTTCCGTTCAAAGCCTCGATCTTCTCCACTGCGCTCTTTGAGAATGCGTTGGCAGATACGTTGAGCTTGCTCTTGAGTTCTCCGTTGCCAAGGATCTTCACCAGGTCGTTCTTGGAAACAAGACCGTTCTGGATGAAAGTCTCGAGGGTGATGGAGTCTGTGGCGAGCTTCTCGCTCAGAGACTGAAGGGATGAAAGGTTGATGACCTTGTAAACAACTTTCTTGGTGTTGGTGAAACCGAACTTAGGCAGCTGCCTCTGGATAGGCATCTGACCGCCCTGGAAACCGAGCTTGTTGGCATAACCGCTGCGCTGCTTGGCACCGTTCATACCGCGTGTAGCTGTTCCGCCGTGTCCGGATCCTTCTCCGCGACCGATTCTCTTTTCCTTTCCCAAGGAACCCTTTGCAGGTTTTAATGTATTGAGTTTCATCTGTTGTCCTCCTTAAATTTCCTCAATCGTGACAAGGTGACGGACCTTCTCGATCATACCCTTGATGACTGGGGTCAGTTCAACTTCTACGGAATGGTGAATCTTCTTGATTCCTAAGGCCTCGAGAGTCGCGATCTGTCTTTTGGTCGCACCGCTCTTTCCTCTTACCTGTGTAACTTTTACTTTAGCCATAATGAATCTCCTTATCCGTTAAATACTTTGTTCATAGGAACGCCTCTCAGACCTGCTACGGTATAAGCATCCCTCATCTGTGAAAGGGCTGCGATAGTAGCCTTCACCAGGTTGTGAGGGTTGGACGATCCCTTGGATTTTGCAAGCACGTTGTGGATACCTACAGACTCGAACACGGCACGCATAGCACCACCGGCCTTCACTCCTGTACCAGGAGCGGCTGGCTTCATGAATACCTCTGCACCGCCGAATTTGGCAATCTGCTCATGAGGGATAGTGTTATTGTATACAGGTACCTTCACAAGATTCTTCTTGGCATCCTCGATAGCCTTGGAGATAGCTGTGGTAACCTCATTGGCCTTGCCAAGTCCGTAACCTACGACACCTTTCTCGTCTCCGACAACTACTATGGCTGCGAAGCTGAAGTGGCGGCCACCCTTTGTAACCTTGGTCACTCTGTTGATAGCTACCAACCTGTCCTTAAGCTCGAGATCAGTAGTTCTGATGTCTTTGTTCTTATTGTTCATCTCTGCCATAGCCATTAGAATTTAAGACCGCCCTTGCGTGCGGCGTCTGCCAAACTTTTTACTCTTCCGTGATAGAGGTAACCTCCGCGGTCGAATGCAACCTCGGTGATGCCCTTTGCAGCGGCAACCTTAGCGGCAGCCTCGCCAACGAGAGCGGCAACCTCGATCTTGGTCTTGCCTTCGGTCTGAGCTGCAACATCCTTGTCGAGGGATGAAGCGGCTGCCAAGGTAACACCGTTAACATCGTCGATGAACTGAACATAGATCTGCTTGTTGGATCTGAACACGCTCATCCTTGGTCTTTCGGCCGTACCGCTGACAATCTTGCGGATACGGTAACGGATTCTCTGTCTTCTTTCTATCTTATTCATAACCTATCCTCCATTATTTAGCTGCGGCTGTCTTACCTGCCTTTCTGCGGAGTACCTCGCCCTCGAACTTGATACCCTTGCCCTTATAAGGCTCAGGCTTGCGGAATGAGCGTACCTTTGCGGCAACCATACCGAGCAGCTGCTTGTCAGCGCTCTTCAAAATAAGAATCGGGTTGGCTCCCTTCTTTACCTGAGGAACCTCAGCGGTAACCTCGGCCGGAAGCTGGAGATAGATATCGTGAGAATAACCGAGGCTGAACTTGAGAGTCTGGCCGGCTGCCTCTACACGGTAACCTACACCTACGAGTTCCTGCTTGGTCTGGAAACCTTCAGAAACTCCTACAACCATATTGTGAATGAGAGCACGATAAAGTCCGTGCATAGATCTGTGGCGCGGCTGGTCTGTAGGTCTCTTTACAGTTACCACGCCTCCCTCAACGGATACTTCAATGTCCGGATCAACCTTCTGCTGAAGCTCTCCCTTAGGGCCTTTAACCTTAACCACATTGTCCTTTACGGAGATATCAACTCCCTGTGGAAGGCTTACAGGTAATTTTCCTATTCTTGACATATCAAATAAATTTTTCTGTTAGTAAACATAGCAAAGCACCTCGCCGCCTACGTTCTGCAGCCTGGCTTCCTTGTCTGTCATAATACCCTTTGATGTAGAGAGGATGGCGATACCCAGTCCGTTGAGGACCCTTGGCATGTTCTCCACACCCCTGTACTGTCTCAGACCCGGACGGCTTACCCTGACAATCTTCTTGATGGCAGGAGTCTTGGTCTCAGGATGGTACTTAAGCGCAATCTTTATAGTTCCTACGGGCTCACTCTCCACGATCTTGTAGCTGAGGATGTAACCCTTCTCGAAGAGTACCCTGGTCAGCTCCTTCTTCATCTTGGAGGCAGGAATTTCAACCACCTTATGGTTGGCCCTGTAAGCATTCCTGATTCTTGTCAAAAAATCTGAAATCGGATCAGTCATTGTCTTGTGTTTTTAATAATCGATATCCTTTAGTTAACTATTTTACCAGCTTGCCTTGCGTACGCCAGGGATCAGACCCTTGGAGGCCATCTCTCTGAACTGTATTCTGCTGATTCCGAATACTCTCATATATCCCTTCGGTCTTCCGGTCAGGGAGCAGCGGTTGTGAAGCCTTACAGGAGAAGCGTTCTTCGGAAGCTTGTCCAGAGCTGCATAATCGCCTGCGGCCTTGAGAGCCTTGCGTTTCTCAGCATATTTGGCGCACAGTTTCGCACGTTTAACTTCACGTGCCTTCATTGATTCTTTTGCCATATACTATCTGTTTTATTATTTCTTCTTGAACGGTACTCCGAAGGCAGCCAGAAGTGCGCGAGCCTCCTCGTCCTTGGTTGTGCTGGTAACGAAAGTGATCTCCATTCCGAGAACCTTTGATACCTTGTCTATATCAATCTCCGGGAAGATGATCTGCTCCTTGAGGCCGAGGGTGTAGTTGCCCTTGCCGTCGAATTTCTCCTCAACGCCCTTGAAGTCGCGGATACGAGGCAGGGAAACTTTGATAAGTCTCTCCATGAACTCGTACATCTTTGCTCTGCGAAGAGTTACCTTGCATCCGATAGGCATGCCCTTTCTCAGCTTGAAGGAAGCGATGTCCTTTCTTGAGTAGGTCAGAATAGCCTTCTGGCCGGTGATCAGTGCGAGCTCCTCAGCTGCGTTCTCGACAATCTTCTTGTCTGCAACTCCGGCGCCGACGCCCTGGTTGATGGTTATCTTCTCGAGTCTTGGAATCTGCATGGTGGACTTGAAGCCAAACTGCTTTGCAAGCTCTCCAGCTATCCTTTCCTTGTACTCCTTCTGCAGGTTTGGAACCCATCCCTTAGGAACTACCTGCTCGCCGCCCTGCTTCTTGGCCTTGCTTTCGCCCTTAGACTGCTTTGCGTTCTTGGCGGCCTGCTCTTTCTTAACTTCCTTTGCCATTACTTAATCTCCTCCCCTGATTTTTTAGCATAACGTACAAGCTTGCCCTTATCGTTAAGGCGACGTCCAATTCTGGTCGGACCACCCTTTACAGGGTCTACAAGCTGCAAGTTGGAAATATGTATAGGAGCCTCCTGCTTGATGATACCACCCTGAGGGTTGTTTGCATTTGGCTTTGTGTTCTTGCTTACCATATTGAGTCCCTCAACGATGGCGCGCATATTCTTACGGTCAACTCTGAGAATCTTGCCAGTCTTTCCTTTCTCGTTACCGGCATTCACGAAGACCATATCACCTTTCTTTACGTGGAATTTTACATTCATTGCAATACCTCCTATGATTAAAGCACCTCAGGGGCAAGTGAAACAATCTTCATATAGTTGTCGCGGAGCTCTCTTGCAACAGGACCGAATATACGGGTTCCCCTTACCTCACCCTGGTTGTCCAGGAGGACGCAAGCGTTCTCGTCGAATCTAATGTAAGAACCGTCTGCACGGCGGATCTCTTTCTTTGTCCTTACAACTACTGCCTTGGAAACTGAACCCTTCTTGGCGTCAGCTCCAGGGATAGCACTCTTTACCGCTACCACGATCTTGTCTCCTACACCGGCGTAACGGCGCCTGGTACCACCCAGCACGCGGATGCAGAGAACTTCCTTTGCACCGCTGTTGTCGGCTACCATCAATCTTGATTCCTGCTGTATCATAGCTTATTTAACTTTTTCAACGATTTCAACTAATCTCCAGCGCTTTGTCTTTGACAGAGGACGGGTCTCCATGATCCTTACGGTATCACCCTCGGAGCACTCGTTCTTCTCGTCGTGCGCTACGAACTTTGTGGTTTTATTTACGAACTTGCCGTAAATAGGGTGTTTCTCTTTGGTCTTTACAGCTACGACGGCACTCTTGTCCATCTTGTTGCTGACTACAACACCTACTCTTACTTTCCTAAGCTTCCTTTCCATTACTTGCTCTGTTTTTTGTTCTCGATTTCAGTCAGGATTGTAAGCATCCTGGTGATATCTTTCTTGGCCTTTCTGATCTGAGATGTATTCTCTAATGGAGAGACAGCGTGGTTGAGAAGCATCTGGTTCAGGGCAGCGCGGCTTGTATCAAGCTTCTCCCTGAGGTCCTTCTCGCTCATTTCGCGTATTTCTTTGGTATCCATAATCTAAATCTCATTTACTGTTTAACATAATCCCTTCTTACTACAAACTTGGTAGAAACAGGGAGTTTCTGGGCTCCGAGTCTCAGGGCCTCCTTGGCAACCTCCATAGGAACACCCTCAACTTCGATAAGCATTCTACCAGGGGTTACAGGGGCTACGAATCCCTCAGGGCTACCTTTACCCTTACCCATACGTACTTCTGCAGGTTTCTTTGTGAATGGCTTGTCCGGGAAAATACGGATCCAAACATATCCTTCACGCTTCATATAACGGACTACAGCCTGACGTGCAGCCTCTATCTGCTGACCGGTCATCCAGCAAGACTCCAGGGTCTTGATTCCGAAAGAACCGAATGCAAGCTGAGTTCCTCTGTGGGCCTGTCCTTTCATACGGCCCTTCTGCATCCTTCTGAACTTGGTTTTCTTTGGTTGTAACATAGCTTTTAGCTTTATCTTGTTAATTTTCAACGACTTAGGTTGTAACGGAACCTCGCGTTGGGGTGCAAAGGTAAAACAAATATCTGAATCTGCAAATTTTTTCGCTAAAATTTTTATTCATTTTGGCTAAAATTTTTTGATAGCCAAAGAACCAATTCTCAGCGATTTATAAATCTGCAAACTCTCCCCGATACCCGCATTTTGGATTTCTGAACCAAAAATTTTTCAAAAAAATACGGAACCCCGGGATTCGGAGTTCCGCAATCTTCTATCAGTTTTGGCTAGGTTCTATTTGAATTGGGAGGCGTAGGCTTCGCAGGCTTTCCAGACGCGGAGGAGGTTCCCGCCCCAGAAGGCTTCGAGTTCCTCTGCGGTCCAGCCCCTCTTGAGGAGTTCCACGGTGAGGTTCTTCATCTGGGCGGAATTATCCATTCCGACAACGCCACCGCCGCCGTCAAAGTCTGTTCCCAGACCCACATGGCGGTATCCCACGAGGTTTTTGATGTGGTCTATGTGGTTTGCCAGGACGGCAACGCCCACTTTATAGTAAGGAAGGTCATCGCTGAGGAAAAAGCGGCCGGTTCCTACCTGGATCACTCCGTCCACTGCGGCTATGGCGCGGATTTCATCGTCAGTGAGGTTTCTGGTTTGGGACGGCTTGAGAGCGCGGCAGCCGGAATGGGAAGCCAGAACCGGAGCCTTGATTACCTTGAGAACATCCACCAGGGCCTCGGAGGAAATGTGGGACACGTCAACCATTATGCCCAACTGCTGCATCCTCTCCACAACCTTCTCCCCGAACGGGCTCAGGCCGTGTCCGGTATTCGGATACCAGTAATAGGACTTCACATAGCGGCTGCCGTCGCAAATCTGGTTTGGAGTGTTGTGGGAAAGGGTTATGTACTTGACGCCCATCCTGGCAAACTCGTCCAGATCCTCCAGGGTACGGACCGGATATCCATTCTCTATGCAGAGCACCACAATCCTCTTTCCCTCCTTCTTCAGGCGGTAGACGTCTTCCGTGGAATAGGCGATGCCGGCCTCGCTGCTGCAGTAATTGTTTACATAGTCTATCCAGCTCTGCAGTTCTTTGTGGCACCAGTTATATGCGGAATCCAGGGATTTCTGGTTCTGCCACGGCCCCTGGTCCAGATAAATGGCGAAGAAAGCCCCGTCCTGGCCGCCCCTTCTCATCAGCTCGAAGCTGGTCTGCCCCTTTGCCACGGTATAATGGCCGTCCGGATGCATTGCGTAAGTCGGAGTGTCCACGTGAGTGTCAAAGGAGATGGCAACCTTGTGGATGCTGTCCGCAAGCGCCATATACTCTGCGTCCGTAAGGTTGAGCGCTCCGCTCTTTCTGCATTTGCCGCAATGCTTATCCTGTGCAACAAGGCTGCCGGCAACCAGAAGCGCCGCCGCCAGAAGGAAAAATACTCTTTTCATATTTCTAATAATATAATATCAAAAACTGTTGACTTAACCGGCATTGCCCTTGCGCCTCCACCATTTCATGGATACTGCCAGGAGTATCAGAAGGGCGCTGGCGGCAAGGCAGATCCACATAAGAAGCCCGCCCCAGCCGGCCGTGAAGGCAATCGGGACAAGGGTTATGAGGATAATTTCCACCGGAGCGATCGGGAGGTACGCCAGGGCGTAATCGTCCATAGTCTTGCTCTTCATCTGAGGATCCACGATCCTTTCCAGGGCGATACCCATAGCCATGGTTCCCGTCCACCAGCCCCAGGAGAAGATGGAACGCTCAAACCAGTAACTTGGGCTGAGCCTGCGTCCGAAGTAGAACGTGATGGCAAATACCACGGTAACTCCCACAAGCACCAGAACCAGAAGCGGCAGCCAGTACTGTACCACAACACCAAGTTTAATGGAGGCCACTCCGCAGGTCACCAGAAGGTCTGTAAAGAAACTGCCCTCCCTCTGTACGGTCTCGCGGCTTACATAATCAGAAACCTTAGTGACATCGAAAAGCTTCTTGAGGAGCAGTCCGGCCACAAATGCGCAGGAAAATACCGGCAGTTCCAGCCCGCTGTATGGAGCCGGAAGGCCGCTGCACCAGTTCTTGACAGCCACGCTGAGCAAATACCCCAGGAATGCCACCACAAACACAATGGCAAAATGGAATGTCATATGCTCGATTGAAATAGAAGAGGTCGTGGCCTGTCCGAGGCTATCCCTCTTGCCTTCCGGCAGGAGACCGGTCCTGAGCTCGGGAGGCAGGTCTTTGAAATCGGCGATGAATTTTGTCTGCTTGTGCCTGGCTCCCCATTTGATTATGAAAAGCCCGAATATGATGGCCATAATCACTCCCACGGTAGCGGTTGTCATTCCAAGGGTCATGGCGTCGTCCCACTTGAGACCGCCTTCAAGGTTCTCGAAGGCGCTGCCAATGGCCGCTGCTGTCCCGTGTCCGCCGTAGAAACCCGTAGGGAGCATCGCTCCGAACGCGCTGTTAAGGTCCGGCCATATTGTCTTGAAAAGGTAAATGCCCAGCAACCCCATGATACCCCACTGCAGAAGCATTCCCAGCTGGGCGTAAACCCACATAGGCCCCACTCTGGTGACGACTTCCTTGACAGAAGCCTTCTGTGCAGAGAAAGGAAGGGTGGCGAACACCAGGGCTATCAGGACGGCCGCATAGGAGGAAAGGTTTCCGGAGAACGGAATCCATCCCAGGCCGTGAGGCCCCAGGGCCAGTCCAAGAAGACCGGCTATAAGGCTAGGCGGTATGAACAGTTTCTGTACCAGTTTGACTTTTACCCTGATGAGCTTGCCCACAAGCATAAGGGCGAAGATAAAGCCCATATCCACCAGGAACACCCACGGCGTAAAGCCCTGAAAATGGAAGAAATCGTTCATTGCCTAATTATTAAGACAAACACAAATATACAAAAATGCACAAGTTTTGCAGTATTTTTGAAACGTGAAAACTTCCGCACGCATAACTGTAATGTTTGCCTTGGCAACGCTGCTGGCCGGCCTGCCCTGTGCGGGAGCTTTCGCCCAGAGCAGAGATACCATAAAGAAATCGCTGAGCGAATTTGAAAGGATACAGAAGGACAAGAAGGCCATCGAGGAAAGGATTAAACGCCGCGAGGAAAGGATGCGAAAACTGGAAAAGGAAAAGGCAAGGGCGGGCATTACCACGGGCACATATTATGTCCTGAGCATCCAGGTGGTGGATGGAGACACGATATTCCTGGACCGGCTGCCGGCAATCTTCAAGTTCGCCCGGATGAAAGGGAACCGCAACCGCCAGAACTGGAGGCAATACCGTCGCCTGGTATACAACTTCAAGAAAACCTACCCTTACGCCCTCCAGGCAAGGGAAATCATCAGGGAGGCGGACAGCGTGCTTGCAGTCAGCGACTTCACCGAGGCGGAAAGGGAACGCTACATAAACGACTATCAGAAAAGGCTCTTCAAGCAGTTCGAAAAGCCGATGAGAGACCTTACAATTTCCCAGGGAGGCCTTCTGCTTAAGCTCATCGACAGGGAACTGGGCCGAACTTCGTTCTACATAATCCGTGAATACAGGGGGCGGATTTCCGCCGGATTCTGGCAGACGGTGGCCCGCATATTCGGAAACGACCTTAAGAAACCATACGACAAATTCGGGGAAGACCGCCAGGTGGAAGACCTGGTGATGCTGTACAATATGGGAGCTTTCGACTCCCTGTACTATTCAATGTTCACAAAATAGGATTATCCTCAGCGATGCTTTCAGAAGACCGGGCTTTCCCTCTTGAGGGAAGTGCCGTCAAAGACCATATAGTCCGGATTGTGGATCCAGTCGCCGAGTATTGAAAAATCTCCCCCGCCTTCCAGCTGTACAGTCAATGGCAGGTGATAGTGCCCGAAAATGAAGTGGTCCGCCCTCTTCTCTCCCTTTTGCTCAAGATCCTTCTGGTAAGACTCGGCCCACGCGGCACCATCCCTTTCAATTGCCTGCCTGTAATCCGCGATGGTCTTTTCGTCCTCGTCCTTGAAATGAGTCAGGCGGTTGTGGCGGCTCCAGCCGTGCCCCAGCAGCATGGCCCAGCGTGGATGGAGAGCGCTGAACATTACCTGTAGGAACTTGCACTTGAAGCCGGCGTTCATGAACCTGTACATACGGGTAGAGTGCCATATTGCATCTCCGTGCCCAATGCAGAACCGCACTCCGTCAATGTCTACGACAGACGGCTGCTGCAGAATGGTTACGCCAACCTCCTTCTGAAGATAACTGTATGTCCAGATATCGTGGTTGCCGTTTATGAAAAAAAGCTTCACTCCGCGGTCCGCCAGACGGGCAAGGGCACCCAGGGTGCGGGTGAACTTGCGAGGTATAACATCCTTGTACTCGTACCAGAAATCAAATATATCGCCGAGCAGAAAGACCTGGCCTGTCTCCTCAGGCAAAGCCTCAAGGAAAGAGGCAAACTGTTTTTCCCTTAGAACTGGGTCCTGATATTCAAGCCCCAGATGAGTGTCGGCTATGAAATAGTGCAGGCCCATTTATCCGATGCAGTACGGAAGAACTATGCAGAGAACACCTACAATGAAGCAGTAAACGGCAAAGCCCCACAGACGGAACTTCTTGAGTATCTGAACCATTGTTGTGCAGGCGAACAGTCCGGCAATAAAAGCCGCAGCAAATCCGCAGAGAACCGGAACTGACAGGAAATTGCTCATGTCCGCTCCCTTGAGACCCTTGATTATCTCCAGGAAAGCCTCTCCCAAAATTGGAACGATTACCATAAGGAAAGCGAACTGGGCAATGGACGTCTTCTTTACCTTGGACATGAGACCGGTGGCTATTGTGGCGCCAGAACGGGAAAGACCCGGAAGGACCGCAAAACTCTGGGCAACTCCCACAAGGAAAGCCTGCCAGTAGTTGATGCCGTTCTGGAGGGAGAATATCCTGCGCTTTTCCGGTCCGCTCATTTCGTCTGTAACTGTCATCCTGTCGGCTATTTTCTGAGCCTTGTCCTCAGCATCCTTGCCGTGCTTGAGATCCCTGACTGCAGATATGATTTCGCATACCAGAAGCAGGACTGCCGTAACGATCAGCATAATTCCCACGACCAGAAGGCCGTTGCCGGTATGGCGGGCAACCCTCTCGGTATCAAAGATTCTGCTCACCCAGTCCTTGAGCAGGAACCCAACAAACAGGATAGGGATCATGGAGACGAGTATCTTCAGGACATAGTCCTTCTCCTTGTTCATGCCTTTGGCAAAACACCCCTTGCCAATCTTGAAGATCGGCTTCCAGAACACCACCAGCGTACTCAGCACCGTAGCCACGTGAACAGCCACGTCGAAGGCCAGGTTGCCCTCTCCGCTGATACCCAAAGTTTCCTGCATAATGGTCAGATGTCCGCTGCTGCTTATAGGAAGGAACTCAGCGATTCCCTGAACCAATCCCAGAATCAGACCGTGCCACCACTCAATCATATTCTTATTCTTTAGTTTTTCTCTTGATTATGGCAATTACAATCACGACAGCCCCGGCAATGATTACTATCGGAGCCAGTACAAGACGCCTGAAACTGAATATCTCCGGGGAGAATTCAGAAGGGGTGGAACTTGCTCCGCCCATCATCAGGAGATATCCCAGCACCATTACCAGGAATCCTATGATTATCCACATCAGACTCTTCTTTGGAAGGGCGAAATTGCCGTTATTGTCTGCCATATTTCTCTTTCTGTCAATAATTATACATCCTGTCCACGGACATGGAGGTCATCTTCCGCACTATCGCATAAGTACAGACGAAGCACAGAAGAATACCCAGGACCAGCAGTCCGAGGCCGCAATATAGGAAAGTTTCCGTACCGATGATAGACCAGAGTTCCGGAATCTTCTTTTTGACCATTGCCGCAAAGCCAGCAAGGGCGGCTATTGCGATCAATGCGCTCAACGCTCCCTGAAGGACCGCGTTCCCGAGGAAAGGCCTCTGTATGAAGCCCCTTGTAGCCCCTACCAGCTGCATTGTCCTGATTGAGAACCTGCGGGAGAAGATATTCAGCCTTACAGTATTGTTTATCAGCACAATGGATATCAGAGCCAATAGCCCGACAAAGCAGGCGAAGAAGATGCCCACGATTCTCAGATTCCGGTTAATCGTGGAAATGATGCCTTCCTGGTATTCCACTCCGTCCACCATAGGGTCTTCACACAGCATTTCCCTGAATCGCGCTATGCTGTCGGTCACAAAATAGCCCTCCTTGACCTGCAGTTCCACAGATGCCGGTATCGGGTTAGACTCGAACATATCCAGGAAATCCTCGCCGAGGAACTCTTTCATTTCCGCTGTCCCCCTTTCCTGGGTTATAAGCTCGGAAGAGGCCACCTGCGGCATCTGGGCCAGATTCTCTGCAAACTGCTCCGCCTGGGAAGGTGTGACGCTTTCGGAGAGTATCACGGAAATCTTGACATTTTCCTTGAAATAGGCGGAAACCTTGCGGGCGCTGATCAGAAGCACGGCAAAAAGCCCAGCTATGAAAAGCACCATCGCGATACTGATCACAGAGGATATATATGAGCGCCAAAAGCGCCTTCTAAGAACTCTCTTTTCCTTCCTGTCCATAGGGATACGACCGCCAAAGATATAAAATTGGGCCAATAGTTAAAAAAAATTGTTATCTTTGCATAAACTATTTTACGGATGAAAGCGCCTGTCAGGATTTTATACATAAGTTCAGAGATAACTCCGTATGTTCCGGAGTCTCCGACTGCCATTGCTGGCAGGTTTATGCCGCAAGCCTCCCAGGAGAACGGAATGGAGATACGCTCGTTCATGCCTAAATACGGCTGCATCAACGAACGCCGCAACCAGCTGCACGAGGTGATCCGCCTGTCCGGAATGAATATAGTTGTCAGTGATGTGGACAGGCCTCTTGTAATCAAGGTGGCATCCATTCCGCAAGCCCGTCTGCAGGTATATTTCATCGAGAACGAAGATTATTTCAAAAGGAAGTTCGTCTTCCGCGATGAAAAGGACGCTTTCTTTGCCGACAACGACGAGAGGGCCATTCTCTTTGCCCGCGGTGTGCTGGAAACCGTAAAGAAACTCAGGTGGCAGCCGACCATAGTGCACTGCAACGGCTGGATGGCCAACCTGATTCCTCTGTACCTCAAGAAGGCCTACAAGGCCGATCCGATATTTACAGACTGCAAGGTAATCGTCTCCCTGTACGATGAAATCAACAAGGAACGCTTCTCGGGCGGATTTGCAAAGAAGGTCCTGACCGGCAACCTCAAACCGGCTGACGTGGAGATTCTGAACACCCCTACTGGCATAAATCTTGCTAAACTTGCCGTCAAGTATGCAGACGGAGTAATTGTCGCCAGCCGCAACGTCTCCAAAGACGTTATGGATTTTGTCGCCAAGGAAAAAGTCCCGGCTCTTTCTTTCGCTGAGATAACAGACGGCAGCACGGCTCCATACACAAACAGATACATTAAGTTTTACGGAAAATTTTTGAAAGAGTAATGCATTCAAGATTTCGTGCAGTTGCCTTATCCTTTACGATATCCCTAGCCTTAACGGCCACTTCCTGCATAGATGTAGACAAGACATTAGGAGTCAACAATATACCTGATGATTACGCCCTGAACCTTCAGACCGCAACACTGCGTCTTCCTCTTCAGACGAAGATGCTGGACAGCATGCAGAGCCTGAGTACCAGCTCCGCTTTACTTGGCGCTTTCCGCACCCCCGAGTTCGGTCTCACGACCCATTACTTCGCCACCAACTTCTACCACTACTCCACCAAGAGCGTGGATTATGGGACAGACCGCAGAATCAAGAACATTTATATGACCCTTCTAAAGTCTTCCTCCAGCATTATGGACGGAAGCCAGGAAGGTCTGCCGCAGACTTTCCATGTCTATCAGATGAATAGGGTCATAGACACTACATACAAGTATAATTGCGATCTCAGGGAATCTGACTACAATCATACTCCTATTGACACCAACGGAGTGATTTATACCGGAGGAGACACTCTGAGAATATGGTTGAAGAATAGTTTCGGGCAGAAACTTCTGGGCGCAACTCAGAGGGAACTGGACTCATCGTCAGCTTTTATGGAGCGCTTCAAAGCCCTGCTTTTCACCTGCGATTCTCCCGACGAGGGCACCGTTGGAGGCAGGCTTAACGAGTTCTATACGTCAAGTGCATATATCTATTTGACTTTCAACTTCCAGCCCACTTGGCAAAGTGCAAGGAAAGACACGACTATTATGCTGGTTGTCGGAGAAAACACCTATACCCAGAATTTCTCCACTTACGAATCCAAGCCTCTGGAAAATCCGGAGCCACAGGAATACATTACCGTAGAAGGCCTCGGCGGACTGAAAGCATACACGGACCCTCTCCAGCTTAAAGACACTTTAGACAGGTGGATTTCTAAGAACGGGTATGATCCCAAAAAGCTTGTCATCTGCAAAGCTACCTTCAAACTGCCTTTTGTAACAGACAATTCCACGGTTGAGAACCTTAACAAATATTATCCTTATTCCCTTTATCCTAATTACAAGGACAAGGATACGAGCAACCATTATTTCTATGCGCCACTGGAAGACATTTACTCCTTAAGCAACTATGCCGGCGAAGTGAACAGGTCTCTCAGCTGCTATATGGGAGACATTTCCAGCCAGATACAGAAACTCTGCAACAAGGACAGGTCTGAAATAGCATCCAACTGGAAAAAATATGCCATGTGGTTCTCCGCTGTAGCCGAGACCACAACCAGCAACTATTATTCTTCCTCTTCCACAACGACGTTCTCCATTGACCGCTCCACTTATTCTGTTGGCAAACTGAACGGTCCTTTGCATGCCGATTATCCTAGGGTTGAGATTGTGTTCGCTCTCCTTAATGACCAATAGCAAATAGTTAACACTTGAAATAAAAGAAGAGGTCGGCCAATTTGGCCGACCTCTTTCTGTCGCAGAGACCATTCTCTTTTAGAAGAGAAGTCTCAGACCGAACATCATTCCCCAGGTAGAGCCTGTGGAAACCGTCTTCTTCCAGGAGTTTGCGCTGTAGAAGTTCTCTACTACGCTCATCGGGTCGTTGGCGGTTGCACTAGCATTCAGCCTGAACTTAGGAACTCCACCGGTGTTGTTTACGAAGGTCAGAGGACGAAGATTGTCGTAGCTCTGGTTCGTCATGCTCTTGTAGGCACCCCACTTCTTGTTCAGAAGGTTGCCGATATTCACGATATCCAGGCTGGCCTGAAGAGTGAACCTGCGGTTGGTTCCGAAGTTGGTGAAGATATCCTGCATGATCTTGAAGTCCCATCTGTTGTGCCAAGGAGCAACATAAGAGAATCTCTTTGCATACTGTCCCTTGTGCTTACGCAGATACTTGGTATCGTTGACATACTGCCAGAAAGTGGACTGTGCCAATGAAGCTGGAACTGTAACCTTATGGGTAACGCCGTTGCCGTCCTTCCAGTTGTAAGTGTAGTCTACGAACTCAATATCCTTAGGATTTCCAGGGATGTACATAAGGTCAGCAGTGTAGCCGTCCTTGTTCATGTCGTTGGAATATGTCCAGTTGCATCTTCCCTGTGCGCTTCCTGTGTAAAGGAGGGATACGGTGGTGGCGAAATGCTTAGCCCACTCGAACCTGTAGGAAAGGTTTCCTACTACCCTGTGAGGAACTGCAAAGTTGGAGTAGCTCAGCTCAGGATCGTTGAGGTAATTGATAACAGGGTTGGAGCTCCATGCAGAAGCTGCGGTTGAACCAGGGTTGGAAGTAACGTCCTTGGCAATGGTGTAAGTGTAGGCGATGCTTCCGCTGAATCCCCTGCTGGCGTTCTTTGTCAGCTGGGCGGTCAGAGAGTTCTGGAAGCCCTTGCTGGTGTTGGTCAGCAACATTGCTGAACCTACGGAGGAATTGATCTTCTGGGTTGTCCAGTAAGGCCTGTTGTCAGATCCTGTGTAGTAGCCTGCAGCATACTCCATATTGATGTTCTTCTGCATAACGGCATTGATATCCTTTGAGTAGATTTCCTCAAGGGTCAGTACCATATTGTAAGGAAGCTCGAAGTCTACTGCGAGGTTGGTTCTCCAAACCTGAGGCATACGGAACTTCTTGTCAACCTCGCAAAGGGCAGGGCTGTTAGGAAGCTTGCCAGGAGTAGTTGGCAGAAGAGTCGGATGTGCGTCAATAACCTTGCGGAAATCAGGATTGAACTTGATACCGTTAGTTGCAAGGGTGTTGACGTTGGTAATTGTTACCTCAGGAGACTGGATCATACCAGAACCGTTAGGCTGGTTGGTGAACCATACGAATGGCAGGAATCCGGTGAACAGACCTGTACCACCGCGAACCTGGATGCTGCGGTCTCCCAAAACATCCCAGTTGAAGCCGATTCTTGGAGAAACAGTCACTCTGCTCTTAGGCCACTTGCCGCTCTCGATGCTGTAGTTCTTCTCAGCTTTTCCGATTCCATAATGGTCGTTCCACTTGTTGTTCCACTTGTTGAACTTGTAAGCGTCAACCTCTGCATTAGTCTCAAGATCGTTGAGGTAGAGAGGAAGCTCTGCCCTGATACCATAAGTCAGCTTGAAGTTGTCTGAAGGCTTCCACTCGTCCTGTGCATACAGGGATGCCATTCCGAAAGTAAGTTCAACACCCGGCATCTCGCCTGCGGTGTAAGCGTACTGCAGACCGAAGGATGTAGGAGTAGCGCCTGCGTAGAATGCTTCCATACCGTCTGCATAGGTGATTCCTGTTGCAGGGTCCTTGGTATTGTTGTAGTCATACCTATAGTAAGAAGTACCCTCTCTCATATAGTTGTTCTTGAAGTAGAGCTGGTCGTAACCTGCACCGACGGTGATATTGTGGTCGCCGAGGGAGAATGTCAGGTTATCCTTGAAAGTAAGGGTATTGTTCTTTACGTCGTTGTTGTAGGAGAAGAGCTCGTATCCGAAAGACATGTACTGGTCACCGCCCTTGTAGATATCAACGAACGGGAAGATGTCTGAGTCGGAAGTTCTCTTGTCCTCGATCATGGTGTAGGAAGCCAGGAAGTTGTTGGAAATCTTGCCCCAGTTGGAGTTCAACTCGGCGGTGATACTTCTAACTGTATTCTCGAAGCCGTACCATGCGTTCTGGAAAGCAACTGACTGAGCTGAGCTTCTTCCGGATCCTCTTGTACCAGGAGCGGAAGTAGAGTTGGTCAAAGCGTCAGAAGTTCCTACAACCTCGTTGTAACGGAGGGTGAACTTGCTGGCCTTGCTTATGTTCCAGTCAATTCTTGCCAGGATCTTGTGGTTCTTTTCCTCGAAGTTGCGGAAGTTCTGGTAAGGACCTGCCTCATATCCATAGGTAGAAAGCAGATAGTCGTGCATCTTCTGAAGATCTGAAACCAGGGTTCTGGAAGTCTTTGTGGCATTGTCTGCAGTTCCGCTTGTACCAGGCTCCCAAGCTCCTGAAGGCTTGGTGGTCTTTTCAAGCTCGCCGCTTATGAAGAAGAAGAGCTTGTCCTTGACGATAGGACCGCCGAGGGTCAAACCAAAGGTCTGTGCCTTAGAATCGTGGGCACCTGCAACCTTGCTGTTTCCAACCTTGTCTCCGGTGAAGGATTTAGGCCTGAAATAGGTATAGACACTTCCGGTGAACTTGTTTGTACCGCTCTTGGTAACAGCGTTGATGGAAGCGCCGGTGAACTGGCTCTGACGGATGTCGAACGGTGCCAGGTTTACGGTGATTTCCTCGATTGCATCCAGAGCGATAGGCTGTGCCTGTCCGCCAGGGAGAATCTGGGTGGTGCTAAGACCAAAGTTGTTGTTGAAAGCGGCACCGTCTATGGTAACGGTGTTCATTCTGTTGTCCCTGCCGCCGAAGGAAGTTCCGTTTGCCTGCGGAGTCAACTTGGTGAAATCGGTGATACCCCTGCTGATGGATGGGAGCTGACGGAGCTGGGCGGTGCTGATGTTGGTGGAAGCACCATCCTTGTCTGAGTTCAGCATCGGATTGACTACACCGCCTTTTACAACGATTGCATCCAAAGCGACAGCCTCCTCGACCATTGTGATGTTGCGGACGAAATTCTCACCCAGTTTCAGGTAAGCACCGTCTGTCTTTGCATCTGCAAATCCGAGAAGGGTAGCTGTAACTTCGTAAGGACCGCCGACCCTCATGTTAGGAATACGGTAGTTACCGTTGTTGTCGGTGGTTGAGTAGTACTTTGTTCCAGAAGGAGTGTGCGTTGCAATCACAGTTGCGCCGGCAACAGCACTTCCGTCCTTTTCAGTTACCCTGCCGCTCATAGAGGATGTCGTAACCTGAGCGTAAACGCTGGATGCTACGAACAAGCTCAGAACCAACAAGGTAAACAGCTTGATTGTTTTTTTCATAAAAATTAAAATATAAGGTTTTTGTAGTTTTTGTTTTCCGCGAGCGAAAATACAAAATGCCAAAGACATTCCCAACAAACTTTCACGGAAAAAATCTTCTTTTTGAAATAAATTTCAAATTGTTTGCTTGGTGTGTAAAAATATGATATTTTTGCCGCCGATTACACAACGGTGGATAGATTTGACTGCTTGCAACCACACTAAAAAATGCTAAAACGAACGGGATGGCATCTTCATCCCGATTTAGGGCGCAAGTCAAGTCTATCCTCCACAAAAATGGAGGATTTTTATTTATGGCTTATTTATTTACATCAGAATCAGTGTCCGAAGGACATCCTGACAAGGTTGCGGACCAGATATCAGACGCTATACTGGACGAGTTCCTTTCCCAGGACGAAAACAGCAAGGTGGCTTGCGAGACATTCGTGAGCACAGGCCTCGTGCTGGTTGGAGGCGAGGTCAAGAGCGAGGCATATGTAGACATACAGAAAACCGCCAGGGATGTCATCAACCGCATCGGCTACACCAAGGCGGAATACAAGTTCGACGGTTCAAGCTGCGGCATCCTGTCCGCCGTCCACGAGCAGAGCGATGACATCAACCGAGGAGTGGAGCGCAGGAAGGAAGAAGACCAGGGAGCCGGAGACCAGGGCATAATGTTCGGCTACGCCTGCAGGGAGACGGAAGATTTCATGCCTCTGCCTATCTGGCTGAGCCACAACCTTCTGATAACTCTCGCCGATATCCGCAAGAACACAAAGCTGATGCCTTACCTGAGGCCGGACGCCAAGAGCCAGTTCACCATAGAATACTCGGATGACCGCAAGCCTGTCAGAGTCCACACTATTGTCCTTTCCACCCAGCACGACGAATTCGCAAAGGATTCCGAGATGCTGAAAAAGATCAGGGAAGACGTTCAGAAAATCCTTATCCCAAGGATGCTGAAAAAGATGCCGGAAAACATCAGGAAACTCTTCGGCAAGGGCTACAAGCTCTATGTCAACCCGACCGGAAAGTTTGTCATCGGAGGCCCTCACGGGGATACCGGCCTTACCGGTAGGAAGATAATCGTCGACACTTATGGAGGAAGAGGCGCCCACGGCGGCGGAGCCCTCAGCGGCAAGGACCCTAGCAAGGTGGACCGCAGCGCAGCCTATGCAGCCCGCTACATCGCCAAGAACCTGGTAGCGGCAGGAGTCTGCGACGAGTGCCAGATACAGATTTCCTACGCCATCGGAGTGGCAAGGCCTCTGAGCATCTTCATCAACACTTTCGGAACATGCAAGGTAAAGAGAAACGGCAAGACTCTGACTAACGGCCAGGTCGCCGACGCTGTAGGCAAGCTGTTCGACCTGCGTCCTGCCAAGATCATAGAGAAGTTTGGTCTGAAGAACCCTATCTACGCCCCTTGCGCCGCATATGGTCACATGGGAAGAAAGCCTTATATTCAGGAAGTTACACTTCTCCGCGATGGCAAGAAGATCCGCCGCAAGGTCCAGTTCTTCGGCTGGGAACTCACAGACTCAGTGGAAAAGATCAGGAAGTATTTCGGACTCAATTAAGACTTACAACCGTTATTCCGGCTCCGCCGAGACGGACATCTTCGTCTTTACAGCTTGCCACGGAAGGATTTGTTTTAAGGAACTTGCGTATCTCTTCCTTGAGTACGCCGGTTCCTTTTCCGTGTAATATCCTCACTTTTGAAGCCCCTACCAGAGTGGCGTCGTCTATGAATTTGGAAACGCTCACAAGAGCCTCATCCAGCCTTTGGCCGCGAATGTCTATCTCGTCTTTGAAAGAGAGCTTGCGCTTTGAAATGCTCTCGTCTATGTTTATGCTGTAATTTCTCGGCGATGCCACCGGCTTTGCTCCACCCTGGTTCTGGAATTCCTTGTTGGAGATTACTGTCAGGCTGTCTTTCTTTACGCGGCTGGTGATATCTCCCAAGGAAATCGTAACATTCTTGCCCTCTATCTTTAACACTTCCCCTATCAGGCCGCTACCCTCGACCTTGACCTTTGCCCCAACCTCAAGAGTCAGTTTCTTTGGCTCTTCCTTTCTGGTTTCAGGCTGCTGGTTTTCCCGGCGGGCCTTCCTCTGGGCCTGCCGTTCCTTCCTTTCCTGCAGGGACTTCATCTTCGCCTCGATCTTGCGGTCGCGGTCGCTGAGCTCTCCCTCCTGTATCTTCTGCCCTGCATCCTTTAAAGCCTGGCGGGCCTGCTTCGTGGCCTCTTTCTCAGCCTGGGCCTCCTTGATCTTCTTGATGGTGGACTCAACCTTCCTGTTTGCCTCGGCGATGATTCTCTTGGCCTCCTCCTTTGCTTCCTCGATTATCTGCTTCTTGGTCTGGCGGATCTCAGAAAGTTCCTTGGAGTATTTCTCAGTGACAGACTCCAGTGTCTTGTCTGTGTTCTTGATGCGGGCCAGTTTCTCGTCCAGTTTGCGGCGGTTGCGGGAAATCGTGCGGAGCTGTTTTTCAAGGTCAATGAAATCCTCTCCAGCCTTCTCCTCCGCCTTCTTTACGATATGCTCCGGAAGCCCCATCTTCCTTGCCAGGTCAAAGGCGAAGGAATTACCCGGAACTCCTATCTCCAGCTTGTAGAGCGGAGCTATGTTCACGCTGTCGAACAGCATGGCTCCGTTGATAACGCCCTTGCTGCCCTCGGCATAAACTTTCAGGTTAGTATAATGAGTAGTTATAACACCGTATGTGCCCCTCTCTTCAAGTTCCTCGAGAATGGTCTGGGCTATAGCCCCTCCGGCAGCCGGCTCCGTTCCGCTACCGAACTCGTCTATCAGCACCAGGGTCCGGGAAGAGGCGGCCTTGAGCAGATTCCTCATATTCAGCAGATGGGAGCTGTAGGTACTCAGGTCGTTCTCCATGCTCTGCTGGTCGCCGATGTCTATCAGTATGTTGTCGAAAACAGGGAACTCGCTCTTCTGGTTGCAGGATGTCGGCATTCCCCACTGGAACATGTACTGGAGTATGCCCACGGTCTTAAGCGCCACGGACTTTCCACCGGCATTCGGGCCGGATATCACGAGTATGTGCTTGTCTCTTGTAAGAGTGAGGTCTGTCGGGACAATCTTCTTGCCTTCCCTTGTCAGGGCGGACTCCAGAAGCGGATGCCTGCCTTCATAAATCCTCAGCGACCCGTCCTCTGACAGGACCGGGATTCCGGCTCTCATTCCCCCCGCACACTCCGCCTTGGCGCGGATGAAATCCACCTCCCCTATGAACCTTGCCCCGTCCATCAGTTCAGGAATGTATGGCCTGAGGAAATCAGTGAACTCCAGAAGAATGCGGGTAATCTCCCTCTGGCGGTCAAAAGTCAGGCGGCGGATGCGGTTGTTGAGTTCCACCACCTCCATAGGCTCGATGAAGAATGTCTTTCCGGATGCCGAAGCGTCCTGGACAATGCCCGGAATGCTTCTCTTGCTGGTGGCGTTTACCGGAATGAGCATCTTGCCGTCGCGCACGGAAATCGTGGCGTCCTCGTCTGCAAGGTTGTCCGCCTTGGCCTTTTTCAGCAGGGACTCTATCCTGCGGCTTACTGAACTCTGTGCCTGGCGGAGTTCAGATGATATCTTGTGAAGCTCGGCCGAGGCCGTATCCCTGACCATCCCGTTCTTGTCCAGAATGGAATCTATCCTTGCGGTAACGGCAGGATAATACTGGACGGGAAGGGCCAGAGCCTTAAGGAACGGGTATTTCTCCTCCTTGGTGGAATTCAGGAAAGCGGTCACTCCCCTGAGGTTCCCCATAAAATCGGAGAGCTTCTTCATATTCTCCACGGAAATGGCGCTGCTTTCTTTCTTCAGAGCCGGGAGAAAACCGGTGCAGTCCGTAAAGCCGCCCTGAGGGAACTTGCTCTCCATTATGGAAATCTGTATCATCTCGTCCACAAGACGCTGCCTTCTGAGGATTTCTTCCGGATCAGAAGAAATTGTCTCTTCCTCAGCACGTTGCGATGCGAATACAGTGGAGCACCGGTTCTTTATCCTGTCCCGGATGAAGCCGAATCCGATTTTGCTTTCCAATGTGGCGGTATCTTGCATAGCTCTCTGTTTATTTTACCTCGGAGAATAAAGCCTCGGTTTGCGGTTCTCAAAATAGGTCAAGCGGGGAAAACCGCAGTTCTCACAAACCTGGGCGAAAGTCTCAAACTTGTCGCACAGTCTGTCCGGATCGTGAGAATCGCTGCCCAAAGTTAAGAACTCTCCCCCAAGTTCCCTGAAGCGGCGGAGTATGCCTGTGTCCAGAACCTGCAGGTGGTCCCCGTGCACGTCATAAGTCTTGGTGTTGATTTCAAGGGCCTTGCCGTTTTCTGCCAGAAGTCTCAGTATGGCGTCCATCTCGTCCGGGAAATCTTTCCAGCGGATGTCTCTCACTTCGTACGGAGCATATCGGGCAACATAGTCAAAATGCCCTATGACATCAAAGTCCCCGAAATCCCTTGCTGTTTCATAGACAAGCTGCAATACTCTGGAATAAGCCTGCCTGTATGTTTTATCCAGATAATAGTTGCCGATATAAGGATCCTCTCCGTCCACAAAATGTATGGAGGCGATTATCTGGTCAAAACGATGGGAGGAAACATATTCCCTTGAATGCTCAAGATTTTCCGGAGTGAGGCCTACCTCTATACCCTTCAGCACCCTGCATTCTCCTTCAGGAAATATTTCCGAGGCGCATTCCGATATTTTCTTCTGCTGGGTCTCTATGTTGAATTCAAACAGTCCCGGGTTGCGCGGAGCGTCCAGGTCCAGATGGTCTGTAAGGCATACACCACATGCTCCAGTATCCCTGGCGCGCAGCAGAAGGTCCCTGACAGTGGCCTTGCTGTCCGGAGAAAACTCGCTGTGAGTATGCGTGTCAACAAAAAAACTCATGCAAAAGAGTCAATTTTACCGTTTGGCGTGCAAAATTACTTATTTCTTGCAAACTTTCCCGAATGAAGCTGAAAGAGAGACTGAAAAAAGATTTCCGCCTATGGGCTCAGAGCCTTGCGGATCTGTTCCTGAAACGGGAATGCGTGTGCTGCGGAAGACTTCTGGATGCTTTCGAAAGCGGAGTGTGCACTTTCTGCCTTGCAGAACTGCCATCGTCCTTCACCTGGACATCCCGCGAATCTCCGGCAGACAAGACTTTCTGGGGAAGAACCCGTATAGAAAAGGTAACAAGCCTTTTTCTCTACAAAGGCAAATACCGGAATCTGGTGTATTCAATAAAATACGGCGGTAACATCCGCCTTGCGGCAAGGCTGGGGAAAATGCTTGGAGAAGCCATCGCGGAGGAAGATATTGACTTTATTGTTCCTGTTCCCCTGCATCCGAGGAAAAAGCGCAGGAGAGGTTATAACCAGTCGGAGCAAATATGCAGGGGGCTGCTCCTGTCGCTGAGGAAAAAGAACAGCGCCATCCGGCTTGAGACACGGGTTCTGCAAAGGACGAGTTTCACAAAGACACAAACCCGGAAAGACCGCATAGAGCGTTGGGATAATGTCCGGAACGCCTTCCGGGTCAACGGCAGGAGACTGGAAAAACTGACCCGGGACAAGAGTTCCCCCCATTTCCTGATTGTGGATGACGTATTGACTACCGGAGCGACTCTGGATGCCTGCGCCACTCACCTTCACAACAGCCGCTCCTGCAGAATAAGCGTCGCGACATTGGCCTATGTCCCTTAGTTTCCGCCCTTTTTTATTACATTTGCCGGCGGAAAGGATGCAATTATGCTGGATTTCATAAACATACATCTCATAGACATCATAGACATATTACTTGTCGGGCTGCTCATATATCAGATTTACAAGCTGATACGTGGTACAGCCGCTATGAGTATATTCATCGGCATCATTATCCTGTATTTTATCTGGCTGGTTGTAAAGACGCTCCATATGGAGCTGCTCAGCGCAATTATGGGACAGGTCCTTGGAGTCGGAGTCCTTGCGCTTATCATTATCTTCCAGCAGGAAATACGCCGCTTCCTCATCCATCTGGGCAACAACTCTTTCCACCGCAACAGCAATTTCCTGACACGCACACTCTTCGGGACAAACAGCAAAAACATCCCGCTGGAAACCCTGGATGAACTCACCCAGGCCGTCAGGAAAATGTCCGAGACCCAGACCGGTGCGCTGATAGTGATGACTCACCGCTCGCCTCTGGAAAGCGTGACAGAAACCGGAGACAGGATAGACGCCGTAATAAACCGCCGCCTTATCGAAAACCTGTTCTTCAAGAACTCTCCTCTCCATGACGGGGCTGTCGTTATGGATACAACCCGCATCATTGCCGCCAGGTGCACCCTGCCTATCTCAGACAACCAGAATATTCCTCCTCAGTACGGTATGCGCCACAGGGCCGCTGTAGGCATTACGGAACAGACAGACGCCACGGCAATAGTTGTCTCCGAGGAAACCGGAGGCATAGCGTTCGTAAAAGACGGGGAGATAAAAACCATCAACTCCATCACGGAGCTGAGGCTTGCTATTGAGAATTCTTATTCTGCTTCTTGAGTTCGGACTTCAGATACCATTTTCCGTCCTTGCCCTTCTTGTAGTCCTTTCCTTTCCCTATATGGCGAAGATACATGATGTACTGCTGTTCATCCAGAACTTTCTTCATGGCATTCATGGTTTTCTGTTGCCATTGTTCATTAACTCTGCGATAATTCTCCGGATCCTGCATTCCTGAATGCTGTAAATCCTCCAGCGCGGCCATCACTCCGACATAGTTTACCGTAAGGATGGAATCTACGTAGAATTCTTGAGAATCGTTGAGATTAAGTTTCTTTGCCAGGGCCTTGGTGTCCCTTTGCGCCATCTCCTCAGGGGTTGGAGCCTTCTCGTTGTTTTGGGCAAAGGAAGCTACAGTTCCCAAGCACAGGAAAAAAATTGCCGAGAGAATGAGAATCTTTTTCATATCGATTTTTAGTATCTTTACTCCGTTGTACGGTATTTGTACAAAAATTGTGCGAGCAAAGTTATTGAAAAATATGAGATACAGAATTAAAGTTATCGCTATGGCTGCAGCTCTGCTGACTTTCGGCTTCAGTCAGGTCAGTGAGGCATGCACCAACATCATCGTGACAAAGGGAGCTTCCAAAGACGGAAGCGTTATGGTTACATACGCGGCAGATTCCCACACCCAGTACGGAGAACTTTACCACCACAACGGCGGAGTTTGGCCGAAGGGAACTATGATCAAAGTCTACGAATGGGACTCCGGACGTTATCTTATGGATATACCGCAGGCATCCAGGACATATTCGACGATGGGCAATATGAACGAGTTCCAGCTCATCATCACGGAAACCACATTCGGAGGGCTAGAATCCCTGGTGGACACTACCGGAGGCATAGATTACGGCTCCATTATCTATCTCACACTCCAGAGGGCAAAGACCGCAAGGGAAGCCATCCAGACTATCGCCTGGTTTATGGAGACCTACGGCTACTGCTCCGAGGGCGAAAGTTTCTCCATCGCAGACAAGGACGAGGCCTGGATTATGGAAATCGTGGGCAAGGGCGTAAAGAGAGGCAAAGACGGGAAGAATCTCAACAAGGGAGCTAATTGGGTGGCTGTCCGCATTCCTGACGGCTACATTTCAGGCCATGCCAACTGCTCCAGGATTTCCACCTTCCCTCTCAACGATCCGGACAACTGCCTCTATTCAAAAGACATCATAAAGTTTGCCAAGGAGAACGGCTATTATGACGGACCTGACAATGAGTTCAGCTTCTGCGATGCCTTCGCCCCTGCTTCATTCGGCACACTCAGGGGCTGCGAGACCAGGGTCTGGAGTTTCTTCAACATCCTGGGAGGAGGAAAAATCGGCGACAAGGACGCTTCCTACTATGTAGACTACGCTTCCGGAAAGAATCCGGCCAACAAGATGCCTTTGTACATCAAGCCTTCTCACCTTCTTACAGTGAAGGATGTCGCTGACGCCATGAGAGACCACTTTGAGAACACTCCTTTCGAGTTCAGATACGATCTGGGTGCCGGTCCTTTCCAGAATCCTTACAGATGGAGACCTATGTCTTTCATTTCCGACGGAAAGAAGTACGAGTTTGAGAGATCGGTCGCCACACAGCAGACAGGATTCTGGCTGCTTGGCCAGGCAAGGGGATGGCTTCCTGACATTGTCGGAGGCATCATCTGGTTTGGCGTTGACGACACCGCCACCAGTTCCCTCACCCCAGTATATTCCAGCGGACTGGAAGCTCCTCTGTGCTTCAGGGTCGGAAACGGCAGCATGGTAAGATATTCGGATTCTTCCGCTTTCTGGCTTTTCAACCGGATAGCCAACTTTGCATACAGCCGCTATATGGACATCGCTCCTGAGGTCAGGGCGGCTATTGACGAGCACGAGAACGGCGCTCTCAAGATCATTCCTGAGATTGACGCCAACGCAACCAGGATCCTTGCCGAAAGCAAGGACGAGCAGAAGGTCAAGGCTTATCTTACAGACTGGTCAAACATGTTCGCAGACCGCATGTTCCGCAAGTTCAAGAAACTTGACGAATACCTCCTGGTAAAATATATGGACGGCAACATCAAGAAGCAGAATCCTGACGGAAGCTTCAAGACCATCTACAACGATGACAACATCGTTATGCCGGACCAGCCGGGCTATCCGCAGAAGTGGCTCGATGCCATCTCCAAGGAAATGGAACCTATTCCTGTAAACGAAAAGACCTACTAGCAGTACAATAATGCCCCGCCAGTTACTTGCTGGCAGGGCATTTCATTTATGCGTTAACTGTATTACAGTATGTTAGCCTTATTCGGGGTAACGGTTGTGCCTTTGTCTACCCTTACAACGATGCAGTCGATTGCAACGTATGCCGGGGTATTGAGTCCGTAAACTCCCTTGTCAGATCCGTCCATGTCTATCTTAAGGGTGTGGATCCTTCCAAGGCCTGACAGGGCCACTGGCTGCCACTGCTCAAGCAAATACTTGCCGCCATCCTTGTAGTTGGCAAGATATACCTCGATCTTGCCGGTCTGATTGCCCTTTGCATCGAGACCAATGAAGATTACCTTGAACCAGCCGTCCTTGATTGGAACTCCGCTGCCGAGGTCAGTGGTCATCTGTGCAACTGCATAGGAAGTGTTGGTGATATAAAGGCCTTCAATCACTCTGGTGGTGGTGTCGGTATCGGTGAAGTTCATTGTAGGGGCGTTGTTCCAGCCGTTAGGGTCTGCCCAGCCAAAAGAAACGAGGCAGTGCTCGGTGTTGTTGTATCCAGGGTAATCTCTCAGGTTCTTGAAATTGACAGCCAGCTGGCTCTTGTACCAATTGGCGGCATCTTCTTTCTTGAGTTCAATAGCAGGGAAGTTGCTCACTGCTATACCGCCTGAATAATACTGGTCGTCTACAGGCTTTGAACCAAGACCAGTGTTCTTGTCCAGCCAATAATAACCCTTGCCATAAAGGTTTTCTCCATAAACATCGGAAGCGTACATTCCTGTCTCAAGGTCATCAAAAGTCGCTACAACCTGATGGTAAGGAACGTCCGGAGTGTGGTCCTTGTTGCAGGAAACCATAACGGCTGCCGCAATCAGAACCACTGGGAAAAATACAATTCTTTTCATCTTATTGATATTAAAATTTATTATGTTGTCCTCTCAACGGATTGGTCCATAGTCCCGCAGAACAATCCTAAACCGGCATGGCAGGTCTTCTGACTCATCCTTCTGGGCGCCTTCCCGGTAATTCCAGTGGCAGAGAGTGCCCAGTCTTGATGGATATACAGCAGCGGGTACTGTTATGGGATCTCACCATATTCCCTTTTAATCGCGAAAGGCGGATATAACAGCAGTTCGCGACACCATTGCCGGTGCAAATATATACAAACATCGCGATTCTGTATCTTCACAATACCAAATACTGGGTATGGACAGCATATTCCAATTGCATTATCTTTGCCGCCGAAAATGGCAAAGCTTTCAGAACTCAACACGGGAGAAAAGGGAGTCATCGTCAAGATCCAGGGACACGGAGGTTTCCGCAAGAGGATCATTGAGATGGGCTTCATCCAGGGAAAAACTGTGGAGGTTATCCACAAGGCTCCCCTGCAGGATCCCGTGGAGTATCAGATACTTGGCTATCACGTGTCTCTGAGGCTCAGCGAAGCCTCCCAGATAGAGGTCATCTCCATAGAGGAAGCTGAACACCTGGCAAAAGAGCATAACCCCCGCACCGGAAATTTTGTTCCGGCCTGCATAGGCTGCGCAGAGAGCGGCTGCAAGTTCAGGGACTCCATCAGTCAGACCACAGAGGAGGAAGACGCGCTCTATCGCGGAGCAAGGGAAAAGAGCAAGGAAATCACAGTGGCGCTGGTGGGCAACCCTAACTGCGGCAAGACCAGCCTGTTCAACCGCGCCAGCGGAAGCCACCAGAGAGTGGGAAACTACAGCGGGGTTACTGTGGATGCCGTAAAGGGCAAGATGTACTACAGAGGCTACCGCTTCACTCTGATAGACCTTCCGGGCACCTATTCAATATCCGCATACAGCCCTGAGGAAAAATATGTACGCCACTCCATTGTACACGACAAGCCGGATGTAATCATCAATGTGGTGGATACTTCCAACCTGGAAAGGAACCTCTTCCTTACCACCCAGCTCATAGACATGAACCTGAGGATGGTCATTGCCCTTAACATGTACGACGAACTGGAGGAGCGTGGAGACACTCTGGATTACAGGGAACTGCAGAAACTGCTCGGTGTGCCTATGATTCCCACGGTGTCTGTCAGAAACCGCGGCATCGCCGAGCTGTTCAACGCAATAATAGACGTCTATGAGGAAGGAGACTTTGTTTCGGCGACAGATGCCTCCGGCCGCTACCCTAACGGAAAGAAAGGTTCAAGGAAAGACCAGAAGGAAAATACAGAAAATGTTGCCGGCATCCTCAAGCACATCCACATCAACCACGGCCCGGTCATAGAAAGAAGCATTGACAGAATCAGAGAGGAGATATACAAGAATCCAAACGCCATGGATGAGTATACTCCACGATATATAGCAATCCGTATCCTACAGCACGACAAGGAGATAGAAAAGGTTCTGGACGGTTTCTCCAACAAGGAGGACATTCTCAGGGTCCGCGACGAGGAATCCGCAGCCATCGAAAGGGAACTGCACGACTCTCCGGAAAACGCCATTATGGATGCCAAGTACGGTTTCATAGACGGAGCCCTCAGGGAAACTTATCGCAGAGGAGAAAGGAAACCGGGCAAGACCGGCACGGAAAGGATAGACAACATCGTAACCCACCGCTGGTGGGGCTTCCCTATCTTCCTGATTGCGCTGTACCTGATCTTCCAGGCCACCTTCACAATCGGGCAGTATCCTATGGACTGGATAGACGCGGGAGTCGGCTGGCTTGGAGATAAAGTCGGCTCGGCGATGAGTGAAGGATGGTTCAAGGCTCTGATTGTAGACGGCATAATAACCGGAGTGGGCGGAGTGCTGGTATTCCTTCCGAACATCCTGATCCTCTTCTTTTTCATCTCCCTGCTTGAGGCCAGCGGCTACATGGCAAGGGCCGCATTCATAATGGATAAGCTGATGCACCTTGTGGGGCTTCACGGAAGAAGTTTCATTCCTCTGATGATGGGCTTCGGCTGCAACGTTCCTGCGGTTATGGCCACAAGGACAATAGAGAACAGGAACGCCAGGATGATCACCATCCTCATCAACCCGCTTATGAGCTGCAACGCCAGACTTCCGATCTACCTTCTTCTGGCGGGAGTCTTCTTCCCAAAGAGCGCGGGACTTGTCATCTTCTGCATATACCTCGGAGGAGTGCTTCTGGCCGCCCTTATGGCAAAACTGTTCGGCAAGTTCCTCTTCAACAGCGACGAGACCCCGTTCGTGATGGAACTTCCCCCTTACAGGGTTCCAACCCTCAAGTCCCTTCTCCGCGATACATGGGACAAGGGTAAGCAGTACCTGCACAAAATTGCTACAATCATTCTCATAGGAACCCTTATAGTGTGGGCGCTGAGCTACTTCCCGACAGGAGACCCGGACCCTGCCGCAAGACTCGAGCATTCATATCTTGCCGCGATCGGGAACTTCATCAGTCCGGTTCTCGCCCCACTGGGCTTCCACTGGCAGGAGAGCGTTTCTCTCCTCAGCGGAATGGCTGCCAAGGAGATTGTTGTCAGCACAATGAATATGCTCTACACCGTAGACGGACAACTTGTGATTGGCAGCGTCCTGACTCCGGCCATAGCCTTGGCTTTCATGGCATTTACACTTATCTACTTCCCTTGCGTAGCGACAATCGGAGCCATAAAGACAGAGACGGGCAGCTGGAAATGGGCTCTGTTCACAGTCTGCTACACTCTCATCCTCGCCTGGGTAGTGGCATTTGTTTTAGGAAAAGTTTTAACTTTGTTCTAGACAAAAACACATTCAAGTATGAAAAAGCTGATAATTATGGCAATGGCAACACTGCTGGGAGTTTCCCTTATGGGCCAGAAAAGGGAAATTGTAGAACTGATCAACCAGAAAGGAACCATAGAAAGTGATATGATCTGGATCAAGAGCGACGGATGGGTTTCCAGTTTCATGGATAAGATGAAACTGTTTAACAAGACGGACCTCCAGTTCGTAGTGGACCAAACTGAAAAGGAAGCCGCCCGGCTGGATGAAATTGTCCGGACCCGCAGCGATATCATAAAGAATGAAACGGATCCCGAGAAGCAGGCCAGGAAACTGGAGAGATATTTCACCGATAAGGATAAGGCCGAGGAATGTTTCAAACAGGCCGATGCGCTGAAAGCCAGGGCCCTCAAAGTCCACGACGCGGCTGCCAGTTATCTCAGTATGGTTCACAACATATTACCGGAAGGAGAACTTACTTGTTTCAAGTATTTCTCCAAGGATGTGTATTCCAATTCCTTCAGGGTAACCCTTTCAAAGAACGACGAAGGAAAGGCGGTAATAACCTACAACTTTGAAGACGAAGCCGTAGTTGACAATTCCGTTTTCGACAAAGTTTACAACATGATAAAGGAAGGCCAGCTTTACGACATTGCAAAATCATACGAACCGTTTGATTTGCCGCTTGACGTCAACGAGTGGAGCTGGACCCTCACGATGATTTTCGGCGACAATGAAATCTACTCTTCCGGAATTGGTGCCGAACCGGACCACAAGGAAACATTAGGGGCTATCCTCGATGTCCTGCGCAAAGCCTTCGACGAGGCCAAAGGCAACTGACGCCAGACATTACAGAAACAAAAAAAGAACAGGCATCAACCTGTTCTTTTTTGTAGGAGATAGGAGAATCGAACTCCTATTTAGGGAATGAGAATCCCTTGTCCTAACCGTTAGACGAATCTCCCGTTTCCCCGATTGGGACTGCAAAGATATGAAATAGTTTCAATTCTGCAACTATTCTTTTCAGTAGCGGTCCTCGTCCGAAGTGTTCTCTTCACTCTTTATGATATCAACTGCAGCCTGCTCTCCAAGGGAAAGTTTAATGGTGCTGTTGTCTTCAACTGGCTTGTACCAGTCCTTGGAAGAGAAGTACTCCTTCAGGTCCGCAGATGTGAAATTATAGCCGTGGCGGGCAAGTATCTCGTTACGCATTATGCGCAGGGTCTTCTTGTCGAAACCCCTTACCATAGACCTGTTAATCATCATCATGTTTGTCCAAGGGAATCGTCCCTCTCCCTTGTCTATGAATTTGAGGCGGGCATAGAGAGAACCCTTGCTCCAGTAATCTGAACCCTCGTCATAAGTGGCATTGTACAGGTCCATTCCATTGAGAGTTATATCGTAGAAGAAACTGTTCTTTCCAACGACTATGATATTGGAAGGTGTCTCGTATTCTTCTCCGAATTTGAACTTTGTCTTCTGCGGAACAAGGCTTCCGAGAATACAGTCGCTATAGTCAAAAAGATACTTTTGCCCTTTCTCGTCTACATATTCCCCGTTCATCTGAATCATCTGGTCAACGATGATATTATCGTACAGGTTTTCATCGTCTTGATAGCGGAACACTATCTCCGAAACCAGGCCATTGTGGATAACCTCCAGGAAATGCCATGCATTCTTTTGGTCATGGATATATTTTACAATATCCCCGGCCCTGCCGACAGCCGCATAGTCGCTGTCTTCGTCAAGGCTTGTAAGGGTGTATATCCCGGCCGTTTCCGTTGGCTTGAGGCCAAAACGGTAACCTCCCTCGTGGCAGGAACCGCCCATAAATGTCAGGTTGTCTTCCGTGCCGTTCATAACAAAAACGAGGTCTCCGGTCATCCACATGTATTTTCCCTTGAACTGTGAGAAAGCGCTGCCGCAGACAAGAAGGAGCGCAAGAGTAATGAATATCTTTTTCATCGCGATAATTATTGACTTGGTCAAAGATAGCAATTCTTGCTCAATTTGACTAAATTTGTGTTTTGGTGCAAAGTATCCATCGATATGAAAAAATTCAGCAATCTATTATCAGGAGCCGCCGTGCTCCTTGCTTTGGTTATGAGCTTTTCAGCCTGCAACAATGATAAGGCCAAAGGTCTGGCAGAGCGACAGACGGAATTCGAGGATTCTCTCCTGACAATGATCCGGGAACACAATATCCCGATGATCCAGGTAAAGTACACAGAACCGGGCGACAGCGTATACTGCCAGGTTGGAGTGACTCCTTGGTCTTCAGAAAAGCCGGTGGAAATTGACTCGGCAGCCGTGGGAGAGGAAGAGTGGAACAAGCTCAAGTTCAGCTACAAAGAGACGGGCAAGGCTGATTATGAGAAGGAGGCCGTCTTCCAGGCCGCATCGCTGAGCAAAGTGGTGTTCGCATACATTGTACTCAAGATGTACGACAAGGGGGAGATAGACATAGACTGTCCGCTCCACGTATATACAGACATTGACCGCTTCGTGGACAAGGATATGGCAAAGAAGCTGACCGCAAGGCTGATACTTATGCACCGCAGCGGCATTGACGACTGGGCCGCAAGCCCGTCTTCCGACGCCTGGCCTACAGCTCCGATAAAGTTCACTTTCCCGGTTGATTCCATATTCGGATATTCCGGAGAAGGATATGCCTTCCTGCAGAGAGCCGTGGAGGCCATCAAGGGAAAGGACATCCAGTCCATTGCAAAGGAATATGTGTTTGAACCGCTGGACATGCCGCTTTCTTCATACGAGTGGATTCCTGAATTCGAGGGCATCACAACCGCATCAGTAAGGCGCAACGGAGACAGCCAGGGCGTAAGGCAGTTCCCACGGCAGAACGTTGCCTACACCCTCAGGACAAACGCCATAGACTATACCAATTTCCTTAAGGCGATAATGAACGGTACCGGTCTGAAACCTCAGACCCACGCGCTTATGATAACCCCTTGCAGCGGGCCCGCCACACAGTTCCCTCCTAAGGTCAGGCCAATCGACGAGAAGCAGACCATCTTCTGGGGCCTTGGAATCGGCATTGAGGAAAACCCTCATTACGGCAGGGTTCTCTGGCACTGGGGAGACAACGGCAACACCAAGGCGCTGTTCATAATACTGCCGGCACAGAAGAAGACTCTGGTATATTTTGCCAACAGCGGTGCGGGCCACGAAATCGCCAACCGTGTGCTGAACCTTTTCCTCGGCGACAAGACTCCGTTTGACATTGAGGACTGGATTAACCAGGAATAGAATCATCGGCTGATGGAAATGCGGAAAACATTCAAGGGCGGGCTTTACTATATGGGCTTCAAGGAGTTCATACGCCTTCTCTTCAACCATTTCCTCTACAGGAAAGTTTACAATATAGGAGACGAAAAGATCCTTCCGGAGGGCAATCCGCAGGTAATAGCGTCAAACCACCAGAACTGCCTGGTAGACGCGATTGCGGTGATGCTGGCTTACAAGGGGCCGGGAAGAAGACCTTTCTTCTGGGCAAGGGCGGATATCTTTGCTGTCAACAGGATACTGGAAAAATATCTGAGATTCCTCGGCCTGATGCCGGCATTCAGGATGGAGCACGAGGGAATGGAGGATGTCGGAAAGAACAGCGCATCCTTTGACGAAAGCTACCACCTTCTGAAGCACGGGCAGAGCGTGATGATTTTCCCGGAGGCGGGCCATCAGGATAAAAGGTTCCTAGGGCACTTTACCATGGGATACACCACAATGGCATTCAAGGCTGCGGAACAAACCGGATTCGAAAAGGAGATTTTCATACTTCCTGTGGCCAACCATTACTCTGACTATTTCGGGATGAGAAGGGAAATGTGCGTGATGTTTTCAGATCCGGTATCTCTGAAGCCTTACTACGGGCTCTATCAGGAAAAGCCGAGGACAGCCATGAGGGAAGTCAACCAGGTTGTGCGCGAGGCCATCTCATCCATGATGCTGAACATACAGGACCTGGACAACTACCCGGCCATAGATTTCCTCAGGACAAACTATGGAAAGTCCTTTGCTTTCATGCGCAAGGAACCATACGGAACCCTTCCGGAAAAGCTCAAGGCGGAAAAGGAGTTCGTTGCAGCACTGGGGGCGTTGGAAGACGGGACGCGGGAGTCTGTTTACAGCCAGACTGAAGAATTGAGGAAAGGGCTTGAGGAAACTGGTCTGCAGTTCAAATCGCTGAGCAAAAAAGTATCTTGGAGTTCAACGATATTGAAGATTGCAGGGCTGGCAATCCTGTTTCCTCTTTGGATATTCTCGCTATGGCCTAATTTCCTTCTTTACCACATTCCAAAACGGCTGACAAAAAGGACTGGGGACAAAATGCTGTCGTCCTCGTTCCTGCTTGCAGTTAACGCGGTGATTGCCATACCGTTTTTCGCAGTGGTCTCCTTTGTCCTGGTATGGTGGCTGCTTACCATCTATATGGCTGTCCTGTACCTTCTTCTGATGCCTCCTCTGGCTTTGTTCTGCTGGTACTACACGGAATGGTGGGCTTCTGTCAGGGAGGATTTGAGGCTTCTGGGATTTTATAAAAAATCAAAAATTGCTATCTTGCACTCTTTAAGGCATGAGAGCGAAAAACTGGAAGACCGGCTATGGTCTTTGTTCAAGATATGAAAAGAAGAGTTGTCATAACAGGAATGGGAATTTATTCCTGCCTCGGAAAGACTTTGGACGAGGTCAGGGATTCCCTTTATAACGGAAAGAGCGGAATAGTCTTCGACCCCGCAAGAAAGCAGCTGGGATTCCTGTCCGCGCTTACCGGACACATAGAAATCCCTAACCTGAAAGGTATCCTCAGCAGAAACCAGAGGGTGTATATGCCGGAACAGGCACTGTACGCCTATTGCGCAACTGCGGATGCCCTCAGGGACGCGAAGATAGACCAGGATTATCTGGACAGCCACGAGGTGGGTCTTCTTTACGGAAACGACTCCAGCGCCGACCCTGTCGTTGCAAGCGTGGATGCCATGAGAGAGAAGGGAGACACTTCTCTGATTGGAAGCGGAGGCATCTTCAAGAGCATGAACTCCACGGTCACGATGAACCTTTCCTGCATATTCAAGCTCAAGGGAATAAACCTTACCGTCAGCGGAGCCTGCGCCAGCGGAAGCCACTCCATAGGATGGGGAAGCATGCTTATCCAGAACGGACTGCAGGATATGGTAATCTGCGGCGGAGCTCAGGAAGTGAACCCGTTCTCAGTATGCAGCTTCGACGGCATCGGCGCATTCTCCAAGAGGGAGAGCGAGCCGGAAAAGGCATCCCGTCCTTTCGACCGCCACAGGGATGGACTCGTTCCTTCAGGCGGTGCGGCCACAGTCATCCTGGAAGACTACGAGAGTGCCGTGAAGAGAGGCGCCCCTATCATCGCCGAGGTACTTGGATACGGCTTCTCTTCCAATGGAGACCATATCTCAGTTCCAAACGTGGACGGTCCGGCCAGAAGCCTCAGGATGGCTCTGGCACATTCGGGACTCACTCCCGCTGAAATCGGCTACATCAACGCCCACGCCACAAGCACAATGGTCGGAGACCAGAACGAGGCCAAGGCTATCTACCAGGTATTTGGAGACGTCATGCCGCCTGTTACCAGCACCAAGTCCCAGACCGGACACGAGATGTGGATGGCCGGGGCAAGCGAGGTGATTTACTCCATCCTGATGATGAAAAACGGTTTCATCGGGGCAAACGTAAACTTCGAGGAGCCGGACGAGGACTCCGCAAAGCTGAACATTCCTGCAAAGAGAATCGAGAGGAAATTTGACACCTTCCTTTCCAACTCCTTCGGATTCGGCGGGACCAACTCCACACTTGTGGTCAAAAACCTTTGATAAACAAACTATTATTGCAATATGACAAAAGAAGAACTGATTGCCAAGACCATAGATATTCTGGCAGATGAATTCGAGGTAGAGAAGGAGGACATCACTCCGGACGCAGACATCAAGAAAACCCTGGATCTTGACAGCCTTTCACTGGTAGACCTTGTGGCTTTGATAGAAGAAACCTTCGACATCAAGATCAAGGGCACAGACCTGATGAAGACAACAACCTTCAGCCAACTCTACGACTTCCTCTTCGAGAGAATCAGCGCAAAATAAATGACCCGTCTGGCCCTGGCCGTCTACCGCTTTTTCAGGAAGAGGCGCGCGGTATTCTACATAACCCTCCTGGGCAGTTTCATCTTGCTGGCTTTCCTGGCCGGCAGGATGTACTATGAGGAGGATATTACCAAGCTCCTCCCGGCAACGGAAGAAAACAGCGGCGTGCGCTATGTCTTTGACAGGCTGAGAGTCAAGGACAAGATTTTCGTGGAACTCAGGATAACGGACAGCACAATGAGCCCCCAGGATATGGTGGACACGCTGGTTTCCGCTTCCGACAGACTCTGCGATTCCATTAAGGCTCACGACAAGGACGGCTACATGGAAGACATCTTCAACAGGATAGACCCGTCTCTTCTGGAGGACGGAGCCTTCCTGATCCTGGACAACGCTCCCTGCTTCCTGGACAGCACGTTCTATCCTTCTCTGGACAACCTGCTGAACGCCAAGAGCCTGGATTCCCTTATGCAGGCAAATGCGGAACTTCTTGAAGAAGACGCTTCCGGAATGTGGTACGACATCATCTGCAAAGACCCCCTGGCATTCAGGAGCCTTGCGATGAAAAACCTCGCCTCCGCAGGGGGAGACCTATCGGACGGCTCCGCCCACAAGGAAAAGGGAAAGCTTACCCTCACCGATTTCCACCTGATGAGTTCGGACAGCACCGTGGCCCTGGCTTATGTCTCTCCGGCATTCCGGGCTATGGACAGCAAGTCCGGCTCCCATCTTATAAGCCTGATCGAGGACGAGGCGGAAGAACTCTACAAGGTTTGCCCGCAAGTGGAGGTTCTCATCTGCGGCAAATCCACAAAAAGCGTCTACACGGCAAGGCGCATCAAGAAAGACCTGGTGCTGACCGTCAGCATCGCCCTTATAATCATCATACTGATAATCGGATACTGCTTCCGGACAAAGGACACGCTGCTGTATATGCTGATGCCTCTTGTCTGGGGAGTTGTGGCCGCCATAGCAGCCGTCTATCTCATCCAGGGACAGATGTCCTTCATAGCCCTGGGCATAGGGTGTATCGTGATTGGAGTGGCCCTCAGCTACTGCATCCACATAATAACCCACCACAAGTACATCGCTTCAGTAGAACAAGTCATAAGGGACCAGGCAAAGCCGGTGGCTCTGGGATGCATCACCACCGTAGGCTCCCTCCTGGGACTGATATTCACCAAGTCTTCCCTCCTCAGCGATTTCGGCCTCATGGCCTCTCTGGTTATGGTGGGAACAACCCTTGCGGCCATATTCTTTCTTCCGCAATTCTTCAGGAACTCCACGGGTAAGAAAAACGACAAGGCGTTTGAAGCCATCGAGAAAATTACAACCCGCCCTTACCACAAGAGCGGATGGGTTATTATTCTGGTTGTCGTCCTGTTTGTCCTCAGCATCATCTTCACGAGAGGACGGGCCAACTTCGACACAGACCTTTTCCACCTTGCCTATAACGACCCTAAACTCATAACTGCGGAGCAGATTTATGACAGTAAACTCGAAAGCGGCCTTCAGATAAAGCACATCGCGGTCCGCTCCAAAGACCTGGACAGCGCCTTGGCCCTGAACAAGGTTCTGGCAAAGGAGTGCCAGATACTCCAGGACAAGGGTGTCATCTCTTCCTACAATACCGTCTCCAACCTTCTTCTCCCGTCCACCGAACAGACGGAGAGAATTGACCTGTGGAACGCATATTTCACTCCGCAGAAAAAGGACCAGGTCAAGAAAATGACTGCGGCGGCAGCCGGGCGCAACGGCTTTGAGGCGGAAATGTTCGAGCCTTTCTACGAGGCTTTGGACAAGGATTATTCTCCTGTGGACGTATTCTCGGAAGGAAAGATCCCTAACGAGATCATGGGTAATTTCATAGAGAAGAACGAGGACGGAACCTATCTGGTGCTCACCACCATTAAGGCAAAGGACAAGGACAGCCTGTGGAGAGCCTCCGAAATCCTGGCGGAGGGAGGACAGGACAGGGACAAAGAACTTTCCGGCGGAGTTGTCGTGATAGACCCTCTGTTCTACACCACAAATATGCTCGAGATTATGGAGCACGATTTCAACACCGTGCTGCTGATTTCCTCGCTGTTCGTGCTTGTGATCCTTCTGCTTGCCTTCAAGAACATTGTACACGCCCTGATAGCCTTCCTGCCGATGTTCATGAGCTGGTTCATGGTGCTCGGCTTCATGAGGCTGTTCAACATAGAGTTCAACCTGATCAATATGGTAATCTCCACCTTCATCTTCGGAATGGGAGTGGACTACAGTATCTTCGTGATGGACGGCCTGATCAAGGGCAAGGAAAGGGAAGAACTCCTCAGATATCACCGCAGCGCCATTTTCTTCTCCGCCGTGATGCTGATTCTGGCGATAAGCAGCCTGCTGTTCGCCGTCCATCCGGCCATTTCCTCCATCGGCCTTTCCACCCTGGCGGGAATGATCTCCACTATCGTGATTACTTTCACCCTGCAGCCTTACCTGTTCTACAAGTGGGAGGCTTACAGACATAGATGAAATACGACGCAATCATACTAGGCAGCGGACTGGGAGGTCTGGAATGCGCCTTCATACTCGCCAAGAGCGGTATGAACGTGTGCGTTCTGGAAAAGAACGCCGCCCTGGGAGGATGCCTCCAGAGTTTCCGCAGGGGAAGCGACGAGTACGACACCGGATTCCACTATGTCGGAGCGCTGGGCAAAGGCCAGATCCTGGAAAGGATCTTCAGTCACTTCGGCCTTATGGACCTCCCTTGGCACCGGCTGGACGAAGATGGATTCGACCAGGTGATATTCAAGGACAGGAGTTATCTGCTGGCAAACGGCTACAGCCGGTTTGCAGGGTCTCTCTCGGCGATTTTTCCTAAATGCGGTGCTGAACTGGAAAACTATGTCTCCTTCCTGGAGAAGGTAGGGAAAGGTATCGCCGAGCCTATATTCAGGGAATCCGGCGGGTTTGACTCGCTTAACGAACTGTTTGAAAAAAGCGCTTACGCATATCTCTGCCAGAATATCGGCAATCCGCTTCTGAGGAACATCCTGAGCGGAGCCTCCCTGAAACTGGAACTGAGAAAAAGCACACTACCGCTTTACACCTTCGCACAGATCAACAGTTCCTTCATCCAGAGTGCCTGGAGGCTTAAGGGAAGAGGCTCCCTTATCGCCGACACCCTTGCGGAAGGCATAAGGAAGATGGGCGGAACCGTCCTGACAAACGCCACAGTAACTTCCCTTGAGGAAAAGGACGGCAATATCACCGGAGCCAAAATACTGCACAAGGGATCCACGGAATCATTGTCAGCAGACCTTTTTGTCTCCGACCTCAGCCCGCAGCTGACACTGGACCTCCTGAAAGAAAGCCCGAACATAAGGCCGGTATTCCGGCGCAGGATAAACCGCCTGGAACAGACCTGCGGCTTCTTCACCGTGAACATCAAGCTCAAGGAGGGAAGAATCCCGTATCTTAACCGCAACATATACTGCTACTCCCCGGATCTGGAATCCGTATGGGACCTGACGGGAAGCAAAGTAAGGGGAGTCCTCATAAGCCAGCAGGTTCCCCAAAGCGGAGCCTTCGCCTCCCAGATGGACATCCTGACTCCGATGGACTTTTCGGAAGTCGAGCCTTGGAAAGACACGGTGCCACTCCGTCGCGGAGAAGAATATCTGGCCTTCAAGGCAGAAAAGGCTGAGGAATGCATAAGGATGGCGGAAGAAATCTTCCCGAACCTGAAAGAATCCATACAGGCTTACTACACCTCCACTCCACTCACTTACAGAGACTACACGGGGGCTGTCCGGGGCACCGCATACGGCATAAGGAAAGACTGCAACAACCTCACCCAGACCCTGTTGACGCCAAAGACCCCGTTTGCCAACCTGTACTTCACTGGGCAGAACCTCAACCTTCACGGAATTCTGGGAGTATCCCTCACTTCTCTCCTCACCTGCTCGGAAATTTTGGGAAAAGAGCCGGTGGTACCTTTTTTGGAGTAAATTTGCACCGTTATGAGAAAAGTTTTCATCGCCATTCTTTCCTGCTGCGTTCTGACGAGCGCCGCCGCTCTGTCGCAGAGTAAGGAAAAAGTTCTGGCAGACATCCAGAAAAAGAACGAGACATACAAGACCATAACCTCCAGCTGCACTCAGGTAAAGACCATGAAGGGAATGAAAAAGAATGTGGAGAGCAAGGGCAAGATGTACTTCATAAGGTCTTCCGAGAAACTGTCCATGCAGCTTACCCACGACAGGGTAAAGCACAAGGACAAGGAAAACCAGCTTATCATAAACGGGGACAAGGTCACGATGATATCCGGCGGGACCCGCAGCGTCTTCAACACCAAGACAGACCACAACATGAAGATCCTGAGGGGCACCCTGATATACTGCATCAAGGGAGAACTGGAAAAGGCCGCACAGCTCAACAAGTCAGACATCAAGATGACTGTCAGCGACAAGTACTATGTCTTCGAGATGAACGTGGCCAAGCACGCCAAGGGAAGATGGAACCACCTTACCGCTTCCTACAGCAAGAAGGATCTCAGCCTCTGCGTATTCACCCTTACCGAGAAGAACGGGAACACCACAACCTGGAACACCCTAGACAAGGAATTCAACGGAATTATTCTCGACGACCTCTTCTATTAGACTTTTGACGGAATGTGCACTTGGAGCAAACGGGGACTTATGAAATTTCTGCCGGCATTTTTGCTGGCGGCTGTCCTGCTTCTGCCTTCCGTCACCGATGCCCAGAGCACTAGGGTAAAGGGACGGGTCACCGATGCGGATACGGGAGAGGGACTGCCTTTTGCCAACGTCTATTTCAAGGGCACGACCATTGGCGTTTCCACAGACCTTGACGGATATTATACGCTGGAGACCAGAGACCTGACAGTTGACTTGCTCAGATTCGAGATGCTGAGCTACATCCCTGTCGAGAAGCAGATAAAGAAAGGGGCTTTCAACCAGATGGACATTGCCCTGAAGATTGAGGAGAATCTCCTGAACCAGATTGTGGTCAAGCCGGATTACCGCTATATCCGCTGGATTCTTTCCAACATAGAGAAAGCCAAGGCATACAACAATCCGGAAGAGAGAGACCGCTACCAGTGCCGCCTTTACACCAAGATGGAACTGGACCTTGTCAACGCGGACACCCAGATAAAGAACAAGCTTCTGAGGAAAAACTTCGGGTTCGTGTTCGACTATATGGATACTTCCGTAGTTTCCGGTCAGCCTTATCTGCCGATAATGATATCCGAGAACAACTCGATGTTCTACAAGCAGAAAGACCCGGCCTCCTCAAAGGAAATCATACAGGCAAGCCGCATATCGGGAGTAAAGGACGAGGCCACGTTCGCCCAGTTCACAGGCAATATGCACGTCAGGACCAACTTCTACGATGATTTCATAGACCTGTTCAACGTGCAGATTCCTTCCCCTGTCAAGGGACCGAACGTGTACTACGACTACTATCTGATAGACAGCCTCAACATAGACGGAAGGAAGACCTACCATATCCGTTTCCATCCGGCAAAAATGGTCTCGTCGCCGACCTTCGACGGAGAGATGAGGGTGGACGCCCAGGACTGGGCCGTAAGGGAGATCCACGTCAAGCTCAAGAAAGGATCCAATGTGAACTGGATCAGAGACCTTGTCATGGATTCCGAATACCAGCTTGTCGGAGGAAAGGGTTCTTATCAGGGAAGGGACTCGCTCTGGTTCTTCAAGCAGGACAAGCTGTATGCTGATTTCTCCGTCACGATGAGGGATTCCTCCAAGCTGATGTCTTTCCTCGGAAGGAGGCAGTGCGACTATCTCGACCCGAGGTTCGACATCCCTATGCCCGACAGCGTATCCCGCCTAATGAGCAGCGTGACAATGAGCCCGAACCCTCTTGTCAACGACGAGGCATATTGGGAGCAGAACCGTCCTTTCGCTCTCAGCGAAAAGGAGAACAACATCTACAAGATGGTGGATTCCATAAAGAACGTCCCTCTGTACCGCAATATCTACACTATAGTGAACACCTTCATAAACGGATATTACGACTTCAAGTACTTTGGCGTGGGTCCGTACTACAAGATGTTCAGTTTCAACAATCTTGAAGGAGCCAGATTCCAGTTCGGGGGCAAGACCACCGAGGACTTCAGCAAAAAACTCAGGATTTCCGGACACATTGCATACGGAACAAAAGACAGGAAATTCAAGGGAAGGCTGACCGGAGAATATATGTTCAGCAATATGCCGACCCGCAAGGTAATCGCCAGCGTAAGCCGAGATATGGTGCAGATGGGAAGGGGCACGGACGCCCTTACCGAGGCCAACATCATGTCCTCCCTCCTCAACAAGGGAAACAGCGAGAGGATCAGCCCTGTGAACGAATATATGCTTGGCTATGTACACGAATGGAACGAGGGCTTCAACAACAGCATAGCGCTGGAAGGAAGGCGCATCTACTCCAACCGCTACGTTCCGATGTTCACTCCGGACAGCGTGCACGTGACCAGCGTAGCCTCCAACCAGATACATTATTCCGCCCGCTTTTCCTGGGACGAGACCGTGACCAGGGGCACGTTCGACAAGATATATGTCCTTACTCATTATCCTGTCGTGACCATAGACCTCATCGGCGGAATAAAGGGCCTGGCAGACAATGACTACGGTTATTTCAGGGTTGAGTCCGCAGTGGATTACACCCTGCCTCTCCCACCTTTCGGAACCTCCACGTTCCATCTTACCGGCGGAAAGATTATCGGCAAAGTTTCTTATCCTCTTCTCAAGCTCCACGAAGGTAACGGCACCTATTTCCTGGACAAGAGTTCCTTTGCCTGCATGGACTTCTACGAGTTTGCTTCAGATACCTGGACCACCTTCTTCTACGAGCATAATTTCAGGGGCTTCTTCCTGGGCAAGATTCCTCTTATGAAGAGGCTGCAGTGGAGGGAGGTCTTCACCCTCAAGGCCGCTTACGGTACCCTTTCCAAGATGAACAACGGTATCACTGACGGCAAGATAGGCAATCCTGGAAGCAACATCCCGGGCACCGGACCCGGCCAGAGATACGAGGGAATGAGCGCCCGCCTTCTCTTCCCGGAAGGCATGGGTTCCCTCCGCAAACCTTACGTGGAGATGGGTGTCGGAGTCACCAACATCTTCCGTGTCTTCCGTGTGGACTGCTTCTGGAGAATGACACACCGCTTCAAGATCGTGGATGGAGTCAAGGTCAAGAAAAACCACAGGGCAGCCGTCAACTTCGGTATAGAATGGGCTTTCTAGAATTAAAAAACACAATAATATGAAACAGTACATAGAGCAGAACAAGGACCGCTTCTTCGAGGAGCTGTTCTCCATCCTGAGAATCCCTTCAATAAGCGCAAAGAAAGAACACAAGGGCGATATGCTCAAGTGCGCCAAAAGGCTTGTGGAACTCCTCAAGAAAGCCGGCGCTGACAGTGCGGACGTCTATCCTACAACAGGAAATCCTGTAGTCTTCGGCCAGAAGATCATAGACCCTAAGGCCAAGACTGTAATGGTTTACGGCCACTATGACGTGCAGCCTGCCGAGCCTCTGGAGAAATGGAACTCCAAGCCTTTCGAGCCTGAGATCCACGACGGGGCCATCTGGGGAAGAGGAGCCAACGACGACAAGGGACAGCTCTTCATGCACATCAAGGCCTTCGAATATCTGGTAAAGACAAAGCAGCTCAAGCATAACGTGAAGTTCATCTTCGAGGGCGAGGAGGAAATCGGAAGCCCGTCCCTTCCAGCCTGGGTAAAGAAGAACAAGAAGATGCTCGCAAGCGACGTTATCCTTGTCTCCGACACCACTATGATCAGCGAGAAAGTTCCTTCCATCAACTGCGGAATGAGAGGCCTCGCCTATCTGGAAGTCACCGTCACCGGCCCTAACAAGGACCTTCACTCCGGCCATTACGGCGGAGCCGTCGCCAACCCTATCAATGTCCTCTGCGATATGATTTCATCGCTGATAGACAAGAACGGCAAGGTAAAGGTCAAGGGCTTCTACGATGATGTCATCAACCTCAGCAAGGCAGACCGCGCCCAGCTTGCGAGGGCTCCGTTCAACCTGAAGGAATACAAGAAATTCCTGGGTATCGCCGAGGTTAAGGGAGAAAAGGGCTACACCACCCTTGAAAGAACCGGCATCCGTCCTTGCCTGGACGTTTGCGGCATCTGGGGCGGCTACACAGGAGAGGGCGCCAAGACCGTGCTTCCTTCCACAGCCCACGCCAAGATATCGATGAGGCTTGTTCCTAACCAGGACAGCGCCAAGATAACCAAGCTCTTCAAGCAGCACTTCCTGGCAATAGCCCCTAAATACGTCAAGGTAAAAGTCGAGGAAAAGGAAGGCGGAAACGGATTCCTCATCCCTATCACTTCCCCTGCCTTCCAGGCCGCCTCAAAGGCCATGAAGGAAGTTCTGGGAATCGAGCCTGTTCCTAGCCGTGGCGGCGGAAGTATCGCTGTGCTTGCGGATATGCAGAAGATCCTGGGCACAGACCCTCTGCTGATGGGATTCGGACTTGAGAGAGACACCATCCACTCCCCTAACGAGAGCTACCTTCTCAAACAGTTCTTCGGCGGAATGGAATCAATCGCCCTCTTCTACAAGTATTATTGATAATCCTTCGGAATCGGACAATACTTAACGTCCACACCCAAAAGGAAATCGTTAATCGTTCTTAACCTGGCCATGTATTTGTCCAGGTTTTTTTGCGCTTTCTTCCTGTTCAGAAGAAACCTGCCTCCGCTCTGCCCGTAACTGCCATCAGGTTTCAAGAACATAAGATTCCATGAAGAACCGCCCAGCTCAACAAGTTCGTCCTTTTTGTATACTCTCTCGTATTTTTCCTTCATCCTGGACAGCTTCATAGTTTTTATCATCTCCTTAACCCGGACAGCAACTGTATCATCCACGAACACATCCCTGTCTATAAAGAAAACGGCTCTTTCCCTTAACGTATCCGGCATCGGCTCAACAGTACCGTCAGCATTCATTTTTCTTACCAAACGGATATCGTGGCGCTTGCTTAAATGAGGGTCTGAAATTTTCAGCATAAGCTTCCCGTCCCTGTAGAACAGATGGACATTGTGTTCCGGTGCATACTGCACCTTGTAACTATAAACCGTCTGGTCCGCATCCTGCGAAAAACCCGATAAAGCAATGCCTAAAAACAGACATATCAAAAACAACTTCTTCATATTCATAGACCTGTCTTTTCTCCATAACAAATATAATGAAAAAGCACAGTCTTGCTAAAGTCAGAACCGTTTCTGTAACTTTGTCAATATGAAAAAGGGTATTCTTTTGACAGCGGTCTTGGTGCTGCTTATGGGTTGCCGCACTTCTGATGTGTCTATATTCGACCACGTTGAGAAACTTTGCAATAAAGATAATGGCAAACTGTGGGGCGTAAATCTCTATTCTCCTGTCCTTGGCGTCGATTCGCTGAGGAATATTGTCAGCAATGTTTCTGATGCGCCAAAAACTTTTCCGGCGGATAAGCCGGTCGCTAATTCTACAACGGAACTGGACGGCAAGCGCTGGACCATGGTTTTGTGGCCTTTGTCCGGAGATGAGATTCATCAGTCAATCGTCCTCATCCACGAGATGTTCCATTATCGCCAGCCGGAACTGGGACTTTCACCGGATAAGGATCCAAATAATTCTCATCTGTCCAACAGGGATGCCCGTACGCTTCTGAAACTGGAGTGGAACGCACTGAAATCTGCCGCCACGTGTAATGGAGAACAGAAGAAAGCCGCCCTGGCAGACGCTTTGGGTTTCCGTGAGCGGAGAAGACAGCTGTATCCTGATTTCATCGCCGAGGAAAACTCTCTTGAAATACAGGAAGGACTCGCAGAGTATACAGGAAGGCGTATTGTGATTCCGTCAGACAAGGAGTTTTTACAGAGCCTATCGGAGTTAGACTACCTGTTAGAATCAGATAACCTGACACGCTCTTTTGCCTACCTTTCCGGACCTCTTTACGGATTGATCCTGGACCAGTCCGGATTTGCCTGGCATAAGGAGATTAATGCAGACAGTGACCTAGGCTCCTCAGCGACGGCTATTTATGGGATAGATTTGCCCAACGACCTGGAAGCTGCCATAGAATCAGCCAAAGCCAAGTATGACTTTGATTCCATTGATGCATTTGAAGAATCCTTGCAGCGCAAACTGGAAGAGAGGAATGAAACACTTCTTAAATTGTTTGCTCCCGATAACGTTATCACACTGGAAAGCCCTAAGCTTTCTATCCAGTTCTCCCCAGACAATATGATTAAAATGGATGACGGAAGTATGATCATATATGGCGGCACCGCATTTTGTGACTGGGGTTCTGTGGAAGGACATCCCCTGAAAGTGACAGGAGACTGGCGCAGGATAGAACTGCCCCGCCTGGACACTCTTTCTGTCAAGGGAGACACGATTATCACCTCAGGCTGGACCCTGATCAGGAAGAAAAAGGATTAGCGGAAAATGTGATTTTGTTGTCTGTTAGAAAGTTTTCTTTATATTTGCAGTGTCATGTGAGTGACATTAGTTAGAGAGTTTAAGCAGGTATCGAAACATTGAAAATGTAGAGATGCCTGCTTTTTCTTTTAACCGATGGGAGGTGATGAAATACGAGGTCTCTTTGTCTTTACACTCTAACTAATAATAACTCATATGAAACATAAGACAAGAAAGACACTACGTATTCTCTACTCCATTAGGATGGATGTTGAGAAGTTTGTCCGGGTGAAATCGTATAAACGCATTCAAAAGGGCAAAGTTGTCAGAGTCAAGTCTCATTACAGGAGGTACTGAAGTACCTGTTGATAATGAGTTAAACTCTGCCGAAAGGTAACTCTATTCTATCCCATCGGTTTTTTAGACAATTACTTTTATAGGATATTGCCCTAAAAAATAGGACTCTCGATACATTTCGAGGGTCCTTATTATATTGTTTAAGGGAACACCAAAATCTATCAACCCTGGGAAGGTCGGTTGATAGACTTCTGTGCTCTAATTTTGGCGACATATAGGCGACAAACTTGAGCGAATATAGCCGTTAAAACGTTGGGGATTTCTTCAGACGAATTATAACCTCATCTGCATCTAGCATTTTAGCGGTTGCAACAGTATCTTTTCCAGTATAGCCTTCTGCTTCAATTCTAAAACAAGGCATGAGAGAGGAGGCGGGAAGATAGTTGCAAGTAAGGGTGGCAAAACCATTGTTGTCTGTTTCCACGCTGTCTTTCCATTTCGTGAAAGTACGGTTTTCCTTCATCAGCACTTTAGCCTTTTCAAGAGCGGCCCCTTCTGTATTTAGAACTCTGAAATTAATGTCCCGAACTTCCCAATCCAATCCCTGAGCAGTGCCGTAACAGGCTTGAAATACAAACAAAGCCGTTGTCAGGGAACAGCCCTTTAAAAAGTTTCTTAATAACCTATATTTCATAGCTTGTTTCTGTTTTATATACTCAAAGATAATTATTTTCTACTGGACAAGGGAACGCCAAAACCTATCAACCTGTACTAAGCTCTATAACACTTTCCCGAACGCGCTTGAGGGAAGAATACGGAAAATGATAGATTTTGTAGTATTATACTCTCAATTAAGGTTTTCTGGGAATTCTATCAATTGAATCTGACTTACTATACCATACATCTATCCAATCTTCATTCATATAAGAATAAATGTCTTTATAATTAGAATCGCTTGGTGAAACAATATTGAAAGTTTGTCCTATTCTTTCACCATATCCTTCAAGATATTGATATATGTATAATATATAACTGTTAGAGAAGAGAACAAAATAAGCAGTTAATTCATCTTCATAAATGCCTGCAATATCTAATTGATTATCACAATATGGGTAATGCTTCCATTGCTTATTCGGCAAGTTAGAATCATCGACAAAAGAGAAACCAACAGAATCAAACAAGAGATTTCTATTATCATCCAATCTTAATATGACGTTTAATCCATAATCAAGATCTTCATTTTTATATAAGATGTCTTTTATTATCATAGTTCTTCCCTCTTCCCCATTTTTAACAGCACATTAGTTTCTATCAAAGGTAGTATTTTGATAGAAATTTTGGCGACACATCGGCGACAGAATTGGAAAAAATCCCCAATTTTTCAGGAGTTTTGGGGTGAATGGGATGAGTGGGAGATGATGACCTGATTTGATAGAAAATCCCTGTTCTATGCACCCAGAAAGGGGATTTTAGATAGGAAAAGGGATTGCCAGGTCAGGTGTTAATCTGCTTGACAATCCCCTGTTGTGGGCCCAGAAGAACCACCAAGGGACTTTTTACATATTTCTATCTATCAAGTTCTTATCCTACTTATATGGGAGAGAATAAGACTCTCTGGCGACCGATTGGCGACAATTTTGAGCGAATATAGCCGTTAAAAACATATCGCACAAGGGGCCCAAAGATTTATCCTATTTGACAGATCTTGAGCTATAATCTGGATATAATGTTGGGCTGACTGGAATATTATTTCTGTTCATATCAGGATTCCAGCCCCTTCCCTTTTCCTTAAGTCTCAACCATCGTTGTTCCTGCCTTACATCATCGCTATAGTAATTGTAATGGCTGTCACTGTTCTTAACCTTAATCTGCTTGAATTTGTCTCCGATATTGTTCCCGAAGTTGTCATTAGATGCGAGCATCATTAAAGACAAGACATCCTCGAATCTACAAGGCTTTGACTGCAAAATAGTACTCTGGAAATAGTAAAGATATGAATCGTCCGTTCTGTCGCGATTAATGATATAGAGGCCGTGGTCATAGCGGAACCTGTCTTCTTTGGAAGTCTTGGTGGAATAAACATGTTTCTTTTCAACATTTTGGTATGGAGATACTCTCTCTCCGTTGATAATCATTTGACCAGAAGATTGTCCTCTGTATAATCCTCTGTATAAATTGTTGTTTTCTGAAAGAACCAGTCTATTGCTCTTATCCATATCCACCCAGGAATTCGTCCAGGTAGTATCTTTAAAGACGCTGATTGCAATGCATTTAGCGTCACTCTCTTTATCAACTACAATTGCACCTTGATTTGTCAGGAATCCGGAAAGTAGAGCATCTCTGTATGACAATTCTTCTTCAGAAAGATTAGAAGGTGAATACGCTACTATAAAAACCTTCTTCCCCGATACTGAAAACTCCTTGTCCGAGCGAACAAGAACATCTGCTTTCTTCAGTTTCTTTGGAGTCTGGGCAATGCAGAGAAAAGGTATGGCCGTCATTATAAACAGCAATGATAAAAAGTATTTGTATGATCGTTTCATAATTCTAATTATAATTTTAATGTTTAGATGACCCTTTCATTTGCAAAAATAAAAAAAAACATAAATTTGCCAACAAATTTGAGAAGTCGTTAATCATGAAACGAATCTATATTATTCTGACTCTTGTTTGTGCTCTGCTTCTTTCAGGGCAAAACATATACGCCCAGCTTTCTGAAAGGGGGAAACTGCCTCCTGTCAAGGTGGAAAACATTGACGCAGAGAAAGTCGAAGGCACTTGGTATTTGAGCCATTTTAACTTTTACACCGAGAATCCGGAACAGGACAACAATTTCAACTGCATCGTTTATAGAATAACCAAAGACTCCATTTCTACCTGCTATCATAGTTATAGAGGAAAAGATATAGATAAGGTTTTCTTTTCTTTTATTCCTGTCTTCAAGGGTAGTTATTCAAGGAAAGAGTTAAGAACTGACGCACCTATAGCATACACTAATAATTTCTACGACTTCAAATCCAGTTATAGATACATTAGGCTCAACGATAGCTTACTCACAATAGCAGACCAATATGACATTGTAACCTGTAAAGATGGAGAATACGCTTTTAGGTATAAAAAACTGATTCCTGAGAAAAAGCGGTCTGATTTCCTTTTTGCAATAAAGAACTCCACCGTGGATGTGGAAGATAGGTTCAAGTGCAAAGGAGGAATTGATATGACTAACAGCGAGGTGAAATTAATGCCGTGTTTCCCTCAGGATTCTCTTAACAGAGACACGATTTTCTTACAAGCGATTAGCAATGTTCTATCATTCCAAGAAAGAGCATTCTGCGTACGCTTTATGGAATGGTGCAAAGACAATGTTAAAATACCGGAAGGCTATTCCGGAAACATTGTAAAAGGCTATTTCCACGTTGAGTTCTATATCAATATGTACGGATACCTTAACACATTCAGTATAATCCGTGGATTGGATGAAGAACTAGACAGTTATCTGACACAAAAGATAAAAGACTTCCCAAGAATCCTTCCTGCCAAGGACAAAAATGGCAATAACATCCTTTATAAAGCTACCGGAAGGTTTTCAATGTACATCCCGATAGAGTAAGAATACACTCATTTCCCTCCAATTGTAAAACCAACATTAAAAGCAACATTGCTGCTGGCCTTCTCTTCAATTTTATAATCTATCGAGAAACGTAAGTGGTTGAACAGTTTAATCCCGATTCTTGGCAGTATGCAAACTGAATACTTATTATTGCCCACAAAATCTCGAGAAATCAATTTGTTGTCTTTATAAAAGTTTTCTGCTGGAGATGCATTTGAGAACTTTGCCAAACCAGCTCCCAATCCGATAAAGAAAGAAGATTTATTCATTCTAAAATTATAGTCTCCGACTACTAAGAGATTTGATGAATTAGTTCCTACAGTATTGTCGCCATAGGTTAGGTCTGATTTATATTCTCTATTCGTTCGTGAAAACGAATACTGGATACCCAAGTCTATCGGAGAACCATAAAAATTATATCTCATCTCTAATCCAAACCCAGGACCAGGTTTAACAGAAGCATAACCACATTTGTCTGTTGCATAATTAAGACCAACAAACAAGCCTCCTTCTATTGAGCCTATATTATTCTGAGCAGATAGAGAAATAGAAGATAGAAGAACACAAAGAGTGGTAAAAATATAAAACCTTTTCATAATACTACCTATACCCTATAGTAATCCCAATGATTGAACTCTCGGATTGATGTAAAGATACTTTGTTTTAAGAGAACACCCAAATCTATCAACCCTGGAAAGGACAGTTGATAGATTTCTGTGCTTCAATTTTGGCGACACATAGGCGACAGATTTGGAAAAAATCCCCCATTTTTCAGGAGTTTTGGGGTGGATGGGAAGAGAGGGGGCTTTTTTGCTTCGTTATTTGATAAAAATTCCGAACTTTGTAGAAATGTCAGAGAAAGAGTACATAGAAGGTTTTTCAAATTACATCTTTTGGGATACGGACAGATTCTCAATAAATCTGAACGAGAATGCCCCTTATGTAGTCCAACGGGTACTGGAATACGGGCAAATCAACGATTGGAAGTTAATGCTGTCGTATTATGGGCTTGACCGTATCGTTGAAATCACAAAGAAACTCCGCACTCTGGAACCTAAAGCCCTGTCCTTCATTTGCGCCATTTCTGACACTCCCAAAGAACAGTTCCGATGCTACAATTCAAAACTATAGAACCAGGAACGCTAAAACTTCTAAAAGAGCTTCAGTCTTTGCACTTCCTTCAAGAGGCTCGTCTGGTAGGAGGAACAGCGCTGGCCCTCCAATTGGGGCATCGCAAATCCATAGATCTGGATTATTTCGGAAAGATAGATGTCGAGCCTGAGAGTCTTCGAAAGATACTTTCTGAAACGCATTCAATCACAATTGTACAGGAATCAAAGGATATCAATATCTATCTGATAGACGGTATTAAAGTGGATTTTGTCAATTACCGATATTCGTGGATAGATGCCCCCGTTAATGATAACGGTGTTGTGTTAGCAGGCATCAAGGATATTGCTGCAATGAAAATCAATGCTGTTATTGGTAGGGGCACAAAAAAGGATTTCATTGATCTGTTCTTTCTCCTTCGGCGATTTACTCTTCAGGAAATGCTGGATATGTATATTCAGAAGTACCCTGAGGGCTCTTTATTCATCGCGATGAAAAGTCTTTCTTATTTCGAGGATGCAGAAAGCGATCCTATGCCGGTAATGCTCTCGCCTGCTGATTGGAATACAGTAAAAGCCAAAATAAGAAAGGCGATAGCTAAATTGTAGCTATTCTATCAACCCAGGGAAAGGTCAAATGATAGTCTCCTGTGCTTCAATTTTGGCGACACATAGGCGACAGAATGAAGTGAGTTTTGATAGTAAAATCACTCACTGAAAGGGCCTCATTAATCTTCAATAACGTCGAGTTTAAGACTCCAATAATGCCTCGAGAACTCGCTCAAAGCTGTCATCAATCAATAAGACTTGCTCTCCGGCCTGTATAAAACCTTCCAAGCACCGTTTGTTATCTTCTTTCAGACCACACAAGGAACATTCAGAATCATCTAAACGGGATTCTATGGCTGAACCATATCCCGTGATATCCTTGAAATGTTCATCAATGTAGCGACCGGTCATTGCAAGGCAGATGAACCGAATAGAAGATAGGTAATTCTCATCAAAGTCCCGACGCCAATCAAACGGGACATAGCAGCCTTCTACGATTAGATTCTGGCTGTTCTCTATAGCCGTCTTTATCATTTCCCTGACAATGGGCCAAAGATATTCCATGAGAGCGTCATCATCCTTAGGAGTAAGAAAGGTGTTTCCACTGCGAATCAATCCCATTTTCAGATGGTCGATTGAGAGATAGGGATACTTGTATTTCTCAAGCATCCGCTGCGCCAAAAGTGTTTTCCCCGTGTGTGAGGCTCCGGTAATTAGGATAATCATTCTTGGTCTAATAATACGTTTATAGCAATCTCTCCTATGGTCAGATGTAAAGATACTCTGTTTTAAGAAAAGGCCAAAATCTATCAATCCAGGGAAGTGTCCGTTGATAGTCTCCACTTGCTCTAATTTTGGCGACACATAGGCGACAGTATTGGAAAAAAAAACCCATTTTGCAGGATTTTTGGGGTGAATGGGATGAGTGGGAGAATAGGAACGACAATCTCTATTATCGTTTCCTAGTATGATTCACTCTTTCAAAAATATACCGTATCTTTGAACTTGTACAAAAGGAGCGGAAAGGCATTTCCTTTGACAAGAAGCAACTTAGAGTCAGCATCAGAAAATAACTCATAGAAATTCAAGGCGATGAGTGAAATCAAGGCAAGACATATCATATATGTTTATCTGATAGGTGCTTTCTTTTACACCATCGCAGGGATAGTGGCAAGCCTATTAGCAGAAGAAAATGGAGCGGCAGTTTTTCAACTTTTCATGTTGGTTGGTACTTTTTTCTGGTCTCCTATCGTCACAGTATCCATAGTTCTCCCCGTTGCCTTTAACAAGAAATACCTGTTATATCGTAAATTCTGGTTTGTTTTGTTGAGTTGTGGGCTATTCCAGGCTCTTGTATTGCTGATGGGATTATTGTATCAGTCTCTGGGAAAAATCGGAGCACTCCCATCATTTTGTTATTATTACAACGGTATCACAATGCGTACTAAAGATAGTATCGAGGCTTTTATCCAATATCCGGTTTCTGCATTGTTGTTATTTGCGTTTTCGCTTCTGTTCAATAAGTTCCATTTACGATAATATGCTTTTCAGGATTTTTGGGGTGATTGGGAAGAGTGGGAGAAGATGATAGAGAAAACTGCAAAATCCTTGTTCTATTGGCCTGGAATGGGGATTTTAGATAGGAAAAGGGATTGCCAGGTCAGGTGGAAATGTGTGGAGAATTTATCGTTTTAGCTTCGAATTTTGGAGTGTTTAATATATTCAATACCAAGATACCATTATGCTTATTATAAACCTCAAGATTTTTAACTAGATATGAATCATTCCCTCTTATTTGATGAAATCTAATATCAAATCCGTAAGTGGGTTCTGTACCACATCTGATATATTCATAGGATAGAATAATTGAAAATTCATTTCTATATTGCCTCATTAACTCAGAAAGAGCATATATGTATGTAAGAGCAATATTAATGGTTCTAGAAACAGATAGGTCGTCATTTTGTGCAGAGATAAATATTTCGCTGTTTGAAGCTTCATTACCTATAGTATCGTCTATTGAATAAGTAAGGGCAAATTGTCTGTTGTATTTATATGTCCAACAGCCTTTTGCATATTTATCTTTTCGTTTGACTATGCCTCTTTTTAGGTATTTTAGTATTTCCTTAGGAATTTCTACATTTGGATTAATCCTGTAATCTATATTGTATTTCCTAAAGAAATTGCACATTCTTGAATTTAACTCAAAACGAATTATCTTATCCATATCCAAGATGCTTGTTTTCGTATTCCTATTTTGATCGAAAAGTCCTTAAATAGCCTAGAAGGAAGTATTAAGAACAAGGTCTGGCAAGAGGTGTTCCAGGAAATACTGCTTGGCTTTATTCTCGTAAAAATGAGCATACCACCCATCCTTTGACATTGAGATGGAAGCAAAACCTTCATACCATTTCTTTGTCTGTTCTGTTGGTTTAGTCTTGCCCAAGTATCGCTTTAAGTCCTTTCTAATTGGATAGAGAACAATGGCATATACCCCACTCCCTTTGACTACATATCCTTGTACGTTATCCCTGGGATTGTACTTTCTCAGCCAGATGTGAGTAATTAAACCTGTTTTCTCATCGGGGAACTTTTGCAAGGCATTCCTTATTTCTTCTGGAGATGCGGGGAAGAAATAATCCCTGGAAGGATTCTCTGCCATAAGGATAGGTATTTCTTCAAACTTGGAAGGTGCTGATATTGAGTGAAAGCGTTTATGGATATTGTCTTTGAGTTTTGGACGCATCCTTCCTCCCATAATGTCTCCGAATGTCCTGCTTTTTTTCCAAGCTGTCTGTTTCCTGTTCAAATAAGACATATCTGTTTCAAGCTATCTACACAAAAGTAGCAAACAAATTCTATCTTTGTGCTAACTGGTGCATAATTGAACTACCCTCAACAGAAATGAGACAACTATCAAGAATAATTATTGTTGTTATCGCCTTGATATTCTTTGGTTTCAGCAACAAGTCATACTCTCAGACAATTGACGTAAAAAAGATGTCAATATATTTTACTTATTATCCTGGGGGATATGCCCTTGCGACAGGATATGTGTCTTTTATGAACCAAGATTCTGTGTTCAGACGTAAAGAGTATCGTGGAGAAAACGAGCAGTTGTTTATACCTGATTCTATCAACGCTCAATCGCTGAGAAAACTATTTGATACTGTACGAAATAACCACAAAAAACTATCCGATGTCTTCAAAATAACTGAAGAAGATTATGAAGAATACAGAAAGGGTCTTGACAGTATTTCAAAAGATGACACTTTTTTTATTATACCTGATTTTATTCTTCGGGAGAAAGGATATGATGAGAAATCTTTTAAGGCATTGAAGTATAGTGACTTTATAATGCCCGATTACAGGTATTTACTTATATTGAATAGTGATTCCAAATATCTTCTTGAGGGTGGTTTAGTTATAAGAATCACAATAATTGACAGCGAGTATAATATTATAAAGATCCAGCCTTTGACTTATCATGAAGGCACTCCTTGGGTATGTAGTCTTGAGAACGGTAATACTTATTATATTGACAATAATACTGTTATCACTTTTTTGAAAGAGAACAGATTAGATCATATCCCTTTTTTTCTTGAAAGGTTCTATTTGATGTTCAAGATTGCCGAGAAACTCATTGATGGAAAGTACTGAGACCTTATCCGCGTCCCCTTTATTGATAGTCTTCTGTGCTTCAGTTTTGGCGACACATAGGCGACAGAATTGGAAAAAATCCCCCTTTTTTCAGGAGTTTTGGGGATTCTATCAAGATTGAATAATAAGACTGGAATTGATGCAAAATCCTTGTCACAGGTGTCTATAAAGGGGATTTTACAAAGGAAAAGGGATTGCCAGGTCAGGTGTTAATCTGCTTGACAATCCCCTGTTGTGGGCCCACCAGGGCATGATCCTGGGACCCCCTGATTATGAGTCAGGTGCTCTAACCAACTGAGCTATGAGCCCCAATCCAGCGGACAGGTTCCGCTATCCGAATGCAAAGGTAAAGATTTTTTTACTTTACCAGCATCCTTATTTGACAAGAAATCTGGCTAGTTAACTAGCATCAGACTTTGATCTCAACTTCCACACCGCTCGGAAGTTCAAGCTTCATCAAGGCGTCAACAGTCTTGGCTGAAGATGAATAGATGTCCAGAAGACGGCAGAAAGAATTGAGCTCGAACTGCTCTCTGGCCTTCTTGTTAACGAAGGTAGAGCGGTTAACGGTGAAAATCTTCTTGCTGGTCGGAAGTGGAATAGGACCGCTTACGATTGCACCTGTAGCCTTTACAGTCTCAACGATGCGTGCTGCTGACTTGTCAACCAGAGCGTGATCGTATGACTTAAGTTTAATTCTAATCTTTTGGCTCATTTTTATCTATTTTTAAATATTATCAGTTATCGACGATCAGTCCTCATCATCCAGGAATCTTGTTCCGGCCTTGTCAATGATTTCCTTGGCAAGGTTGGAAGGAAGCTCTGCATAATGAGAGAATTCCATTGTACTTGTAGCTCTACCGGAAGAAAGTGTACGGAGAACGGTCACATAGCCGAACTGCTCGCTGAGAGGAACCTTGGCCTTGATGATCCTGGCCCCGCCGCGGGAGTCCATATTGGTTATCTGTCCCCTTCTCTTGTTGAGGTCTCCGATGACGTCTCCCATATACTCTTCAGGTGTAACCACCTCAAGGGCCATGATAGGTTCCATCAGCACCGGAGCTGCCTTTCTGGCGGCTTTGCGGAACGCCTGACGGGCGCAGATCTCAAAGGAGAGCTGGTCTGAATCCACAGGGTGGAAACTTCCGTCCTTGAGGACAACCTTCATTGAGGTAACCTCGTATCCGGCCAAAGGACCGTTCTGCATTGCTGCCTTGAAGCCCTTCTCGACTGCTGGGATGAACTCTCTAGGAACATTTCCGCCCTTGACCTCATCCACAAACTGCAATCCTGTAACTCCTTCGTCTGCAGGACCGAGCTCTACAATGATATCCGCAAATTTTCCGCGGCCACCCGTCTGCTTCTTGAAGACCTCTCTGTGCTGGACAGTCTGCGTAACAGCCTCCTTGTAGTTCACCTGAGGTGCACCCTGGTTGATCTCCACGCCAAACTCTCTCTTCAGACGGTCTACAAGAATCTCCAGATGGAGCTCGCCCATTCCACTGATGATGGTCTGGCCGGTCTCCTGGTCTGACTTGACGGTGAAGGTAGGATCTTCCTCAGCGAGTTTGCCGAGAGCGATGCCGAGCTTGTCAAGGTCTCCCTGGGTCTTTGGCTCCACTGCCAGTCCGATAACCGGATCAGGGAACACCATAGACTCGAGCACTATAGGATGCTTCTCCTCGCATACGGTATCACCGGTATGGAGGTCCTTGAACCCTACAACTCCGCAGATGTCTCCAGCCTCTACAAAATCTATAGGATTCTGCTTGTTAGAGTGCATCTGGTAGAGTCTTGTAACTCTCTCCTTCTTGCCGCTTCTTGTGTTAAGTACATACGAACCTGCATCCAGACGGCCAGAGTAGGCTCTCATATAGGCCAGCCTTCCGACAAACGGATCCGTAGCAATCTTGAATACAAGACCGCAGAACGGCTCGCTTGCCATAGGCTTTCTTTCAGCCTCCTCGTTTGTCCTTGGGTTGGTACCCTTTACATTGCCCTTGTCCAGAGGACTAGGCAGATACCTTACCACGGCATCCAGTAGGAACTGAACGCCCTTGTTCTTGAAGGAAGAACCGCAGCAGATAGGAACCAGCTCCATGGAAATGGTACCCTTCCTTATTGCTGCAATGATCTCCTCTTTGGTAATCGTCTGGGGATCGTCGAAATATTTCTGCATCAGAGCCTCGTCAAACTCTGCTGCGGTCTCGAGGAGGTTGTTTCTCCACTCTTCCGCCTCATCGACGAGCTCTGCAGGAATATCCTTTATCTCGTAATTTACAAGCTCCTTGTTGTCCGTATCGTAGAAGTAAGCCTTCATGTCGATAAGGTCAATGATGCCCTGGAACTTCTCTTCCGCTCCGATAGGAAGGCAGATAGGAACCGGATGGGCTCCGAGCTTGTTCTTGATGTCATCTACTACGCCCATGAAGTCTGCACCTACACGGTCCATCTTGTTTACATAGGCGATCTTTGGAACACTGTACTTGTCTGCCTGTCTCCAGACGGTCTCGCTCTGAGGCTGGACACGTCCTACAGCGCAGAAAGTCGCAACCGTACCGTCCAGAACACGCAGAGATCTCTCCACCTCTACAGTGAAGTCCACGTGGCCCGGAGTGTCGATAAGGTTGATCTGGTATTTTTCACTGTTGTAGTGCCAGAATGCAGTGGTAGCGGCAGAAGTGATGGTAATACCTCTCTCCTGCTCCTCCACCATCCAGTCCATTGTGGCCGCACCGTCGTGAACCTCACCAATCTTGTGAGTCTTACCAGTGTAGTAAAGGATTCTTTCAGATGTGGTTGTTTTACCGGCATCTATGTGAGCCATGATGCCGATGTTTCTAGTATATTTGAGATCTCTAGCCATCTAGTTTTCTCCTACATACTAAAAACGGAAATGAGCGAATGCCTTGTTGGCCTCAGCCATCTTGTGCATATCCTCTTTTCTCTTGAAGGCACCACCTTCGTTATTGTATGCTGCCATTATCTCCGCCGCTAACTTTTCAGCCATCGACTTGCCCGGTCTCTTGCGAGCATAGAGAATCATGTTCTTCATACTCAGCGATATCTTTCTCTCCGGGCGCACTTCCGTCGGAACCTGGAAATTGGCGCCACCGACTCTGCGGCTCTTTACCTCGATCTGCGGGGTAACGTTCTCAAGCGCTTTCTTCCAAATTTCCATAGGAGCCTTGCCAGAATCTTTCATCTTCTCGCCGATCATGTCGATAGAATCGTAAAAAATAGCGTAAGCGATACTCTTCTTCCCCTGCAACATAAGGTTGTTCACGAAACGGGTAACCATTACATCGTGATACTTTGGATCTGGAAGTAGAATCCTCTTTTTAGGCTTTGCTTTTCTCATTTTGGAAATGTTTTAAAAATTGATGACTTACTTCTTAGGTGCCTTAGGCCTCTTTGCTCCGTAGAGGGAACGACCCTGCTTGCGGCCGTCTACTCCTGCGGTATCCAGGGCGCCCCTAAGAATGTGATAACGTACTCCAGGAAGGTCCTTTACACGACCGCCGCGAACAAGCACGATGCTGTGCTCCTGCAGGTTGTGGCCTTCTCCCGGGATGTAGGCATTCACCTCTTTCTGGTTAGTAAGTCTAACACGGGCGACTTTTCTCATCGCTGAGTTAGGCTTCTTAGGAGTTGTTGTGTAAACACGTACACAAACTCCTCTCTTCTGAGGGCTGGAATCGAGTGCGCGAGACTTGGACTTAGTCACAATTCTCTTGCGTCCGTTCCTTACCAATTGTTGGATTGTTGGCATTTAAAATACTGTTAATCTTTAATTTATGTTATTTCCGCCGTTTTTGGCGGGTTGCAAAGATAATCATAGTTTTCAAATCTGCAAAAGAAACCTGTGGAAAAAGTGTGCAAAAGTTGCCACATAAGCCTTTCAAACAAATGTTTTAACGTCTGCCAGTTTTCCGTATAGATTATTATATTTGTAGAAAATATGAAATTTTCTTGTTTATAGTAAGTAAATCTCAATTATATGGTTTCAAAAGTTAAAAAGCCGGCCACTAAGAAAGTGCAGCCTAAGGCAAAGATAACGGCCGTTAGCAAACGCTATATGGCAATGGAAGAAAAGTACGGGGCACACAACTACCATCCGCTTCCTGTAGTTCTTGCAAAGGGAAAGGGAATCTACGTATGGGATGTTGAGGGCAACAAGTACTTCGATTTCCTTTCATCCTATTCAGCAGTCAACCAGGGCCACTGCCATCCGAAGATCGTGAAGGCTCTCAAGGACCAGGCAGACAAACTATGCCTGACATCCAGGGCATTCTACAACAACTGCCTGTGCGAGTACGAGAAGTTCATGCACGGATATTTCGGCTACGACAAGGTTCTTCCTATGAATACCGGCGCCGAGGGCGTTGAGACAGCCTTGAAGCTGGCCCGCCGCTGGGGAGCAGTCAAGAAGGGCATTCCTAACGACAAGATCAAGATCATCTGCTGCGGAGGAAACTTCCACGGACGTACCGTTACCATTATTACAATGAGCGACGATCCGTCTTCTTACGCACAGTACGGTCCTCTGACCCCTGGCTTCATCCGCATCCCTTACAACGACCCTAAGGCTTTGGAAAAAGCCCTCGAGAAACACGGCAAGGAGGTTTGCGCCTTCATAGTCGAGCCAATCCAGGGAGAAGCCGGCGTGTTCGTACCTGATGACGGCTACCTGAAGAAATGCTTCGACCTTTGCCACAAGCACAACGTGCTCTTCATCGCCGATGAAGTTCAGACAGGTATCGCACGTACCGGAAAGATGCTCTGCAGCATGCACGACGGCATCCGTCCGGACATCGTGATCCTGGGCAAAGCCCTCGGAGGAGGAGTTCTTCCGGTATCAGCCTGCCTTGCAGACGACGAGATTATGCTCAACGTTAAGCCTGGCGAGCATGGCTCTACCTTCGGAGGTTTCCCTCTGGCAGCAAAGGTTGCAGTTGCAGCCCTGACCGTTATCAAGGAAGAGAAGCTCACCGAGAACGCAGAGAAGATGGGAAGGATCTTCCGCGACGAGATCAACAAGATCCACTCTCCTTTCATCGTTCAGGTAAGGGGCCGCGGCCTTCTGAACGCCATTGTCACCAAGCCTATCGGCAAGAAGACCGCATGGGACATCTGCCTCAAGCTCCGCGACAACGGCCTGCTGGCAAAGCCGACCCACGATCATATCATCCGCTTCGCTCCGCCATTGTGCATCAACGAGGCCGAAATCAAGAAGGCCGTCGGAATCATCAAGAAGACCTTCGAGGAGATGGCATAACCGCCAAATCGCAGAAAAAAAAGGAACGCCCTCAATAATGGGGGCGTTCTTTGTATATTCTTAATCAATCGAATTTTATCGGCCGGATTTTACCTGTTTTAACAAAAACTTCCCGACAGCTGTGCCTGTGTGCTCCATTCCGTCTTTCATTAAATTGAGCTTGGAACCAAATCGTCCCCCAGAAGCACGAATACCGTTAGCGCGTCCAACCTCCACCTCATCATTAGCAACAAGGACCAGATCACAATCATGGTTGCCCTTTACATCTACCGAGCGAACGAAAATATAAAGTGTATAGTCCGTGTCGAAACTGTAGTTGCCAACAGAAAACGCTTTCTTTGACAACACTTCGTTAGCGGCACTATATAATTGAGACAAAGCCACTATTTTATCTTTTGCCCAATCTTTCTCATAGGTATAGAATTGCTCCTCAGGCATACCCATTATGTCTGCTTCAGAATAATCTACAATCATTTTGACGCGAGCTTGATTTTTGAGCGGAGCAAAAGTACCTGTTACTTGTTGAGCCATCGCCGAGAAACCGACTACTGCCAAAATCAATGTTAAAAGAACTTTTTTCATGTTATTTAACTAAAATACGACAAACATAAAACTTTAAGACCTGTATCTGTTCTTCAAGACTCTTTCCTTTAAGAGTGGGTGTATCAGGAAGAGCACTGAAAGTGTGCAATGAATTAATAGCAGAAAGAAGGTAAAGAGATTTCACTGCATAGTTCACATTTTCCACATCTACTAATCGTCGATTAATACCGCTTGATGTTATTCCGATAATATTTCCATCCTTGTTAAATAAAGGACCACCACTATTACCACTCTGGATTGGAACTGTAATTTGATACACTTTTATATTATCGTTTAATCCCGTTTTTGCACTAACTATTCCATTGGTAACTTTGAAATTCCTACCCATAATTGACGCGCTAAGGGGAAATCCTATTGTAAAAACGTCTGCACCTATGTTAGCATTTGTCTCAATAGTATAAGGGATATGTTCAAATGGCTTGAAATCGCTATCATTGATTCTTATAATAGCTATATCATTGTCTGGATCATTTGTTACAACATCGGCCGTGTATCTTACATAAGACCCGGTCTTCTCATCAAGAACATCAACATTAATTGCTTTGGCTCCTTTTACAACATGATAATTTGTAGCCACAAAACCATCCTTAGAAATAAAGAAACCCGTCCCATAAACTGTAGGGGTCCACATTTTATTTGAAACACTTGTTTGAGGTGGAGAAGAAGGAGAAGGCTGAAGTGATGAAGGTGAAGCTGCTCCCATCGTTGGGTAAATCTTAAGAAAATACTGATATGTTCTCGTATCGTTGGAGATTCTTATTTCCAGCAAGCCGTTGTTTTTAAGCTCCCCAAAAACATCCATACGACGTTTGTTATTCATATACCACGTAACTGAGTATTGACCTGCACTGGCTGGCTCGAAAGTACACTTTATTTCACCTTCTTCCCACAACGGACTATTTGTCTCTAGAATAACAGCTTTATAATTAAACCTATCACGTACAATTCCTATGCGGAAATATTTTGTACGTTCGTTTTGAGTGCTTTTGTAGATACCTTCTATCGGGTCTAAATTCTTACATGTATCCAAATAAGTGCGAACCGCATCTTCATCCCATTCTGGCTTCGGATTCTTCCAATCCATCCTTACAGTCTTTTTTGCGAATGGTTTTGGGGTCATTAAAGGATCATACTTGTACTTTATTCTATTAAGATCCTTCAAAATTTGGGACATAGCTCGAGATAAGCTGGTTTTCAGGTTGCTTCCACCGGCAACTTTTTCTGAGGACCAAACTTCAAGACCTGTCATATTAGTGAACTTAACATTCACCTTATTGTCATTATCGAAGTTATTCGTATGCGTAATAATGCAATCTAACACAGCATAGACCATTTCTTTTGAAGCAGGATCATCCCTCTCGCTTTCAGAAATCATCTTTAATCCCTTTTGACTCAGCATATTTTTGACTTGCTCACAAAGGCCATATATGTCAACAGCATTATTCTCATATATCAGAGGTTTGACATACACATATTTGTAACCATCAAAATCCTGTGCAGACAAACCGGTTGCGAGAAGAATAGATAGTACCCCAAGAATAAGTGTTCGAATAGATTTCACGGCATTTATCGTTTTATTATTCAAAGATAATCATTTCTTCCAGCTCTGTGTATGGATTTACAACAATATAGATTGTTTACCTCTTTTTGGAAACGATTATCGTTCCGGTCTTGCCCCAGAGAGCCTCGCGGGCCTTTTCCAGGGAAGTGATCAGAGCCATTCCGGAAGGACGCTTCTCAAGGAAGTTTACGCAAGACTCTATCTTGGGAAGCATGCTGCCCGCAGGGAACTGCCCTTCGGCCATGAACTGCTTTGCCTCTTCCACGGAGATGGAGTCCAGGTCGTACTGGTTCGGCTGGTTAAAGTTGATGGAAACTTTCTCGACAGCGGTAAGGATTACCAGCATATCGGCCTTGAGGTCTATGGCAAGCTTGGCGCAGGCGCGGTCCTTGTCGATGACTGCGGCAACTCCGCGGAAATCATCCCATCCTTTCTGGACTACCGGGATGCCGCCACCGCCAACGGTAATGACCGTGGTGTGCTGGTCCAGAAGACGCCTGACCACCGGAAGTTCCACGATTTTAACGGGCTTTGGAGAAGGAACAACTCTTCTCCAGCCCCTTCCGGCATCCTCGACAAAGGTGTATCCGGTCTTTCTTGCAATGGCATCAGCCTCGTTCTTGCCGTAGAAGGAACCGATCGGCTTGGAAGGATTCTGGAACGCAGGATCGTTCTCGTCAACTACTACCTGGGTAAGGACTGCGGCGCAAGGCCTCGGCATATGTCTTCTTCCGTGCTCTCTCTGTATTGCCTGCTGGAGATGATATCCTATGTAGCCCTGGGTCATCGCCCCGCACTCCGGGAACGGCATCAGAGGAGTCTTGCCACCGTGAGTGGCGGAGAACTCCAGAGCCAGGTTCACCATTCCCACCTGGGGACCGTTGCCATGGCCTATCACCACATCATATCCGTCTTCCTCCAGGTCCACAATCGCGGAGGCTGTTGACTCGACAAGTTTCAGCTGCTCCTCCGGCGTATTTCCAAGAGCATTTCCTCCCAGCGCTATAACTAATCTCTTGCTCATATTTCAGAAAAAAAAGAAAACCAAACTCCCATCCGGTCGGGAATGGGAGCTTGTGTAAGTTGTTAATTTAAAGGGACTACTTGAGAGTTGCGTACATCACAGCCTTGATGGTGTGCATACGGTTCTCGGCCTCGTCGAAAACCTTGGACTGCTTGCTGCGGAATACCTTGTCCGTAACCTCCATTTCCTTGAGGCCGAACTTCTCGTAAATATCCTTGCCGATAGTTGTCTCCAGGTCGTGGAAAGAAGGCAGGCAGTGCATGAAGATGGCGTTAGGGTTGGCGTTCTTCATAACCGCATCGTTAACCTGATAAGGCTTCAGGAGCTTGATTCTCTTCTCCCAAAGCTCTGCAGGCTCGCCCATTGAAACCCAGATGTCCGTGTAGATGACGTCTGCGTTCTTGGTTCCCTTCTTCACGTCGTCCGTGAGGGTGATGGTGCAGCCGTTCTCCTTTGCGATCTTCTTGCAGATGTCAACCAGTTCCTTTGCCGGCATGTTGGCCTTAGGGCCGCAAGCCACGAAGTTGATTCCCAGCTTGGCGGAAACCACCATCAGGGAGTTGGCAACGTTGTTGCGGGCATCGCCCATAAACACCATTGTCAGGCCCTTGTAGTAACCGAAGTTTTCCTTTATCGTAAGCACGTCTGCCAGCATCTGGGTTGGATGGAACTCTGTTGTCAGACCGTTCCATACAGGAACACCGGCATACTTTGCCAGATCCTCAACGATCTTCTGGTCGAAACCTCTGTACTCGATTCCGTCATACATCCTTCCGAGAACCTTTGCGGTGTCTTCCAGAGACTCCTTCTTTCCCATCTGGGAAGAACCCGGATCAAGATATGTAACTCCCATTCCAAGGTCATTGCCTGCAACTTCGAATGAGCAGCGGGTACGGGTGCTGGTCTTCTCGAACAGCAGAACGATGTTCTTGCCCTGGAGATATTTGTGAGGGGTATTGGTGCGTTTGAGGCTCTTGAAATCTTCGCTGAGCTTCAACAGATATTGAATTTCTTCGGTGGTGAAGTCCAAAAGCTTAAGGAAACTTCTACCGGATAAACTTCTTGGCATAAATTAAAGTAATTTGATGAATAGGCCACAAAGATATAATATTTTTAACCACTTTTGAGAAAAATCCTAAAAAATTAAAACAACCGCACCCCAAAAGGCACGGTTGTTTCAGTTTTTGTGTGTAAAACGGCTTTACTTGAGGACAACCTCGTCGTGCTTTACGATCCTCTCGCAGTAATGGCACTTGAGGGTGATGTTCTTGGCGTCCACCACGTGGAAGTGAGTCTTCATCGGCTCGTTGTTGCTGATACACTTAGGATTGTTGCACTTTAAGATGTCTATCAGGTCTTCAGGAATTTCAACCTTGTGCTTTTCCACAACCGCATAGTCCTTGATTATGTTGATCACGGCGCTTGGAGCTATGACGGCAATGCGGTTAAGGGTTTCCTTCGGAAGGTCTATGTCGGCGATCTTGATCAGACCCTTCTTGCCCATACTGCGGCTGGAAAGGTTGTTTCCGATGGTGACGCCGTTCTCCATATTCTGGATACCGAGGATGTTCACCACCTTGAAGAGGGATTCACACGGGATATGGTCTATGACTATACCGTTCTGCAGCGCAGCTACTACCAGTTCTTTCTTTCCTTGAATGCTCATAATGTTCCGATTTTACAGTTTTACAATCCTAATGCACGGCAGATGATAGCCTCACGGGTATAGAGTCCGTTGAGAGCCTGCTGAAAGTAATAAGCCTGAGGAGTGTCGTCCACGTCCTGTGTAATTTCAGTCACCCTTGGCAGCGGATGCAGAACCCTGAGGTTAGGCTTGCAGTCTTTAAGCATGGATGCTGTAAGGGTGTATACATTCTTTACCCTCTCGTATTCCATCAGGTCGCTGAAGCGCTCCCTCTGGACGCGGGTCATATAGAGAATATCAGTCTTGTTGATTACCTCCGGGCTGAAGTTCTTGGTTTCCTCGTACTCGATGCCCAGTTTCTTGCAGTATTCCTTGTACTGCTTCGGCATACGCAACTCATCGCAGGCAACGAAGATGAAGTGAGGTTTGAAGAACCGCATGGCCTCCAGCAGAGAGTGAACCGTACGTCCGTACTTGAGGTCTCCCACCATTGTTATTGTCAGGTTCTCCAGAGTTCCCTGTGTCTGGTAGATGGTGTACAGGTCCAGCATTGTCTGGCTAGGGTGCTGGTTGCTGCCGTCACCGGCGTTCACGATAGGAACCTTTGAAATCTCGCTGGCGTAGCGGGCGGCTCCCTCCAGTGGATGACGCATGACAATCAGGTCCGCATAGTTGGCAACCATCATAATGGTGTCCTTGAGGGTTTCTCCCTTGGACTGGCTGCTGGTACGGGCATCGCTGAAGCCGATTACACGCCCTCCGAGGCGGTTTACGGCAGTCTCAAAGCTGAGACGAGTACGGGTTGATGGCTCAAAAAATAAAGAACCCACAACTTTGCCGTCTAAAAGATGCTGATTGGGGTTCTTTTCAAATTCCTTGGCACGCTTGAGAAGTGCCAGTATCTCTTCCTTGCTCAAGTCGGAGATCGATAATAAGTTGCGTTTTTGCATAAAGCTGAAATTTTCCGCCCACAAATATAATCAACCGCAACGAGATATTCTCCCTCTTCCGGCAATTTTATCAACAACTTTTTCTCAGCGATTTTACTGGACCTTGGAAAAGACGGCCTTACGGCGGAATGCGTACATCCAGAGGCTGCGGACTATGATATGGACCATATAAGCCGCGTAGAGAGCCTGGATGCCCCAGACTGGTCTCAGGGCGTAGTATGAGGCGAAAAAGGCAACGGCGGCACAAATCATTCCGAGCATTATCGGCCTGGTGGCGGTCGCCCCAACATATATTCCGTCCCAGACAAAGGCCGAGGTGCTCAGAGCCGGCATAACCCATAGCCAAACCAGGAACGGCAGCGAGGTCTCAATCACATCAGCCTTGTCTGTCATAAGGGAGAACATCCACCTGCCGCCAATCACGTAGATTACAGTGGACACTATGGCTATCCACAGGCACCAGCGGAAAATCACCTTGACCGAGAGCCTCAGAAGCAGGCAGTCCTTTGCTCCGATGTACTTTCCGGCAAGGGCCTCTCCGGCATAGGCAAACCCGTCAATGAAGAAGGAGAAGAGCATCAACAGCTTCATTATGATAGTGCCAACGGCAAGCTGCGTGTCTCCGTAATTTGCAGACAGGGAAGTGAAACCCACATAGATAAACAGGAAGCACACGCTCCTGACAAACAGGTTGCCGTTAACCGAGAAGAAGCTGCCGAGGTCTTTTAGCCTCAGCGATTCCTTAATGTTGGCATATTTCAGAAGCTTGCGGTAATAAATCAGGAATATCGCGATGCAGAGCACGAGCCCCGTGTACTGGGCCGTAAACACCGCCCAGGCAATACCCTTGAAACCCATCCCGAACCTTACCGCAAACAGAAGGCTGAGGCCAAGGTTGGCGACATTCACGGTTATGTCCGCTATCATAGGACTGATGGCGTTCTGCATCCCTATGAAAAAGCCTTTGAACACAAACAGGGAAAGCGTTGCAGGAGCCGCCCATATCCTTATGAAGTAATATTGCCGGGCATATTCCGCCACCTGCGGCGAGCAGTTGATGAATCCCAGGGCAATGTCTATGTACAGATACTGTATCGCAAATATTATCAGAGCAATGGAAAGAGCCGTGCCTATTCCCTGGGTGAAGACCTTCATCACTTCCCTGAGATCTCTCCGGCCCAGAGCCTGCGCCACCATTCCCCCTGTCCCCACGCGCAGGAAACCCATATTCCAGTACAGAAGGTCGAAAAGCATCGTGGAAATGGCCATACCGCCTATGGCAACGGCATCCCCGATGTGCCCCACAACGCCCACGTCCACCATTCCCACAAGCGGAACGGTGATGTTTGCCAGGATGCTCGGAATTGCAAGTTTGAGCACCTTGCTGTTCATCTGCCTTATAAGGGATTTGTCTGCCATTATTCTTCGCCTTCGCGGTACTTGCCGTCATCCTCCAGCATGGACAGGTAGGAAGAGTATCGCAAAGGAGATATCTCCCCCGCCTCCACGGCCGCCTTGACAGCACAGCCCGGCTCGTGGGTATGGGTGCACGGGACAAACCGGCAGTTGTCCTCAACCCTCAGCATCTCAGGGAAATAGTTGCTCAGTTCCTCCTTCCCGAAATCCACCAGTCCAAAGCCCCTGATGCCGGGAGTGTCCACCACAAAGCCCCCGCAGGAAAGCGGATGCATCTGATAGAAAGTCGTGGTGTGTCTGCCCTGGAGATGGGCCTGGGAAATCTCGGCTGTCTTAAGGTTCAGCGACGGGTCCAGGGCGTTTACCAGAGAACTCTTGCCCACTCCGCTCTGTCCGCTGAACAGCACAACCCTGTCTTTGCACATCTCCTTGAGGCGGGATATGTTGAAACCTGTCTTGACAGACGTTTCCATAACCTCATAGCCGGCATTGCGGTATATCTGGATAAAACCAGCCGCCATCTGGGCAAGATCCTCATCCGCAAGGGCTCCCTCTCCAGATTCCTCGCCACGGTACAGGTCCGCCTTGTTCAGGAGAATGGTCACCGGAACTCCGTAAGCCTCGCAGGTAACAAGGAAACGGTCCACGAACTGCAGTTTCACTTCAGGATCGCGGAGTGTGATTGTCAGGAAAACCCTGTCTATGTTTGCGGCAATCACGTGATTCTGGCGGGAAAGGTTCTGGGATTTGCGGACAATGCAGTTCCTGCGGTCGTGGATAGTGGTAATCGTATAGCTCCCTGTTGCATCTCCAACATAATCCACCACGTCTCCAACCGCAATTGGATTGGTGGAGACAGAACCCTTCAGGCGAAGCTTTCCGCGCACAACCGCAACGAACGGGTCCCACTCCGGCAGCCGGCTCAGAAGATAATGGCTGCCCGTGTGCTTGACCACAACGGCCGTTCCCGCAAGGGAACCCTTATTCGAGAATCTTTCTTTCATTTCAAACAGACGCCCAAAATTACAAATAGAAGCTAAATAAACGCATATAATTGTTACATTTGTTCTCCGCGATACTTTTAGGAACGGCACAAATAACAACCCTATGCTTCAACTGGAAGAAATCTACAAGATCATCGACGATGAAGTCTCCCGCCTCAGCTGGCCGGAAGAACCAAAAGAACTATACTCTCCGCTAAGATATATGCTGGACATCGGCGGCAAGAGGATTCGCCCAAGATTCTGCCTGACCGTATACAACCTCTTCAGCGATGATATCGGGGAGCACATCCTTTCTCCCGCAATGGCGATAGAGGCATTCCACAGTTTCACCCTCATCCACGACGACATAATGGACAAGGCGGACATACGTCGCGGAGTGCCAACCGTTTACAAAAAGTGGAACAATAACGTCGCCATACTTTCCGGAGATGCCATGTGCCTTTCTTCCTATCAGCTTCTCAACGCCGCGCCGGCGCATTGCACCAAGGCCGTCCACGACCTTTTCACAAAGACCGCGCTCCAGGTCTGTGAAGGCCAGCAGTTTGACATGAACTTCGAGACAATGGATGATGTCCCTATGGAGGACTATATGAAGATGATCGGCCTCAAGACCGGAGTCCTCATTGCCTGTGCGGCTTCCATCGGAGCATTGATTGCGGGTGCGGACCATAAACTCGGAAAGCAGTTCTATGATTTTGGATTCCAGCTTGGCCTTGCGTTCCAGATTCAGGACGATTATCTTGACACTTTCGGGGACGAAAAGGTGTTCGGAAAGAAAATCGGCGGAGACATCCTCAACAACAAGAAAACCTGGCTGCTGATCAAATGCAGGGAACTTGCCCGGGAAAAGTATGGAATGGACGGTATACGAAAACTGGAAGGACTCCTTGCCATGGGAGAAAATGAAGGCAAGGCCAAAATCGAGGCCGTTAAATCCTTCTACCGAAGCCTCGGAACGGACAATCTGGCAGAAGAAGCCATTGACGTGTATTACAGCCAGGCTTTCAGCGAGTTAGAGAAGACAAGCCTCAGCGATGCCCAAAAGGCACAGTTAGAAATATTCGCTTCCAAGCTCGTTTCACGCAGGTTTTAATTGCTTGAAAAGGTTTTTTTTCATAAATTTGCCCAAGTGTGTAGAAAAATCAATTAATTCAATCAAGTATAACCTAAAAGTTGCGCACGACACGCATAAGTGTAATTAACTATGACTGAAACTACAAAGAAAGGAGCAGGACTCGCAATTACGGGTTTTGTTTTAGGTATCCTTGCACTTGTATTCTGCTGGTGCCCTATCCTTAACTGGGTTCTCGCCATCCTGGGTGTTATCTTTGGTCTGATTGGTCTGTTTATCAACAGGCTTAAGGGACTTGCCCTCATCGGTGTTATTGCAGCTGTTGCAGCTATCTGCATTTGGAAGTTCTACTATGTTCCAAAGATCCAGAACGCTGCTGGCGACCTGTTCAAGGAAGTTATCGAGAACGTTGACAAGGACAAGGTTAACGAGGCTGTTCAGGAACTCGAGGACGCTGTTAAAGAGGCTGTTCCTGCAGAGGAATAATCTAAGCGCATTTATGATAAAAAAGGCGCAACCTGTCAAGGCTGCGCTTTTTTTTGCATTATCTTTGTCGCTGAGAACAAATGTTTATGGACAAGAAGATTGAGATAATGGCCCCGGCAGGGAACTTCGAGTGCCTGATGGCGGCTATCCAGGGTGGGGCTGACTCCGTGTATTTCGGGGTTGGCAACCTGAATATGAGAAGCCACTCTGCAAATAACTTCACCAACGAAGACCTTCCGGAAGTTGTGCGCATATGCAAAGAGCATGGTGTCAAGACTTACCTTACGCTTAACATTGTTGTATATCAGACGGAGATGGAGGACGTGAGGAAGGCTCTTGAAGCTGCTCGGGATGCCGGGATTTCTGCTGTTATCGCTTCCGATATGGCCGTCATACAGATGGCCCGTTCCATGGGCATAGAGATCCACGCTTCCACGCAGATGAATATCTCAAACTTCGAGGCGGCAAAATTCTATTCTCAGTTTGCGGACGTGATTGTCCTTGCCAGGGAGCTCACCCTGCCTCAGATTAAGGATATCAGCGAACGGATTAAAAAGGAAAATGTTTGCGGTCCTAATGGACAATTGCTGAGACTTGAACTGTTCGTTCACGGAGCGCTCTGCATGTCCATATCCGGCAAATGCTATCTCAGCCTCCAGGAGTACGATGCCTCAGCAAACCGCGGCAGCTGCTACCAGCTGTGCAGAAGAGGCTACCGTGTCACAGACCTTGAAACCGGAAGGGAACTGGAGATAGACAACAAGTACATAATGAGCCCGAAGGATCTCTGTACAATCGAGTTCATAGACAAGATAATCGATGCCGGCATTACCGTATTCAAGATTGAGGGCCGCGCCCGCAGCGCGGAGTACGTGAAGATAGTAACATCCGCCTACCGCCAGGCTGCAGACGCCTGCATTGGAGAAGGCTACACCGACGATATGAAACGGCAACTGAAAGAAAGGCTTTCCGGAGTATTCAACCGCGGATTCTGGGACGGATACTATCAGGGTGCAAGACTTGGACAGTGGAGCGAGGTATATGGCAACAAAGCCGCCCGCAAGAAAGTCTATGCCGCAAAGATCACGAACTACTTCTCAAAGCTAGGAGTCGCTGAGGTCCTGGTGGAAGCCGGAGAAATCAAGGTCGGCGACGACATCCTCATCATCGGTCCTTCCACCGGCTGCATAGAACTGAAAATCGCTGAGATAAGGGTAGACCTCAAACCGGTGGAAAAAGCTGTCAAGGGAGACCTGTGCTCCATCCCTGTTGCCGACAAGCTCCGCCGCTCCGATAAACTCTACCTCTGGCAACCCGCCTGACAGGTTATAGGAATTCCAATCGGAGAACTATGCCCAATGCTGCGGCAATTCTGATAAAGGATGAAAGTTGCAAATCGGTTTCACCCTTCTCAATCCTGTTAATGTATGTGCGTTCTCTCCCGACCTTTTCTGCCAGTTCCTTTTGAGTAAGCCCCAGGTCTTTCCTCCGCTGACGCAGAATCTCCCCATAATACCAGGCCCTTGCCTTTGCGTCAAAAACTTCACGTTCGAAAGATCCAGACTCTCCCGCTTCCTTGCCCAGTATTTCACCGGCTTCCACAAATCCTTTAAGCTTACTGAAATCTGTCCGGCGAAGTTTTTCAAGTTCTCCTTTCGTAAAACCGGTTATCTCTTTTTTCTGTTTCATAGTTGCCTTCTCAAAATATTGACAGCCTTTTGTATTTCCTGTCTATAATCCTTTGTGGATTTCTTTACAAATGCATTCAAGAATACTATCTGGCTCGCCTGGTTTATATTCTCGTTTCCTGTTGCAAACAATATCACCCTCACTTCATTTTCCGAAGATATCCTAAGCTCATAAAAAACCGTGTTCTTCAGTTTTTTCACAAACTTTGGAGGAATCTGGACTAAGGTTTCCAGAATTGATGTTGCATACAATAGCTTCTCCCGAGTCCTAGGACTGCTGTTCTTAAAAAAATCCAAATACTCCGCAGAGTAAATCAATTGTCTTCCCTTCATTCCAATACAGCGCAAAGTTACTAATTAGTTTCTTTTTTACAAGTATGCATATAGGGTGGTCTTTCCCTTAGCATTTATTTGGATGCAAGATTGGAAGGTGATTTTTGAATAGCAAACCAAACGGTAAATTTTACCGTGTACAATCCTGGGAAAAACAAGAAATGAAGGAAAACTATTGTTACCGCCAGGAAGAGAGGGCTTTCCAGAGCTGGGTGTCATAGTCCAGCATATGGCGGATACGCGTTGCCGTAAGCTTATATTTCTGGATTATTTCATCCTCAAGCAGCGGCTGGATTTCTTCCCTGTTCTGTTCAACAGCCTGCTCTTTTGTGAGCTTAACCTTTGAGGCAAGGAGGTCGTAGGCTTCCCTGTCCTTGTCATAAAGGCCTTCTTCCTTCGCTTCCTTTACAAGCTGTTCAAATATTATCTCCGATGCGGAACGGTGGTCGAACTTGCGGTTTGCCGCGTATTTCACAAAATCTTCATACTGGGCATCTGTCATCCGGAAACTGTGGTCAACCAGAGAATCAATTGGATTTTCGCTGTAGAATTTGACGGCATATTCCTCAAGGATGCCGCTGAGAGAAAGTGCCAGTGTCGGACGGCTATAGGATTCTGGCTTGATTTCTATATCCGGGGTAATGCCTCCGCCGTCATATACGATGCGTCCATTCTTGGTCTGGAATGCCTGCTTGAGCGAGTCCGGAACAGTTCCCACACTGCCGTCCGAATTGCGGTGGGCGTAGTCCATAATCTGGATGCATCGGCCGCTCGGAGTGTAATACTTGGCGATGGTAAGCTTAAGTTTTCCGTTGTAGCCTACAGGGCGGAAACTCTGCACAAGGCCTTTGCCGTATGTGCGGGTTCCAACTATGAGGGCGCGGTCAAGGTCCTGGAGAGCTCCTGCCACAATCTCTGAAGAAGATGCTGAAGACGAGCTCACGAGAGCCATCAGCGGAATGAGGGTGTCAACCGGAGCCTTGTCCGTGATGCAGTCGAAGTTTGCTCCCTCTCCCCTTCCGCGGGCCGTTGCCACGAGCGTACCGTTCGGAACAAAAAGGGAAACGATGTCCGTTGCCTCGTCCATCAGTCCTCCGCCATTGCCCCTGAGATCGAGGATTATCCGCTGTGCTCCCTGTTCCTTAAGGGAAATCAGGGCCTTGCGCACATCCTCGGATCCGTTGAGCGTAAAGCCGCTAATCTTGATGTAACCCGTAGGGGCAACCCCGGAAAGACTGTCTGGAACCTGCAGGATTCCGAAGTACGGGACATCGGAAGTGTGAACCTTATCCCTTGTGACTACACGTTCAACGGTCTGGCCTGTGCGGCCTTTCTTTATAAGGAACTTCACCTGTGTTCCAGGGTTGCCACGCATACGTTTGCTGCACTCGTCAACGGTCAGCTTGCTACAGTCGGCACCGTCTATCTTCATTATGATATCACCGGGTTCTATGTTGTAGCGTATAGCCGGAGAGCCTTCATAGGTCTGCATTATCATAACACCCAAAGAGTCCTTGCGGACGGTTGCCCCGATTCCTCCGTACGACGCGGTCGTCATCATCTCTATGGACTCGGAATCTTCCTCCGGAACATATTCCGTGTAAGGGTCTATGGATTGCAGCATGGCGTCTACGCCGTAGTTTATCAGCTTGGCAAAATCCACGGTGTCCACATATTCTGTTGCCAGGGTGCGCAGGATGTTATACTGGATTTCAAGGCCCTGCGTAAGCTTGAAGTTGCGGCTCTGGGCATTGCCGCCCAGCGGCACAAGCATCAGCAGAACAACGGATAATGCTGTGAAAAAAGCTTTTGAAGTACGCGGATGCGCTACTTTGCGCGGATGAATATTTTTGTTCATAATCATATATTCCAAAAATAGTAAACTTTTGCTAACTTTGGTTTGATTAACAACTGCATCTATGGAACTGATATTTGCAACCGCCAATCCTAACAAGCTAAAGGAAGCGTCAGAAATACTGGGGAAAAGTGTTACACTAATTATGCCAAAGAAGCTAGGTTTCAGGGGAGACATTCCGGAAACCGGTGCCACCATCGAGGCTAATTCCAAGATGAAGTGCCAGTTTGTGTGGAACAAGTTCAAGAAGACTTGCTTCGCCGATGACACCGCCCTGGAGGTGGCGTCTCTGGACGGCGCTCCCGGGGTTCACTCCGCACGCTATGCCGGAGAAGGGCACGACGATGCCGCCAACCGCGCAAAACTCCTGGAGGCTCTGACCAAGGTGGACAAGCGCAAAAAGAACATCCGCGAGGCAAGGTTCCGTACTGTAGTGACACTGATCCACAAAGGCACGCTTTTCACGTTCGAGGGAGTGATGAAGGGAACCATCGCCGAGAAAGAAAGTGGAGAGGGAGGTTTCGGATACGACTCTATCTTCATACCTGACGGGTGCAACTGCACGTTTGCGGAAATGAGTGAAACCCAGAAGAACGCCATTTCTCACAGGGGCATTGCAATGAGGAAACTCTCGAATTTCCTGTCAAGACTCTAATCCGCAGATTCTCCTGACACCAGACATCTAATGCTCACAAAAGACAGGATAATAGTGCTCCACACAATCAAGCATTCCGATTCCGGAATGGTGGTCCAGTGTTACTCCGCCTCGCGTGGCAGAAGCGCCTGCTATTTCTTTGCCAAAAGCAAACATTCCAAGAGTTCCCAGATGTTCCCGCTGAGCATTCTGGATGCCGTGCTTTATTTCAGGAACAACTCGGCAATGCCGGTGATCAAGGAAATCTCTTCCCCTGTCGCCCTAAACAGCATAAAGACGGACATACGGAAAGGCGCGATTTCCCTTTTCGTGTGTGAGCTTCTTCTAAAGACCCTCAAAGAGGGGGACACGGATCCCCAGCTTATGGATTTCATCTCGAATTCCGTTATGCTCCTGGATGCGATGGACGAGGGCGTGGAGAATTTCCATCTGCATTTTGCCGTAAGCCTGTGCAAGAGACTGGGCTATATGCCGGCGGACAACTACTCTGAAAACAGCCCTTACTTTAACTTCACAAAGGGGGCTTTCTCAAGAGATTACAACGAGGCATTCTGCTTCCTTCCTGACGAGAGCCTGATGCTTCACCGTATATTGTCCACCCCATTGACCGCCCTTCCTGAAATCAAGTGCAACGGAGCCATGCGCAACCGGTTCCTCGGCAAAATAATTGACTATATCTCCTTCCATACATCCTTCAAGACGGAACTCAAGTCCCTGGCTGTCCTGAGGGAGCTATTCGGATGAAAAGTATTATCTTGCACACCTGGATATGGGAAAGAAAACCGCACGGGCAATAAACAAGGCTGTCCTGAGTTGGGGCAGAGGCTACCTCAGAGAAATTGAAAGGAGCTTCACCTGTGCTGCCGAAATGCAGGACGAAGTGTTCTCCCGTCTTGTCAAATGCGGAAGGGAAACCGTCTTCGGAAGCGAAAGGGACTTTGCCGGCATACACAGTCTCCGCGATTTTCAAAGCCGCGTAAAGCTTTCCAGATACGACGACATTGCCCCTTACATCACCCGCATACGCCAGGGAGAAAAGAATGTCCTCTGGAACCAGGACGTGAGATGGTTTGCCAAGTCCAGCGGAACATCTTCGGAAAAGAGCAAGTTCATACCCATCACCAAAGATTCCCTTTATGGAACCCACTTCAAGGGAATGAAGATGATGCTGATGAATTATGTCCATAACAATCCGGACAGCCGGGTGTTCTCGTCCTGCGCCCTTACCCTTGGCGGAAGCGTCGCCCCGGACATTCTGGCCAAGGACAATGTCTTTGACGGAGACCTCTCCGCCGTGATGCTGCGTAATTCCCCAAGGGTGGTGGAGTTTCTCAGGACCCCTTCCCGCAAGACAGCCCTGGTTGCAGACTTCGCCACGAAAGTGGACCTGATATGCAGGGAAAGCACACGCAAGAATGTTTCCAACTTCTCCGGAGTCCCAAGCTGGAACCTGGTTCTCATGAACAAGATCCTGGAATATACCGGCAAAAGCAATCTTCTGGAAGTTTGGCCGAACATGGAGCTGTTCATGCATGGGGGCATAAGCTTTGAGCCTTATCGGGAAACCTACCGCAAGCTGATCCCGTCCGACAACATGCACTATCTGGAAAACTACAACGCCTCCGAGGGCTATTTTGCTTTCCAGGACACGCTGGAGGGCGGAGGCGGGATGCTGCTGACGGTAAACAACGGCATCTTCTACGAGTTCATTCCGTTCAGCCATCTGGACGAGGCTCAGGAAGGAGACAACTCCCATATCGTACCTCTTGAAGGAGTACAGACCGGTGTCGATTACGCCATCGTGATTTCCACAGTCGGAGGTCTTTGGAGATATATGCCTGAAGACCTTGTACGCTTCACTTCCGTCAACCCGTACCGCCTGGTCGTGACCGGAAGGACAAAGATGTATATCAACGCCTTCGGAGAGGAACTGATGATAAACAACGCGGAACGGGCAATAGCCACGGCTTCCGCCAAGGCCGGAATCGAAATCACAGACTACACTGCCGCTCCGGAATTTTTGGAAGTGCAGGGGTGCCATGTGTGGGCAATCGAGTTCTCCGACCCTCTCCGCAACCCGGAAAGCCCGGACTTCAGCGCCCGGGCTGTGGAGGACTTTGCAGAAATCCTTGACTCTGAAATCCAGAAAGTCAACTCTGATTATGAGGCCAAGCGTTCTCCGGGTTCAACGATGCGGCGCCTGAAGATAGTGCCGCTTGCTCCGGGCACTTTCTACCGCTGGATGGAATCCCGCGGAAAGACGGGAGGCCAGAACAAGGTCCCGCGCCTGTGGAAAGACCTCAAGTACATAGACCAACTCCGGAAAACAGCCGAGGACAAACAATGAAAAAAGAGTTTCTGAAAAGTATTTTCGCTGTTGGGAGCAAAGAGGAATTCACCCTCCTTGCCCTTAAGGCATTCGGCTATCAAAGAGAGCATTGCAAGGTCTATCGCGAGTATCTCAGACTCACGGGTAAACTGGACTTTCAACCGAAATCCATCGAGGAGATCACTTTCCTTCCGATAAGTCTTTTCAAGTCTCAGGACATACTGTCAACCCCTTCCGCAAAGTGTGGTGAAAACATACCGCTGGTTTTCACTTCAAGCGCCACTACGGGAATGACTCCGAGCCATCACATTATCGTTGATCCTGCCGTTTATGAAAGAAGTTTCAGAGAGGGATTCCGGAGGGTTTACGGAGAACCGGGGAGATACAATCTTCTGGCAATTCTGCCATCATATCTGGAGCGCAAGGGTTCCTCCCTCGTCTATATGGCCGACCACCTGATCAAAGATGTCCTGGAAACGGGAGGAGAAGGCGGTTTCTTCCTTTACGACCACGACCGACTGCTGCAAACCCTTAGATCCCTGCACGCAAAGAGGAAGACTATTCTGCTGGGAGTAAGCTTTGCCCTTCTGGACTTTGCAAAATTTGTCGCCGGGCAGATTCCGGATCCGGAGGAAAGAAAGACTCTCTTCAGCGATGTTATAGTCATTGAAACGGGAGGCATGAAAGGGCGCGGAGAAGAACTCTCCCGCGAAGAACTCCACGGAAGGCTTAAGGATGGATTTGTCTCCGCCAGGATAGATTCCGAATACGGAATGTGCGAGCTTCTTTCCCAGGCATATTCAATAGGAAACCTGTCAGAAGGTGTTTTCTTCACCCCTCCTTGGATGAGGGTGCTGGCCAGGGACCTTCAGGATCCTTTCCGGGTAAAGGATGTAACTGAAGGCGGACTGAACATCATAGACCTTGCAAACATCAATTCCTGCTGCTTCATTGAAACGGAAGACGCTGGAAGGCTGTTCCCCGTCACAAATGAAAAGAGAAGCGTCCACCCTCCTTTTACGGTTGATGGACGCATCCAAAACTCAGAACTCCGCGGCTGCAATATGCTTCTCGGCTAAGCCTCGTCAAGTGACTTTCCGGTGAAAATCTTAACGTAAGTATTCGCCTGGCTGCGGATCTTCTCGCTCTTTTCCGTAAGGCCGGCAGCCTTGTAGGTGTCTGCCATCCAAATCAGATAGTAGATATTCTTCTGGATATAATCCCAGGAGAAAAATTCTCCCTTGTAAGGTTTCGAGAAGAGGGTTATGTGCTTGATGGTTTCATCCACAAAGCGGTCTCCAAGGCTTTCGCCTTTATCCTTCTCTCCACATGCCAGATAAACGCTTACGGCATCCATTACGGCCATATCGTTTCCGGAAGAAATCAGGGATGAATTCAGAGGGAAATTCTTTTCCGGCATAACCTCCTGCATCTTGTCCAGGACCGCGACAGCCTTCTCCGGCTCATCGTTCATGGCGAGGAACTTGGCATTGAGGGCCAGAATATCCCTGACAGGAAGCAGAGCGTTGAAGGTCAACAGATTCTGGTAGTCCATATTTACCGGAGCGGCAAGAGACTCGAAACGGTAAACGTTCATAATCCTGTTATACATCGTGTCCACATCCACGCTCTGGTCAAAATTCTCGTTGCTCAAGCCGGTCTTGCTCTTTATAGGAACGAATTTGTATCCGTAGCCGTCATACTGCAGATAATCCTTGATTCCAATATTTATGTCTCCGCCTCTCTGGAGAACATAGAGCGGACGGTCCCACTTGTAGTGTGCCAGCAGGTCAAGCATCATCATAGAGGTCTTGTCTATGCTGGTCACACCGTCAGGAATATTGAGCTGAATCTCGTCCGGAATCTTGTCGTAATCCTTAGGGAAGACTATGCCGTATTTCTTCACGTTTTCCTTGTCCACGTCAATTTTGTAATGGCGTCCGACAATAAGGTTGTGATTCTTGTCATCTCCCATTCTGACGGTAATTGTAGGATCCTTCAGGACGCGTATCAGCTCGCTTCCCTTTACGGTATCCTTGATATAGTCCGTAACTGGAACAAAATCGTTCTTCCCATAATAGTAATCCTTCTTCTCAAGGGTGAACGGAACAGGGTCGCTATCGTACTGCTTGCATTTCATCTGGTCTATGTACCAGTCTGTTCCGAGCAGCGAAGTATTCATGATACGGACATCGGTCCTTACTCCCTCAACCTCCTGAATGTACCAGAGAGGGAAGGTGTCGTTGTCTCCGTGTGTAACAAGGATGGCGTTCTTGTCCAGGCCGATGAGATAGTTGTAGGCAAGGTCGCGGCAAGTGTATCTTCCGCTGCGGTCGTGGTCATCCCAGGTCTGGGAAACCATCTGCACCGGAACCAGCAGGCAAAGCACCGTGGCAATTGTCGCCGATGCGGTTTTCCTGCCCTTGAAAGCTTTCTCAAGCATATCGCCGAGCCACAGGACGGCAAAGCCTATCCAGATCGTGAAAGCGTAGAAGGATCCGGCATAGGCGTAATCCCTCTCTCTTGGCTGGTAAGGCGGCTGGTTAAGATAAAGCACCACGGCAATACCCGTCAGGAAGAACAGCAGGAAAGTCACGAGCGCATTCCTCTTGTCATGGACAACCTGATATATGAGGCCTATCAGTCCGAGAATCAGAGGAAGGAAGTAGAAGTGGTTCTTGGCCCTGCTGTTGACTATGTAGTCCGGACCCTCTGACTGGTCTCCGAGATGAGCACGGTCTATGAAGCCGATACCGCTTTCCCAGTTGCCCTTGTATATATCCCCCGGAATCGTAGAGTGCAGGTCGTTCTGCCTGCCTACGAAGTTCCAGAAGAAATATCTCCAGTACATGAAGTTCAGCTGGTAGCCGAAGAGGTATTTGATATTGGCACCCTGGGTAGGAATGTTATTGGGACCGATTCCCTTGCCATTGGTGTAAAGGCCGTAGAATCTCTCGTACGAGCTGTCCGAGAGAGACCACATTCTCGGGAAAAGCATCTTGTCTCCGTATACAGGCTGAGCCGGACCATCCAGGCGGACATATTTGCCGGTTCCATTGTCATAATTGTAATAATCCGGAGTCTGCACATCTACCATTTTGGACTTGAAGGTCTGGCCATAAATCAGAGGGGCGGATCCGTACTGCTCTCGGGCAAGATATCTTACCAGAGTGTAAGGATTATCCGGCTGATACTCGTTGGTAGGAGTGTTCACGGAGGACCTGATCACCGTAACTGCAAACAGCGAGTAACCGATGATGATAGCCAGGGTGCAAAGGAACACGTTGTTCCAAAGAGCCTTTCCTGTCCTGTATGAACGGTATGCTCCCCAGAAGCAGAGGACGATAACCAGAAGCACGAAGAATGCCGCGCCACTGTTCTTAGGCAGATGAAATCCGTTCACGAATATCCTGTCCACAAATGCAGACAGAGACGGCAGATAAGGTATGATTATCCAGTTGATGACAATCAGTATGAAGCAGGAAACGAAGAAAGCCTTCCATGCCCCGTATTTGGTAATCTTGCACTTGCGGAAGTAATACAGCATTCCCAGTGCCGGGATGGTAAGCAGGTTCAGCAGATGGACACCTATGGAAAGGCCCATTATGAAGGCTATCAGCACAAGCCAGCGGTTTGCATAAGGCTCATCCGCCTTCTCCTCCCATTTGAGCATAGCCCAGAACACCAGAGCGGTGGCAAGGGAACTCATGGCATATACCTCGCCTTCCACGGCCGAGAACCAGAATGTATCGGACCAGCAGTAAGCCAGCGCTCCGACAATTCCGCTTCCGAGTATCTTCATCGCAGAGCCGGAATTGATTTCCGTCAAGGCCCCAAGTTCCCCCTTCTTCTCCAGAAGACGGCGGGACAGATGGACAATCGTGAGATAAAGCAGCATTATGGTAAGGGCTGAGCAGATTGCGCTCATCGCGTTCACCATCATAGCCGCGTGCTCCTTGTCCGCAAAGATTGTAAAGAAGCGCGCAAGAACCTGGAATGTCGGGTTTCCAGGAGGGTGTCCCACCTCCAGTTTATATGACGATGCTATGAACTCTCCGCAATCCCAGAAGCTTACAGTCGGCTCAATCGTGGACAGATAGGTGAATGAGGCTATCGCCAGGACGACCACCGCCACTATATTGTTGAGCCTGTTGAATTTCTTTATTTCCATCTGTTGGTTATTTCTTTCCGTATATCTGGCAAAGATAATGTTTTCTTTGCACTATCTTTGCATTTGCAAAACAAACCACCAATTATGGCTAAGAACGACTGGAAAAAGAGGGACGGAGTGGTGTTCTCAACAAACCCAGACTTCAAATACGACTCCCGGGATTATGAAGAGGAGACTCAGACCCTCGCTCCGGAAAAACAGAAACTGACCGTATGCATAGACCGCAGCGGAAGGGCCGGAAAGCAGGTTACCCTCGTCAAGGGTTTCATAGGAAACGATGAAGACCTTACTGCTCTCGGCAAGAAACTCAAGACAAAGTGCGGCGTGGGCGGCAGCGTGAAGGACGGGGAAATCATCATCCAGGGAGACCTCAGGGACAAGATCGTGGAACTCCTCACCAGGGACGGATACAAAGCCAAGAGAGGAAACTGACGCAATGATAGACAGGTATGTCGATATGGGCATAGTGATTGTCCTCGTGCTGTTCTTTCTGATAGCGACGGAGAGGATAATCGAAGGACTGTGGCGCAGCGTATGGGCCTTCTTCCTGCTCAAAAGGCAGGAGGAGGTGGACGATGAGCTTACCCTCAGTCAGTCCAGGAACATCACGGCCCTGTTCATATATCCGGCAGCCCTGTTTGCGGTAAGCCCGTCGCAGAGGATTTTTGCCCTGATGCTGATTGGAAGCATCGCGTATCTGGCAGTAAAATACGCCATTAGGGCGCTTCTGGATTATGTGAACCGCACAGACTGCTTCAAGTTTATAGGCAGAATGGGCATAAACTATCTTATCCCAGCCTCCGCGATGCTGTTTTTAGGGCGTATAAACATATGGCTGTCAGCACTGTGCATCGTACCTGCCATTTTGTATCTGGTGATGGAGAGCAAGGTGGTTTTCAAAAACAATTTTTCTGTTTTTTTCTACATTTTGTACATTTGCACCCTCGAACTGCTACCCGCGGTTCTACTGATTAGATTATTTGTATAATGAAGATAAGCAAGATACTCATAGCGCAGCCTGGTGTTGCCAGTGCAAATCCGCATTATGCCAATCTCATAAAGAAATACGGCGTGAAGATAGACTTCCGTCCGTTCTTCAGTATGATTCCTTTGACTCTCAGGGAGTTCAGGACCCAGAAAGTGAACATTCCGGACTATACCGCCATCGTGTTCACCTCCAAGGGAACAATAGACGCTTTCTTCCAGCTCTGTGCAGAGCAAAGGATAAAGATTCCGGATTCACAGAAATATTTCTGCACATCCGAGAGCCTGTCATACTATCTGCAGAAGCACATCATCTACCGCAAGAGAAAGATTTTCTTCGGCGACGGAACCTTTGCTTCCGTTGTAAGGCTGGCCAAGGCGGACAAGCACAAAAACGAGAAGATACTTATTGCATCTCCGGACCATATCTATCCAGAGTGGATCCAGATGTTCAAGGAGGCAAATCTGAAGTTCGCCCCGGCCGTTGTGGCCAAGTTCGTGGACAACGACCTCAAGGACCTGAAGATGGAGGACTACCAGATCGTAGCCTTCTACAACGCCCTGGATATCATGTCCCTGAAGAACAACTTCCCGGACTACAGACAGAAGGACACAAGGTTCATCGCCTTTGGCGCAGGCATCCGGAAGGCTATGACTGAGGCCGGCCTCAACTACGCTATCGGCGGACCTACTCCGGAGTTCCCTTCCCTGGCGAACGCAATTGAGCAGCTGATTGTAAATCCGGACTTCAGACAGGCAAATCTCCCTGAAGAGAAGAAGAAAGCCGAACCGGCAAAGAAAGCCACGGCAAAACCGGCAGCCAAAACAGTCGCCGAGAAAAAGCCTGCAGTAAAGAAGGCTCCAGCCAAGAAGGCTGCCCCGGTCAAGAAAGCAGCCCCGGCGAAGAAGGCCGCTGCCGCAAAAAGCACGACAAAGAAACCCGCAGCCAAGAAGGCGGGCAAGTAATACCACAGATGCCAGACAATGCCCCTAGGACATTCAAGAAGAACGAACGGCTTAAGTCAAGGAAAGAAATCCTGAGACTTATGTCCAGGGGCTCGCGTTGCGAAAAGTTCCCGATCCTGGCACGTTACTCTTTCAACACATCTTCCGAAGACGGAGCCGTCAACAAGATAATGGTTGTGGCTCCCAAGAAGCTATTCAAGAAGGCCGTAGACCGCAACCTCCTCAAACGCAGGATGAGGGAGGCCTATCGTCTTAACAAGGGCGTACTTGCGGAATGCGGCGCGAGAATCAGTTTCACTTACATAGCAAAGGAGAAACTGGCTTTTTCAAAGATTCAGGAAGCGGTTGTGGATATCCTTAAGACCATCGCGGAGAACACTCCGGACACCGCGGCTCCAAAAGCGGAGGACAGCGAGCCGGAAAAAGAATCCTCACAAAAGAAAGGCAACGGTTTTCTGCGCGTTGTCAAAAACATCCTGAGTTTTCCGTTTGTAATCCTCATCAAGTTCTATCAGGTGTGCATCTCACCCCTGAAGCCGGCTACGTGCAGATTCACTCCCACCTGTTCCCAGTATGCCATTATTGCATTCAGGAAATATGGTCCTTTCAAGGGTTTTTACCTTGCTGCAAAACGCATTCTGAGATGCCATCCGTGGGGTGGCAGCGGATATGATCCTGTTCCTTAAAGGTTTCTAGAATTCAGAGCCGTAGAAGCGGCGATAGATAGGATCCCTGTCCTCGAATTCCCTGGAGAGGGAGTCCAGGTCATCTGTTGGAATATCCTCCAGAGCCAGCATTATCAGACCGTCCACGCAGTAATTGAAATCAGGGTCCACATTGTAGTCGATGATCTTGGAACCCATCTTTATGTATTTCTTCAAAAGCGGAGGAAGGCGGTACTGTCCGCTGCTTATTCTGAGAAGATAGCGGTCAAAGGCTTCCAGGTTTCCGGTCTTTCCATAGAGAAGCGCCTCCGGGTCCACCCTTCCGAAGTCCGGAACAAACGGAGTCTTCGGGCTGGTCATTCCGTCATACAGGGGATTTCTGTGATACTGCCTCAGATAATGGATCATTATGCTTCTGTAAAGCATAGGATACCAGGAGCTTATACTGACAGGACCTATGAGGTACTTGTACTCCGGATATTTCATCAGTGTATAGAAAAGACCCTTGAGCAAAAGCATGAGGGCCAGCGTATCCTTCTGATGGTTGACACACACGAAGCTGCGGCCGAGCTCCACGCATTTTTCCAGAACAGGTGCAAACTTGTCGGAATAGCGGAACAGGGTGTCTGCATAGAATCCGTGGATTCCTTTCTCCCGGATAATATCTGCTCCCAATCCAAGCCTGTATGCCCCTACAAGATCCTTGGTAGTATTGTCCCAGAGTACAAGGTGCTTGTAATAAACATCGTAAGGATCCGTATCCGCAGATGTGTTTGTGCCTTCCCCTACAGCGCGGAAAGCTTCCTCCCTCCTGACGGCGAGCTCCTTCATCATATTCGGGATGCGGTTGTAATCCAGCAGATAGCAGGAAAGCGTACCCACATCAAAGAAGTGGCAGTCTTCGTTCTCTTTCAGTTCCTTAAGAAGTGTTCTCGTTGGAACGAATTCTCCCAGACTGGTAGTGTAGACACTCTCGTCTTTTTCCACCGTCTCTGCCTCCAGCATATAGGAGCGGCTTCTGAGGAACTTTGCCACAACCTTGTCTTCAGGGAACTTCTCCAGTTCCGCGTGCTGGATCAAAGAACCTATCCTCACCTTTATCTCCTTGCCCTTCTTGTCAAATATCTCTCCTGCGAATCGCAGGTCGCTGAGCTTTGTGGATATCCTTCCCAGCCACTGGAAATACTTTGAATTCTTGCCGTGGAAATACATCGGGATTACCGGGCATTTTGAGCGGCGGACCTGACGGCTGATATAAGTCATCCATTCGGCATCTTCCACAACCTTTCCCTGATTGTTCCAGGAAGAGACCTCTCCTGCCGGGAATATCACAAGTGCACCCCCTTTCAGCAGATGCTCCTCGGCCTGCCTGAGACCGGAAATCGTTGGAGCTGTAAACTTGCCGAAAGCGTATGTCGTATTGATCGGGATATAGTAATCGGAAACGTTAGGAACCTTTGAAAGAATGAAGTTCGTAAGAATCTTCACATCCTTCCGCACCTTTCCCAGAATGCTCAGGGCGGCCAGTCCGTCCAGCCCGCCGAACGGGTGGTTGGAGGTTATGACCACACCTCCTTCCTTGGGAATGTTTTCAAGGGCGGAAGCGTTGACGTTCAGGGTTATATCGAGGAATTCGAGCACCTTGTCCGCAAACTCGACTCCTTTGTAGTCGGCCAAGCGATCATAAAGCTCGTTGAGCTTGTCAAGGCCGGCTATCTTCATTGTCATGGCTGCAAGGAGACTGCCGGGAATGCCAGGAATCTTCAAAGACTTCTTAAGCTCGTTTTTATTGATTACTTTTGCACACATCGCTTGAAATATGCCTATCAAAGACAAAGATAAGATAAAAAAAGAGATAATATCCATACTTCCCCAGGAGCCCGGGGTTTACAGGTTTCTGGACAAGGATGGAAAGATTATCTATGTCGGCAAGGCAAAAAATCTCAAGAAAAGGGTCAGTTCCTATTTTGTCTCCCCTAGCAGGCTAAACGCCAAAACCCGGGTGCTGGTAGAGAAAATCGCTGATGTTAAATTCACTGTCGTGGAGAACGAGCAGGACGCTTTCCTTCTGGAGAACAACCTGATAAAGGAAAACCAGCCCCGCTACAACATCCTTCTGAAAGACAGCAAGACCTATCCGTGGATCTGCATAAAGAAAGAGCCTTTCCCCAGGGTCTTCATAACCAGAACCCTGGAAAGAGACGGATCTTTATACTTTGGCCCTTACAGCTCAGCGATGTATGCCCACAGCCTTGTGGATATGTTCCACTCCATGTTCCGGCTGAGGACCTGCGCCCTTAAACTCAAAGGGGACGACATTTCAAAGGGCAAATTCAAGGAGTGCCTGAACTTCCATATCGGGAAATGCGACGCCCCTTGCATCGGCAAAATCACGGAAGAAGCCTATCTTGAGAACATCGACGCCGTCAAGAACATCCTCAAGGGAAATTCGTCGCAGATGATAAGGCTTTTCAAGGAAAGGATGGCAGAGGCGGCCTCCAGGATGGAGTTTGAGCTGGCTCAGGTTTACAAGGAAAGGATGCAGACCCTGTCCTCCCACTACAACAAATCCCTCATCGTTCAGCCGGACCTCACCAATCTGGACGTTTTCTCCATAATCTTTACGGACAGCATAGGCAAAGCCACAGCCAAAGGTTCCGCCTTCGGCAATTTCTTCCGGGTTACAAACGGCTGCATCACAAGGGTGCTCAACCTTGAACTCAAGACTCAGGGAGACTTTTCCATAGAAGAAGACGCTCCGGAAGGAAGAAAGGCCATCCTCGCGCAGTTCATGCTGAGTGTCTACAATATCCTCAGCGATGCACAGGAGAAGCCTAGCCGGGAAATACTGGTTCCTTTCCTCCCTACGGAAGGCATCCTCTCAGAAGACCACAACATCCACGTTCCGCTGAGGGGCGACAAGCTTTCCCTTTTGGAACTTTCTACCAAGAACGCAAGGGAGTTCATGCTCCAGGCCCTCAAGCAGGAAGCTCTCAAGAATCCGGAGGAAAAGAAGAGCATAGGCGTGGAAATGCTAAAAAGGGACCTTCACCTGAAGGACTATCCTGTTCACATCGAGTGCTTCGACAACTCCAATATACAGGGAACCAACCCTGTGGCTTCCTGTGTGGTTTTCCGCAACGGAAAGCCTTCCAAGAAGGATTACCGCAAATTCAACATCAAGACCGTCACCGGCGCCAACGACTTCGCCTCAATGTACGAGGTTGTCTATCGCCGATACTCAAGGGTGCTCCAGGAAAACAGGGAAGACCTGCCTCAGCTTGTCGTGGTAGACGGAGGAAGGGGCCAGCTGGACTTCGCATATCAGGCCCTGAAAGACCTGAATCTGGAAAACACCCTCCCGGTCATCGGCATTGCCAAGCGCCTGGAGGAACTTATTAAACCAGGCGATCCAAACCCTCTCTTCCTCGACAAGAACTCCCCGAGCCTGAAACTCATAATGCAGCTCAGGGACGAGGCTCACCGCTTCGGCATCACCTTCCACCGCAGCCTCCGCAGCAAGCATCAGACTGAAACGGAACTCACCGCCATCAGAGGCATCGGAGAGACAACCGCTCAGAAGCTTCTCCAGCACTTCAAGAGCGTTGCAAGAATCAGAAAAGCCACGGAAGAAGACCTTTCAAAAGTCATAGGCAATTCTGCCGCAAAAAAGGTGTCCAGCCACTTCTCCGGCAAATAGAACCCTCGCGGAACACTTTCTGGGCGTGTTTGTCTCAAATCTTTTTACGATTTGAGACACCTTTTTATCTGTATTGTGGCGGACGGGGAATTCGCCCTCCTCTAAATTTGAAAGATGTAACGTTTATTTGGAACAAATAAAAACCCACAATATGAAGACAAAACGCAAAGTAATTTACAGCGCACCACTGACACAAACCCTGAATGTGGTGCAGGAAGGTGTTATCTGCACCAGCGGGGATACGGAAACGTTCACCCCAAGTAGTGACAGTTATGGAGATGGTGATTTCAGTTAAGGAGGACAAAGCTATGAAGAGATTTATCGTTATTACAGCATTGGCCGCTATAACCTTAACGGCATGCAATAGAGACCTTAGTCCGGAGCAACCTAAAAAGGGCGTTGCGTTTACCGCCACGACTGAAAATCCTGCCACAAAAACTGCCCTTAACAAGAACGGCAGCAACTATGAAGTTGTATGGCAGAACGGAGACCAGATTACTGTGGTTGATGCCGCATCGCATGTTGGTGTTTACTCAACGACAAGCACTACAACCAAGGCGGATTTCACCTTTGAAAGTGGATCAGAAGCAACCACAGCTCCTTACAAGGCATACTACCCTGAAACTGTTTACAACTCCGGAACCCCAACCCTTCCTGCAACCCAAAATTATGTGGAGGGCAACATTTCCGGCTCGCCGATGTATGCAGAAAGTTCTACAGAGAGTCTTGCTTTCAAGAACATCTGCGGCATCATCCGTCTGAATGTCAGCACTACACAAACCGGCAAGAAAGTGCGCAGAATAATTCTTTCCGCCAATCAAGGTATGAGCGGAGCCATCAGCAATGCCGCCACTCTTGCAGATGACGGTTATGTTGCTGAAGTATCGGGAACAGCTAGTATAACTCTGGACTGCGGAGAAAGCGGAGTAGATATCGGCAGCACAGCAAAACCGTTCCACTTCGCTGTCCCGGGCAACACTTACACTGGTCTCGGAATCACGGTAGAAACCACCGACGGCCTTTCCCAGACACTAACCCTGAAGTCTGACAAAACCGTTGTTGTGGGCCGCAGCAAGATTACCGACATCACGCTAGCCTTCAACGATTATTTGCTTGTCATCGATTTAACCGAATCTAATGATGAAATAACCATTCCGGCAGGAGTGAACGCCAAACTGATTGGCAGCAATAAGAACAGGAATGTAATCATAGAGGGTGGTGGTTCTATTATCTATCTGGATAACGCCACTATGAGAAAGTTGAACATCAATGGCGATGCCACAATAGACGTGACAGGAACAAACGCCATCAATGATCCTGATTATCAAAATCCTATTGACATAAAGGAAGGAAGTACCGTTACTTTCCGCGGAGACGGTACGTTTAACCTGAATTCATATTATTGCACCGGAGCCATTATATGTGAAAATGACAATGCCGATATCATCATAGAAGGAGGTACTTTAAATCTGGTTGCCGGAGCTGGAACGGTAAGCGCCATCAGAGCCGGAAACCTTACCATCACCGGAGGATCGATAAGTGCCTGGTGCGAGAATTATATCGGCATCTATGCTACAAAGGATGTCAAGGTTTCCGGAGGAAATGTAACTGCATCAGGAGATGCACAGGGAATCTATGTAAATGGCGGAGATCTCCTCATAAGCGGTGGAACCGTTGAAGCGGAACAAAGAAGAAACAGCACATTCTGGGGCGGTCCGGAAGCCCTTGTTGCCGGTATTGTGGTAAACACCAAAGACGGAGCCGGTGCTGAAGGCGGCAATCTGACAATTTCCGGCGGTACTGTCAATGCTATTGGACATATTGGCCCTGGTATCGGCTCGTCCTGGCACCGTGGCGGCTGGTCTTATCCTTCCTGGACCAAGAGCATCGTCATTTCCGGCGGCACAGTAACGGCCAGCACGGAGCAGTCCGGCTTTGGAGCCATATTCTACTCAGGAGCCTCTGCAACAACAAGATGCGATGTGATTACCATAACGGAAGGTATTACAAAACTCACTCTGATTCAGGGAGCTACCGCAGAGAAAATGTTCAATTCCGGCGATGTGTCTGCAACTTTTACCGTTGATGGCAAGAACATGACCGGATACCTAATCGACCCAACTTCCGCCGACTGGACTTTTGAGCATATCCAACGTACTGTCTCAACGACAATTGCAACAGATGACACCTGGACCTTTACGAAGAAATAAATAAGCACACATAATATGAAAGCAAAGATTAAAGAACTGTATGAGGCACCGTGGACACAAGTCCTGAAGGTGGCAAACGAAGGCGTGATCTGTACAAGCGGTAATACCGAAGATTTCAGTGAGGGAAATAATTACGGTGATGGTGATTTCAATTCTTAATCATGGAGGAAATGTTATGAAAAAGTTATTTGTCATTATTATCGCGATATGTGCAGGCTTGTTCTATTCCTGCGACAAGGAAAACACGGCTTTGACCGAAACTGAAACATCTCCTCAAAACAGAACAGTTTTTACAGCAACTACTGAACCTTCTACTAAAACTGCTCTGGAAAAGGATGGCGACGCTTATCATGTATTATGGAGCAGCGGAGACCAGATTGCAATTACAGATGCGCCTAGCGGCTGGGCCCGAAGGGCCGTCTATTCCACAACCAGCAACTCTACCCACGCTGATTTCACTTATGTCAGCGGTGACGAATGGACGGGGAGTTCTTATTATACTTTCTATCCTGCCGATTGGTGGACTTCAGGAGCCCCTGCTTATCCAATGACTCAGAACTATGTTCCCGGAAAGATTTCAGAATCCCCGATGGCTGCGTATAGCACAACCACTAACCTCCAGTTCAGGAACATTGGCGGCCTCGTAAGGATAAACCTCAAGACAACCCTTGCTGGTCAAAAGATCCGGAAAATTTACCTCTTTTCTGAATCCCATTGCCTGAGTGGGCCTATCACGAATCTGTATCAGCTGATGACGGCAACCGAACCGAAAGCTGCAACTATTGACCAGAACAGCCCGGCTCAGCACCCGGTAATTCTCGAATGCGGAGATGATGGAGTGGCCATAGGCTCCGATCCTACACCATTCTATATCGCCGTGCCGGCAAACACATATACCAGTTTCCAAGTTTCCGTTATTACTACCGAAGGCATAAAACAAGATTTTAAACTCAATTCAGACAAAAGCATTGTTGTGGGAAGAAGCTCCATAACCTCTATTACACTCACTTTCACCAAGACAGCCGAGATTACAGACCTGAGCGAAACGGCTACGGCAAACACTTACATCGTTAGTGCGGAAGGCTACTACAAGTTCAAGGCAACCGTAAAGGGTAACGGAGGTCTGGATCCTGTAACCGGGACAACGGCCACTGAAATCAACAAAAACGACATCAGCGGAGTGGTTGCACTCTGGGAGCTCCAGCAAAGAGGTATGGGAGTCAGATGGGATGATAAAATACAGTCATACGAGTTGTGCTATCACGATGGTTACATTTATTTCCACTCCTTAAACCATGGTGCCGTCTATGTTGCTGTCTTCAAGGACAAGACAGGAGGAACGGCAGGTGTCTATGACAAGGATATCGACGAGATTCTCTGGAGCTGGCTGATATGGTCAACCAATGCTCCCGGAACAGTTGTTTACAACGGCAAAAAATTCATGGACCGCAACATCGGCTCCCTCTACGAAGGCTGGTGGGAAGGAAAGGGATACAATGGCGGTTTCAGCTATCAGTGGGGAAGGCCCGCACCATTCGCTACTTCATTAGGGCAAGCCTATACTCCATTCAATTACATCCCTCAAAGAACTAATGTCTTCTCATTTGAGAACATAGGAAACGGAACTACCGTAGACCACGCCACATCACATCCGGTCACATTCTTCTACCATCCAAGCAGAAGCAACTGGATGCCGGATAATGCAACTTGCATGACCCTTTGGTCAGATAACGTCAAAACTATCTATGACCCGTCTCCAATAGGCTGGAAAGTTCCTTCAAAGGCCCAGCTGACCGGAATTACATCTGCAATGTCTTTCTATGGAACCGGTTTCATCGGCCCTAGCTGCAGTTCAGATTTCGGATATGGAAATCCGGGCTCCGTTTTGCTGTGGAGCAGCACCTGTGATGATAGTGACGGTTTCATTGGAGCCTGGGCAAATGCCTATGGCTCAATGTATAAAAGATATGGTGACTGGCCGGATGTATATATGATGGCAGGAATTCCGGTCCGCCCTGTAGAAGAATAAATGTTAATAATAAAGGTCATATCGATGAAAAAGGTTGAAAAACAACAATACGACGCCCCTTGGACACAAATCCTAACGGTGGCAAATGAAGGTGTTATCTGCACCAGCGGAGAAACGGAAGATTTTGGTGAGGGAAGCAGTTATGGAGAAGGTGATTTTAGTTAAGGAGGATAGAATTATGAAGAGATTTTTCATTTTTGCAGTTTTGACTGCCATCGCCTTAACGGCATGCAACAGAGACCTTAGCCCAGAGCAGCCTAAAAAGGGCGTTGCTTTTACCGCAACAACTGAAAGTCCTGCCACAAAAACAGCATTAAACAAGAATGGTTCAAACTACGAAGTCGTATGGCAGAGTGGAGATCAGATAACGGTTGTTGATGATGCTTCAAACGTTGGAGTTTATTCAACGACCAGCACCACAACTAAGGGAGATTTTACTTTTGAAAGCGGAACAGAAGCAACGACAGCCCCTTACAAGGCATACTATCCTGCTGAGATTTACAATTCCGGAACCCCAACTCTCCCGGCAACCCAGAGTTACGTGGAGGGCAACATTTCCGGCTCGCCGATGTATGCAGAAAGTTCTACAGAGAGTCTTGCTTTCAAGAACATCTGCGGAATCATCCGCTTGAATGTCAGCACCACTCAAACTGGCAAGAAAGTGCTGAAGATTGTCCTTAAGGCAACTCAGGGAATGAGCGGAGCTTTCACTCTCTCAAGTAACGTGGCCTCAGTTACCGGAACTGAAGGTGTAACTCTGGACTGCGGAGCAAGTGGAGTTGAGATTGGCAGCACAGCCAAGCCATTCCATATCGCAGTGCCTCAAAACACATATACATCGCTGAGCATTACTGTTGTAACTACAGACGGAGAGGTGCAGGCACGTACTTCCAATACAGGTATTGCAGTAAACAGAAGCAGCATAACTGATATCACTCTTGCCTTTAACAACATGGATGGCGTTAGCGGCTTGGTTCACCACTGGCCGTTTAATGGCGATGCCAAGGATGTTGTTGGTGGCATAGATGCAACTGTTAGTGGCGCAACTCTAACAACAGACCGTTTTGGAAATGCCAACAGGGCTTATTACTTTGATGGTAACGACAAGATGATTGCCCCAGGCGCAGCCGAGTTCGGTACCTCTTCCTTTACTGCAAATATCTGGGTAAGCAGCACCCAGACATCCGGCTCAGGTAACCTTATGAGAACAGATGGTGGTTATTATAATGGATGGCTACTTCGTTTCAACGGCGGTAGAATTGAAATTTGGGAAGGAAGAAACAGCAATTATGCATATGTTTCAAGCACTTCCTATGCTGATAATGCCTGGCATATGGTAACTTATGTCAGAGATGTGGAGAACAAAGTCGGTAAACTGTATGTTGATGGTAATTATGTCGGTCGTTATGAAATGACCGGAAGCATAAACAATGTTTCAAACGAATTAAGGTTCGGAACTTATGGAGACGGAGAGTACTACACCGGCAAGATGGATGACGCCCGTCTTTATAACAAAGCCCTTACCGAAGCAGAAGTATTGGCATTATATAATGACACCGACCCTTATCTTGACCTCAGCGAGACGGCAACTGCCAACACTTACATCGTAAGCAGCCCTGGTAAATACAAGTTCAAGGCTACAGTAAAGGGAAACGGAGGCTTGGATCCAATTACTGGCACAACGGCCACGACAATAGATCCTGCTAGCATAGCCGGAGTCAAGGTTCTCTGGGAAGTAGAGGCTCAGGGTCAGGCTATTAAGCATGATGGCACCAACTACGATATCAGCTACTCTGACGGCTATGTGTATTTCTCTACACCCGATACTTTTGTTCCTGGAGATTGTTATGTTGCTGTTTACGATGCTTCAGACAATATTCTATGGAGTTGGCTGATATGGGCAACAGAGACACCTGTTGTAACTGTATATGACGGCATTTCTATTATGGACAGGAATATCGGAGCATTGAGCGTAAACGCAAATACATATGCTGCAGGTTTCCTCTATCAGTGGGGACGCAAAGACCCGTTCCCTGCAGGAACACAATACAACCGCGGAACACAATACACTTTTGTTCCTGTTGTTGCAACGGCATTCAGCAATGAAGACATTGCAGATGGCACCACAATGGCTTATTCGGTTGAACATCCTACCACTTTCATTGGCCCTTGGAATTACGAAAGCTGGCTTAATGCAGAACAATTTACAACAACTGTCTGGTATAGTTCTGGAAAAACAATTTATGACCCTTGCCCTGCCGGATGGAGAATCCCATCTAAAGATGAATTAGGAAAAGTCTTTGGTTCCGGAGTTCACCTACCTGGAGGCGGAGCCCTTAATAACGGCGCATGTTCTGGTTATTGCAATGGAGGCAGCCCATATTATTGGTCAAGTACAGGAGAAAGCCGGACTTCAGCATGGTGCTATCATGGAGGCTTGACAAACAGCCATTATGATCTTCGTTTGACAACAGCTATGTCTATTCGTCCTGTTGGGGAATAATTGCTAAATTTGGACTAGGATTATTCCCTGGACAACATGAGGCTCTGGAAAGCAATTGTGATATCACTTCTTGTAGCAGCCTGCTCCTCTGAGAAGGGGAGCGGGCCGGCTACGGTTGAAGTGGATGGCGTTGTTTTCCACAGAATGAGTGTTGAAAGGCTTCCTGACCTGAACCATAAAAGAGGCGCGCACTTTATGGTGTGCCTGAATGGAGAACCAACCGTATTCGGAGGGCATACAGACGGATTTGTGATGGAGCAGACGGCAGAATATTACAAAGACGGAAGGTGGGTGGAAATTCCTATGCTATATCCTCACGATTTCGGATTTGCGGTAAAACTGCCGGACGGGAAGGTAATGCTGGGAGGAGGAGCTGCCGAGAACTTTGGAATAGGTCAAAGCTGGGGAGTGGAAATATATGACCAGGAGACACATTCTTTCAATCCGGCCGGAATACTGGACCGCAAAAGGACCAATGCCACAGCTATGGCTTTTGGTGACGGAAGGGTTGTTGTTTCCGGCAACTGGCATGCAGATGACAACATAGAAGACTACCTGCCGGGCAGAATCTTTTCTCCCGTAAAACCGGTAACGGTACAGAGAAACCTTCCTTACATATTTCAGTCAGATTCATCGCAGGCGATAATCTTTTCATCTATGGGTGTTCTCGGAGATACCCTGGGCGGAACAGTGGACCGTCTGACAGGAGAACCGTTTGAAGTTCCCCTCATGGAAGAATGGACGTTGAACTGCTGTACCGGCATAACAAGTTTCAACAACTTCTCTATCGGAGACTATACCTATCTGATTCACGGAAAAAGGAAAGCGGACGGGCAGGATGCGATAATAAAGGTTGCGGGAGAACATTTTTCCCCTCTAGATATGGAACAGGAACTTCCGGTTCTTGGAATTGACGGAGAGAGTATTTCCTGGGGGCACAAAATAAGGGTGAACAGGAAAGGACGGACGGCTTTACTCATGGGGTTTGGCAACAAGAACCATTACTACTTTGCCCAGATTAACTACGATGCAACCCTGGACGGGGGAAAGGCCAGCCTTGAATTGTTCTATGCCGAAGACCAGGCAGAACCCTTTATGGGTGACGAAAGCTGGGATATAATGCCAGACGGCCGCATCATCCTTGCCGGAGGTATTTCTTTTGAAGAGAATACCGTGTTAATATCAAACAATTTCAAGACAAACAGCATTGTCTATGTTTTCAACACCCAGCCTGTTGAAAGCGGGAGTTCCCCCTTGTGGTGGTTTATTTCCGGATTCATCGTTGTGGTTGGCGGTATTGTGCTGGCATACAGGTTACTGGTCAGAAAACCGGAAGAAGATGAGGCAAGCGATGTGTCCGAATCGGCGAAGAAAACGAGACTGGAGCTTCAGGAGGAGATATCCAGGCTCATCGAAGAGAAGGAGCTCTTCAGGAAAAAGGACATACGCATCAGCGACATCGCCTCTGAACTTGCAACCAACAGGACTTACATAAGCCTGATCGTGAACAGTTCCCTTGGCACAAGCTTCTCAGACCTTATAAATTCTTACAGAATAGAATACGCCAAGAAACTGATGACGGAGCATCCGGAGATGTCCCACACGGAAGTGGCGGAAGAATCAGGATTCTCCTCCAGAACTTCGTTCCTGCGCACATTCAAGGCAAAGACGGGCCAGTCCCCTACCGAATGGAAGCAGTCTCTCCGGCAGGACAGCCAGTCTTAATTGAAGCTTATTCCCAGAAGCAGAGTGCAGTAGTTCTTGCTGCCCTTGCCATAGTATGTGGCAGGAGTGGCGTTGCTGTAGTCGCCAGGCTTGTTGGTTCTTGCATAGCGCACTCCGATGTACATCGGGAATCCGATTCTCAAAAGATGACACTGAAGCATCACGTCCGCGCCAAAAGAATAGCGGCTTTCCCACTGGTAATGTGATCCGCTGTAGAAGCCCATCATTCCGCCCCATCTGCGGTAGAAATCAACCCTGGCATAATCGAAGAACGGGATTATCTGCAACTGCTTGAGATAGGCCAGAGGACCTATGGATACATCGCCGAGATAAATCGGAATAGCATAGTCGGCGGTTGCCATTAAATAGTTCCTACCGTAGAAATCCTCGGTATAGCCTCTTGGAAGGTCCAGATGGTTGTCCAGCCAGTATCTCTTTCCCTCCACGTTCTGCCTCTGGTATCCGGCAGAAAGCCTCAGGCCCTGGTTGAATGTCAGACCGGGCAGATAACCGTAAGCAATAGCGGAAAACTCGGAACCGAATCTGCTGCCACCTTTAGGGCTGACAGAAGAGGCAACCCTTCCGCCTATTCCCCAGCGAGGGAAAACCTGGGACTCGGCAGCCTCCTGCATCTTGTAGGCCCCAAGGGAGAAGTTCAGCTGATGCCTGTCTATCTGACGGAGGATATATGTGGTTTCAGGCTCATCCTCATCGTCTCCGGCTGCGGCCGAAGGTTCCGGCTCATCCATATCCAGAACCAGCTGGTCGTTGCGGAAACTCCATCCGGCCAGAGGCGTGATTCCCGAATTCCATCCCGTTCCTTCCCAGGAGATAGGAACATATGCATAAAGGGAAGTCCTGAGTGAGAAGCGGTCTTTCTTGTACATTATCCTGTCGTTGAAATGTATGTTTCCTTCAATGACAGGATACCATCCGCTCCAGGTGAAGGAAGCGTGTCCGGAATGAAGCCTCTTGGACACTCCCTGGAATCCGTGCCTGTGCTGATAGGCGTATCCGGCCGACGCCCTCAAAGTACCCAGAGTGTTCTGGGAATAGAGATTCACGCCCGGGAGCGCCTCTTCGTAGAACTCTTCAAAATCCCCTTCTGTCACACCGGAGAACTCCGCATATACCGGAGCCCAGGAGTGCAGGCGGAAAAGATGGCCACTCTTGCTGTAATTCTCCTCAGTGAATGATTCCGGAGCAAAATGCTTCACGTTCTTGCCGTATTTCTCGTTGTACTGTCTGGAAAGTTCCCCGGCCAGAGGGTTCTTGAACTCCATGCCTTCAGGAACAGGCAAATCGAGAAGCCTGTCGCAGTGCAGGAAAGCTCCCTTGTCCTTGGAATCCTTGGAAAGGAACAGTTTTCCGGACTCGGCGATGCTGAACGAGCACACGTCTTCAGAGGTGGAAGCCATAGAAACCTCGCCCGTAGAGGCGTCGAGCCTGCAGATTACAGGGCATCCGAACATATCCGACAGGAAATACACTCCGCCTTCATGGCACTGAAGGTCCTTTACAAGATGGCTTGTCTGATATACGCCGTATGTCTTGCCGGAAGAAATCTTTCCTATCTCTATCCTGCCCTCGCCTTCAGGCAATTCCTTGAGTGCGGAATACCAGATATCGCTGCCTGAAGAAGTAATGGAATTGATCTGCCCCTCAACCTTTACCCTGAGACCGTCAAAAGGAGCTTTGTCGTCCAGGAAAGCCAGAGACCTGACGGTGCTTGAATGATGGTCCGTTCCGTATTCAACCGCGCAAAGAAGAGGTCGGAACTCATAAGTGACTACAAACGGAAGATGGAGCGAATTAGGATCTGCGGTATATTCTTCCTCAGCGACTCCGGTGTTCAGGTCATAGCCGTAAATGGAATAGCTGGAGTGCTGTTTCCATCTCGGGTCATAGTTCGACTCGCAGGTCCAGAGCCTGTTTCCGTAGAAGAAGAACCTTTCGGCCCCTTCGAAATAAGGCCTGAGGTATTTCTCTTTCCATCCGGAGGCGTAAGACTGCTCTCCGGCACCCGGTTCCCTGGTAAGGAGAACCATCGCTCCAGGGCTTCCGGTACCGCTGACAACGGCTACCAGAGAGTCCTTTCCCACAACGGTCACGTTGGTGTATTCGGTAAAGTAGCCCCGGGTCTCTCCCGTCCTTTTAATCGGATCGAAGACAAGCCTCTCGGAGGTATTGCCCAAAGAATCTTCCAGCTTTTCGAGATATTCCTCCAGGACGTCATTTTCGTTCAGGGTCAGGAAAGCCTGCAGAAGACTGTCCTTGACATACTGGCGGTGAGTCTTGCCGGTAAATTCCTTGAAGGCGGAAGCTACCACGTTGGCGCTCATGAAATGACTGGTCTCGTAATTGAGGATCTTGTGTGCCAAATCCACGTCCCCGCTATGATGACGGGCCATTGCGTTTATCATATAGCCCACGCTGTAATGGTCTGGAGAATAAGCCTTTACACTGCCGAAGCGGAGACGGTCCCAGCTGCGGTTCTTGCCGTAGAAGTATTCTGATGCGTCTCCGTCTTCAGGAACTATGCACTTGAGGATTTCGCAAAGGAAGAAACCGCTGCGTCCCCTTCCTCCGCTGCTCATCTGGGTCTCGGCCACCACGGCGTCTCCCTCCAGGAACCATCTTGAAGGATATATGGCTGAAGCCGCTCCTACAACCTGGTCTCCCAGTCCCCAGGAAAGGACTTTGAAAATTCCCCTGTTGAAATGGGCTATCTGCCAGGCGTGCCTTCCCTCATGCGTCGCCAGGGACACGTCCCAAGGCTCGGTTGAAATCAGGTTCACCGGCGGCTGGGCGAAGAAATCAATCTGGCGCGGGGCCCAGACGGTCACGCCGTTGCTCTCGGCATTGTACGGGTGAAGCACCATCGGAAATCTCTTCGGCAAGCCGTAATTATAATTTACAGAATTGGCGAACATCCCATGGAAAGACTCCATATGTTTAAGATATCCCGCGGCATTCACGGCTTCCCCTTCCGGATAGATGATCTCAAAATTCTTGCTCTTCATCTTTTTCCATTTGACGGAAGTATTTTCAGAGCCTATATCATAATACTGAGCCAGTGCTGTCGCCGAGCAAAAAAGAAAAAGCGTAGCTGCTAAAAACAGAGTCTTTGTTACGTTTTTGTTCATAGGATAATATTTTGCTTCAAATTTAGCGGATTTCATTTTTATAACTCAACGATTAAGATTAAATTTGTTGTGATGAACATTGCAATGTCTATATTCAAACTCCTGGGCTCTCTTGCCTTATTCCTGTTCGGAATGAGCATGATGAGTGAAAACCTGCAGAAAGTTGCGGGAGACAAGCTCAGAAGCTTTCTTGCAATGATGACCTCCAACGCATTCAAGAGGGTGCTGACAGGTCTGACAGTCACAGCCTGCATCCAGTCTTCGGCCGCAACCACACTGATGGTGGTAAGCTTCGTAAATGCCGGCCTGCTTTCCCTTGCACAGAGTATCGGAGTGATAATGGGAGCCAACATCGGCACCACCGTTTCCGCCTGGCTGTTCGCCCTGGTGGGGTTTTCCGGCGGAATTGCAACCGTGGCCATTCCTCTGATTGCAGTGGGATTCATCATCACGATGGGCAAGAGCAAGAAGCGCAAGAGCCTGGGTATGATGATTATGGGTTTTGCAATCATGTTCCTGGGACTGAGCATGGTGCAGACTTCCGTAGACCCGGCCATCCTGGAAAAGGTCAAGGAACTCATCAACGGATGGAGCAGGTTCGGATTCTGGAGCGTGCTTATATGTGTTCTCATAGGAACGGTCATTACCATAATGCTCCAGTCTTCAGCGGCCACCATGGCCCTTACGCTGATGATGTGTTCCAACGGACTGAACTTTGAACTGGGCGCAGCTCTGGTGCTCGGAGAAAACATAGGAACCACCCTTACCGCAAACATGGCCGCATCCGTAGCCAACATCTCGGCGAGGAGGGCCGCCGCCGGACACGCGTTCTTCAACCTGTTCGGAGTGCTGTGGGTGCTGATCCTGTACCATCCGTTCCTGTGGGTGGTTTCCAGGGTGATTATGGCACTGGGAATGGACAATCCTCTGGTGTCAGGAGCTTCGACATTCTCCATCCTGTGCTCCATCGCGATGGTACATACCCTGTTCAATGTCAGTAACACCTGCATCCTTGTAGGATTCACAAACAAGATCGTGGCGTTTGTAACAAAACTTCTGCCGGGCAAGCCGGAGGACGAGGGCTACAGGCTGCAGTATATTCACGGAGGTCCGCTTTCCACCGCCGAGCTTTCCCTGGGACAGGCCAAGGGAGAGATACTGCACTTCGTGAAGATTTGCCGGGAACAGTATGCCCTTGCTCGTGAAAGCATCAACACCACTGATCCGGAGAAATTCGACGAACTGTACCACAAGCTGGAACACTACGAGCAGATAACGGACAAGATAGAGTTTGAAATCGCCAAGTACCTGAACGAGATTTCCGAATGGGACCTTTCAGAAGAATCCTCCCGCAGGATACAGGCAATGTTCAAGGTTATCGGAGAACTGGAAAGCATCGGAGACAGCGGATTCAACTTCGGCCGCATCCTTCAGAGGCGCAACATCCACAACGCTTCCTTCGACGAGAGCATGACCACCAAGCTCGGCTTCATGATGGATCTGCTGGACAAGGGATTCGACGCCATGCAGAAGAATCTGGAACTCGGCTACGAGAACATCACGGACATTTCCAACGCCCAGGATGTGGAGCAGGAAATCAACGAATACCGCAACAACCTCAAGGAAGAGCATCTGCTCAATCTGGAGAACAACACCTACAGTTATCTCACCGGAGTATACTACATAGACATGATCAACGAGTGCGAGCACGTGGGAGACTTTATGATCAACATCTCCGAGGCTATTATCGAGATAAAGTAACTTTTCCTATATTTGCACCGCTAACCAACACTTTTTGATACTTGGAACCTCCCAGTACAATACTAATGCTGCTTGTCAGCTCTACGGATGAGATCCCCCCTTCGGGCAATTTGTGGGAAAACATCGTCATCGGATTGATCATTCTGCTGCTGTTGTTCTGCTCTGCGCTTATGAGCGGAAGCGAAGCTGCGTTCTTTTCGCTGAGCCCGAAGGAAACCCAGTCTATCAAAGACGGGGACGATTCCTCCAGCCGCAGGGTGATGAAGCTTCTCGGACAGCCTAACAGGCTTCTGGGAACCATACTCCAGGCAAACAATATTGTCAACATACTTCTTGTCCTGCTGTTTTCTCTGCTGATAGACAGGCTGTTCGACTTTACCGGACATCCGGTGCTGGAGTTTGTGGTATGTACCGTGGTGGTTACTTTCATACTGGTGCTTTTCGGAGAGGCAATGCCCAAGATCCTGGGAACTCAGTATCCGGTCAGCTTCTCCAAATTCACAAGCCTTCCGCTTTCCATCCTCAAGCATACCACCATCCCTATAGACAAGGTAATGGACAAGGTTGTGGAGAAAAGGCATCACGGCAAAACCCTCTCTGAGGAAGAGGAAGAAGACGCTTATAAGATGCTGAGCGGAGCCGTGGAAATGACTATGACAGAAGACGCACGCCAGAAAAAACTCCTGAAGCAGATCCTTACGCTATCAACCAAAACCGTCTCCCAGATAATGATGCCGAGAGTTGAGGTAGAGACCATAAGCATGGAGATGGACAACGACGAGGTGATACGGGTGGCCAACGAGTGCGGCTACTCCCGTCTGCCTGTCTACAAAGACAATACTGAAGACATACGCGGCTTCCTGTACATCAAGGACATGCTGCCATTTATAATGAGCCGTTCAAAGAAGTTCGACTGGCGCAAGCACATACGTCAGGCTTACTTTGTTCCGGGCTCGATGAAGATCAACGACCTCCTTGAGGAACTCCGCCAGAGGAAACTCCATCTGGCAATTGTGGTGGACGAGTACGGCGGAATGGACGGCATCGTGACAATGGAAGACATACTTGAAGAAATCGTCGGAGAAATCTCGGACGAGAGCGACGCACAGGAAGAGACATTGAATAATTGACATAAAAACATAGCAACCGGAAATGGGACTTTATCTTAGAAAAGATCTGAAGGGCGGCGGAACAATAGCCGTATGGGAAATAACCGAAAGCGAGAAAGAGCTTCTTGACATATTGGCAAGGGACGAGGAGGACCGCGACGAGGAACTCGAGGAGATTTCTCTCTACAAGAGCGAGCAGGCAAGGCGCGAAAGGCTGTCCGTACTGGCTCTGGTGCAGACTCTGTTCGAGGAGCCTGTTCACATCGGCCATCACGAGAACGGGGCTCCATACATAGAGAACGACAGCACCCGCATCAGCATAACCCACACCAACCGCTTCTCCGCTGTCATCATCCATCCGTCAGAGGAAGTGGGCATCGACATCGAGAGCATCAAGCGAGATTTTACCGCTGTTGAAAAGAGGGCTCTCAGCGATGAGGAAAGAGACGACCTGCTGGACAAAGACGAGGACGATCCTGAAAAGATGGAAGAGCGCAACACCCAGCTTGCAATCTACTGGTGCGCCAAGGAAGCCCTCTACAAGCGTATGGGCCGCAACAACGTGGACTTCTCCGAAGATATGGAGGTAGACCGCTTCAACGTGCGTGAAGAAGGCGAGATAGACGTAACCTTCAAATATCCGCAAAGCGAGCACATCGTTGACGAGGATGGAAAAGAGCAGAACGAGGAGGAAGAATTCGAGATGCAGTATGAAACCTTCGAGGACCACGTCCTTGTATGGATGGTTGGATAGAATAATTGCTCTTCAGGAAAAAGAAAAGGCGGGCCAAACGGTCCGCCTTTCTTTCTGGTCTGAATGGTTTACATCATGCCGCCCATTCCGCCGCCGCCCATTGGAGGCATTGGAGCAGGATTCTCTTCCTTCTTGTCTGCGATCACGCACTCTGTTGTCAGGAACATTCCGGCAACGGAAGCTGCGTTCTGCAGAGCAACTCTTGCAACCTTGGTAGGATCGATGACGCCACCTGCGAGAAGGTTCTCGAACTTGCCCTCGCGTGCGTTGTAGCCGAAGCCATCCTTTCCTTCCTTAACCTTCTGGATAATTACGCTGCCTTCCTCGCCTGCGTTCTCGCAGATGATCCTCAGCGGCTCTTCCAGAGTGCGGATGATGATGTTGATACCTGTCTGCTCGTCATCGTTGGCTCCCTTGAGAGTCTTCAGATGGTCGATAGCGCGGATGTAGGCAACTCCACCGCCGGCGATGATACCTTCCTCAACGGCGGCCCTGGTTGCGTTCAATGCGTCCTCAACCCTGTCCTTCTTCTCCTTGAGCTCAACCTCTGAAGCTGCGCCTACATAGAGGACAGCAACTCCGCCAGCCAGCTTGGCCAGTCTTTCCTTCAGTTTCTCGCGGTCGTAGTCTGAAGTCGTGCTCTCGATCTGCTTCTTGATCTGGGCTACGCGGTCAGCGATATCCTGCTTGTTGCCGGCACCGTTGACGATTGTAGTGTTCTCCTTGTCGATGGTGATCTTCTCGGCCTTTCCGAGCATGTCAGGGGTGCAGTTCTCCAGGGTGAATCCCCTCTCCTCGGAAACTACGATAGCGCCTGTAAGTGTAGCGATATCCTGAAGCATCTCCTTCCTTCTGTCGCCGAAGCCAGGAGCCTTTACGGCAGCAACCTTCAGAGTTCCCCTCAGGCGGTTTACAACCAAGGTAGTCAGAGCCTCTCCGTCTACATCCTCAGCGATGATGAGCAGAGCCTTGCCCTCTCTTGCCAGCGGCTCGAGGATAGGAAGAAGGTCCTTCATCGTGGAGATCTTCTTGTCGGTAATCAGAATGGCAGGCTGATCCAGAACTGCCTCCATCTTGTCAGGGTTGGTCATGAAGTAAGGGGAAATGTATCCGCGGTCGAACTGCATACCCTCTACAACCTTAACCTCGGTAGTGGTACCCTTTGCCTCCTCAACGGTGATGACACCCTCTTTCTTTACCTTGCTCATTGCATCGGCGATGAGTTTTCCGATAACTGCGTCATTGTTTGCGGAGATGGTTCCAACCTGCTCGATCTTTGAGTAGTCTGTTCCAACGCTCTGGCTCTGAGCCTTGAGGTCCTCAACAACAGCCTCGACAGCCTTGTCGATACCTCTCTTCAGATCCATCGGGTTTGCACCTGCGGTAACGTTCTTCAGACCTACGTTGATGATTGCCTGTGCAAGGACGGTAGCGGTTGTTGTACCGTCACCGGCCTGGTCGTTGGTCTTGGAAGCGACTTCCTTGACCAGCTGTGCACCCATATTCTTGAACTGGTCGTCCAGCTCTATTTCCTTTGCTACGGTAACTCCGTCCTTTGTAATCTGAGGGGCACCGAATTTCTTCTCGATAACTACATTGCGGCCCTTAGGTCCAAGTGTCACCTTCACGGCATTTGCCAGCTCGTCTGCACCTTCCTTCATCAGTGCGCGGGCATCCATATTGAATTTAATCTCTTTTGCCATATCTGTACTTTTTTAGTATTCTGTGATTTGTTTTATGGATTAGCCTATAACTGCAAGGACATCGCTCTGACGCATAATCATATAAGTCTTTCCGTCCGGAGCGTTAACCTCTGTGCCAGCATATTTTCCGTAGAGAACTACGTCGCCGGCCTTAAGTTCCATAGGTTCGTCTTTCTTGCCCGGGCCCGCTGCTATTACGGTTCCTTCCTGTGGTTTTTCCTTTGCGTTGTCAGGGATGATGATTCCGCTGGCAGTCTTTTTCTCGGCCTCTTTGGGCTCTATAAGGACTCTGTCTGCTAATGGTTTGATATTCATAATTGTATGTTTTTAATTTTTAAATTTGAATAATTCTATTTTTCCCGGCTTTGCGGGCAGGTATTATAACGGCAAAGTATGTGCCACCGCCTTGCTGGGTTGATTTTCTGCCATTTTGTCCGTTTGAGGACCTTTATTTTGTAACTTGCGGCATCTATTGAGAAAGACTATGGATGTAGAACAGCTGAAGATAGATGTGGATTTTATGATCCAGGCCATGAAAGAAGCCCAGGCGGCAGCCGAGGAAGGAGAAGTGCCCGTGGGGTGTGTCATCGTCGCCGATGAAGGAGTAGTCAAGGGAAGCGCTTCGGGAAAATCGTCTTCCAAAAAGAAAGCGGCAGCATCCGTCGGCAGGATTATAGCCCGGGCGCACAACCTTACGGAAACGCTGAAGGACCCTACCGCCCACGCGGAGATGCAGGCAATCACAAGCGCCTCGGCATATCTTGGCGGAAAGTATCTGGACAAGTGCACCCTGTATGTAACAGTCGAGCCTTGCCCGATGTGCGCCGCCGCCCTTAACTGGTCTCAGATCGGACGTGTGGTTTACGGATGCGCGGACCCGAAGCGCGGCGCTTCCAGGTTCTCCCCCAACCTCTACCATCCGAAAACAGAGATTACCGGCGGCATCCTGGAAAAGGAATGCTCTCAGATGATAACGGGGTTCTTCTCCAAAAAGCGGAAGAAATAAACTCCACACATGAACGTGTTCCGCAAAGGGGCTCCGTTTGTGAGGTTGACGGAGTTTTATTACTTTTGCAGCCCAATCATTGAGATATGGTGTAATGGCAGCACAACAGATTTTGGTTCTGTTTGTCCAGGTTCGAATCCTGGTATCTCAACTATGAAGAATCTTTTTGCAGCATTCCTGGCATTGTTTCTCCTGCTGGGCTGCAACAACGGCAGCCGGAAGGAAATGCCGTATCAGACAAACATATTCCCTCAGGTAAGGGTTCCGGTTTCCCTGGCTCAGGACAAGCGTCTGGGTGCAGAGTACACGGCAAGGCATTACTGGGACGAGTTCCTCAGCGAGGACCGTCTCCTCAGGCTCAAGCCGGATTCATCAGCAATTCTCGGGGTAAGTCCTCAAATCTTCGAAGAGTCTTTTGCCGGATATGTATCGCTGATAGAGAATGTAGACGACACCATTGCCAGGAACTGTATGGTCCGTCTGGTGGACAAGGCAGTCAACATGGCTGAAAACGGATATCCGATGTTTCTCAGCCAAATAATGCAGAACGGTGAGAAGATACTCTTTGACGCCCACTCCCCGATGCTGGACGACGAGCTTTACCTGCCGATCCTTGATGGCATAGAAAGATGCAGGGTGATTCCGGAAAACGTAAAGCAGTCTTTCCTATACCAGCAGGAAATCTGCGGCAAGAACCGCGTGGGAACCGTTGCAAATGATTTCCGCTACGCCACCCAGAGAGGCTCTTCAAACATGCATTCCGTCAAATCAGAATATCTGTTGATTTTCTTCAACGATCCGGACTGCCCGAACTGCCGCCAGGCCCTGGAGGTAATGAAGAAAGCCGATGTCATCCTGAACCTTGTCGGAATGGGAGTGATGAAAGTCCTTGCCGTTTCCCCTGGCGGAAAGACAGAGCTCTGGAGCGAAAGGAAGGCAGACTTCCCTATGGACTGGATCTACGCATACGATCCTGACGGAAAGCTCAACGAGGGCACAATCTATACGCTCCGCACATCGCCGAGCATCTATCTTCTGGATGAAGAAAAGAGAGTCATCCTCAAAGACGCTTCCCTGCCTCACTGCCTCAGAGTCCTCACCTCCATCAGCGAACACTACGTCGCCATCTAGCAATCCTGTTGCATTATTTTTTGTAACTTCGCATAGTATCCAATGATTTTACTTTGCGGGTTATGAAAACTATTCTTTTATTCTCAGCGATTTTATTCGGTCTTTCTTTAAGCTCAAATGTTGCAAGCGGGCAGAAAACTGACAGGCAGGGAGTGGATGTGACTGGAGAGAACTGCTTTGCTATTATTGCGGGAAAGAAAACCACGGTGGATGGCAGCGTGCTGTTCGCCCACAATGAAGATGACTCCGGAGAACAGATGCTCAACGTCTATATCGTTCCGGCGGGAACACAGCCGGCAATGACAGAAGGCGGGCACAAGATTCCGGCTTCCATAGTAAACGCCCAGAAGAAAAACGCTAAATTCTTCTGGATTGAATTTCCGGGAATGAGCGTTGCCGATGCCGCTATGAACCAGTACGGTGTGGCTATCGCTTCTGACGGATGCAACTCCAGGGAAGACAAGGATGACTTTACGGACGGAGGCATTCTCTATGACGTCAGGATAAACGTGGCAAAATACGCTACCAGCGCAAGGGATGCCGTAAGGATAATCGGCGAGGCTGTAGAGCAGTACGGATACTCGGGAAGCGGAAGGACCTATTCTGTCGCCGACCCTAACGAGGGATGGATTGTGGCTGTCGTGAAGGGCCGCCACTGGGTAGCCCAGAGAGTTCCGGATGACAAGGTGATGGCTATTCCAAACTATTACACGATCACTAAGGTTGACCTGGAAGACAAGGAAAACTTCATGGGAAGTCCGGACATCATTGACTATGCCATCAGCCGCGGCTGGTATGACCCGCATTCAAGGCAGGAGTTCAATTTCCGCCTCGCATACTCTGACCCTAAAAGGATAGATAGCGACGGCAACACCAAGCGTCACAAGGCTGTCATCGATTACATCACCCAGGGCAATTACGATTACAATCCGTTTTCCGTTGAGCCTATGTTCACTCCTGCAAAGAAGATCTCCGTCCAGGATATGATCAACATGCTCTCCATCCACTTCGAGCCGGAGAAGCCAAAGGTTATCCAAGGCGCACCGGAGCAGCCGGCCAGAGGACATCAGGATCCAAGACACATAGACGGTGTCTGCACCCACGTGACAATCGTCTCCACCATCTTCCAGCTCAGAAACTGGATGCCTAGGGAAACCGGATGCATTATGTGGATGTGCCCGGGAAGGCCTTGCGTAGAGCAATATGTTCCGTGGTATCTGGGAATGACAAAGGTTCCTGACGGATGGAGCCGCTATGACGACTGGCAGGAAGCCGAGCAGCACCACTTCTCCGATGCCAAGAATATGGCAAGGGAATATCCGGATCATCCTTACTGGTTTTTTGTCAAGCGCTGGAACAAGGTGAACCAGAACTACATCTATCATGTTGACGAGATTATAGGAAGAAACCGCAGCCTCCAGATCCGTATCAATGCAAAGGCTAAGGAACTGGACAGCACCCTTCCTAAGAAACTCAAGAAGAAAAACCGCGCAAAGACAGAAGAGGAACTGAACAAGTTCACGGAAGAATTCTACAAGGAAATTATCTTCAAGAAATGAAGCAGGTAACACTATATCCTTCCGCCAAGATAAACATCGGTATGTATGTCTTTGAGAAAAGGGAGGACGGGTTCCACGAAATAGAAAGCATCTTCTTTCCGGTATCCCCGGAAAACAGCAACCTTGAGGCTGACAAGCTGACGGTAAGCGTCTGCTCTTCCGAGGGCGAGGAAACTCTTTTCTACACGGAAAACTATTCCGAGAAAGTCCGGATGATCGAATGCGGTCTGGAATATCCCGGCAATCCTCAGGACAACATATGCGTAAAGGCTTACGAACTTCTGGACGCTGACTTCCAGCTTCCTCCGGCAGTGATTGTCCTGGAAAAGCATATCCCTGTGGGAGCCGGTCTCGGCGGCGGAAGTAGCGACGGCGTCTGCACCCTGAAGGCTCTCAGCGAGCTGTGCAACCTGAACCTTACACAGGAACAGCTTCTGGACTATGCGGCAAAGCTCGGCAGCGACTGCCCGTTCTTTGTACACAACACTCCAATGCTGGTAACCGGTCGCGGAGAAATCCTGTCGCCTCTTGAAGAGCCGGCAAAAACGGCTTTAAAAAACATCGCTAAGAATTACCGCATCGAGATTGTCTTCTCCCCAGACTGCTTTGTTTCCACAAAGAAGGCCTACTCCATTGTGCCGAAAAGGAAGAAAGAGCAAAGCCTCAGCGATAAGGAGTGCGAATATCCATATATCCCGATAACGGAACTCGTAACGGAACCCGTAGAGGAGTGGCAGGGAAGAATCATCAACGACTTTGAAGCACCGGTATTCAAGGAATTCCCTCAACTCCAGAACGTAAAGGATTCCCTCAAAGAAATCGGAGCCACATACGTGTCAATGACAGGCAGCGGCTCCGCTATCTACGCCATTTTCAAGAAGTAACTGGTTTATTGCATATGCCTTCTGTAATCCATACTTTCATGAAGTATGCGGATTATCCTAACCATTCCGTTCTGAAGAATCTTAAAAAAGATAATGTGCTTCCCTGAATGGAATCCTCTGTATCCCTTTCGCACAAACTCATAAGATTGGCCTGTTGTTTCTGATTTTGAAGCTATCTTATTAATAGCATCTATCAATTGTTCCACATATTTGTCTGCCTGTTTTTCAGACCAGACATCAACGGTATAGTTCCAAATATTGTAAAGATCTTTTCGGGCTTTTTCGGACAGTACAAAATCAGCCATTTTTTAACTTCCTTTCCTCTTTCAAACCCTTCAAAAACGATTTTGGATCAAAATCCTCTACATCTGCACTAGCCTCTCCTTCATCGAGAGCAGATCTCAATGCTTTCAAGCGGGCTTCATCTTCCTCAAGTCGACGAAGTGCAGCCCGGACTACTTCACTGGCATTATTATAACGCCCTGTTTCTATGCTGGATTTTATGAAATCCTCATAGTGCTGTCCTAAAGCAACAGTTACTGTTCTTCCCATAACACTTATTTTTATACAGCACAATTGTAAGAATATTTCTTACAAATTCCAAATTATTCCCAGCAGTCGACATCCATGTCGGGCATCTGTGAGCGTTTGAAGGAAGGATCCTTTCCTTCCTTTTTCTGTTTGCGGTAATCTTTCAGCAGGCGGAAGGCATATTTCCCGAGCTGTGCTATCGCGAAAATGTTCACAAGGGTCAGGAACGCCATGCAGATATCCCCTACCGTCCACACGGAATCCAGGGAAGCGCAAGCTCCGATAAAAACCACCAATCCTCCGGATAATGCCCTGAATGTCCACAATATCCAGCGGTGCCTGTCTTTGGTAAGAAATCTTATGTTGGCTTCTCCGTAATAGTAGTTTCCGATTATGCTGGAGAACGCAAACAGGAAGATGGCTGCCGCGATGAAGAACGTTCCGAATTTACCGATTTCACTTTCCAGAGCTGCCTGGGTTAGGGCGATTCCGCTCAGGTCTCCCGACGTGTGGGTTCCGCTGAAAAGAATTATGAAGGCGGTGCAGCTGCAGACCACAAGCGTATCCACGAACACTCCCAGCGCCTGCATAAGGCCCTGCTTTACAGGATGGGACACGTCTGCCGTGGCGGCAACGTTAGGAGCAGATCCTTCACCGGCCTCGTTTGAGAAAAGTCCGCGCTTGATTCCTATCATCATAGTGGCTCCGAGTCCTCCGCCGGCTACCTGCCCTATGCCGAAAGCGTTCTCAAAAATCAGGGAGAACACGGAAGGTATAAGGTCTATGTGACGGATAAGGACAAACAGCGCCAGGGCAAGATATGCAAGAGCCATTACCGGAACCAGAACTCCGCTAACCTTGGCGATTCTCTTGATACCGCCGAAAACTACGGTAAACGAGAGTGCCGCCAGAACCGCTCCCACCAGAACTTTTCCGGCCGGAACAGAAACGCCCAGCACACTGATCTGATAAGGCAAAACATTGTTCAGGTTAAAGGCAACCACCATAGCGTCTCCGATAGTGTTGCTTTGTATGGAGTTGTAGGACAGGCCGAAGGTTATTGTCAGAAGAACGGCGAACAGTGCTGCCAGGTAAGGATTCTTCAATCCTCTGCGAATGTAGTATGCCGGTCCGCCGATAAAACCTCCCTCAGATTTCTGCTTGAAAAGCTGAGCCAGAGTCGCCTCCACAAAAGCCGTAGCAGATCCTATAATCGCGATGACCCACATCCAGAACACAGCCCCAGGGCCTCCCACGGCAATGGCAATCGCCACTCCGGCAAGGTTTCCCGTTCCCACGCTGGAAGCCAGAGACACGGCAAACGCCTGAAAGGACGAGATTTTTCTTTTATTGCCTGCAACGGCTCGCTCTCTGTCTATGTCCCGGTATCCGCTCTTGTTGCTTCCACGAAGCAGACGGAACATTTCTCCTAGCATACGGAACTGCACCCCTTTGGTCCTAAGTGTAAACCATACGGCGCAGGCCAGCAGTACAACTACCAGCACGTATGTCCAGAGGACATCGTTGAACTTGCCAAGAGCTTCCGATAATGTGAGTAAACGGTAAAACATTGCCTATTTGGTGGACGCCTCGTGCTCCTTGATAGCCTCCAGATAGGATTCCTTGTAGTTGTTCACGTCATCTATGAGCCAATTGCCATCGCGGAGGATCAGTTTTAGCGTGCGGAATTCTGTGCCTTCCATATTATCGCCCATATCCTTGCAGTTAAGAGCTGCTTCTGCTGTTATGTGGGCATAGTCCTGAATCTTGAATTCTGACATGTCTGTCAGGCTCACCGATTGAACTACCTGAATGCTGCCCAGTGCCCAAAGAGCATCTCCGTCTGAAAACTCGCAGAGTTTCTGGCAAGCCTCATAGTAATCCGGAGTGAAAATATCTTTAGACCACAACTGTTCACCAGACAGATCCATCAACCGTCCGTTGATATAATCAAAGAGGGCAAGCGTGTCTATCGTCTTTACCTCAGGCTGCACTTCTGTCTGCTCCGTGACAGCCGAATTGTTTTCAGGTTCCGAGGATTTGTTTTCGTTGACGTTCTTGCAGCCGAAAGCAAAAGCCGTCACAATCATAAGGGCAAAAATCTTTTTCATAATATTGTTTTGTGTTTTATCCTTTCTTATTTGCGCGTATGCTTCTGGCTGGGATATAAGCCATTACAAGGCCTATTGCAGCCACACACAACAGTGTGAGGATTACATCGGAGACCTTTACCACAACCGGGTAATAACTGATTACAAAATTCCCCGGAAGAGGAATCAGATGGAACCTGTGCTGAAGCCAGCAGAACACAAGTCCAACCGCCACGCCGATAACCGCCCCCACCATACAGATCAGCCATCCGTGCAGGATAAAGCTCTTCCGGACAGATCCGTTTGTCATACCCAGCGCCTTGTATGTTTCAATGTCTTCCTTCTTCTCGATTATCAGAATGGAAAGGCTTGCCAGTATGTTCACCGATATGATTATCACCACAAAGAGCAATATCATATAGATGGCGAACTTCTCCGCTTTCATCATCTTGTAGATAGTCTCGTTCTGCTGCCATCGGTCTTTAACCACATAGCCCTCCCCGAGCGCCTTTCTGACTTGCTTCATCACAGAGCGCTCCGTTGCCGGAATCTTGCTCCGCGACAGGGAAACAGTCTTCCCTCCCGTGTAACCCTCAAGATATACTTCCAGACGGGAGTATTTTCCTTCTTCCAGTTCCATAAGCTCCCTTGCAATGGTATCCCTTAAGTAAACCGTCCCCTTATCGTCCGCTGCCGGAAGAGTAATAATTCCCGCCGGCCTTATCTCCTCGGAAAGAAGACTTTGCTGTGGCATAACCAAAGAAATGTCATCTGTGCGTGAAGGCAGATAGATTTCCAGAGGAGTGAAAAACTGCGGCCTGAGCATAAGAGCCGTGGCCAGATTCTCCTCCACCACCGCCCTCGGAAAGTCCCCGAATTCCAGGTCAAAGTCTCCTTCCGCCACGCAGTTCTGAAGCCTTTCCAAATCCTCATATCCGGCGGGCACTCCCTTGATCTTTGCAATGGACTGGACCACGTTGTACTGTACATAGACAGTCTCCTCCAAAACAGGAAAGACCTCCACCTTGCCATATGGCAGAGACGAGGTCTTTATTGTGTTTATCGCCGATGAAACTTCTGCATCGCCGAGGCTGATTGTCTTGCCCTTGGCAGGGGTTATGACATAGTCGGGAATGTAGCTGTTGTAAGACGATTCAACGATCTTGTCGAATCCGTTATAGACAGACAGTATGACTATCAGGGCCATGCATCCAATCCCTATAGCCACCGCGCTCACAACGGATATAATGTTTATCACATTGCGGTGAGCCTTTGAGAAAAGGTATCTCCGGGCTATGAAGGACGGAAGATGCATGTTATTCTTCCTCTGGTTTTTCCTCTACATCCTTTATGGGATCCCTTGCCAGGACATCATCAATGTGCTGGGCATAATCCAGTGTGGTGTCTTCAAAGAATGCAAGTTCAGGCACTATCCTCAGCTGCTTTGCAACCACTCTTCCCAGGTCTCCGCGGATAGACTTCATCTTCTCCTGAAGGGTTTTCATCACCTGCGGCCTCTTCTCGGACGGGAAGCAGCTTATGAAAACCTTGGCATACGAGAGGTCCGGACTCATCCTCACCTCGCTGACAGTAACCAGCGCTCCGCCGAATGTTGCCATTCCCTTGCTGCGGATTATCTCCGCCAGATGCCTCTGCACCTCGCGCTGCACTTTCTGCACTCTCTTGCTTACCTCTTCCATACGAAATCTTGTGTTTATAACCTATTCAAATCTAAGGATGTAGTAATTCTTCTTGCCCTTCTGCACAAGCACATACTTGCCGTTTACAAGAAGATTCTCGGAGAGCGTTCCGTTAATGTCCGTGAACTTCTCCTTGTCTATGCTCAGGCCATTTGCCTGAATCATCTTCCTTGCCTCTCCCTTTGACGGGAACACCTGGGTGTCCACTGCCAGCAGATCCAGGATCGGAGCGGAGAGCTTGTCCTTCGGCAGGGCAAACTGCGGCACTCCGTCAAATACCTCCAGGAAGGTCTTCTCGTCCAGGTTCTGGAGCACTTCCCTGGTGGCCTTTCCAAAGAGGATGTTGGATGCGTCCACTGCCTTGTTGTATTCTGCCTCTCCGTGTACCATCGTGGTAACTTCCTTTGCCAGTATCTTCTGCAGCACCCTTCTTCCCGGATCTTCTCTCTGCTCGGCGATGGCGGCATCTATCACCTCCTTAGGCAGCATGGTAAATATCTTCACATACCTTTCAGCATCCTCATCGCTGACATTCAGCCAGAACTGGTAAAATGCGTAAGGGCTTGTCAGTTCTGCGCTCAGCCACACATTTCCCTTCTCTGTCTTTCCGAACTTTGTTCCGTCTGCCTTCTTTATCAGCGGGCATGTCATTGCAAAGGCTTCCTTTCCCAGAATCCTGCGGATGAGCTCGCTTCCCGTGGTGATGTTTCCCCACTGGTCGCTTCCTCCAAGCTGCAGCACGCATCCCTTGTGCTCATACAGCCACAAGAAGTCATATCCCTGCAGCAGCTGGTAGCTGAACTCTGTAAACGACATTCCTTCCCTGGACTCCGTGCTAAGCCTTTTCTTCACGGAATCCTTTGCCATCATATAGTTTACGGTGATATGCTTTCCAATATCGCGGATGAAGTTGATAAACGTGTAGTCCTTCATCCAGTCATAGTTATTCACCAGTTCCGCCTTGTTCGGCGCATCGCTTTCAAAATCCAGGAACCTTCCCAGTTGTGCCTTTATGCACTCCACGTTATGCCGAAGAGTCTCCTCATCCAGCAGATTCCTCTCCGCACTCTTCATAGACGGGTCTCCGATCATTCCGGTTGCTCCTCCTACCAGTGCTATCGGCTTATGCCCGCACTGCTGAAAGTGCTTCAGTATCATCACACTGACCAGATGACCTATATGCAGCGAATCCGCCGTTGGATCTATTCCCACATAAGCCGCCTGCGGTCCTTCCATCAGTTTTTCTTCTGTCCCGGGCATAATGTCCTGGATCATTCCTCTCCATTTGAGTTCTTCTACAAAATTCTTCATATCAAAGATTCAGATATATTCACGTAAAACTATAATCGTACAAAATTAGGAAAAATAAATAGGATTTCATCCTATAAACCGCTTTCTGAATATTCAAGAAAATAGAAGAGATCTTTGATTACTTGTTTATTATTAGAGGCGTTTAAGGACGGTCATTCATGATTATTTTGAAAAACTTATCATCATTCCAAAGCCACTTTAATCATTCTTTTTTTCTATTAGATAATTCTCTGTGGATTATTCTTACGAGATTTTTGTAAATTTGAGAGCTTATTAGCAAAATCGGCAGTTAACATAGAAAGCGTTTAGCTTTATTCCTTATTGGCGAATCTGGAAATTCGATTGTATTCGGAATCTATGAAAGACGCTTACGCTTGGTTATTGTTTGGCTCGCCTAGACGATAGCGAGAGAGTGGGCTTTTTTAGTATTCGACACAACCAATTCCAGCCTTGGTTTGACCGATAAGCGCCAATTGAATATGCTAAGGGGGCTCACACTTTCTATTTTACTAATATTTATTGCCCAAGAGCCTAGGCGTAAGTAGATAAAATGAAGCGGGCTTTTCTTTTTGCTCTTGCCCTTACAAGTTTTTATTGGTCATATGCCCAAACCGGCAATGTCAAGGATGTTCGCCAAATTTATTTGTGGGATGTGACACTATCTATGCAAGGTAAAGCAAAGAACATTGATGGTACGTTAACTCCTAACATCTGGAATCAGGTTAAAAATGCGATTATTGAAGATATTAAATCAATCTCTGATGACCATACAGAGATAGTTGTCATACCATTCCAACATAAGGCTCTTGACAAATGGAGCGCTTTTGCCACTAAAGACGGTAAGGACTCGCTTATTAGAAAAATTAGCAATTATGTTTTGCCTTTATTTATAAAGCAAAACGGAAAGATTGTCCCCGCTAATGGCAAAGGTGGAACAACATGGACATGCTTATATGAACCTCTTAAAGAGGTTGTGAATAAGGTTTTATCTCCAGATAAAGTGGATATTCTAAAACTAATGACCGACGGCATTCCAGACGAACATCAAGCAGAATACAAGAATCTGTTGCGTCACTGGTGCCAGATTGCGGAAGAAAAGGATGCTTTTGGTTTTTATATAATGCTCACATCTCAAGCTGTCGCTGGTCAAACTGTACTTGATACAATTAAGCCCTGCAGATTTGACGCTATTAATGTGACTGATTTGGGCGGAACTAATGTTTCTTTGCAGATGCTCACTCCACAGCATATTCTTGCCTTCAACATCCGTGAGGATTATGGCAAGGAACTCACTATTAAATATGCCCATAGTGGAAGTGGTCGTATTCAACCAGGTTATAAGATACATGTTCGGTCATATGAGAACTCTTACATAGAAGTTGACGAAATCGTTGAGCTTAAGGAAGATTATACCGTCAGCGTAAAAGCCAAGTATCTAATGAGTCAGGCAGAGATGATAAGTAAATTATCCGTTGAAGAGAATGAAAAATTGTTCCTCTACAGCGAGCCTGCAGAAGATATGAATAAACTCCCATATGCCATGACGAGAATCTTAGATACACCAACTACGATAGAAATGATTAACAAACCCGAAAAAACTGTGAAGTTCTATGTGCGCTAAAAGGTTTTGTCTATTGGCCGTACTATTTTACTCCCTTTTATTATTGCCTTCTTGTGGAAAACAAAAGGATGATGTTACGGCACCAACTAGATGGGGAAAAGAGAACTGTTACAATAAGTTTCTCTGGAAAAAACACATACCAGATACATTATATAGAACCGTAGTATTTGACTTCAACGAAGATGCCCAAAACTATATGGGTCGACCGCTTCGTTTGGGTCTCTATAAAAAAACTGAAAGCGGTAAAATGTTGCCCGTTACAGAGACTGAGATGGAGGTGTTTGTTGAAAAACAAAAGTGCCCAAACAATGTCATTGATGTTAATCCCGGTACTGATCAACTTAACGTTGGAATAGTTTTCAAACCGCAAGCAGATAACAAAGTTCATCATTGGTTTTTTAAACCAGTGGATGATGCCGGATTGGACCGTATTAATGATCTGGATAATCAAACTTTTAATTCCAGCAATGCTTCACTAATGGAGTTGGAGGTTGAAAAGAATTTAATTATTAATCCATTGCGTCTTATTGTCCGAATAATTTGGATAACCCTATTGATTCTTTTAGCAATCTGGCTTCTATTCCTTAAAAGAATGGTTTATCCTTATTTTGGGGTAGGAAGAATCACTCTGTCGGATCCGGAACCATATATGAAGCAGATAAACCTCAGAAAATACCGGAAATACGTTTTTACAAAAAGAAAGGATGCTAAGCAAAGTTGGTTTGCTAGATTATTCACGGGGCAGATAGGATATGATATTAATTCATTGTGGGATTCAGACATTGTTTTGGAACCTAGGAATCGTAAAAGTGTAAGAGTGTCTTTCGACAAGAACGTCTTCTATATAGACGGCAGAACACTCTCAGTTGGCAATGTCTATACTGTCGAAAATCTTAATACAAAGGCAAAAACAAAATTAGAAATATAAGATTATGGCTACAAAAATCAAACGCAGCCTATTTATAGGCCTTGGAGGAACAGGTATGAATTCCATCCTCCATACAAAAAAGATGTTTATCGAGTCTTACGGAGAAGTGCCACCTATGATCGGCTTCCTTGGAATAGATACAGATGGCGGAGCATACAAGAAATCCTTGACGACTCAGGACGGAAAGGAAGTTGTTCTTGATCCCAATGAACAGATGCCTATTCAGGTAACCAATCCGGAAGATATCTATAAGGTAAACAAGGAAGATTTTACTTGGCTTCCTGAGAAAAATCTTTATGCGTTACAGTCTATGCACCTTGGCGCAGGTCAGGTAAGAAGTAACGGGCGATTTGCTTTTACGGTCAATTATGAGCAGGTTTCAAGGCGTCTGGAAACTATTCTTGCTGAAATAGCCGGAGCCCATATTTCTGCAGACAGCCGCTGGGAGCTTATGAGCAACTCGACAGAAATCCATATGGTTTTCTCTGTTTGTGGAGGAACCGGGTGCGGAACCTTTATCAATATGGCCTATCTTTTAAGGGAGAAGGCTCCAAATTGCAAGCTCATTGGCTATGCCGTCCTTCCTGATGTTTTCAAGCTGATGTCAAAATCCGGAATGGCGAAAGTTGCTCCGAATGCTTTTGGGGCAATCAAGGATCTTGATTACCTGATGCATCTCGATATGGGCAAAAAGCCAGTTAAACTTGACTATATCAAAAACTCGATAGAGGCAACAGGACGTCCTTTCAACTCTGTCATTTTTATTGACAACAAGAATAATAACCTGGATACTTATACGGACATCAATGAATTGGCAGAGATGATAAGCCTTGCTCTTGTCACGTCTGCGGGAGAATTGTCTGCTGCATCCGCCAGTGTCGGCGACAACCTCGAGAAAAATATCCGTGAGGGCAATATGGATATCGAGAACAAGAAAGCCTGGGCAGCAGGAATGGGTGTATGCGAGATTATATACAGGGGAGATGATTTGGGAAAGATTTACTCACTGAAGGGCGCTATCAACCTCCTGGAACGTTTCTTTAACAGCTGCCACGATGCCAATCTACTTGCAAACAACTGGATAGACAGCTCTGAAGTCAATATTAGAGAGAACAACGGCAATGACCATGTTATTGATTTCATATGCAAGAAGGAGCCTAAATATGAACTGAACATTAATGACAATTCAAATCCTAAACCTGAGGCAGACCAGACAGTCCAGATGAATTTGATCAAGGACGAGGTTATTAACGCAAAAGTAAAGGAGCTTACGGGCAGGGTGAACAGTGAACTTGGCAAGCTGATAGTTGGTTTTGTAAATCATGAGTGCGGTGTTTCCACGGCCTTAAACGTGCTTGATTCTATAGAAGAACAGATTAACATATTCCTGGGAGAAATGACTCAGGAAAAGGAAGACTTACTGGAAATGCAACCTAGAATCGAGTCTGAATTGCAGACTTCATGCATAGACCTTAGCGAATATGATAAGAAGTTCTTAAAGAACTCCAAGAGACTCGCCGAGTATTCGGATGATGTCCAGGCTGCCACGAGAAAACTGTCCATCAACAAGATAGAGATTCAAAGAAGAACAGCAGCCATTACCGTCTTCAACAATATTCTGGGCAAAATCAATACAGAAAGGACTAATGTCAAGCTGATATCTGATACTTTCAAGGCTATAATAAAGAAATTCTATTCAGATTTGGCAAAGATTCAGAATAATGTCGGAAGAACAACTGCCGTATTCCAACTTGACCTGGCCAAGTCATCTGTCAACACTGTTGCGGTTGATGCCAGTGAAATTAGCATTCCTGACTTTGTAAGGGGTCTGGTTCAGGCAGACAAGGTATATTCGTTCAAGGATCTATCCACGGATCAAGTAGAACAATTGGTTCTGAAGTATTCAGACAGGCTGCATACGGCAAGGAAATGGAGAGATACTTCTATAGACGAAATTCTCAACAAGATGCCGGAGGAAGAGTTTACTCACCTTCTCAGGCAGGCTATCAGCAAATCCCTGCCTTTGTTCAGATACGACTACAGGGGACATCGTCCAAAGGAGAATCCACAGGATAGCTTCTTTATCGGGGTTCCTGACAAGATGAACAGCCGTCTTTACAAGAACGATGTTTTCAAGTCTATGCTGACAGGATCCCCGGACGTGGACTTCTCCAACATTGCTAATAAGGATAAGGTTATTATTTACCGGCAGGTAGGTGTTGTGCCGGCTTATGCGATTGCATCAATAGCTGAATACTATAAGGAGTATATTGACTGTAATGCAAACTGTCATTTTGATGCAAATCTTCTTACCAGGATGGATAGGGAAGAATTCAGTCTAATGCCAAAGAAAACCACCGACGAGGATTTACTTGATCTTTGGGTTAAGGGTTTGATTTTCGGCCTTATCAAGAATGAAGATGGCATGTACAAGGTCAAGATTCTTGAAAAAGGTGATGCGTTCGATGATTTCTGGGTCAATCTTAGTGAATTCAGGGATGAGGCTTTTGATGAGTTTAGGAAGAACAAGACATCTATACGCAAGGAGTTCTACGAGTTTTTGGGGAAGCTTGAAGAAGACAAGGGTAAGGAAGCCATCAAGCAAATCATCGATGATGTCAAAGCGAATTACCTGGAAAAGTATTCTCAAATCAATATGCCTAAGGACAAATTGCGCCAGAGGGGATTTGAGAAAATTAAAGATTTGCTGTCCTCTGAGTTGCTGCTGGTTCAGAAATATTAGCTTGCCTTATGAGACATACTACACATTTAATGCTGGGCTCTAATGCGTTGCCTCTGCTTAGTAATTTGAGACAGTACGTCATCAAGTACGGTAGTGTTGAAGTCAAAGATTTCTTGAACACGATACTATATGAATGCGGGGAGGCCGGTGAAGCTTTTAGCTTTGTAACAGACAAGGAACAGGACGATTCCAAATTTATACCCGGACTAGAGGAATTGTTTGAGTCCTGCATTTCAAAAGAGTGTGTAGTGCCAACGGAGCAAAGGACCGCATATATCAAGGGGTTCTTCCGCGATTTGTTCAACCGTTGCCTCAACATCAATAACCCCGGAGATACTAATTCCATGAATCTCTGTGTGTATGTTCCTCTATGGGTTGGGGCTAATGAATTTGAGAATCTATATGAGCTGCTAAAGGACATATCTGGCATAGAGCAGAAATACAATGTAGACCTGTTTCTTCTTCCATATGATCTTGCGTTTCTGTTCGAAAAGAACGATATGCTGTATACCCGCAGTACGGAATATGCTGAGAATACAGTTAAAAACCTTGACAGGTTGCTTGCATGGAAGAAAGAGTTCCGCATTCTTTCCCATTTGCTGATGATGCGGAATTGCAACAGCAAGGGCCTGTCTTTAGGGCTGGATCAGAATTCATTGGGAAGAATAATAGGAGAGTTTGCTCTATTAGGCATAACGGATTACGACAACTTGTTCCAGGTCAATGCGCAGGACCCGAACCGTCCTATATCTGCGTTGGGTATTTCTGTTCTTGGTTTCGACAAGTATTACTTTGTGCAGTATCTTCTGCACAAGGCTTACATAAGCATCTTGGACAGGGAGAAAGTGATGCAGGAAGAGGTGGATGTAAACAAGGTATCTAATATCGCTCATAAAATATTGAGCCAAAAGGTTTCTCTTTTCACGGATTTCTACAAGAATCATATAGAGCCATTGCTGAATGACAATGTTCCGCAGAATCAGATAATTGAGATAATAAAACCGTTTTTGGATCAGACTATCGCACAAATGACGGTAGATTTCCAGTCTTACATCGAAGATCCTGCTTTATCTCTTCCTGAAAAGAAAGCGACTTTGGCTCAGCTTCTTGGAGAAGATGACGCACTCTTGTCAGGATATCTATTCAACAAGAAGCAGCTAGTTCTGGAAGATTGTTCAAGAGAAGTTCTGGACCATTTCACAGATTATAACTCAAAACTTGCTTATTTTGGTCTGTTTGAGGAGTACCCTGATATAGAGGCTAATGAAATTAAAGACTATACTGTTCTTTCATTCGAGGGCGAGCCCCAGACAGAATCTGCCACAAATATGTTGTCGGCTCTTAAACAGACTAGAATCCAGATTCGTGAATCTACAAACTATATCCGTCAGAAAACAAAGGATCTGAATGATTTAAATGTCCAGAAGGTTGTTCATAGAGATAGTTTCAAGAGACTGACAGACAAGGGTTTTGAATTTGACAATCACATATTTAAACTTGATAACGAGGAAGGTGCAGATATTCCTGTTGATGGGTATTATGAGCCGTCAACATCTCTTCCAATTGCTTCCTCCATTGATTTGAGAAAGTTCTTCACCCCAGTAAAGAATCAGGGTGATATGGGGGCTTGTTCTGCTTTCGCCTTTGTATCTGTCTTTGAATCCATAATAAAGAAAAATACAAGCACAGATGTTAATCTCAGCGAGCAGTTCGTTTATTTTAATGCACGCAGGATTCAGGGAAATATAGCTTTAGACAGTGGATCCTCTGCTTCAAGCGTCCTTAAGACGATGAAGGCAGAAGGTGTCTGCGCAGAGGTTGAATTCCCGTATAATCCAGACCATCCAGATGAAGAGCCGCCGAAGGAAGCATATGACAGTGCACTTGACAACAAGATTGTTAAGGCATTGGCCGTTAAGCAAGATGACATCAAAGCCGCTATTTCCGAGGGCTATCCGGTTGTGATCTCTTTAAGGATTTTTGATTCATTCAATCCAGTTAAGGGCTTAATCTCGAATCCGGAGGACGATGACATTAGATCTGCTAGCGGACTGCATGCTATGGTTATTTGTGGCTACAACGACGAGTATGGCTATTATGTGGTGAGAAATTCCTGGGGAACGAAATTCGGTGACAATGGATACTGTTATATTCCATATTCCTATATAGGCAATAAAGAACTGCTTCGCTTTGCGATTATTGTTACGGAAATCAGTAACACAAAGTTCAAGGTAAAGAGTACTGACAGGGATACTGTATTTTCCTTCGATACGACAGATTCCTATATCAAGGCACAGATTCTCACTAATCTTATTGGTTTAGAGAAAAAGAAACTGGAAATCCTTAAAGAACGGGACAGGACAAATAGCAGCAAGTTTGCAAGTTTATTCCAGGCTATGGGGAATAACGCAAACAGAACATCTATTACAAACGGTACAATCAAGAGACTCCGGCTTGAAAGCGAGACTCTTGACAAGAAGAGAGCCAACCTTGATAATGAGAGGTTAAGAAAACTCAAGATTTTTGACAGGGAGACAAGAAATGCCAAGTGGCTTTTTGGGATTCTGATTGCTTTGGCATTCTTTGGTCTGGTTATGTCGTGCTATTTCTGCAAATCGTTGTCTCCTCTTACTAACAAATACATCTTGTATAGTGTTTACATCCCATACGCCCTGGGAACTTTCTATTTTCTTTATTACCTAAGAACCAGAAAAAGGCTTAGGAGAGAACTTGACCGTTACTATAGAAATCGTATAGAGGATCTGGCACAAGAGTCTGCTCAAAGAATTCAGGAATCTGAAACGGCTCAGCTTAAGGGTCATCTTGCCGGTATGATCATTGATTCTCTCTATAAGCTGAATACCAACCTTAGAGTCAAATATGACAGTATGCGTTCGTATATAGGCAATTTAAGAAATTGGCGGGAAGACGAAACTATGGCAAGCAAGATGGACGACATTGTAAAGGATCCTTTCTTATCGGTTTTGACCAATCGCTCGCTTGATGATTATTATAAACAGAAGGAAGAAGAAATCATTGCCGGTGCCTCTTTGAGCAGCATGTTCCGTGATAAGTATAAAGTCGGTGAGAAAGAAATTGTTGTTTTCCAGAACGATCTTAAGAAAACAATTGTGGCTCTTCTTGAAAAGCAGATAAAAGATTTCTCTATTCTAGATTATGTTGCCGGTAATTTTAGATATGATTACCTGAGTACTGATTTAGATGAGATCCATGGATGGCTAAAAGCGATGGACAAGAAATCAGAGCCTTTTGTCAGACTTAATTCTGCTCCTGAAACCACTGCCGTAATAAACTCTCACATTAAGCTTCTTTTCCTTCATTTCAGTGATGACCAGGCTCGTCGGGATTGGGATGAAAAATGTTCAAAATATTTCACGAACAGGCCATCTATGTGCAATCAAAACTCTGCTGATAGAATCGTTCTTGTTCAGTTAAAGGGCGTGCCTGTGTCCGATATAAGTTTTACTGGCAATAGTAATTAGATGATTTATTTTTGATTAAACATAAACTAAGTATATGAAAAGAAAGTATAATAGTTTATTAAAGAAAGTTGTGGCTTCTTCTGTAGCGGCAATTGCTTCTACCTATGGAGCTGATGCTACCCCAGATTACTCTTTCAATGAATCATCAGATTGCAATATTAAGGAAACGTCTTTAAAGAGAAATCTTAAGGAAAAACTATTATTGAAGATGACGTCTGATGGGGACTATTATTTGTCCTCTCATAGAAGTCATAGTTCTCATCGCAGTCACAGTTCCCATCGTTCTGGATCTTCACATTATTCCTCTTCGCATACATCTCATTACTCTTCCTCTGTGACAAACACTTCACGAAGTCCCTCAAAATCTACTGGTTCTAAAACGAAAACCACAAATAATCAAACGGGAAAAGTATCTGGTATTTATTCCGGAATATCATCAAGTAAGAGCTCCATAGGAAGCCGTAGTATCTCATTGGGCATGTCTGGTCCCGATATAAAAGAAGTGTCTGAATGCCTGATTGCTTTGAGGTATTTGAAGGCAAGCCAGCTATCAAAAATACCAAGTGGAGATGTTATCTGTGACGAAATTGTTATGACAGGATTGAAGCAATATATGATAGATAAGGGCCTAAATCCAGACAGAGCTTTTTCTAAAGAAATGGCTTTGGGTTTAAAAATAGACTCAGATAATTATAAGGCTTTAGGAGATCGTTTGCTTTCTCCAGGTAGTGTGGGAACAGATGTTACAGAGTTAAGAAATTTGTTGATAGACAAAGGATATCTTAAAGGAAAGAAAAAAGGAAAGTTCGAAATATCTGAATTCGACGAAACCTTACTTGAAATACTTGAAGCATTCTTGTCTGACAATAATAGATCTTGGACAGGATTTGTTGATTCTGCGATTGTTAATCTGTTAAAACAGTAATCAAATGACAGATATAAGACTTGTTAACAATAAAACTATTGTTGTTAAAGTAGATACTTCTATTTATGACAATTGGGTTATTGATAAGGTATTATATTGGTGGTCTCAAGATTATACAATAACCAGGAAAAATTCTTCAAAGGGAATACAGACAATCTTTCTTTCGCCCAAAAGAACAAATAATACAATTTCTCTAGAAACAATTAAAGAAAGGCTAAGTACAGATTTCATCGATTATAAAAACCGCCATACTATTTTTAAAGAAACATCTAATCTAAGGGATATTTTGTTTGCAAAGGCTTTTGCTAATTGTGATGATTTTATAGAGTTTAAGTTTAAAGAATGAGATGTACTATTTGCTGCCTTTTCATTTTAGGGTTTTACAAGACAAAGAGGTTCTCACCAATGATCTTGGTGATTATCTAATAGTTCCCCGGGGTAGCGTAGACCGTATTGTCAATAGAAAAATTTCAGAGGAAGAAGATCTTTTCAAAGACCTTCTTGGTGGTTTTTTTGTTGGAACTCAACCAATTCCACGCCTTATAGAGAATATGGCAACGAGATTAGCAACTAGGAAAAGTTTCTTAGATGATTTTACCTCGTTACATATTTTTGTGCTGACCTTAAGGTGTAATCAGAATTGTATTTATTGCCAGGCATCTAGCCATGACCGCCGCGATAGTGGATATGACATGAGTGAAGATGATTTAAGGGCCGCTGTAGATTTAATGTTTCAATCTCCTTCAAAACATTTGACGATGGAGTTCCAGGGCGGAGAACCCACGTTAGTTTCTAAGTTGATCCGTTCGGGTATTCTTTATGCAGAGAAAAAGAATTTGACGGAAAAAAGATCCATTACTTATGTGATTTGCAGTAACTGCGTTTATGTGAGTGATGACTTTTTGTCATTCTGCAGTAAGTTCAATGTTGTCTTTTCAACTTCATTAGATGGTCCAGAATTCTTACATAATCACAATCGAGGCAAGGTTAGTAGTTATAAAAGAGTGACTTCTGGAATACAGAAGGTTCGGAATGTGTTGGGAAATGACAAGATATCTGCTTTAATGACGACTTCCGAAGAATCATTGAAGTATCCAAAAGAAATCGTAGATGCATATTTAGAGAATGGGTTCCGAAGTATTTTTCTCCGTGCTCTTAACCCTTATGGATTAGCCAGAACTAATGAGAACTGGCTTGCTTATTATGATTCTTTTGTACATTTCTATAAGGAATCTTTGGATTATATACTAGAACTGAATAAGAATGGTGTGTTTTTCGTTGAAGAATTTACCACGCTGATTCTCAAGAAAATTGTGACACCATTTCCTATAGGCTTTGTTGATTTGCAAACGCCATCCGGCATTATAAATGGTGTCATAGTTTATAATTACGATGGAAAGGTCTACGCATCTGACGAATCACGTATGTTAGCCGAGTACAAGGATTATACTTTTTGTTTAGGAAGGGTTACTGATAAATATGAAGACCTATTTTATGGGGAAAGGGCTCAGAAACTGTCTCGAATTTGGTCTACTGAATGTATTGCGGGTTGCTCTGAATGTGCTTATCAAAGCATTTGTGGCGCAGATCCTGTTCGCAATTATACAACACAAGGGGATTCTTACGGCTTCCGCCCATCTTCAACTATCTGTAGGAAAAATAGATTAATTATTGATCACATTTTCTCTCTTCTATCAAGTCGAGCAGAAGAAGTTCTTCCGATATTTTTGAACTGGATAACGGGAACAAGGGCATGAGGAGTATTATAGATATCAACTCTAATGACAACGCATTGTTTACTACCGCAATGTGTAATAATCGATGTATAATGTGTTGCCAACCGCCTCTGGGAGTAGATGATATTGAGAAAAACTGGAAGAACAATCTAAAGCTGATAATAACTGCTCCTAAAAATTTACCTTCTATAGGAATTACCGGAGGTGAACCAACGTTGTTAGGAGAAAAATTCTTTGAGTTAATTCAATCTATTAGAGAAAATTTACCGAATACTGAAATACATATTCTTACTAATGGACGAAAATTCTCTGACAAGAAATTTGCTTCTAGATTAGCCGATCTTGGAACAGATAATATTTTGATTGGAGTTCCCCTACACAGTGATAATGAATTAGACCATGATTTGATCGCTGGTGTTAAAGGAGCTTTTTCAGAAACAATGTTGGGACTGTATAATTTGGCTAGATTCTCTTTTGATATTGAGCTTCGCATTGTATTGATGAAACTCAATTATAAAAGACTTCCCAAAATGGGCTCTTTTATTTTTAAGAATATCCCTTTTGTTAAGTATATTTCGTTAATGGGTCTTGAAAATACCGGTGATGCCATAAAGAACAAGAGTATAGTCTATGTAGATCCTGTTGATCTCGCTGAGAATTTGAGAAAAGTAGCATTATATCTCTCAGGCGTGGGTCTAAATGTGTCAATCTTCAACCTAAGCTATTGTCTTCTACCTGAGACATTATGGCCATTTGCCCGCAAGTCCATCTCTGACTGGAAAGTTAGATATGAACCGTTTTGTTCACGTTGCACAATGAAAAAAGAGTGTTGTGGATTGTTCGCTACATCCGCCTTCCAGAGCTCACATTTACATCCTATCAATTATTAACATGAGAAAGTTCATTTATCGTGTAGTTGAAAGAGGACAAACTGAAAATAAGATTAGTTTGTCCTATGATTTAATAATGCTCCTTGCCATAACGGCTAGTATTATTCCTTTGATGTTTGTAAAAGAATATCCTGTTTTCCGAATTATTGAGATTATAACGGTCATTTTGTTTATTATAGATTATGTTTTACGCTGGATTACTGCCGATTACAGATTAGGACGTCGGGGCTGGTCTTTCCTAATATACCCATTTACGGGCTGGGCAATAATAGATTTGTTATCTATTCTTCCTGGGTTAAGTGTGTTATCCAAAGGATTTAAAATCTTTAGGGTAACACGTATGTTGAGAATTATTAGGCTGTTTAAGTATATACGTTATTTCGATAAAATCCAGATTTTGGGCAAAGTTCTCCGCAAAGAAAAAGGAGTGTTGATCACTGTTCTTTTTATAGCAGTTTTCTATGTTTTTCTTACAGCCCTAATTATGTTTAATGCAGAGCCACATATTAACCCTTCAACAGGAGCAGCGACCTTTGAAAGTTTCTTTGACGCACTATATTGGGCCACAGTAACACTAACAACTGTTGGATATGGCGATATGATACCGGTAACGGATCTTGGCAGATTCATAAGTATGCTATCTTCTCTATTCGGAGTTGCAATTATAGCCCTCCCTTCTGGTGTAATTACAGCTAGGTATCTTGAAGAATTAAGGAATTCTAAAAGAATTAGGACAGATGAGCCCAATAATGATATGGACTCCTTGACAACAACTGATGTAAACAAAAAGAAATGAGAAGATTTATTATTATCGTCATTGTTCTGTTGCTCTTGCCTGTTCATTTGCTGTCTCAAGGACGAATTCTTTCCCCGGAAGAGATAAAAACTGGCCTTAATGAGCTTCCTAGATTGTCTTCTTCTGACATTCTAATAATGTATTCTGGCTATATAGCAAATTACAATAATAGAATGCTTATTCCTAATTGGGTGGCCTATGAATTAACTGAAGATGAAGTGGTAAATAATCCCCCTCCCTTTCGAGGATCTTTTATACCAGACCCGAATGTTTCTTATATGCAAGCAGATGGGTTCGATTATAGAGGCTCTGGATGGTCTCGAGGGCATATGGCACCTGCTGCTGATTTTAAGTGGAGCAAAAATGCCTATAATGATACCTTTTATTATACAAACTGTTGCCCTCAGAATCAAGAAATGAATAATGGCAGCTGGAACGTTTTAGAAAATTATGTTCGTAAGTTGGCTGTTCGATATGGGAAAGTATATGTTGTTACTGGTCCTTATATAGGTTTTAATAAATACGGAAAGATTGGAAATAATGGGGTTGTGGTCCCAGATGGTTTTTTCAAAGCTTTGTTAGTATGTAAAGACGAAACTTATTATGGAATAGGTTTCTATATGGAAAACGTTCCTCAGAAACAGTCACTAAAAGATAGTTATGTTAGTATTGCTGATTTGGAATTACTAACGGGGATAGAGTTTTTCCCTTTTATAGGTAGAGACAAGCGGTTTTCTTCCGTTAAAACAACTATTAATACAATTATTTGGTTTTGATTAACGACTCTATTATAAAAAACGAACACACAACAAGAGCTCCTAATGGAGAAATGAGACCAGAAGACACTCACTTAACTAAGACAAATCACAAAATCCTCCTAATAAATCTAGGATTGTACCAAAATTGTGGGCGATTTATGGAATTGTACAAAAATGTGTGACGGGTAAAGCTGTTTTGTTGATTCGCAAAATGAACCATCATTTGGTAAAAGTAAGTAGTCCTAAAATGCCTTCTTGACAGTAATTGTCAAACCAAAGCTGTACTTTTGCGCTGGAGATACTTAATTCAAGTAGTTATGGGAAAATTGTTGATAGAGATAGCTTACGATGAAAATAAGAACATCGTGTTTGTTAACAATGCTGTTAAGGGCAAGATGTATTTCTGTCCAAAATGTGGTGAAGAATTGATATTCAAAAATAGCGGAAAAACTGGACAGGGTTCACGTTGTCCTCATTTTGCACATAAAGGTTGTGGTGGACACAACTGTGACCCCGAATCGGTTTTACACGCCGCTTTTAAAAAGGAAACTGCAAAAATATTAAGCAGTCACCTTAAAGAAAGCACGGGCTTTAATATCAAATGGAGGTGTTCAGATTGCGGTTCCCAATATTCTGGAGATTTGTTATTTCTCGCAAAAACCGTTGAAGTTGAATATGATTTAAAAGTTTGTAGGCCCGATATTGCGTTGTTAGATGATGCCGGGAAAGTCAGAATTGCTATTGAGATAGTTAACACTCATGCTCCAGAAGAAAAAGTAGAGAAATATTATAATGATAATGGTATTGTTCTCGTTCAGTATAATGTCCATGAAGATGATTTATTAAATATTGAAGAAAAACTTCTAAAACCAGATATCGTTTCTCTTTGTCTTAATTCTGCCTGTAAAACCTTCGTTGCTAGCTTATTAAGCCGTCGCATAGATACAGAAAAAGCTACTTGTAAAAGATGCGGAAAGCAAGTTGATGTGTTTTATGCTGAGTATCAATCACCCCTTGGTCATATTTTATACTATGGAATAAACAATAATGACTTGTTAGTATTAGAGAAGAAGGGTATCGCGAGCAATATGCTAATGAAAGCAACATTTACCAAAAACAATATCTCCATCGACACCATAGCAACAAAGTGTCCATGTGTCAAAAATGTTTATTATACTTTTTCGCGGTCTCCTAGACGGAGAAGAAGATATCCCAGTTTTTAATCTCCGCCAATCATTAGTCGCGGAGTAATGTCAACTACTCGTTAATGACTTCCAGATAAAAGGAGAAGGGGCGGAAGCCATCGTTGCAGCTGATCATGGCGCTCATTGGGTTCTTCATCCAGCCGTCAAAGAAGTTGCCCTGGCCGTTGGCAAGGGATTCAACGAAGAGTTTCATGGAGTCCCAGGCAGAAGGGCACAAGCCTTTTGGGCACTGGGCGTTTACTGAAATCCATTGCTGGCCCTGGCGGATGTCGCAGGCGTGCTGGATGGGGTTTTCATATTGTGCCATCAGGTCCGGATAGGTAGTCTGGCGGAGGGCTGTGATTCTGACTTTGTTCATGGTTGGGATTATAGCGTAAAGATAGAAAATACGGCTCAATTCACTAGGAACTGAGCCGTATTGTTTTTGATTATAGGTTCTTGATATATCTATATCTTTATCTTTATCTTCTAGATTCTCTTATAGTCTCTTTTATTCTAGAAGGCATAAGCCAAGCCAACGGTGAAAGCGTTTCTGTGATTCTTGATATCTGTATCAGCAGCCTTGAGAACACCCCAGTCGTAGCCTGCTCTAACCTCGAAATGCTTAGCGAACCTTACACCGGCCTTAGCGCCAAGCTGAAGGTCAAAACGCTTGAAAGCACCATCCTGGAAAGGATCATCCTCTCCACCGGCACCGCAAACTACGGTAGGACCAGCTCCAATGAAGATGTTCATAGCGTCTGCTACTTCAAAAGAGTAGTTAATGTGAACAGGAACCCTGAAGTAGTAGATTGCAGTGGATAACTCGTGGTATTTGAAATTGATGTAATCGAACAGAACGCCTGGTTCAAGAGAAAGGCCGATATCGCTGATTGGAGCCTCATAAAGACCGCCAACATAGAAACCGTTGCCTTTGTAAGAGGCAGAAATACTGCTTTCGCTGAAAGTAATCTTACTGTTAAGATAACCAGCGGTAATCTTGAACTGAGCAGAAGCACTGTAACCGATAAATAACAGTGCTGCTAATACTAATATTTTCTTCATAAACTGTTTTTAGATTATTTAAATGCTTTCTTTACAATATTCCAGATGGCCAGGAGGATTACAGCACCTATAACAGCGCTTACAATCTGTCCATACCACTGAGCCCAGAAAGGACTGGTGGCGCCAAGTTTGCCAAGAAGCAATCCACCGACAAAACCGCCGGCAAGACCGATGAGGATGTTCCAGATAAGACCGCCCTTGTCTTTAACTACGAAGAAGCCGGCAAGCCAGCCTGCAACTGCTCCGATGAGCAATGTGATAATGATGTTCATGGTACTAGTATTTAAGTGTTATTCGGTAATCACGATTTTGATAACCAGCGGGCATTCAATGGCAGACAACTCCAACAGGGCATCCTTCTCGGAAGGGAAAGTCTTGACATCCCTGACTGCTAAATTATAGTGTGTTCCAACAAGGGCTGTCTTAGGAGCATAGGAGCGGAGAATGACCTTCCTGTCGTTTTCGTTACTGTAGGTCATCAGAATCTTGCTGCCTGAGCCGGTAACGATACCCATAGACACCTTCTTTCTTGGAATGGCCTCAACCTCGGAATCTTTGTATCCAAGCTTTTCAAGCGCTGAGCTAAGGTCAAACTCATAGGTCTTTCTGGTAGTGGTTCCGTCCGGGTTTTCCTGGATGAAATCAGAAACCTTCAGATTGAGGGTAACGGTATCCCTATAACGGCTGTACCAAACCATCTCTACAGGGAATGTGGACATTCCGCCGTAACGGTCAAATGCGTGGATCTTGCCCTTTACTGTAAGGGAACCGAACTTGGTAGTATCCAGTATAGCCTTCCATTCAGGCCTGGTGGTGTCCGGAAGGAACTTTACATAAGCTGAATCGCGATGAGGCTCAAAGATAACTATAGAGTCTGCCTTGGTATTACCCTCCCAAACCAATGAAGAAAGGTATTTGGTGGAGTATGTGCGGGTGTCGTTCTTGTCCTTTTCGTTAACATACAAGCGACGGTCAAAAGAAACGGCGATAGATCCAAGAGTCACCTCCCAAGTGCTAACTGTTTCCTCTGGGTCGGAGCCAGGAATGACTGTTGTCTTGACGTTCCCGTGGGTAACGTTGGCGCGGATGAAGCTCCACTTGGTAAGTCCCTCTTCAGGAGTAGGCATCATCACCAGGCTGAAAGGAGTTGAGCTGACATACTGGATCTTCTCCTCTTTGTCCTTGTAGCCGCCTACGAGAGAGAAAATGTCATCCTCGATCATGTTACGGGTCTCAGTGCTCTTCATCCTTACGAAGTACTGGCCCTCCATATCCTCTTTTGCCTCGTTCTGGGTAACTCCCATGGAGTCAACCTTGAAGTTGGTGGACTCGGTAATGTAGGAAGCCATTGTCTGCGGAGTATATATGAACCTCTTGGCTGACATGTTGTCAAGAACAACCATATCCTGGGTAAAAGGAATTCCGGAAGGATTGACACGGAAAATCACCGCATAAGGAAGTCCCTTTGACACTGTGTCGTGCTGAGCATAGCTCACAAAACCGAAAACCTGGTCGCTGATCTTCAGGCCTGTTACGGCATCCTTGAGGTCATCGATATTGTTTTCAATTTCGGTGGTGTCCTTGTCGTAGATTTCTGTTTTATCGCATCCTGCCATCACGAATAAAGAGATGGCAATAAGCAGAAGATACTTTTTCATAGACTCTGTATTATTTAATTGTTAATTATTCTATTACTGGCACGCTTCTTCCGGCTTTCTTGAAAAGATCCTTGTAGAAGCTGTTTTCTATCACCTTACGGATGCAGGTGTTGGTTGCCTTGAAACCATTGAACATGGTAGCGTCGGCTTTTATCTTATCTCCCTTCCAGAGAACATTTGATTCCTTGTCCAGTACAGAAGGAGTCATCCAGGTGCGAGGGCTGTTGAAAACCACCTTCTTCCTGGTCTCGACGCGAAGAATGAAATCAGCCTCTTCTGCAGTCTCCACTGCTGTCCACTGGCCGGCATTTGAGAATTCACTAATAACGTCAGCCACTTCGTCTGCAGGAATAGGATACTCATTGTCGTTGACAATCTGCACAAACACTTTGTTGCCGGCGGCAACGGCTTCTGACAGGGAAGTCTGGGCAAAAGCACTGGTTCCAGCGAAACCAAGCACTGCCATTAATGAAAGTACGAATTTTCTCATTTTACAGGATTTGTTATTAATAAATGACAAAAGTATCGATTCTGACTTTTGTGCTTGACCAAAAGACGCGACGGTTTCTTGCGGTTATGCGACAAAACGTGTCATTTTGGTCTATTTGTCAAAAAATGACGCCGTTTTGGTCGGGGTTGAGTAAATTTGCAATATGAATCTTCTAAAAGCAATTAGACATATTTTTTTCTTCTCTGGCACCGCTCTGGCTTGCCTTTTCTGCAGCCCTGACAAGGCGGATTCGAATAAAGTCTCCGGGAATAGCGACCCTCAGGCTATTTCCGAAGAATACATAAGAAACCTGGGCAAGACAGATCTGGACGGGGCCATGTACAAAGTAACAGAAGGGGCTTCAAAGGGAGTTTTCACGCCTCTGGAGGCAAATCTGCTTAGGGCAAAGCTCTTTTACCAATATTCCGAGGACTATGACCAGGCCCTGCAATGGTGCCAGGAAGCCCTTATGACCAAAGAAGCCCAGGAAGACAGTCTCAAAAGGCTGGAAGTGCTCCGGAATATCCAAACCATAGCCCAGACCAAGAAAGACTATCCGGCAATGCTCTCGGCCTGCAGGCAGGGGCAGGATCTGGCCCGAAGCCTTGGTCTAGAACTGGACGGACTGGCTTTTGATTATGCCGTAGGAAGGTGCATGTACTACACAGGACAGCAGGAAGAAGGGCTGAGGGTTATGGAAGAATCCGTGGAAAAGGCCCTGAAGATGGTTAAAACCCAGAGTGAATACGGCCACTGGATTACGTGCATAGGAAATATGACCAACACTTATGTAGGAGCGGAAAACTGGCAGAAAGCCATCCAGAAATGCGACCAGCAGCAGAAAGTTCTTCAGGAAATGGCTCTGAAGTTCCCTCAAGACGAGTTTTCAACGAACTGGGGAGACCGTGTGCTGTTCTACTCAAGAATCAACAAGGCTATCTCTCTTTGGGAACTTGGGCAGGCAAAACAGGCAGAGAACCTGTTTTCACAGGCCCTGAAGCAAGATTACGCTTCAACCTCTGACGGAGTGTTCCGCCAAAGCGGCTATTACGCAAAGACCGGGAGACCGGACAAGGTTACCGAATGTCTGGAACTGTCCCCGTACTCTGGTCAGGATACCGTAGACAGAAGATATGTTTCCAGGCTGTCGAGACTGGAAGAAGCATACAGAATAGCCAAGGACTCCACGAACGCGAACCTTCTGGCTGAAAGAATCGCCGGCCTGAACAGGCAGATTGAGGAAATCGAAAGCAGGACCGTTGCAGCAGATGTCGAAGGTTACAAGTCCAAAAACTACAAGTTCAAGATCTATGACCTCTCTGCCACCCTGAAAACCAACAACATTATCCTGATAGCCCTCTCTGCCCTGATTCTTGTTCTGCTGATAGCAGGAACAGCACAGTACATCAACAAATACAGAAGACGCAAGACAATAAATACCATACTGTCAGAGAATATCAAGATCAAGAAGGAAATAGAGACCCTTCGTTCCCTGATAGCCGTCCAGTATCCGAAAACCGAGGACAAGGACAGGCAGGTGTCTTCTCTGGTCAGCATTTTCAAGGAAAAACAGTTCTTCCTCAACAAGATGATGTCAATTTCCATGGCAGCCGGACTCTTGGGCTGTTCACATCGCGAACTCAGGCGTATGATTGAAGCAATCGAACCCGGGATGACCTTCCCCCGCTTTATCAGCAGCCTGAGAATCGACTATGCCAAATCGCTGATGGAAAAAGAACCGTCGCTGCCCGTTTCGGAGATAGCGGACCAGTCCGGCTTCTACAGCACAAGAACATTCCAGCGCACTTTCCTCGCCACTACGGGCCAGACTCCTAGTGATTATCGCTCAAAGCAGAAAAATGACTAAATTTGTTCTGTTTTGACAGTATTATCGCGATTAAAACCATTCGACATGAAGATAAGGACTTTGAGAATAACTTTTGCTGCGGCATTTGCCTCAGCGATGATGTTGTTTGTTTGCTGCGGGAGCGCATTTGCCCAGAATGAGGATAGCCTCAGATACCTGGCAGGGCCGAGATTCGCGTCTTCAAACGTGGATTCCCTGGTGCTGGAAGACTTTGACTGGTGCAACCGCTACGTGATGCCGAACCAGCCGTGGGCAAGGCTTACGGACATTGAAAGAATCCCTGTGGCAGGTCAGCTGAAAGGCCACCTGAAGGCAAAATACAAGATGTTCATCACCCAGCCGATAGACCACAAGCATCCGGAGAAGGGACTGTTCAAGCAGAGGGTGATCGTGGGCTTTGCAGACTTCAATGCTCCGACAGTAATCATCACGGAAGGATATACCGCAAAGTACGGCGCAAATCCGAGATACGACGAGGAAGTAGCGTTCCTGCTGAAGTGCAACTTCGTGCTGGTGGAGCACCGCTACTTCAACGAGAGCGTGCCGTTCATGCAAGACGACAGCACGATTACCTGGGACAAGCTCAACTGGGACTATATGACGGCAGAACAGGAGGCCGCAGACCTGCACGAGGTAAGGAAAGCCATGGCTCACATCTTCTACGGAAAATGGATTGCCACGGGCATCAGCAAGGGAGGACAGAACTGCATGTGCTACACGATGTTCTACCCGAAGGACGTGGATGTGTCCGTACCGTATGTAGGACCCGTTGCAAGGGCTCAGGAAGACGGAAGGCACGAACCGTTCCTGAGAGATTCCACCGGAACCGCGGAAGACAGGGCGATCATCTACAACTTCCAGCTGGAAATCCTCAAGAGAAGGGCCGCGATGGAGCAGAAACTCAGCGAATGGTCCGAGAAGAACAAGGTCACCTACAACATCTCCATACCTGAAGTCCTGGACTACTGCGTACTGGAGTTCCCGTTCGCCTTCTGGCAGTGGGGAAGGAAGACTTCCACCATCCCGGCAACCACAGAAACAGACGACGTGCTGTTCAAGTACTTTGTGGATGCAGTCGGGCCTGACTACTTCCAGAGCTGGGACGACAACGCACCGTTCTTTGTGCAGGCCGCAAAGGAACTCGGATACTACGGCTACGATACCAAGCCGTTCAAGGGGCTGCTGAAGATCAAATCCTCAAAGGGATATCTGAGGAAGATCTTCCTGCCTGGCGGACGCAAGTTCAAGTTCGACAAGACCCTCTACAAGAACCTCACGAACTTTGTAGCCACAACGGACAACAAGATGATGTTCATCTACGGAGAATGGGACCCTTGGTCATCCGTAAGGCCTAACAGTCCGGGCCACGACAACATAAAGTTCTACATCGCTCCAGGCGGAAGCCACAGGGCAAGAATCTCCAATCTTCCTCCGGACATGAGAGAGGAAGCTGTCAAGACCCTGAAAGAATGGCTGGGAATGAAATAATATTCAAAGACATAGAACTCTCTGATTCGGCTTGGATCAGGGAGCTCTTTTCTGTTCCCGGGTTCAACTCGGAAGACTACAATTTTACATACCAGTACCTCTGGAAGAACACGTTCAAGAGCAAGGTTGCCCGGATCGGAGACCTTGTCCTGGTTCAGTACAACATGGGCTTCGGACGGAGCTACCTGATGCCCGTCGGAAAGGCGGACGACTGGCAGATCGCAGACCTGATTTCCTCTCTGCTCAAGGAAGAAAAGAAAGTGGTTTTCTACGGAGTGCTGCCGTCCCAGCTGGAATTCCTCGAAAGGCACTTCGGCGGAAAGTTCACCGCTGAACTTTTCCGTATGGGAGCGGACTACATCTACGATGCGGAAAACCTCAAGACTCTCCGCGGAAAGAAATACCAGAGCAAGCGCAACTTTACAAACGGCTTCCGCAAAAACTACAACTGGACATTTGAACCTATAACTGAAGAAAACGTTCCTGAATGCCTTGAGATGAACGACGAATGGTGCCGCCGCGGAGGCTGCAACGGAGACTTCTGGAAAAGCAACGAGTTCTGCGCCACCAGGGTTGCCCTGAACAACATCAAGGCTCTCGGATTGGACGGCGGCCTTCTGAGAGTTGACGGAAAAGTTGTTGCGTTCTCCATTGCGGAGAAAGCAAATTCCAATACCCTCATCGTGCATATTGAAAAAGCGCTGACGGAGTATCGCGGAGCATACCAGGCAATGAGCCAAGAATTCCTGAACTATATGAATGGCGTTATCCGTGAGCGTGAGAACCTGCCGGACGGAACACCCGCCTTCACCCTAGTAAACCGGGAAGACGACTCCGGAGACGAAAACCTCCGCAAGGCAAAACTGGAATATCATCCGGTGGAGATTAAAGAGAAATATCTAGTAACACTTGGATTATGAAAAAACTGGTTTCAGTGCTTATAATTGCGCTGTTTTTGATGCCGCAATCCCTTCTCTGCCAAAAGAAAGCGAAGATTGACAAACGTGCCGGATATTTTGACGTGCCCTATTTCCAGAACCACAATCGCGATGAAAACGCTCTATCCGGACACGAATTCATTCAGAAGGTGCAGGACATGGGATTTTGGGAAATGGAGGAAGAAACCATCAAGGAGATACTGTCCGGCAACGTGCCTTCCGCTCTGAAGAAATTCAGGAAGATAAAGTATACTGTCGTCCTCGGCAACGGTGCAAAGCACAAGGTGGAAATGTGGGTGCTCCCCGACTATCTTGCGGTGGGTAACGACAAGGACTTTGTGCGTATGCCGATGGGACCTCTGGGAGCGCAGAGGGTGGCTAATGCACTGTACTGCTCACTTCCGACAACTTTCCTGGTGGACAGGATTGATGAAGTGGCAGAAGGCCGGATAGAAATCTTCCCGTTCCGCCCGGTTGAGGACAGGAACATGAAGCCGCTATGCTTTGAGGACAGCAACAACGCCATCAACGCCCTGATGAGGGCAAAAGGGCTCCATTACGGGCAGTTTGTCTCCGGACTGAAGAAAGATGTCGTTCTGACCACAAGACTTGAAAACGAGCCCGGTTTTCAGCGCCACGTGGCAATCTACGGATGGCATCATCCGGACGGCCATCCTCAGCAGCCGCTGTTCATCCGCCACGGCAACTTCTACTCAGACTACAGCCACGGAATAAGGCTCATCTACCGCACCATCAAGATAGACGGCAAGGAATACGATCTGCGCGCCGTACTGGAAGACCCGGAAATGTTCCGAATCGTAAGTTCAGAACCCGTACCGTTCAAACGAGCCTCCTACGACTGGCAAAAACCGTGGATCTTCAAGAGATAGAAAAAGAAAAAAGCCGGCGGGATTTCCTGCCGGCTTTCTTTTGTACGCTCTAAGTCTTACTTCAGACGGTTGATGGTCTGGGTGATTTCCGCGCGGAGTTCAGGCTCGAGGTCAGGGTTCTCTGCGAGGATCTTCTGGCAGCCATCGATGATTTCCTGCCTGCGGTAAGAGTAGATGTACCATCCGAGGGCCTCCGCCATGTTGAGGCGGATCTCAAGAGCGTTGTCCTTGTCGGTGAGCAACTGCAGGAACTCAGGAACTGCCTCGTGGAGGTTGTAGTTCCTGGTGTTTCTGATATCGGAGACGCGCTCCTTGTCCTTGCCGTTCTTGTCAAGGATGGAAGCTACGGACTTCGCATATCTTTTGGCGCTCCTGTCAATGGCTGTTTCAACCTCCTTTTCAACCTCAGCGTTGTCGAGGTAAGTCATCGTAGGCTTAACCTTGTCAAACGCTTCCTTAAGGGTCTTGTGGTTGATGTTGAAGAAGTTGGTGGAGATGTTGTAGTTCACTCTCTTTGCCTCAGGGTAGTTAACGAATACATCCATCATTGTTTCAAACATGCGTGGATCTCCGTTCCTTCCGCAGAGGTCTGCGGCACGCCTTCTGACAACTTCATAGCGGTCTTTGAGTCCGAGCTTGAGGGCCTCTACGAAGGTGTCGTTGTCCATCCTGCTGAGCAGGGTGAGGCACTCCATCCTGACAGTTCCGAACTTGGAATCCTTCATCTTCTGGAGGATCTCTCCGGAAGAGATCTGGTTGAGGTCTCTGAGCATACGCAGAGCTACGTTCTGTACTGCCGGATATGGGCTGTCCAGACGGGCTCTCCAGTAAGCGCCATCAGTGCGGTGTGCCGCAATCACGCCCTTGAAGTCGAAGTCCGCTCCGCTGTTGAAGTGGAATGTAGGGTCGCCTATGAGATGGCCTTCCAGAGTTGCGACAAGGCGGTTGTATTCACCTATTCTAGCACCCAGGGAGATGATACCCACACACTCGTAGGTCCACTTGTCCTGAAGCACGTTGACAGTGTTGCCCTGGCATACTACAGTACGGCCGTTGCCGAAGATGTAGTAGCCGCTGATGTTGCCCTTGCGGTGGAAACTTCCGTTGTAGCAGGCGTTGAACATCACGAAGTAAGGCTGAGGGTTGAAACCCTTCAGGTCCTTAAGGTCGATGATGATGAGCCTTCTGTCCTCCTTGGCCTTTTCGTTTGCAGCCTTTCTTTCTTCAGGGGTCATATTCTGGGTCTTCCACCAGTCCTCGAAGAACTTAGGCGTTACGTGGAAATCGGTGCACAGGGTGTCGATGAGCCTCTTTGCATAAGCGTTGGCGTCATCGTCGCTCATTCCGGCCTTCTTCCTCTTGGCAACTTCCTTGGAAAGGATGTCGTATGGACCTGCATCCCATCCCCAGCCGTGGCGGTACTTGTTCACGTAATCCTGCGGAGTTTCCTGGGCAGGAAGCTCGGAGATGTGCTGCTTGTCTATGCTGCCGTGCTCGTTGAAGAAGATAGCGTCCACCTCAGGCCTCTGAAGCTCGTCGAACAGGCGGTACTTCATATAGTCCTCGTGGCGGAAGTTCAGCTGCTTGAGGTTGCGGGAAGAGTTCTTGAGGAACTGGAAGTTCTCCTCCAGTGTAACGCTCTCGTCCAGCCAGGTGATGAGGCAATCTGAATTGTAGCCGTGGCCGGCGAAGGTCACGATGTTGTCCAGATCCTCTCCTGTCTTCTTGGCGTTTACAACCTTCTCGAGGAAGATAGCGATGGCCTCGTACTTGTCTCCGCCGAGTTCTGCCGGATACTTGATCCTGGCTGAATAGTAGGTAGGATTCAGGTGCTGGGCGCAGTCGGTCTTCAGGTTGTAGTAGAAGAAGTCGGTATCCACGGTATCGCGTCCGAGATACTCGAACTCCAGATGGAGGTCATCGTAGAAACGGTCGCTTCCCACGCTGGACTCGTTGCGGTCGAACTTGTCCTCGTCCATCTTGAAGGCCGAGGTCATATGCTGGGCGTTGCGCACCATGGCAACGGGTATGTCGCCGATGAGCACGATGCCCTCAAAATTCTTGGCCTTCTTGTAGAGCTTCTTGAGCTCTTCACGGATCTGCATCGGATTCTCCCAGTCTCCACGGAGGATGTAGGTCTTCAGGCCGTCATCCTGCAGAGCGTCCCTGTAGGCGTAAACCTGAGGTTTGCAGGCCTCGTAAGTTCCGTTGTCTATGACAATTGCAAACGTGTTGCCCTTCTTTGAAGTAGGCTTTTCAAGCTTTATATTCTGGGCTGTTACAGTTGCCGCGAGGCAAACAGAAATAATTGCTAAAAGTATTCTTTTCATATCTGCCTCCTTTTATTTTCTGGAACTTAAACGGGTTACTGCGCTTATCAGAGCCGGACGCATCTCCTCAGGAGTGTTGCTGTCGGCCAGAAGCTTCTTGCAGGAATCGATGATGTCCTGTTTGCGGTAAGAGAGAGTCCACCAGGCAAGGGATTCAGCCATAAGCGTACGGATGAACACGTCGTCATCAGGATCTTCCATAACCTTCAGGCATTGGTCGAGATTCTGGTGGTATGGACGGTTCCTCAGGAACTGGATGTATGAAACCCTCCAGCCGCTCTTCTTCTCCTTGTTTGTGATGCTCTCGATGGAAGACTTGCCTGGGTTGTCCCCTACAAGTTTCAGGAGTTCTCCGCGATCCTTGTCCGCATTGTAGTAGCGGCGGTCAAAGAAGTACTCGTTGATAGCGTCTTCTGTCTTGTCCTTGTCGAAGCACAGCAGGGAGGACGTAGCATCGAACACGACCCTTGTTGCATGGATGTCTTTTACATATGCGCTTATCAGATACGGCAGGAACTCTTCCGCTCCAACCTGTCCCATACGGGTTACGGCGATGCGGCGGATGTACTCGAAGCTGTCCGTGACGGAAAGCTTGAGAGCCTCCCAATAGTTCTTGTCTCCGATCTTCTCTAAAAGCCTCAGCGAATTATACCTTACGATTGCGTAAGGAGATTCCTTGAGCTTGTTGAGAAGGATGTCCGAAATGCCTGGATAATCACCTTCGAAGAGCTTGATTTCAGCCATGTTCTGGATTTCCGGATTCTCGTCATCCAGGCGGGTTACCCAATAAGCGTTGTCCTTGATCGGGATAACCTTGTTCAGGTCTTCGCTGCCCGGTTCCGCCGCAAAGTGGAATGTAGGGTCACCGATGAGATGGCTTTCCAGGATGTTGATGTGCTGGGACCAGAGGCCAACCCTGACCCCGTCGCCGAGAAGGCCGAGAAGGTCGAAGGCGCTCTTGTCCTGAAGCACGTTCACGCTGTTTGCAAAGCCAACAACGCAGCTGCCCTTGGCCATGATGAACTTGCCGGCGATGAAATCGTCGTGGCGGTAGTCTCCGTTATAGCAGGCGTCGAAGATCACCATCCTGGCGTTAGGGGCTATATCGTTGATCTCCTCAAGGATAATGCCTTCCTGGAGGTCTCTCAGCGAGTCTGCCTTTACAGCCTCTGGATCCTTGTAGTCTGCATACCAGGTGGAGTCCAGTCCCCATTCTTCAACCCGTCCCTTGATGCGGTCGAGGTTGCGGCGGGCCATGCTGCGGATGTAGGTGTGGAGGTAATCGGCCGGCTTCTGGTCTTCAGGTGCTCCGGAAAGGTACATCCTGAACCAGTCTCCGTGCTCGTGGAATACCATAAAGTCCACATCCGGGCGGCGGAGTTCCTTGATTACATAAGGTTTCATGTAATCCTCCATGCTGTAGCGGAGGTAACGGGCCTCTCCGTCTTTTTTGAAGACGTCTCCGAACTGCTCGTTTACAATCTGCCGCTCTGCCCTCCACGCAGTGATGGAATTGGAATATGAGCCGTGGCCGGTGTAGGAAACGAACTGGTCGAACTTGTTGTTTGCCTTATGCTCCCTTACTGCCTTCTCCAGATATGCGGCGATCTGCTTGCAGCCGCACCCGTTACTCTTCTGGGGACGGATTCTGGCGGAGTAGATGTCGCATTCGATGTAAGGAGTGCTGTCCGGCGCCAGTTCATAGAAATGGTGCAGGCCTTTGGTGGAATCCGCAATCTTGTTGAACTTGAGGTCGAAGTCATCGTAGAAACGGTCAGAAGGAACGGCCACAACCTCCAGAGGATATTTCCTCTCGTCCATCTTGTAGGCGCTTGTCATGTACTGCGCCTTCATTACCATTGCGACAGGCACGTCGCCGATGAAAACGGTTCCCTCAAGATTGTTTTCCCTGTAGAGTTTCTGCAGCACTTCCTTCACCTGCTCGGGACTCTCCCACTTCGCCGAGACAATGAAAGTAGGAAGGCCTTCGCTCTCTATGGTCTTTTTGTACTCGGCGACCTGAGGTGCGCATTTTTCCAGCGTGTGGCTGTCTATGATTACGGCAAAGGATGTCTTGCCTTCTACCGACGGTTTTTCCACAGTCTGTGCCCTAAGGCCTGTGGACAGCACCGCCAGCAGCAATAAAACGGTCAATTTTCTTATCATTTCCCTTTCTTTTGATTTTGAAATTGATCTTAGAAAAAAGAGGGCCGGCCGGATGGTCAGCCCTCTGATTCGGCTAAAGTTTCCTAGAAGGTCAAACCTACCTTGATGGTAAGGAGATTCCTCTTGTTGAAGATGCTCTTCTCCTGGTCAGCTCCGTGATAAGGGCTCAGGAACGGGAACTTCTTCACAGCGGCTCCCCAGGTGGTGTTGTCTCCGCTAGGCTTGACGTTGGAATAGCCCAGGCTTACGAACAGCGACGACAGGTTCTTGATACCGAAGAAGCTGTAGGTAATGTTGAAACCCCACTTGGTGTAGTCTGAACTCTGCCAGATGAAGTCCATCAGGGCAAAGTCAGTGAAGGCCTTGTTGTCTTCCTTTACTCCACCATAGTCGAACATACTCTTGGAAACGTTGTTAACTCCAGCGTTAACGTTGAAGTTGAACGCGTTCTGAGAGTCTACCACCAGGTTGTAAGTAACGTCCGCACCAAAGAAGAAGTTGTTGATCTGCTTGTGAGTCTCAGGAACATAGTATGTGAACTCGTCCTTTGCGCTTACTGCATTCAGACCGAACTTCCATGTGTAGGCATCACCCTCGGCGATCAGATAGTCCACATTGAAGTTATGTGACTTCTTCAGGAACTTTGACCTCTCGAACTTGGCGTCCGTGATGTAGCTCTGGATCTCGTAGGTGTTGTCATAAGTCTGGAAGTACTCGATACCCCTGAGGTCGTTGTGGTTGTACCTGTAGCGGAAGAATACGCGGTCCTTCTCGGTAGCGTTGTACTGTGCCGCGAAATTAACTCCCCATACAGTCTTCTTGACGGTACCGCTCATCTGAGGTTTGGTATAGTTGCAAAGCACATCCTCAACCCTGTAGAGATAGTCTCCTGAAAGTAAAGCCTTGAAATTATCGTTCTGGAAGCTATACTGAAGACTTCCACCAAGGGCGTTGGCGTTGTAGTTACGCAGCTTGTTGATTCCTGCGAAAGAAGCGATTACACCGTCGTTGAAGAATCCCGGAGCAACCATTTCCCAACCTTTCTGGTCGTGGAGGTGGTTGACGTTCTCAGGAGATCCGTCCTCGCGGTAGCTGGTATAGTGGAACACAGCTCCCAAAGCATTGTTAGGATTGAACTCCCAAACGATGGAAGGCATTACATTCAGGTTGGAAACCCTTGTCAGAGGACGAGGGTCCAGCTGCTTGGCTGCAATGGCTGCCTGATAGCCACCGGCGATACCGAATATCAGGTGGTTGTTGATAAGGCGAGGGAAACCTACCTTGAAACTCATGTCGTAAGTCTGGTTCTTCCACTTGCTCACGTTCTCGTCAGCTACGAAGAAAGGCATGTCACGGGTAGGGTCCGCCAGGGTGGCATTCCATTTTGCACCGGAAATATCGTCTCTGGTGTAGGTGAAATCACCCCAGATAAACATATTGCCCACATTCTTGTAGATTCCTCCACCGTCTGTGTGGAACTTTAAGGACTTGATCTCTTCACCTACCCTCATCGGCTTGAAGTTGCCCTTGGTGTAGTCGTAACCGGCATATGCGTTTGCCATCTGGACAGGAGCATCTATCATTCCTCCGGCAGCATTTTCCGTGTTGTTCAGCCAGATGCTTTCCAGCTTGGCTCTCTCTATGGCCGCATTGGATCCTGTCTGGGCTATGGCCTGGAATCCGACAAACAGAGCCGGAACCAGTATGGCTGCTATCTTAAATATCTTGTTCTTCATAACAATCATCTTTTACGCGTTACTATTTGTACCAAGTCCAGGATGGAACCTTTTCGCCGTTACGGCGGATAACAGGATGGTCGTTAACCTGGAAGTCGTCTGTAGAGTTGTTGGTATCCTGATATTTAGGAGTTCCGTCCGCTCTCTTCTCAGTAACCTTCCTGGATACGGTCTTTCCGCAATATGTAGCTTCAACTGAAGTACCGCCGGCATCAACGAAGCCAGGTATTCTCTTCATGTGCATTGCGCTCATGTTGGTAAGAAGCTCTACGCCGTCAAGAATCCAGTCTGCAGGAATCTTGGCATACTTCGGAGTCTTGTTGACTTCACTTTGATAGTGAGTAGGATCCTTGTAGTATGCTTCGTCCACGGTTGTTCCGTCAGGAGCCTTGTAAACGCAGAACGCTGCACCGAACACGGAAGTCAGCCACTGCATGCTGTTCCAGCTTGTGTAGAATATGCAGCTCAGGTTAGGAACATCCGGATTGTAACGGGATGCGTTTCCTGTCCAGGTCTGGAAGTCTGCCATGGAGTTGTCGTAGGAGTTAGGGTTGTTAACCCTGTGGTCTCTTGGCTCCTGTGCCACAACAACGCTCTCGCCAGGCTGTACAGGATAGTCTTTTCCGGTTCCAGGGAACTGCCATACCATCATACTGTAGACATAGTTTCCGTCGCCGTCCTCATCAGGCCAGGTCGGAAGGTTTGCAGTAGCGATGTTAGGATGAAGCTGCGCGAAGCAGACACCGTCAAGATAGAAGACCTCATCAGAATTGTTGGTGAACTGGTAGGTCTGGTCCCTGAAGTAGTAGCTTGCTATGCCGCAGTAGTAGATTTCACTGATACAGAAAGATCCAACCTTTGCAGGACGTACAACCAGACGGTATTTCTCGTCTGTATTTGCCTGCTCAGGGGTTACATCCTCAAATACCGAGATGCTCGGGACATTTCCGTTTATGAAGTACTGGTAGCCGCCGTGGGTAGCGCGTCCGGTAACGCTTATGGAATAAACGCCTGGCTCAATTTCCAGGGTGGCGATACTGTTGGTGCCGGTTGTGCCCTTGAATACCTGTCCGGTCTTGACGTTGGTGAAAGTCACCTCTACGCCAGCGGTGGAGAAATTAGGGTCCGGAGTAATGGAACCGCCCTTCGGTATAAAGCCCGTAGCGGCGCACACCTTGTAAGAGACGCTTATAGGCTCAATCTTCTCAACGTCTTTGACATCTTCCATCATGTCGATGCAGGAAGCAAGGACAAAGGAGAGGACGGCCGCAAATAATATTGTGTATATCTTTTTCATAATAACCTTCTCTTAAACGTTATTTAATTCGTGCGGTCAGCTGCAGGCCGAAGAAGAAGACATTGGAGTTTCGCCGCTCTTTGCTTCCAGGGCTCTTGACCAGAGACTGGAGAGGAGTTGAGCGGAACATATTGTTCGCGAAGAACGAAACGTCAAAATTCTTGAACTGCTTGGTGACATTCACATTGATACAGAGAACAGGGTTGTAGGAAGGTTCGATTTCTCTTCTGTTCTTGGCAACGGCACCGTTGGTTTCGTTGCGGAGGATAGGAAGCCATTTCTCATAATCCGGGTTGGATGGATTTGCCCACTCCTTGTTGAAGTCGTGAACCTGTCCGTCTGCAATGGAGAGATACTTCACAGGAATAGTGTCGCAGGCTCCATAGGTGGTCCAGCTCTTTTCTCTCCAGTTGACATTGGCGGTCAGGGAGATAACGAAACCGATCTTTGGAATGTTGTGGGTTACGATGAGGTTGGTGATCAGGTTCTGCTCGCGGCTGATACCGGAAGAGATTTTGGATTCATAGATACCCATGTTGGCCTCTTCACTGCCGTTCTTGCTGTACCAAACCCAGCCGTTGTTCCATCCCTTGTAATCGTAGAACTCTCCGTTAACCAGGAAGCTGGTGCGGATGGCGTTTATTCTTCCGAAGTCGATCACGAACTCGACACCCTTCTGCTCGGATGAGCGGTTGTTGGCAGGAGTTGTGTACTGGAGGAATATCTTGCCGTCGTTCTCCAGGGTGAGTGCAGGCAGGCTTCCGTCTGCAGGATAAGTGTCAACCTTATATCTGAGGAACGGAACATATCCGTAATCGTTCAGACCCTTTGAGAAGGTATATCCGTTGTGTGTCCAGTCCTTGTAACCGGTAACGGCAATTCTTACCTTCTTTATCTTAAGGTCGAATCCTATCTCGGCCTTCTTCTGCTTTGCAAGCTGGAGGCCGTTGTTCTTGATGTCGTAAACGTGGGTTGTGATCAGCTGGAACTTCTGTCCGTCCGGAACGGTTGTGGACAGTGAGTTGTTGAAGTTCACGATATCGAAGTAAGCGTTGTCAGGATAAACGTATGCCATCGTAGGAGCCATAACGCTCACACCGTAACCGCCCCTGATGCTGAATACGCCAGGAACAATGTCCATAGATGCGTTGACTCTAGGAGAGAAGGCGTCGGAGACGCTCCAAACCTTGTCATAGCGGACACCTGCAACAACCTTGAACTCGCCGCCGGCCCAAAGAGGGAAGCGGAAGTCTTCCTGAGCGTAAACACCCAGCTTGTTCATGAACGGAATGTCCTTGTAAGGCCTTTCCCTCTGGGTTGCGAAACGGTACGAAACAGCACGGTAAGGAGGGAAGTCGTAGTCGAATACCTTACCCTTGCCCCTGTTGCCGTCGTTGTGGAAATCGGCACCGATGATGAAGTGGTGGCTGGTTGCGCCGATATTTCCGGAGAAGTTGAGCATCAGCTTTGCAAAGGTATTGAGTTCCTTTCCGTAAACGTTGTACTCGTAAGTGTAAGAAGCAGGAGTGATCCAGCTCTTGTCATTTGCCAGTTCGTCATTAGGACCGAACCAGGTAAGAGGCTTTCCGCTTACATCGTAAATAACGGTTCCAGGACGGCTGGAAAGAACGGATCCGTCTATCTTGGAGTATGAATAAGGAACATCTGCGTTGGTTCCCTGATCCTTATAGTAACTCCAGCGGTTGGTGTAGTTGAAGGATGCCGTGTACTTTATGTTCTTGAACCATCCGGCGTTGATCCTGATTTCTCCGTTATGGGTGATTCGGATTCCCTTGTCACGCCTGTTGCGGTACTCGAAATCCGTCTCGTCCTCAGGGTTAGGCTCTGCCTTTTCCTTTGTCCAAAGGTAATTCAGGGCGGTGTTGGTGTAGAACTTGCCGCCGAAGAACGTGTTGGAATATGCTATTCTTCCGGTTGACCTGTGATACTTGTCGTAACCCTCTCTAGGGTCAGCGACAGAACGCGCATAGTCAACACCATAGTTGATGAAGCCGTTGCCCTCTCCAAGGCTGAAGCCGTGGGTTGTGCCGATTGCATAAACGTTAGGATTGGTGTTGAACTTTATAGCCAGAGGCTCGACACCGCTCTTTGCGTTTACGATAACGGTTCCGGAAGAGGCGTTTCCGTACTCAACGGATGCGATACCCTGGATAACCTCAACACTCTCCACGTTGTCTGTGGTGATTGTTCTGAGGTCGATACCTGTTGAAGGGCTCTGTCCGCCACTGCCAGGGTTGGCACCTCCGATGGCGGCTGACATTGTCTGCATGTTGGCGGCATTGGAAATAGGGGCACCATCCATGATGATGGCGGTTCCCATAGCGTTGGCGCCACGGATAGACAAGGTCTTTACGCCCTGAAGGTCCGGTTTGAATGTGCTTGAAGTAATGTCGGCACCAGGAAGCAGGGCCATCACATCTGCCAGGGAGCTGGCCTGGATGTGCTCGATAGCCGTCCTGTTAATCTTTGAAGCCGTTGCCGCGCCGGCCTTGGAAACCTCAGCGGTAACGGTTACGTCATCCAGACGGAAGTCCGCTATCCTGAGCTTGAAGTCATATACCTCCTTGGCTGCGGTAATCGTGACCTTGATGTTCAAAGTCTCGTAACCCAGAGAGGCAACTATGACATCATAAGTAGCAGGAGCTATGCCCTTGATGACATACTCTCCTTTCTCGTTGGCAACTGCACTCATACCCGCGCTCGGTATCTGAACCGTAGCATACGGGATTGGGCCAGAAGTTCCATCGCTCACCTGCTCCGTGATGGTTCCCTTGATGGTAACCAACCCCTGACGCTGTGCCCAGGCGCTTCCGCAAAACAGAAGCAGGGCCAAAGCCAAAAGCAGGCTGCTTGCTTTAAATTTAGTTTCCTTCATAGATTAATATAAAATTGGTTTGATGAAATTTTGGCACTTTAATTCTTTCCAAATATAAGAAAATAAATCGGATTTCCTTAAAATTCTGAAAGAATTTCTTTCTGCCCGAGGAAATCTCGGCGACATTAATTTGCAAATTGCTGTTTCTCAGCGACGTCTGATTTGTAACAATGTTGTTATGATTTGTTGCTGTTTTTTGCTTATTTTTGTAAAAACTACGGAATGTATATGGAAGACATCAAAATGGTCGACCTGCTCGGGCAGCACAATGACATAAGGGAGGAGATAGACTCTGCAATCAGGGAAACGATAGATTCATCCTCTTTCATCAATGGAAAGGCGGTTGAAACATTCGAACAGAATCTTGCAAGATACCTGAAAGTAAAGCATGTGATAGGCTGCGGAAACGGGACTGACGCGCTTCAGATAGCGCTTATGGCCCTGGGGCTGGAACCTGGAGACAAGGTGCTGGTTCCGGCATTTACTTATGTGGCCACCGCAGAGGTCATTGCATTGCTGGGGCTGGTGCCTGTAATGTATGATGTCAATCCGAGGACATTCAACACTGATGCTTCTGTTTCCCTGGAATATATGGATGAGCTTGTGGACGAGAGGACCCGGGTCATTGTTCCGGTGCATCTGTTCGGCCAGTGCAGCCAGATGGATGCAGTTATGGAGTTTTCCCGCCGCCATAACCTGATGGTTGTGGAAGACTGCGCCCAGGCGCTGGGTTCAAAGTGCCGGGTGGGAGACAGGGAGATTATGGCCGGCTGTATCGGGGACATAGGATGCACGTCTTTCTTCCCGACCAAGAACCTTGGCTGCATGGGAGACGGGGGAGCGCTTATGACAAACGACGATTCTCTGGCAGAAAGGATCCGGATGATTGCCAACCACGGCCAGAAAAGGAAATATTTCCATCAGGTTATCGGCTGCAATTCCCGCCTCGACACCATACAGGCAGCGGTACTTGATATCAAATTGAAACATCTGGACGAGTATATTGCGGCACGGCGCGCCGCGGCGGCTTCCTACACCCGTCTTCTGAAAGCGTTTGACCCGCCGGAAAAATATATCTGCACTCCTGAAGAATCTGATTTTACAACCCACACCTACCACCAGTACACAATTATCGTCAAGGACTGCCTGAAAGATCCTGACGGAAACGCAAGAGACGCCCTCAGGGCATATCTGGCGGAAAAGGGAATCCCTTCAATGATATATTACCCGCTGCCGCTTTCAAGACAGGAGGCGTTTGCGGGCATTGCAAGGAAGAGAGAGGATTTCAATCCGGAGGCCGAGGATTCGCTCCACAACTCGGAGTTCCTTTCAGAGCACGTGCTGAGCCTTCCTATGCACACTTGCCTGAAGGAAGGACAAATTGAATATATCGCCGAGGCTATATCGTGCCGTTATTCTCAAACAGTTTGAGAAGCTTGTCCGTTCTCCTGGAATTCATCTTGATGTGAGGCATAAGATGATTGAATGTGGACAGGCGGTGGAAGTCGCTTCCGGTAAAGTCGTACATTCCAGCATCCAGAAGGTCGCTGGCCCTTTCAAAGACATCGTCTCCGTAGTAGCCTGTAAGAGCGAGGAAATTCAGCTGGAACTCATATCCCCTTGACTTGAGGTTACGGTAATCATCCTTTGTCATGTAACGGTATCTCTCCGGATGGGCGAGAATAGGTTTGTATCCGTTGACAGCCAGGCTGTAAAGGATATCGTCCATTTCAGCAGGAGGGGCAAAATAGGATGTTTCCACAAGAACATGGACGCCGTCGGCATAAGTAAGGAGTTTCTTTTCCTGTACTTTTGCCGGAAATTCCTTGTTCATCATATATTCGGCGGCAAGGCGGATCTCCACGCTTCCCTTATAGTACTTTTTATACTCCTCGAATCTTTCCTGCAGATGCTCGTTGCAGTATCCCCCAAGTGGCTCGGAGGCGTACGGGCTGGCTAATGCAGATTCCCTGTAGAGTTGGCCGGGAGTCGGGGCCTGGCTCGGGTCCTCATGATGATGATGGCGGTGATGGCGGTGGTTGTTTTCCTCATCGGCGACAGCTCCCTCCAGTCCCATGCTGTGCGGGGTAAAGTAAACCCTCTTCACCCCGGCCTGCTGATACTGGTCCAGAAGCTCATAGCTTTCCGACAGGCTGTGGAATCCGTCATCGACTCCCGTCAGCAGATGGCAGTGTATGTCTGTAGCCCCTTCCAGGAACTTCAATCCTTTGACTTTTTTATTTCCGAACAAAAACATATTCTTAACCTTAATATTCAAAAATAATGAATTTTTGTTACCCGTGCAACGAATCAGCCTTTAGTGGCATCTATAAGGTGTAGGTTTAGGTTTTAGTATTTAAAAAGCCGTCCTCTTCGGAGAGCGGCTTTTTAGTTTTCATATCCCTTATCTCCCTATGCTCAGATACTCAAAACCAAGGGACTGGACCTCAGACGGGGTATAGATGTCCCTTCCGTCCACCACGATGTTTCCCTTCATTGCCTTGCGGACCTTTTCCCAGGACGGAACCCTGAATTCCTTCCACTCTGTTATCAGGGCCACGGCATCAGCATCCTGAACACATTCGTAGATATCTTTGGCGTAAGTCACCCGGTCTCCAAGGTAGCGGTTGCGGCACTCGTCCATGGCTATCGGGTCATAAACCCGCACTTTGGCTCCGGCCTCCAGAAGAAGTTCTGCAGTGACCACGGAAGGAGCCTCCCTCATGTCATCGGTTTCAGGCTTGAAAGACAATCCCCATAGAGCCACGGTCTTTCCCTTGAGGCGGCCAAGCGCTTTCTTTAGTTTTTCAAAGACAACTTTCTTCTGCTGCTCGTTCACCTCTTCCACTGCGCTTATGATCTTCATTTCATAGCCGTTCTCCCTGCCGGTGCGGATAAGCGCCTTCACGTCTTTCGGGAAGCAGCTACCGCCGTAGCCACATCCCGGATAAAGGAACTTGTTGCCTATCCTTGTATCCGCTGCCATTCCGGCCCTCACCTTCTGAACATCGGCTCCGGTAATCTCGCACAGGCGGGCTATCTCGTTCATGAAACTGATTCTGGTGGCAAGCATGGAGTTGGACGCGTACTTGGTCATCTCCGCACTCATGATGTCCATGAAGATTATCCTGTACTTGGACATCTGGAACGGCTTGTAGATCTTCTCCATTAGATGACGGGCCTTTTCCGAGGAAACGCCCACGACCACCCTGTCCGGAGACATGAAGTCCTTGATTGCGGCACCCTCCTTGAGAAATTCCGGATTGGAAGCCACGTCAAATTCCACCTTGCGTCCCCTTCTTTCAAGCTCTTCCTCCACTCTCCTGCGAACCTTGACACTTGTTCCAACAGGAACGGTGCTCTTGATGACAAGAAGAGTGTATTTCTTTATGTTGCGCCCGAATTCGGAGGCAACGTCCAGCACATAGCTCAGGTCTGCGCTTCCGTCTTCTCCGGGAGGCGTTCCTACAGCCACGAAAACAACGCTCAGAGAGTCCAGCACACTAGCCAGATCGGTGACGAAATGCAGCCTTCCTTTCTTTGTGTTCCGTTCCACAATCTCCCTGAGACCAGGCTCGTAGATAGGAATCTGCCCGCTTTGGAGCATTTCGATTTTCTTCTTGTCTATGTCTATGCAGGTTACGTTCATTCCCATTTCAGAGAAGCAGGCTCCCGTAACCAGCCCGACATAACCCGTTCCTACAATTCCGACATTCATATTTCTTGTCAATAATGTTTCTTTACTAACAGCAACCCCTGGAGCATCCGGCGCAAAGCGTATTCTCTCCCCTGAGCCGCTTTTCCACAAGACAGGAGAGCCTGTCCCTTAATTCCGGATGGGAAACCTTTTCCAGAACAGCGCCGGCAAATGCCTGCTGCTGAAGGATTCTGGCCTCTTTCTCGCTGATGCCGCGGCTGCGCATATAGAACAGTTCCTCGTCTCCGACACTTCCGGCCGTGCTTCCGTGGGAACATTTCACCTCATCCGCATAGATAACCAGATGCGGATCCGAGGACGCCCTTGCCGAGTCCGAGATCAGGAGGTTGTTGTTTGCCTGATAGGCCTCGGTCTTCTGCCCCGCCGGACTTACGACAACCTCTCCCTCAAAGCGCGATCTGGAATTATCGTCCAGGATTCCCTTGAACAGCTGACGGCTGACTGTCTCCTCCGCATTGTGAACCAGCACAACATCAGTATCCACAATCTGCTGTCCGTCTGCCAGATACAGTCCGTTCAGATTGCAGACCGCCTTCTTCCCGGCAATCAGCGAATGGATTTTGTTGGACACATTTCCGGCGTGGATTGTAACTATATTGAGGCTCAGCGACGACCCCTCTTCCAGCCTTATCCTGTAATCCGAACTGTGGCGGGAAAGGGAGTTCTCGTTCTGCATCACCACAAGGTCCAGGGAGGCGTCTTTCTGGACGTGGATTTCAATCTGTTCATTTGTTGAAAAACGTTCCTGTCCAACTGTATGACAGCAAAGCAGAACGCTGTATTTCCCGGAAGGGGCGCAATTTACAACGGTCCTCGTGGAAAGCCTGGCTGGGGAGACCCTTACGGAAATCACCTGCACAAGTTCTCTGTCCTTCGGACTGATGACCGTTGACTTTGTCTTTACGCTTTCGGACGGAGCATAGCTAATCTTACGGACGCGGGTGTCTACAGGAAACTCCACGGAACAGTCCAGAGTGTCTGCCTCTTCGAAAGGCAAACCCTCAGGAATGCCGTCCCAGACGAAGTATTTCTTTGCTCCGTCCAGAGACACGCTGCAGTCGAACAGCTGTTTCTTTGGTATGTACCTGAATTCCTCCATCCGTTATTCAAATTCCTCGTAGCCGTGGGCTTCCACCTCGGCGGCAAGTTCCTTGCCCGCTGTCTTGACAATCTTTCCCTTGTACAGAACGTGCACCACGTCCGGAACTATGTAATCCAGAAGTCTCTGGTAATGGGTTATCACAACAAAGGCGTTGTCTGCAGTCTTGAGACGGTTGACACCGTTTGCCACAATGCGCAATGCATCAACATCCAGGCCGCTGTCTGTCTCGTCCAGTATGGCAAGCCTTGGAGAAAGCATAGCCATCTGGAAAATCTCGTTGCGCTTTTTCTCTCCGCCGGAGAATCCCACGTTCACGCCTCTGGAAGAAAACGACGGGTCCATCTCCACATAGGCCATTTTCTCCCGCATCATCTTGAGATATTCCGCGGCGCTCAAAGGAGGGAGGCCCTTCTGCTTCCTGTGCTCGTTCACTGCGGTCTTCATGAAATTTACATTTGTAACTCCCGGTATCTCAACCGGATACTGGAATCCAAGGAAAATTCCGGCCCAACTTCTCTCCTCCGGACTCATCTTCAGCAGATCCTGTCCCAGATATGTGATGCTGCCTTCGGTAATGGTATAATTGGAGTTACCGGCAAGCACTGCGGAAAGTGTGCTCTTGCCACTGCCGTTGCGCCCCATAATGGCGTGTACTTCACCCGGTCTGATGACAAGGTTTATTCCCTTCAGTATTTCCTTGTCGCCGATGCGGGCGTGCAGATTTTTTATTTCAAGAAGATTCTCCATCAAGACAGGTTTTATTTGTTTTCTTTTTCCCATTTTTTCTCCACCTGTTTCCTAAGGTCGAGATAATGCTGCTTGCGGTACATCTTAAGCCAGGTGAAGAAACCTCCAACGGCAAGCACGATGTACAATATGTAAACAAGTGTCATCAGGCTCAGTCCCAGACGGTAGCACAGGATTACATTACAGCAGTTGGCAACCATCCAGCAGAACCAGCAGTCCAGTTTTTTCTGTGCGGAAAGATACTGGGCCATAAGAACCATACCCAAAATGAACGCATCAAAATAAGGGAGTCTGGCCGGAGCCGGGAACAGGGAAGGGAACCATATGTCCACACGTGAAAGGATATAGCCCCAGAAGAACATGAATATCAGAACCAGGGCGACCAGCACTATCCTCTGTCCGGTGTTGAACATGGTTACCTTCAGGCGGGACTTGCTGTCCTTCTCGTGTTCCCCGGGATGGGTCCACCTGTAGTGCCCGAAGAAGTTTATTGCCAGGGAAACAGGCTGCAGCAACATACTCGAGTAGGCTCTTGTCTGGTAGAACAGCAGAAACAGGACTATGTTGTAAATGTAACCTATCCAGAAGTTTGCCACCTTGCCCCTTATGGCAAGCAGAATGCACAGGATTCCGCACACCGTGCTTGTGACTTCCAGGGAACTGACCTTCTGGCCCCACAACTCGAACAGCACATTGTCTATGCTGAACCAGTTCAAAAACATCTGCAGATATTCTTCCATCATAACACTCAACCTATACTGCCCTCAAGGGAAACCTGGAGAAGCTTCTGCGCCTCCACGGCAAACTCCATCGGCAGTTTGTTTAGCACGTCACGTGCATATCCGTTAACTATAAGCCCCACGGCATCTTCCTGTGTAATACCCCTTTGCAGGCAGTAAAACAGCTGGTCTTCCCCTATCTTGGAGGTTGTGGCCTCATGCTCTATGATGGCCGTAGGATTTGCGCTTTCTATATGCGGGAAAGTGTGGGCCCCGCACCTGGAACCAAGCAGAAGGCTGTCGCACTGGGAGTGGTTCCTGGCTCCCGTCGCACCCGGCAGGACCTTCACCATACCGCGATAACTGTTCTCGCTGCAGCCGGCTGAAATACCCTTGCTCACGATGCGGCTCCTGGTGTTCTTCCCGATATGTATCATCTTTGTTCCGGTATCCGCCTGCTGGTAATTGTTGGTTACCGCCACGCTGTAGAACTCGCTTACCGAGTTGTCTCCCTTGAGAATTGTACTCGGGTATTTCCAGGTTATCGCGGAGCCGGTCTCGACCTGCGCCCAGAAAAGGCGGGAATTGGATCCCTCGCATATTCCCCTCTTTGTCACCAGGTTATATATTCCTCCCTCTCCGTTCTTGTTTCCAGGATACCAGTTCTGGACCGTGGAATATTTCACTTCGGCATCCTGCTTTACCACAATCTCCACCACCGCGGCGTGAAGCTGGCTCTCGTCTCTCTGGGGAGCGGTGCAGCCCTCAAGGTAACTTACGTAACTTCCCTCGTCGGCGACGATAAGCGTCCTTTCGAACTGTCCGGTTCCAAGGGCGTTGATGCGGAAGTAGCTGGACAGTTCCATCGGGCACCGCGTGTTCTTCGGGATGTAGCAGAAACTTCCGTCGGAGAAAACAGCGGAATTAAGGGCGGAGAAATAATTGTCACCGACAGGCACCACGCTTGCCAGATATTTGCGCACCAGGTCCGGATAATCCCTCACCGCCTCTGAGAAAGAGCAGAAGATTATTCCTTTCTCCGCCAAGGTTTCCCTGAACGTGGTTTTAACAGAAACTGAATCGAACACAGCATCTACTGCAACGCCACCAAGCACATTCCTTTCCTTGAGCGGAATACCCAGTTTCTCGAATGTGGCCTCAAGTTCCGGATCCAGCTTGTCTGCCTTTTTCTTCTTAGGGGCGGCAAAGTAGATTATGTCCTGGTAGTCTATCTTTGGAAGGTGCAGATGCCCCCAGGAAGGAGTTTCCATGGTGAGCCATTTGCGGAAGGCCTTCAGGCGGAATTCCAGCATCCATTCAGGCTCGCCCTTCCTCTCCGAAATATGGCGGATAATGTCTTCGTTCAAACCCTTGGGAGCAAACTCCTGCTCCACATCGGTGACGAAGCCTTCCTTGTATTCCGAAGAGGCCACTGCCTTCAATATTTCCTTCTGACTGCCCATAGGGCCACAAAGATAGTGATTTATTTGTTTTCGGCCGATTTGCGCTATCTTTGTGTTGATATGGCAAAGAAGAAAGAAATCACCCGGACGGAAATAAAGGAGCTGGGAAGGATCAAGACCCTGGACAGACTCTTTGAAAAGAGCAGCTTCAAGAATTCCGAAACATCGTTTCTGCCCCAGAAGAAAGGCGGAAAGGGAATCGTCACCACAAACAAGCTCATGCTGGAAGGCGTGGATTTTGACCTTACCTATACTCCAGTCAAATATCTTGGCTACAAGGCCGCCGTTCACGCTATGGGATATATATATGCCCGGAACGCCAAGCCTTGCGCCCTGAATTTCTCCATAGGGGTTTCTTCAAAGTTCAGTTACGAGCATATCGACTGGCTGTGGGCCGGCATCCAGGCAGCCGCCAAGCTGCATTCCGTGGATAATCTGACTTTGGACCTTGTTCCGTCGATGAGCGGCCTTATGATCAGCTGCAGCGCTTCCGGAGAGGTCCTTTCGCCTGAGAACGGAAAGGAAGTCGCTCCAAACTCCCTCATCTGCATAAGCGGAAACCTTGGAAGCGCCTGTATGGGTTTCTATGTGCTGGAAAGGGAGAAAGCGGCCTTCACGGGAAGCCAGCCTCAACTTGACAAATACAAATATCCGCTCGGACAGTATCTGACTCCGGACATCGAGCCGTCCATACTTGACAGTTTCAAGGAAGCCGGGCTGTGGCCAACCGCAGGATATTTCCTTACCCGCGGTCTCGGCGATGCGGTCAGACAGATGGCAAGAGACCACAACTGCGGGGTGAACATTTTCCTTGACAAGATACCAGTCGCCCCGGAGGCAAGGATGATTTCAGAGGAAATCGGGATAGATATGGCAACGGCCATAATAAACGGCGGAGACGACTACCGCCTGATGTACGTCTTCCCTCTGGAAGCCCACGAGGCCATCCGCAAGGAGCTCCCTTGGCTGGAAGTGATCGGGCACACCGCAAAAGAAGGTTGCCACCTGGTGAGCCCGGATGGCAACTATCTTGAAATCAAGGCGCAGGGCTGGGACTAGAATATGGAATAGTTTACGTTCCCCTTGTATTCCACACCCATTTTTTCCAGTTCCCTGAGAAGGATGTTGTCAACCTCCACGAGGAACTTGGTGTCATAATCCAGAGAAAAGCCCTTCTCTTCTTCAACGATTTTCATTTTGACCGGAGTCTTTGCCCCCTCGCTTCTTTGCGGGGTGTGATGCTCCTTGAGAAGTTTAACAAGGTCTATGCGGAACTGCTTGTCCACAAGACGGGCCGGAACGATAAGTTCCAGGGACTGGAGTCCGCTTGCCTTGACATTTGCAAGAAGACGTACTGATTCTATCCTGATATCAGGTGTCGGATCCTGTGAAGAGCGTCTTTTTATCTTGAGCTTTATGAATACGGCGTTGCCGTCCTTGATATAGTTCATATTGCTCTCGTACGCCTTGCCAAAGAGAGTGATGTTTACGCTGGACGTGAAATCCTCCAGTGTAAACGAGCAGAAAGGCCTTCCGCTCTTGGATATCCTCTCGTTCACATTGGTAACCAGGCCACCAATGAAAAAGTCCTGGTTTTCATCTATCTGATAATCGCTGCCCTGCTTGAGTCTCTCGGCGATTTCTCCAGCCGTAGCGGTACAGAAATTGGCCAGCTCGAACTTGAAAACATCCAGCGGATGGGAAGAAATATACATGCCCACAAGCTCCCTTTCCTTTTTCAGGAACTCCATAAGGTTCATGTCTCCGGTTCTCGGAGGAACCTCCGGTTTCTTTAGCTGGAAGCCTTCGTCCTGGTCTCCGAAGAGAGACTCCACGCTGCTGTCCATAGAGTTGAAGTCCTGAACATATTTCATCAGGGAATCCAGGAAGACCTCGCCCTTCCTGTTCTCCATGAAATACTGGTCCCTGCGGATATCCGGGAACGAAGAGTCGAATGCTCCGGCATAGGCAAGGTTTTCCATCGTCTTGCGGTTCATGCTTCTTGGGCAGGCCCTTTCCACAAAGTCGTAAATGTCTTTGTATGGAGCGTGTTCCACAATGCTTTCTGTAATCTGGGTCCCGAGTCCCTTGATGGCGGCAAGGCCGAACCTTATCTCGTTGTCTCCCGTTACCGTGGCGTTGACTCCGCCTTCGTTCACATCCGGTCCCAGGACGCGCAGACCCATCCTCTTGCACTCGTCCATAAGCACCGTGATCTTCTTTGTGTCAGAGAAGTTCTTTGTAAGGTTGGCGGCCATGAACTCCGCAGGATAATGGGTTTTCATATAGATGGTCAGATACCCTATCCAGGCATAGCAGGTAGAATGGGATTTGTTGAACGCGTATTTTGCAAATTCCTTCCAGTCTTCCCAGATTTTCTGCAGGGTCTCTTTCTTGAAACCCTGCTCCACTCCGCCAGCAAGGAATTTTTCCTCCAGCTCCAGCATCTTCTCTATGTTCTTCTTTCCCATAGCCTTACGCAGGGTGTCGGCCTGACCTTTCGTAAAGCTGGCAAGTTTCTGGCTGAGCAGCATCACCTGCTCCTGATAAACGGTGATCCCATAAGTGTCTGACAGGATGTTCTCCATTTCAGGAAGCTCGTATGTTATCTGTTCCTTGCCTATCTTCCTGTCCACGAACTTAGGGATGTACTGCATAGGACCCGGACGGTAGAGGGCGTTCATCGCTATAAGGTCCTCGAACCTGGAAGGATGAAGTTCCCTGAGCCACTTCTGCATGCCGGGACTCTCAAACTGGAACGAGGCTATCGTGTCTCCCTTTCCGAAAGTCTTGAACGTGGCCTTGTCGTCCAAAGGGATCTTGTCTATGTCTATGTCTATTCCGCGGTGTCTCCTTATGTTTTCCACCGTTTCCTTGAGTATGGACAATGTGCTGAGACCCAGGAAGTCCATCTTCAGCATTCCCACGTCTTCTATGCGCGTTCCCTCATACTGGGAGATGAGGCCCTCTGTATCCGTACGGGTGGAAACAGGTATGTGTTCGGTAAGGTCGTGCGGACCTATGATCACGGCGCAGGCATGGACTCCCGTCTGGCGGATCGTTCCCTCCAGCTCCCTTGCAAAATGAAGGGTTTCCCTGACTTTCGGATCCGGGGAATTCTCGTATTCGTTCTTGAAATCCGGAATGTTCTTCAGGCAGTTGTCAAAGCTGGACTCGTCTCCCGGAGTTTTCGGAACCATATTGGAAAGGCGGTTGGAAACCGGAAGCGGAAGGTCCTCAACCCTGGCCACGTCCTTTATGGACTGCTTGGTCTTCAGGGTGCCGAAAGTCACCACGTGCGACACGTGGTCCTTGCCGTATTTCCTCTCCACATATTCAAACACCTCCCCTCTTCTCTCCTCCTCGAAATCTATGTCTATATCCGGCATCGAAATTCTGTCCGGATTAAGGAATCTCTCGAACAGGAGATTGTACTTGATTGGGTCTATGTTTGTGATTGTCAGACAGTAAGCCACAACACTGCCGGCGGCGGAGCCTCTTCCCGGACCCACCCATATTCCCTGTGAGCGGGCATAGTTTATGAAGTCGTGCACAATAAGGAAGTAGTCAGGAAACCCCATCTTGCGGATGGTGTCCAGCTCGAAGTCTATCCTGTCCCTTGTGGTTGGAAGGATGTTCCCGTAGCGTTTCTCCGCTCCCTGGTATACAAGATGCCGCAGATATGCGTCCGAATTCTCAAACTCCGCAGGAATATCGAAGTGAGGAAGGATCGGCTTGATGTTTATGTTGTAACGCTCCACCTTGTCCGCGATTTCCAGGGTATTCGATATCACCTCCGGATGTCCCGGGTTGATCTCGATCATCTCCTCGGCGCTCTTCATATACTCCTGCTGGGTATAGTGAAGCCTCTTTTCGTCGGTGAGCTTGTTTCCGGTATTGATGCAGATGAAAAGGTCGTGAGCCGGACCGTCCTCTTTCCTCACGAAGTGGCAGTCGTTGGTTGCAACGCACTTGATACCAAGTTCCCGGGAGAGATTATAGAGAACGGGGTTGACCTTCTGCTGGGCCTCGAACACGTCATTCGCCTGACCCGGAACCTTGCAGAAATGGTTCTGGATTTCAAAGTAATAGTCGTCTCCGAAAACGCTCTTGTACCACAGAGCGGTGCTGCGGGCTTCCTCTATGTTTCCGCGCAGAATGGCCTGCGGAATTTCTCCGGCAAGACAGGCGCTGCAGCAGATAAGCCCTTCGTGATATCTGTGGAGAATCTCCCTGTCCACTCTCGGATGGCTGTAGAATCCTTCCGTGAATCCGATTGAGGATATCTTCATAAGGTTGTGGTATCCCTGCAGGTTCTTTGCAAGAAGAATCAGGTGGGAGGCGCTTCGCCTGTCCGCATAGCGCTTCTTTATATGGCGGCTTTCAGGAGCCACGTAAACCTCGCAGCCCACTATCGGCTTGAGTGTCTTGCCCTTCTCCTTCTCAGCCTTCTTGACGCAGTCCAGGAAATCCTTTACTCCATACATCACGCCATGGTCCGTAAGGGCCATCGCCGGCATATCCAGTTCCATCGCCCTGGCAACATAATCCTCAATCTTTCCCATTCCGTCCAGAATGGAATAGTGGCTGTGCAGGTGCAGGTGTACAAATTGTTGGCTCATCGATCGTTCTACTATGTTTTCTTCCTTAATTGACCAGTGGTTTTCCCGTCATTTCCTCAGGCTGTGGAATGTCCATAAGCTTCAGGATCGTAGGTGCTATGTCGCAGAGCCTTCCGTCCTCCACGCTCTTTACATCGTCGTCCACAACCACAAACTGGACCGGATTCAGGGAGTGCTGGGTGTTCGGTGTCCCGTCTTCGTTTATGGCATAGTCCGCATTGCCGTGGTCGGCTGTAATCAGCACGGAATAACCTTTCTTACGGGCCTCCTTCACGACCTTGCCGACAAGGGAATCTATGCATTCAACGGCCTTGCAGATAGCGGGATACACTCCAGTGTGCCCCACCATATCCCCGTTGGCGAAATTCAGGATAATCATATCCTCCTTGCCGGAGCGGATTGCCGCAATGAGTTTTTCGGCAACTTCAGGTGCGCTCATCTCCGGCTGAAGGTCATAGGTCGCAACCTTTGGAGACGCAACAAGGATCCTGTCCTCGTTCTCAAACGGCTCTTCCCTGCCGCCGTTGAAGAAGAATGTGACGTGGGCGTATTTTTCTGTCTCGGCGATGCGGAGCTGTCGTTTTCCTGCCGCGGAGACAACCTCTCCCAAAGTTTTCTGGACGTGCTCCTTTCCGAACAGGATATGCAGGCCCGTAAACTCATCATCATATGGGGTAAGGCAGCAGTAGTAAAGTGGAATGGTGTGCATTCCCTCTTCCGGCATGTCCTTCTGGGTAAGTACGCTTGTCATCTCGCGGGCGCGGTCGTTTCGGAAATTGAAGAAAACCACGGCGTCGTTTTCCTTGATAACGCCAATCGGCTTTCCGTTTTCAACTATGCAGACAGGCTTGATGAACTCATCAGTAACACCCTCGTCGTAAGACGCCTGCACGGCCTCTGTCGCCGAGGTGAATTGAGCGCCCTTGCCTTCTGTAAGAAGGTCATAGGCTTCCTTTATCCTGTTCCAGCGCTTGTCGCGGTCCATCGCGTAGAAACGGCCGCAGACAGAAGCCACCTTGCCGCAACTTTTTGCCATATGTTCTTCCAGCTCGGCGATAAATCCCTTGCCGCTTTTAGGGTCTGTATCCCTTCCGTCCATAAAGCAGTGGACGAAAACCCTCTCGAGGCCGCACTCCTTTGCCGTGTCCAGGAACGCGAAAAGATGCTCCAGGGAACTGTGGACCCCGCCTCTTGAAACAAGGCCGAGAAAATGCAGGTCGTGTCCCTTCGCAGCATAATCCATCACAGCCTTAATCTCCGGATTTTCCAGCATCCTGTGCTCTCGGCAGACTTTATTTATCTTTACAAGGTCCTGATACACAACCCTTCCGGCTCCAATATTAAGATGTCCCACTTCGGAATTTCCCATCTGTCCTTCAGGAAGGCCCACATCCTCTCCGCAAGCCATCAGCTGCGAGTGCGGATACTTTGCCCTGAGGGCGTCTATATTTGGTTGTCCCTGAGTGGATATGGCGTCTGATTTTGTATGATTTCCCAATCCCCATCCGTCGAGGATCATAAGCAGTACTTTCTTTCCCATTTCTCTTATTTCTTTTTCTTCGATGATTTCTTCTTTTTTGCCGGAATCTCTTCGGAGAACACTCCGAAATCTTCCATTTTCTCCCCTTCCGGAAGCACCAGGGAGAAGTCTATGTTCTTCTGTTCAAGGGAGGCGCGCTCAACCTTCACCTTGACCTTGTCGCCGAGCCTGAAGCATCTGCCTGAAGACTTGCCAATCACGCAGAAATTCTTCTCGTCAAACTGGTAATAGTCGTCCAGAAGTTCCCTGAGGGCCACCATTCCCTCAATGTGGGTAGGCTCGACCTGGACATAAAGCCCCCATTCGGTCACACCGCTTATGGTTCCTTCATACTCCTGTCCGATGCGTTCGGTCATATACTCGGCCATCTTGTACTTGACGCTGGAACGTTCCGCCTCGGTTGCAATCTGCTCCCTCTGGGACGAGTGCTGGCAATAGTCCTCGAAGGCCTGCTTGTCCGCGCTCTTTCCGCCTTCAAGATAGCGCGAGAGCAGACGGTGGACCATAAGGTCCGGATATCTTCTGATAGGAGAGGTGAAGTGAGTGTAATACTGGAATCCCAGACCGTAGTGCCCTATATTTTCAGTAGAATACTGGGCCCTGGCCATACATCTGAGAGCCAGAAGTTCTATGGCGTCGCACTCCGGCTTTCCGTGTATCATCTCAACCAGTTTGTTCAGGCTGCGGGCAAGCTGCTTCGGAGTGTCCATAGCCTCTATCTTGTAGCCGAAATATTTCACGAATGTCTTCAGCTCCACGACCTTCTCCATGTTAGGCTCGTCGTGGATACGGTAGACGAAAGTAGGAGCCGGCTTGCGGATGGCGGTGGCAACATAGGTGGCGACAGCCTTGTTGGCAAGCAGCATATATTCCTCGATGAGCCAGTTGGCTGACTTTGTGATTTTCTGCACAACGTCTACAGGCTTTCCCTTCTCGTCCGTGATAACCTTCATCTCCGGCCTTTCGAAACTGATGGAGCCCTCCTGGAACCTCTTCTTCCTCAGCACGGAAGCAAGTTTATGGAGTTCCAGCACAGCCGTAATCACCTCCTGTGACGGAATCTTTCCCTCAGGCATAACTGGAGTGTATGAAGACATGTCTCCGTTATTGTCTATTATTTGCTGGGCCTCTTCGTAGGCGAAGCGGAAAGCGGAGCAGATAACGCTCCTTCCGAACCACTGGCTGTAAACCTTGCCGGAAGAATCCATTTCAAAAATCGCGGAGAAGCAAAGCTTGTCCTCTCCAGGCCTTAGCGAGCAGAGGTTGTTTGAAAGGGCTTCCGGCAGCATCGGGATTGTCCTGTCAACAAGATAGACGGAAGTGGCTCTGGCATAAGCCTCCCTGTCTATTACAGACTGCGGTTTCACGTACCAGGAAACATCCGCAATGTGGATTCCTATTTCAAGATGTCCGTTGTCCAGGACCTTGTAGGAAACGGCATCGTCAAAGTCCTTGGCGTCTGCTGGGTCTATTGTGAAAATGCATTCCTTGCGCAGGTCTTTCCTTCCCTCCAGATCCTTGGCTGTTATCTTCTTCGGAATCTTCTCCGCCTCAGCCTCCACCTCTGCCGGGAACTTGTAAGGAAGGCCGTATTCTGAAAGGATTGCGTGCATTTCCGTATCGTTCTCACCCGGCTTTCCGAGCACGTCAACAATCTCTCCCACAGGAGTCTGGAAACCCCTCGGAAAATCCTTTACAAGAACGGCCACTTTCATTCCCTGCCACTCTTTCTGCACACTGTCTATCGGAACCTCCACATCGTAAGGCATGCTCTTGTTCTCGATGATTACCCAGGCGTGCTTTCCGGTTATCTGCATCAGCCCCACCCACGGACGGGTAGAACGGCTGACAACGCTTATCACCTCTCCCTCGTTTCCTTTCTCAAGGTTCTTCTTTATTATCGCGACCCTTACAGTATCATTGTTCAATGCTCCGCGAAGTTTTCCGATAGGAATGAATATGTCTTCTCTCTGGTCTCTCTTGGCACCAGGCCTCTCGTCTTCCTTCGGAGCCATTCTTACAAAGCCGTATCCTCCGGATGCAATCTCCAGCAAACCCTCCACCTCCTCTATGGCTCTCCTTCCCCTCGGGGACAGCCCTCCAGCCCTTCTTTCTGCATCCCGTCCCATCGTCATGCCCGAACGGCGGCGGGACTTCTTCATTCCGTAAACCGCTGATTTGTTTCTGGAAGAGAACGCTTTGCCTTTTCTGTTTCTCCTTGTCATTATGTCTTGTTTGTTTAAATGTGTGCAACCACAAATTTAAGAATTAAAAAAGAAAAGGGGAAGACATCTCCCCCTTTTCTTACAACTATTCACAATCCGCTGATCCTTACTTCTTTAAAGCCTTAGCCTGTTTCTTGGAATTAAGATCGTACATCACAGGAGTTGCGATGAATACGGATGAGAATGTACCTACGATAACACCTATTGCAAGAGCTACGGCAAATCCGCGGATGGTGTCTCCGCCGAAGATTGCGATAGCCAGCAATACAACCAGGGTGGTACCGGAGGTGTTGAATGTTCTTGCAAGCGTGCTGTTGACAGCTCCGTTGACATTGTCCTTGAGAGTTCTCTTAGGATAGAGTCTCTTGTATTCACGGATACGGTCGAAGATAACCACGGTATCGTTGATAGAGTAACCGATGATTGTCAGCACGGCTGCGATGAATGTCTGGTCTACATCCAGGGTGAACGGCAGTATTCCCGTAAAGATGGAGTAGAAGCCGATCACGATGATGGAGTCGTGAGCCAGAGCCGCCACACCGCCGGCTCCCCAAGACCAGTTGGAGAATCTTGCGGCAATGTAGAGGAAGATAGCTACCAGGGCGATGACAACAGCATAAGTTCCCTTGCGCTTCATGTCGTTTGCGATGGTAGGACCAACCTTGTCCGAACTTACGATTCCGTTAGGGCTGTCCACGGTTGTTGTGAACTGTTCCTGAGTCAGATGCCTGTCAAAGAACTCGTCTCCGCTAAGGGCGTTGTAGATCTTTGTCTCCACCTCCTGGTCAACTTCCTGTGAATTGTCGTTGATCTTGTACTTGGTGGTAACTTTCATCTGGCTTCCGGAACCGAACTGCTTAACCTCCACGCTCTCTCCGAATTCGGCCTCGACAGCCTTCCTTACCTGCTCGGCAGAAACCATCTTGTCGAATCTCAGAACGTATGTGCGGCCTCCTGTAAAGTCAACTCCGTAGGAGAATCCCCTTCCGAAGATGAAGAACAGGCAGACTGCAATCACTGCGGCTGCAAGCACATAGGTGAACTTTCTCATTCCGATGAAATCGAAATGCGTGTTTGTAAGGAAGTTCTTTGTGATCTTGCCCTCGAAGGATATCTTCTTGTTCTTAGCAAGACGGCCCTCGAAGTAAAGCCTTGTGATGAAGATGGAGGTAATCAGGGAGGTAATGATACCGATGATCAGTGTTGTTGCGAATCCCTGGATAGGGCCGGTACCGAAGATTACCAGCACTATACCTACGATGATGGTAGTGATATTACCGTCGAGAATAGCAGAGTAAGCGTTGCTGTAACCGTCCTTGATAGCAAGACGGAGCTGCTTTCCGCTGCGGAGTTCCTCCTTGATTCTTTCATAGATGATGACGTTGGAGTCCACCGCCATACCTAATGTCAGAATCAAACCAGCGATACCAGGAAGTGTCAGAACAGCACCGATGGATATCAATGCTCCGATCAGGAAAATAACGTTGCAGATCAGTGCGATGCAGGCTGCAACGCCGGCTCCCCTGTAGAAGAACAGCATATACAGCAGCACGAGGATGAACGCAATCAGGAATGAGATCATACCCGCGTTGATTGATTCCTTACCGAGGGAAGGACCTACAACCTGCTCCTGAAGAATAGAAGCCGGTGCCGGAAGTTTACCGGACTTGAGTACGTTTGAAAGGTCTGTTGCCTCTTCAAAAGAGAAGCGTCCGGAAATCTCGCTTCTGCCGCCCTCGATAGGCTCGTTTACGTTAGGGTAAGAATAAACCATTCCGTCCAGAACAACAGCAACGCATCTGTTGACATTGTCTGCCGTAATCCTGGCCCAGGTTCTTGCTCCCTCAGGGTTCATAGCCATGCTTACACACGGATATCCGCCCTGCTCCCTGTAGCTTATACTTGCATCGGTGATGCAGGTTCCGTCCAGAGGGGCCTTTCCGTCTCTCTGGGAGTTCTTGATAGCAACAAGTTCAAAGTATGTCTCGGCCTTGTCTGAAGCCTTTACGCTCCACATCGGAACAAGGTCTGCAGGCAGAACAGCCTTTACCTGAGGCATGTTCAGATACTTGTTCACCATTGCTGTATCCTTGTAGTGGACTACGCCAAGGCAAGCCTCTCCGTGGGACTGTCCCGGACGCAGGAGGGCGAGAAGAGGGTGTGCCTTTGCAAGGGCAGCCTCGTTTGCAAGGGAATCAGCAGAACCGATTTCCTTCTTTACAGCCTCGGCGATGCCGCCGTCAGCCTTCTCTGAAGATGCGGTATCTGCCTCTTCCTTAACTTCCTCTGCGAGCAGGTCCCTGAGAAGGGCGTCAGCCTGGGAAAGTGAACCGCTGACTTCTGAATACTTGTAAGTCGGCCAGAATTCCAGGGAAGCGGTTCCCTGAAGAAGCTTTCTTACACGCTCAGGCTCCTTTACACCAGGAAGCTCTACCAGAATCCTTCCGGAATTTCCAAGTCTCTGGATGTTAGGAGCGGTTACTCCGAAACGGTCGATACGGCTTCTGAGCACCTGGAATGAGTTGGAAATAGCACTCTCGGCCTCTTGACGGATAACGTCAATAACCTGATCGTCTGTGCTTTCGGTCTTGATCTTGTCCCTCATCTCATAGGTGGAGAAGATGGATGAAAGCTTTTTGCCGTTGGAAACCTCTTTCCACGCCTGTGCAAAGAGGGTTATGAAGTCCTGGCGCTTCTCAACCTCGTCTTTTGTGGCTTTTTCCAAAGCCTTTACAAATTCTTCAGACTGGTTATTGTTGCTCAGAGCCTTCACCAGATCCTTCAGCTGAACCTGCATCATCACGTTCATTCCGCCCTTAAGGTCAAGTCCAAGCTTTATTTCCTTTTCCTTGACTTCCTTGTAGGTGTTGCTCAGGAAGACTTTCTGGTCTGCTATGGAATCCAGGTAATATCTGTTCTTTACTTTATTTACAGAGTCCAAGTAGTAAGCCTGGTCGTCTTCTGACACCATTGCGAATTCCGGCTTGGCTTTCTCTGTCTCTATGGCTTTGGCTGCATATTCCTCCGCCTTCTTCTCCTGATGTCTCGTCGCCCAGGTAAATGAAAGCTGGTACAGACAGGCGAGCAGGATCAGAATTGCCAATACTCTAAAGAGCCCTTTGTTTTGCATTTTATACTTCTTTTTTGATAACAGGGTGCAAATGTACAATTTTTTCGTTAAAAAAAAGTATTTCTTAACTTTGCGAGGATGAAGAAAACCATATCGCTGACCATATTGCTGCTGGGCTTACTGGCCGTCTGCAACACCTCCGCCGCCCAGACCATGAGCGACGGGGCGAAGAAAAACGAGCAGAAGGCAGACTCGCTTTACCGCAGATACGAGTTTGCCAGAGCTGCGGCCATTTATTCCCAGATGGCCAAGACCGCAGACACACAGGACAAGAACAGGCTGGAACTCAAGGCTATAGCCTGCCAGAACGGCGAGGCGATGCTGCACTATGTCTCCTCCCCGACCATAGTTACACGCAAGATTCTGGACAAGAGGGACTTCTTCCTGTACTACCCGAAAATCAGCAGTGTCGGCCACTTCATCAGCAACCCGCAGGGCCTTCCTTCCACCAGCGATACGCTTTATCTGCCGGATAACAAGAACACACTTTATTATAGTACAAAGGACAACTACGGGGTGTGGAACATTTTTGTTACGCATAAGCAGGATGACGGTTCCTGGAGTGCTCCAGAGGCTTTGGGAAGCAATGTCAACAGCAAGGGCAACGAAATATTCCCGTTCCTTTCCCCGGACGGAAAGAAACTGTTCTTCTCTTCCAACGGACATTATGGCGCCGGCGGATATGACCTCTATGTGAGTATCTGGGACGAGGACAAGAAAAGCTGGGGTGTTGCCCAGAATATGGGCTTCCCATATTCATCGCCGAGCGATGACCTGTTCTTCTATGTCACTCCGGACGGAAAATACGCGGCCTTCTCCTCCACCCGCTCCCTTGACGATCCGACCTCCCGCCTTTACAGCACCTCGCGTATACTTTGTTTTGTCGTCAACTATGAAGACGATCCTGTAAAGCATCCTTCAACCCCTGAAGAGACTTATGAACTCTCCCGCCTGAGAAGCGGCACCGTTATGACGCAGAAACAGAGGGATTCCCTTTCCAATGCCGAGGTTGCAAAGGCACTTGAAGGCGTGGAGCGCAAGAGCGGTCTTGCGGAAATGGATTCGCTTACCCGCAAAACGACCGAGCGCTACACAGAGGCCACCCAGCTCTACCGCAAGCTGAAAGGCCAGCAGGAAAAGCTCCAGAGCAGCCAGGTTGCCTACAGGGCACTGTATTCCGCCCTCAACGAGAGACTTTCCAACGAGGAAGACGAAAACGAAGCCAACTTCAAGAGAGATTCCATACAGATGATTTCCGACCGCATATCTCAGTCTGAGAACGCCATGCTTACAGTCAGCCAGCAGATAAGGGAAGTTGAAAAGGAAATCCGCGCGATAGAGGATGTGTTTATGGCTACAGGCGTGGTCGTGCCGGCAAACACGGCCTTCCAGAGCGCAGAGCAGCTTAAGGCCGAGGCGGAAACCGGCGTGGCCCAGGAAGAAGAGGAGGATGTGGCAAACCTCCTGTCCGTAAGGTCTCCTGTTTCTTCTGCAAAGGATTTCCGCGTGGAAAGGATCCGCCCTAAGGTAGACCTCAATTTCAAGGTTCTCAAAAAAGGAGTGCTGGTGGATCTTGAAGACTTCCCGGACGGGCTCATATATCAGATACGCTTCCTGACTTCTGCAAAGAAACTGACAACGGCTTCCTTCAAGGGTCTTTCCCCTGTATTCGAAAGGCAGAATGCGGGAAGATATGTATACAGTGCCGGAGCCTTCCCAAGCTATTCGGATGCCAACAAACAGCTGGCAAGGGTGAAGAAAGCCGGATTCCCGTCGGCGACAATCATAGCCTTCGAAAACGGAAAGGCTATTCCGTTGGACATCGCCAGGAAGAAAGAAGCCGCATCAAAGCCCGCAACAACATCCAAGAAAGACAAGAAATCTTCATATAATGTCGTAATACTCAGCGATGAATCCAGCCTTGACCAGGCTGTCCTGAAAGTCCTTTCTTCTAAGGGAAAGGATATCGCCAAGATCTCGACAAAAGACGGTTTCAAATTCATAAGCGGACCTTATCCGTCAGAAAAAGACGCCCAGGCCCTGGCTGAAGAACTAAAGGAGGTTTCAGACAAAAAAATCTCTGTAGAAGCCGTTAATTAAAAAAATGTTATATTTGCAGTCCATTTGACTCGGCACATACCACGGTGAGGTGGGAGAGTGGCTGAATCCAGCAGTTTGCTAAACTGCCGAACCGGTTTAACGGTTCCGCGAGTTCGAATCTCGCCCTCACCGCAAAGTTGGCTGAATTTCAACCAAATAACGAACAAACACAAAGAAAACGCACACATTTATGTGCGTTTTTCTTTTTTATCTATCTTTGTGAAAACCAACCATCACTTTATTATGAAAAAACTTTGGATTCTGGCTCTGGCCGTTATTCTGGCTGCAGCCTGCACGGAAAACAAAAAAGTCGAGGAACCTGCCGCTCCAATAGGAGACCGCGCTTTCTATGAAGTTGCCGGAAATGTGCAGAGCATCGATTGTGAACAGCCAAACGGAGAACTCCTCTTCCTCTATGCAAAGCCAACTTTCAACAAAGAAGGACTTTTCTTTGTGAAGGATATCAAGTACAAAGAAACAACAGAGGGAGACCTTAAGGTTCTCGAGATGGAAACTGATGATGAAGATGGCGGAGGAGATGAGTTTGTAGCGTGCTATTACGACAGCAAGGGAAGGCTGGTTGGCGTAACATTTTGGGAGGCCAGCTTCAGCGACCTGAAATACGACGATCAAAACAGGCTTATAAGTTATTCCGCTTTCGGAATGATGGGCATAGAGTCTGAGTATCATTATACCCTCACTTACGGAAAGGACAGAAATCCTATAAAGGTAGATGTAAAAGAAGTTCATCCGGACTATGAGGAACACGATGTCAATACCCAGACATATTCCATCAGCTATGAATACACAGCTATTGATGAGCACGGCAACTGGACCGAAAGGAAAAGGGACGACGGCACCGTAGAAAAGAGAACCATTACCTACTATCCTGCCGAGTAGGCATTATTTTTGTACCTTTGCTCTCCGCGACCTTGAGCGGACAAAGTTGTCCGCTTGGTTAAAAAGGCGTCGCTCAGAGCATTATGAAAAATTTTAATCAAAATATCTGGCTGAAAAGCCTTAATTTCGCGATCTTGTCCGCCCTGTTTGCTGTTCTGTCCGCATGTGGCAGAAGCGGGGCGGACAAAGACATTTCAGGCTATATAGAGGCCTGGAAAACCAGCGACCAGTCCCAGACGCAGGTATGCCGCCCTATCTACACGACGGACCTCGAGGCAAAGATGGAGGCGGACACCACGAAGGATCGCCAGCAGTCTTACCTGGACTTCCTGGAGAGGCTCAACGGTCTTAGGGATTATGCAAAGAAGCATCCTTCCACCAGAGTCGAGATCCGCAACACTCTGTATGAGGTCTACGGAAAGATGCTCTACGGCTCCGACAAGCAGGAATATCTTGAGGGGCTTGGGCTGGAGGCTCTGAGAAAAGCCGTTTCCCTTAACGACGAAACTCTGCTCGCCGAGCTATACAAGATGATGGCGGACCTCACTGCGGACGAGCCTCTCAGAAGCGCCATCTATGACTCCGAAGCCATTACCCTTCTGGAAAAGAAAGACCGGGTGGCTGATTTCTATACAAACGGGAGGATAGCCGCTTTGTCCGAGGTTTTCTTCAAGGCAGACGATTACAAAGATGCCATAAGGTTCGGCAACATGTATCTGGCTTCCGCAGACCCAAATAAGGATTCTACTATTTGGTTCCCCTATCTTTCCACAATGGACCTGGTAGGCACTTCATATATGGAGACAAACCAGTGGGACAGCTGCAGCGCCGTATTCGAGAATATCCTGGGGCAGGAAGCTCCAGAAAACGCGCAGACCAACAGGATCAAGGACATTGCCCTCGGAAAACTCGGAATTGTCCAGACAAGGTGGCAGCAGTATTCTGTCGCAGAGGAAAATCTGGAGTATCTGCTTGACATTTCGATGAAAAGCAAGGATACCGCCAATATTATCTATGCACTGACCGGGCTGGGAGACCTGCAAATCAGCACCGGTGACGCCCGCGGAGCGATTTCCGACCTCAAGCAGGCACGCCGCTACGCTGTTACAAAGCGTTTTGCCTCCCTTCAGAAGAAAGTTTATGACAAGCTTTCACAGGCCTTCGAGGCAAACTTCCAGGACGACAGCGCCCTTGCCGTCTCAAGGAAAATCCAGAAACTTGACGAAAAAATCCAGGAACACCGCCAGCAGGCAGAGCACCTGAAGACAAAGACAGAGCTGGAACTTCAGCAACTTCAGAACTCCATAGAAACCGTAAGGCAGGAAAAGGTCCACAAGCGCAGTTGGCAGTGGCTTGTTATCCTCATCATCGCACTTGTGGCAATAATAGTTTTCCTTATGCTCGGAAGAAGAAAGTGGCGTACAAAGATCCACAGGCGCCTCCGCCAGCAGCACGAGAAGGAAACAATCAAGAAGGCCGTTTCGGAACTCGATGAAATCAAGGCGTCTTTGGGCACCATCGTTTCTGATGAGGACTGGGCTGTTTTCAGGGAAAAATTCAATGCCGCATATCCGCAATTTTTCTCCAATCTGGACAAGGCCCTGGGAAGACGCGCTACCACTACATACGAGAAGGTTTGTTCACTGATTTATCTAGGCATGAACAACCAGCAGATTGCCGGCGCCCTTTGCATCGGAAAGGACAGTGTTGCAAGGACAAAGCGCAGAATCCGTGAAGAGATTGGTTGCAAGGACCAGGACGAACTCAGGGAAACTATCGCCGGTATGTAAAAAAAGACCAACTGCAGGAACCTGCAATTGGTCAAAAAAACATAGTATGAAAACGATCTTGTGGTCGGGGTACTCCGACTCGAACGGAGGACCCCCTGCTCCCAAAGCAGGTGCGCTAAGCCAACTGCGCCACACCCCGATTCCCTATTGGGGCTGCAAAAGTATGCGTATTTTTTGAATTTGCAAAATTTTTTCAGATTTTTTCCAGAAGGCTCTTCATAGACACCTTCTTTTCCACGATTGAATGGAGCTCAGCGACAGGTACCCTTTCCTGCTCCATGGTGTCGCGGTCGCGGAGAGTAACCTTTCCGTCTGTAACCGTATCAAAGTCCACGGTAACACAGTAAGGTGTTCCTATTGCATCCTGACGGCGATAACGCCTTCCGATTGTGTCCTTCTCCTCATACTGGCAGTTGAAGTCGTACTTGAGGTCATCCATTATCTTCTGCGCAATATCAGTGAGTTCTTCCTTCTTGACCAGAGGCAGGACGGCAACCTTCACCGGAGCCAGGGCCGGATGGAATCTCATCACAACCCTTTCCTCGCCGTTCTCAAGTTTCTCCTGGCGGTAAGCGGCGCTCAGGACTGCCAGAACCGTACGGTCAACTCCAATAGATGTCTCTATGACATAAGGAACATAGCTTAAGTTCTGCTCCGGATCGAAGTACTGGATCTTCCTTCCGCTGAATTCCTGATGGCGGCCCAGGTCGAAGTCTGTCCTAGAGTGGATACCCTCGAGTTCCTTGAAGCCAAACGGGAAGTTGAACTCGATATCGGTTGCGGCGTTTGCATAGTGGGCCAGTTTCTCGTGGTCGTGGAAGCGGTAGTTCTCCTCACCCATACCGATAGCGAGATGCCAGGCAAGCCTCTTCTGCTTCCAGTGGCGAAACCACTCGAGCTCCTCTCCTGGGCGTACGAAGAACTGCATTTCCATCTGCTCGAACTCCCTCATCCTGAATATGAACTGGCGGGCGACTATCTCGTTTCTGAACGCCTTTCCAATCTGGGCTATACCAAACGGTATCTTCATTCTTCCGCTCTTCTGCACGTTGAGGAAATTCACGAAGATTCCCTGTGCTGTCTCAGGGCGGAGATAAAGTGTTCCATCCTCTCCGGAAATGTTTCCCAGCTGTGTCGAGAACATCAGGTTGAACTGCCTAACGTCTGTCCAGTTCCTTGTTCCGGAAATAGGATCCACAATCTCGCAATCTATAATCAGCTGGCGGAGAGCCACGAGGTCGTTATCGTTAAGGGCCTTTGCCATCTTCTCCCTAACTTCGTCCGCCTTTTTCTGCTCGCGGAGAACGTTAGGATTTGTGGCGCGGAACTGGGCCTCGTCAAAAGCATCGCCGAATCTCTTCTTTCCCTTTGCTACCTCCTTCTCGATCTTGCCCTCTATTTTGGCAATGTAATCCTCAAGGAGAACATCTGCGCGATACCTCTTCTTGGAGTCCTTGTTGTCTATCAGGGGATCGTTGAAAGCGTCCACGTGCCCGGATGCTTTCCAGATCTTAGGGTGCATGAAAATGCAGGAGTCAATGCCCACGATATTCTCGTTGAGCTTGACCATTGAATCCCACCAGTATTTCTTGATATTGTTCTTGAGTTCGCTTCCCATCTGGCCGTAATCGTACACTGCGCTCAGTCCATCGTAAATCTCGCTTGACGGGAAAATAAACCCATACTCCTTGGTGTGGGAAATAAGATTCTTGAAAATTTCTTCCTGTGTCATATTTACACTATTTAATGTTTTTCTTTTTATTCAGCGATGCCATCAGCGGCTTTACAAAAAGCCTTGATTCCACCTGCGGATGAGGAAGTAAAAGACTTGGTTTATATGACTTTATCTCAATCCAATAGGCCTTTTTGTCCGCCCCTTTGTCCGCCTTCTTGTCCGCCCCATGCTTTTTAAATGCCTTCAATATGTCTATGTCCAGTGTTCGGCTCTGATAAATCTCCCCTTTTTCCTTATAAGTCCGCATACGGCCGAAGAGTTTCTCTATCCTCTGGGTCTGGACCAGAACCTCATCCGGGGTCTTATCTGTAATGCAGGAAAGCACCTGGTTAAAGAACTTCGGGGGATCCTTTTCCTCGAACTTTCCGCAAGGCTCTGTCTCAATAATCTCTGTTGTGGAAACAGCATCTTCCAGAGCCTCCACTTCCAGGTAATCCGGGAGCAGCGCGTCTATGATTTCCTTGTCCGCCTCGGCGATTATCTGCTCCGGAGTCAGCCTTCCGAGAGGAAGGTTGCTGCCCAGAAGAAGCACCACCTTATACAGACAATTATTCTCCATTACATCAATCCAAGTTCCAACTTCGCCTCTTCGCTCATGCGGCTCTCGTCCCATTCCGGCTCGAAAGTCAGCTCTATTTGCACGCTTTTTACACCCGGAGCGTCTGATACGGCGTTGTTTACGTCATTCACCACATCATCAGCCATAGGGCAGGTCGGAGAAGTCATCGTCATCTTTATGAAAACGCTGCGGTCTTCCCCTACCTTAACCTCGTAGATCAAGCCCAGGTCATAGACATTTACCGGAATCTCCGGATCAAACACCTGCTTAAGGGCCCTTATTACGTTTTTCTGAACTTCTTCCACGGAGTATTTTTCACCATCTCCCCCCGTTGTTTTATCCTCTTCTTTCTCCTTGAAAGCCAGCGCATAAAGTTTAATCTGCTTAAGCATTGATACAAGTCCGTTGGCCCTGGTCGGAGACAAGTTTTGCCTCAATCCGATAGCATCTATGAAATCTATCTCGGAATCTATGATTTCCTGAGGGGTGTGCCCGTCATAAACCCTGATCAGAAGAGAAATGATTCCCTTTGTAATTATGGCGTCGCTGTCTGCAGAAAAGTAAAGTTTACCGTCTTCCTCGCGGCAATCCAGCCAAACGCGGCTCTGGCACCCCTTGATCAGGTTCTCATCCTTCTTCCCCTCCTCTGCGATCACCGGCATAGACTTTCCCAAGTCTATGATATACTGGTATTTGTCCATCCAGTTATCAAAGACGGAAAATTCTTCTACTATCTGCTGTTCTATTTCCTTTATCGTCATCTTACAAAAGCATGTTCTTTGCTCTCTGGAGGCATTTGATAAACACTTGCGCCTCTTCGAGCGTGTTGTATGGGGCAAAGGAAGCCCTCAGCGCGGAATTCGCTCCAAAACTGTTGATCAAAGGCTCGGCGCACATCAGTCCGCTGCGCACGGCAACCCCCATCTTGTCAAGAAGCTGGGCAAGGTCTCCGGCATTGACGCCCCTAATGTTGAAGGTAAATATCGGGGTCTTCTTCAGACCGTCGGCCATACCGTAAACTTCTATGTCCGGATCGGATGTCAACGCCCCGGTCATAAAGGATGTTATCCTCTCCTCTTCTTCCCCAAGCACACAACCCGTCTCGCCTTCTCTCAGATATTCCGCAAACTCCAGGGCCGGTGTCAGGGAAGCGGCTCCGGTAAAGTTCGGGGTGCCCGCTTCAAACTTCAGAGGCAGAGGCGCATAAGTAGTCTTACCGTAAGTAACGGTTTCCACCATGTCTCCCCCGCCCATATATGGAGGAAGCGTTTCCAGTATTTCTGTTTTCCCATAAAGAACCCCTACTCCGGTCGCCCCATAAATCTTGTGGGCGGAAAAGGCGTAGAAATCGCAGTCCATAGCCTGCACATCCACCTTCTCGTGAACTATTCCCTGGGCTCCGTCTACCAGAACCGGTATGCCCCTGGCGTGAGCCTTGGAGATAATATCCCCTACCGGATTCACGAGTCCTGTAATGTTGGATATGTGCGTCAGGGCCAGTATCTTAACCCTGTCCGAAAGCATCTGGTCCAGCATCTCGAAAGCCACCCTTCCGCTTCTTCCTGCTCCCAGCATAACATCTGTCGGAATAACTTTTACAACCGCTCCGTTCCTTTCAGCGGCCAGTTGCCAAGGCACTATGTTGGAGTGATGGGAGTCCCCTTCTATCAGGATCTCGTCCCCGGGCCCCAGGCGGCGGCAGAATGTGTCCGCAACAAGGTTAATGGAAGCGGTTGTGCCGGAGGTAAAGATTATGTTTTCCCGTCCCGGCGCATTGACAAACGCCCTCACCTTTTCTCTGGCGTTTTCATACAGCGTGGTGGACCTGTCGCTGAGCTCATACATCGAGCGGTGCACGTTGGCGTTGGAGCGCACCATGGCATCGCCGAGAAAATCAAGCACTTGAATTGGTTTCTGGGTGGTTGCGGCATTGTCAAGGTAAACGAGCGGCTCCCCGTTCATCTTTTCAGAAAGAGCCGGAAAAAGCCCCCTGACCTCAGATAATATTTTGATGCGTGCGTCTTCCATAATGCCTAATCAGAGCAAAAGGCAAAAATACAACGAATTTTTCATAAATTTGCTCAATATGAACAAGACCGTACTAATAACCGGAGCAACCAGCGGCATCGGCAAGGCCTGCGCCGTAAAGTTTGCACAGGGAGGATATGACATTATCCTCACCGGAAGAACCAGGGAAAAAGTATCCGAAACCGAAAGGGAGATCCTTTCCCTCTGCCCAAACATCGAGACCTATCCACTTGTTTTTGATGTCCGCGACAAGGAAGCCGTCCAGAAGGCAATCTTCTCTCTTCCAGAAGACTGGGCCGATATAGACGTGCTTATAAACAACGCCGGCCTGGCCCTCGGCCTGGATCCTGAATATGAGGGAGACATCGACGACTGGGAGACAATGATAGACACAAACATCAAGGGCCTTCTCTATATGACAAGGCTCGTGGTTCCCGGAATGGTCAGAAGAAACAAGGGCCACATCATCAATATCGGAAGCGTGGCCGGAGACGCCGCATACGCTAACGGCAACGTCTATTGCGCCACCAAGGCGGCCGTGAAGGCTCTCGGCGACGGCCTCCGCATAGACCTGGCCCACACCCCATTGCGCGTGACCACCATTAAACCAGGCCTTGTGGAAACCAACTTCTCCAACACCCGATTCCACGGAGACAATGCCCGTGCGGACAAGGTTTACAAAGGCATCAAACCTCTCAGTGGGGCGGATATCGCAGACGTAGCCTTCTATGCTGCAAGCGCCCCTGCCCACGTGCAGATTGCGGAAGTCCTCGTCCTGGCAACCCACCAGGCGAGCGGCAGTGTCATCTTCCGGGAAGAATAAAGCAAAGAAAAACAGAGCAATACAATATTTTACCTAAGGCGGAATTTTATGTATGATTATATAAAAGGGCTTCTTGTCGAGACCACCCCTACCCAGGCCGTGGTGGAAGCCGGAGGCATTGGCTACCGTCTGGAGATTTCCCTCCAGACCTTCACGGATATCCAGAACCAGAAAGAGGTCAAACTTTACATCTACTACTATGTGAAGGAAGACATCGCAATGTGGTATGGCTTTGCCAGCAAGGAAGAAAGATATATGTTCTCCCTTCTTCTGAACGTCAACGGAGTCGGCCCGAACACCGCCAGAATGATCCTCTCGTCCCTGAGTACAGACGAACTCAAGACGGCCATAGCCACAGACGATGTAAACAAGATCAAGGCTGTGAAGGGCATCGGCCTGAAGACCGCCCAGAAACTCATCATCGAGTTGAAAGACAAGGTTTCAAAGGGTGGTGACACATTAAGCCTTCCGCTTGGCGAAACAGCAAAGAGCCCTGTTGCGGAAGAGGCTCTCGGAGCCCTTGTTATGCTGGGCTTCAAGAAACCGGATTCCGAAAAGGTGATAGGGGACATCCTCCGCCAGAACCCTTCAAGCTCCGTAGAGCAAATCATCAAGCTCGCCCTCAAGAGACTTTAGTCATATGCAGGTCAAGACCAACTCCCTGAAAGCCTGGATATTGGCCGCCCGTCCAAAGACCTTGACGGGCGCCGTTGCGCCTGTTCTTGTCGGGGCCGTTTTCGGATTCTGCCTGCTTGTTTATGGAGATGCGGATTGGAAACGCTGCATTATTCCGACAACACTTTGTTTGCTCTTTGCTATTCTGATGCAGATCGACGCTAATCTTATCAACGATTATTTCGATTTCAAAAAGGGTTCTGATACAAAAGAAAGGTTAGGACCGGAAAGGGCTTGCGCTCAAGGGTGGATTACTCCCCGCGCCATGAAAACCGGAATCGCTATAACCACGGTTCTTGCTTTTGTCACAGGACTCCCGTTAATCTGGTATGGGGGATGGATTACGCTGGCGGTTGGCTTGATCTGTATTTTAGGAGCCTTTTTGTACACGACCCGCCTGTCTTACATTGGTCTGGGAGATTTTCTTGTCGTATTATTCTTTGGCCTGGTGCCCGTCTTTTTCACATTTCACGTGATAATATGGCACGGTGCGGATTTCGCCAGCCTTAAAACCGCCACTCAATGGGAGGGGGCTATTATTACGTATCTGTTCTTTGGGTGGATGCCGCTGTTTGGCGGACTGGGGGTTGGGCTGGCCACCAATAATCTGCTGATTATCAATAATTATCGCGACCGGGAACAGGATGCGGCGGTTGAAAAAAACACCCTTGTGGTTCGTTTGGGGGCAAAAACGGCAGAATGGCTGTATCTGATTAACGGAATAATCGGGGTGGTTATTCTGTTTCTGGTTTGTAGCTGCTGGAAATCCGGTTTACTTACGGGTTTATATTCAGAGGCGGAGATTGAATCAATGCCAAAGACATTTCCTTTTCATCTGCTGGCTGGAATACTGTTTCTTCCATTTCTCTTTTCAGCCCACAGGAAAATGGTCAGAATCAACCATGGGCGGGAACTTAATGCGGTTCTCGGCGAAACAGCACTCAACATATTGATATACAGCGTTCTCTTTGTTGTTTCCATAATCATTGTAACCCTGCAGGTTTGTTATAGTCGCTGAGATTTCATACTTTTGACTTTTGCATTGAATTAACCGTTTTTACAGATAATCACATAAAAACTTTGAATATGAATATTCCTTCAAATCTCAAGTACTCTAACGACCACGAGTGGGTTAGCGTAGAGGGTAACATCGCAACCGTAGGTATTACGGATTTTGCCCAGAGCGAACTGGGAGACATCGTCTTCCTTGACATTACCTGCGAGGGTGAGACCCTTGCGGCCGGAGACCAGTTCGGAAGCATCGAGGCAGTAAAGACCGTAGCAGACGCCCTTATGCCTGTTGGCGGAAAGGTTATCGAAATCAACCCTGAGCTGGAGGCAGCTCCAGAAAACGTAAACAAGGATCCTTACGGAGCCGGCTGGCTGATCAAGGTAGAGATGACAGACCCTTCAGAGGTTGACGCTCTGCTGGATGCCGCCGCTTACGAAGGCATCTGCAAATAAATCCCATGAAGAAAATCTCTTTCGGGAGTGACAATCATTCCGGTGTCCATCCTCTTGTTCTTCAGGCAATTGAAAGAGCAAACGAAGGCTATTGCTTCGGATACGGAGAAGACGAATACACGGAAGGGGTTCTAAGACAAATCGAGGCCTTGCTGGGTAATGACTGCAAGGCCCTTTTTGTTCTCAACGGAACCGGTGCTAATGTCGTCTCCCTGGCTTCTTTCCTGAGGCCGTTCAGCACAATCCTGGCTCCTTCCTGTGCCCATATTATCGAAGACGAATGCGGGGCCGTAGAAAGGTTTTCATCCTGCAGAATCACCCCTCTGATACAGGAGGGCGGAAAGGTTTCTCCTGAAACCGTAAAAGCCCAGCTGAAGTTCGGAGACCAGCACAAAGTCCAGCCGGCTATACTGTCCATTTCCCAGCCAACAGAGTTTGAAACTTTGTACACAATAGGGGAAATCCGGGCGCTGGCAGACCTGATGCATTCGGTAGGGGGATATATCCATGTGGACGGCAGCAGGATTTCCAATGCGGCGGCTGCGATGGGGGTTTCCATCAAGGAAATGATAGCCGATACCGGAGTTGATGTCCTGAGTTTCGGCGGCACAAAGAACGGACTTCTGATAGGGGAAGCCGTGGTGGTTTTCAACCTGAAAAAGAACCGCGAGATGGCGGAAAACCTGGCCTACATCCGCAAGCAGGCCACCCAGCTCTACTCCAAGAACCGCTTCATAGCAGCACAGTTTGAAGCCTATCTTAAGGATGATCTCTATCTCAAAATGGCAAGCCATTCCAACCGGCTTGCAAAATATCTGGAAAAGAGATTAAGGGAATCCTCGGCGATGAAGATGGGAATATATTTCACCCAGAAGGTAGAAACCAACGGAGTGTACATTTCTCTGGATCCGCTGACAGAAGAGCAGATGAACTTCCTTCGGGAAAAATATATTTTCTACTTCTGGAGAGAGGAAATCAAGGAAGTCCGCCTAATGTGCTCTTTCAAGACCACCGAAGAGGACATAGACTGCTTCATTGAGGATCTTGAGAGGCTTTTGAGCTGAAAAATCCTTCCAACAAGCCCCAAAAATTCAAAAAACGCCCGATTTTCGGGCGATTTTTGTTTCTGACGTGTACCCGCCTGGTTTTAGGGGAGAATTCTTAAAATAGGGGTGTTTCTGAAGGCCTGTTTTTTGAGTGTTCCACGAGGAACAATTTGGGGTTATCTTACTTATTATAAGTTTATTGTACTGCCGCACTTAAAGTGTTGCATTAAAATAACTAGGACTTTGGCTGTGTGAAAAAGCATACGAAAACACTCATAAAGCAATACTTTATATAACAAAGCCTAATAACTTGTTAATAAAGAACGTCCCTTGTGTTAACAAATGTTTTGCTTGAAGATTTTTTAGCGTCCAAACCAGACTAAAAGCACGGAGATATCGGCAGGTGAAACTCCGGAGATCCTGGAGGCCTGGGCGATTGTCTGAGGACGGTATCTGAGAAGCTTCATCCTTCCCTCCATAGACAGGGAGGTAACTTTCATGTAGTCAAAGTCCTGAGGAATCTTCAGGGCTTCCAGTCTGGCCATCCTGTCTGCAGCGGTCTGTTCCCTCTGAACATATCCCCGGTATTTTACGGTTGTTTCTACGGAGGAAAGTATTTCAGAACTTAGCGTATCCTTGAATACTCCGTCTATTGAGAAGCCGTAAGGGCGGAACGGAAGCCTTATGCCGTCTGCCGTATCTGTAACCGGATGCTTTTTCTCAACGGCCGAGAGGGATTTCCAGACGGATGTTCCACGGGGAACAATGCCAAGAATGTCCTTCAAGGCCACATCCGGGCGCATAAGAAGCGCTGAAGCTTTCTTGCCTTCTGAGATCTTTTCCTCACTCGCCAAGGAATTAAATTCCTTTGGAGAAATTGTGTCTTTATCCAGAATGGAAACAATATTGTCTATAGCCCCGTATTTATCCTTCATCAGACGGAGCCTGTCCTCAGAAGCTAGGCCTAGATTGTATCCAATTTCCGTTAATCTCTGGTCGGCGTTGTCCTGGCGGAGAAGGATGCGGAACTCAGCCCTGGAGGTAAACATACGGTAAGGCTCGTCCACGCCTTTTGTCACAAGATCGTCTATGAGAACGCCGATGTAAGACTGGTTGCGGGCAAAAACCAGAGGCTCCCGTTTCTGAACGGAAAGGCTTGCATTGATACCCGCCATCAGGCCCTGTGCTCCCGCTTCCTCATATCCGGTGGTTCCGTTAACCTGACCGGCAAAAAAAAGCCCTGAAATCTGTTTTGACTCCAGAGTATGCCAAAGCTGGGTTGGAGGGAAATAATCGTACTCTACGGCGTAAGCGGGGCGGAAAATCTCGGCAGTCTCCAGACCCTCGATATGACGGACCGCATCAATCTGGATATCCATCGGCAAGGAGGAAGAAAATCCCTGCAGATAGTATTCGTTGGTATTCCATCCTTCCGGCTCAAGGAAGAGGAGATGCTGGTCCTTGTCAGAGAAGGTGCGGAGCTTGTCCTCTATACTCGGACAGTATCTTGGTCCGATGCCGGTAATCTTGCCGGAAAAAAGAGGGGAATCCTTGAAGCCTTTCTTCAGAATCGAGTGAACCTTCTTGTTCGTGTGCACAAGATAACAGCATCGCTGAGCTATATTGGTCTGAACGGAAGACGGCACGTTGAGGAAAGAAAAGCGGCCGGGATTCTCGTCACCAGGCTGGACTTCCAGACGTGAAATATCAATGGATTTTATGTCTATTCTCGGCGGGGTTCCGGTTTTCATCCTGCCGGACCGGATGCCAAACTTTGCAAGTTTTTCCGTAAGGCTCAACGACGGCGGCTCACCGATCCGTCCTCCCTCAGCGGAGTTTCTGCCGATGAAAAGACGGCCGTTAAGAAAGGTTCCAGCGGTAAGGATTACTTTGGATGCCGAGAACTCTGCACCCATAGATGTAACCACTCCGCGGACAATGTGTTCATAACCCCTGGTCTTACGTTTGAAGGTATCAATGACCAGATCCGTAACAGTATCCTGCCAGATGTGAAGGTTAGGGGTGTGCTCCAGTAGATATCTCCAGTTGAGGATGAAAAACTGGCGGTCGCACTGGGCTCTCGGGCTCCATACGGCAGGACCTTTGGAACTGTTGAGCATCCGGAACTGGATAGTGGAAGCGTCTGTAACCAAGCCCATTCCGCCGCCAAGTGCGTCTATTTCTCTGACTATCTGGCCTTTAGCTATTCCACCGACGGCCGGATTGCAGGACATCTGGGCTATCTTGTTCATATCCATGGTCACAAGCAGAACCTGGCAGCCCATACGCGCGACCGACAGCGCAGCCTCGCATCCGGCGTGCCCGGCGCCAACTACAATAACATCGTATTTCCTGCTTATGCCCATAGATTTTTAGCCCTTGTATCCCACGTTTATTTTGTCAACATCAAATTCTGAAACCAGAAGTTTGAGTGCGGCGTTTTCCGCACGTCTCATCTTCTTCTGCCTATACGGGGTGATGTCATCCTCTCCGCTAAGATGGAGGATGCCGTGGACTATTACTCTCAGCAATTCGCATTTCAAGGAAGGGGAGAACATCTGGCTATAGGTCCTTGAGTTTGCCTGAACGGTGTCAAGGCTGATATACAAGTCTCCGCTGACAACATTTCCCTCGCAATAGTCGAAGGTGATAATGTCTGTGTAATAGTCGTGCCTAAGGGATGTTTTGTTGAGATCCAGGATGAAATCGTCCGAACAGAGAATCACGTTTATTTCACCGGGCATATAACCCCTGTCGCGGAGTATGCGGTTTATCCACTTTCTTATCTCAGCCTTGCCGTTTAGACGGCTTCTGACATCATTATCCGTAAAATGCAACATTGATGTTTTATTGATATTGTCTTTTTTGCCTTTATCTGTAAACAGATAACTTTGTGATTGCAAATTTATCTAAAATTTAGAGTTTATGGCTAAAGTATCTGTTATAGGCGCCGGTAATGTTGGCGCTTCCTGCGTGGAGGCTATGCTTCACCTTAACTTCTGTTCGGAGATTGTTCTTCTGGATATCAAGGAAGGTATCTCTGAAGGAAAGGCTATGGATATGATGCAGGCTGCCAAGCAGTACGGAACAAACACAAAAATAACCGGAGTAACCAACGATTATTCCAAAACCGCAGATTCTGATGTTGTTATCATCACTTCAGGTATTCCAAGAAAGCCTGGCATGACAAGGGAGGAGCTCATCGGTGTCAATTCAAAGATCGTTTCCAGCGTTACCGAGAACGTGCTCAAATTCTCTCCAAAGGCTGTGATCATGGTTATCGCAAACCCAATGGACCCAATGACCTACCTCACCCTGAAGAAGAACAATCTTCCTAAGAACCAGGTTGTCGGAATGGGAGGACAGCTGGACAGCAGCCGTTTCACCTATTATCTTGCACAGGCATTGGATGTTCCTGTAAGCGACATCGAATGTATGGTTATCGGAGGACACGGAGACAAAACCATGATCCCTCTGATCCGTTTTGCAACCTACAAGGGAATCCCTGTAACCAAGCTTCTGAGCAAAGAGCAGTGCGACAAGGTTGTTGCAGACACAATGGTAGGCGGCGCAACCCTCACCAAGCTTCTCGGAACCAGCGCATGGTATGCTCCGGGAATGAGCGCAGCAACTATGGCAAAATCTATCGTGATGAACGAGAGAAAGATGATACCTTGCTGCTGCTATCTCGAGGGAGAGTATGGAGAGAACGACCTCTGCATCGGTGTTCCTGCAATCGTTGGAAAGAACGGCTGGGAGAAGATCGTTGAACTTGAGCTCAACGATGAGGAAAAGGCTCTGTTCAAGGCAAGCGCAGACGCCACCCGCAACACGGCAAACGTACTTAAAGAGCAGAATATAATCTAATACAAAAGCAATATGGAAATCAAGAAATCCCCAAAAGCAAATCTTGAGAACAAGAAAACCCTGTTCCGCGAGATCGGTCTTATCGCAGCTCTCGGACTTGTACTCCTTGTTTTCGAGTGGAGTTCTACAGACAAGGAGGTTAGCTCCCTTGCTGCAAACACCACAGTTATTACCGATGAGGAGCAGGCTCCTATTACCCAGGAAACCCCTCCGCCACCTCCAGAGCAGATCAAGGAGCCTGTTATGACAGAGGAACTCCAGATCGTGGAGAACGACGTAAAGGTTGAGACAGACTTCATCAGTACCGATGACTCCGACCAGAAGATCGAGATTAAGCCTTACGTAGAGGCAAAGCCTGTTGAGGAGGAAGTCGAGGTTGAGGAAGAGATTCCTTTCGCAATCGTTGAGGACAAGCCTATGTTCCAGGGCAAGGATGCAAATGAATTCACAAAATGGGTTTACAACAATATCGAGTATCCTGAAATCGCCAAGGAGAATGGTATCCAGGGCCGTGTAACCGTTCAGTTCACCATTGACAAGGACGGTAGCGTAAAGGATGTAAAGGTGCTCAGAGGCGTTGACTCATCTTTGGACAAGGAAGCAGTAAGGGTTATTCAGAAGTCTCCGAAATGGAGCCCTGGAAAGCAGAGGAACAAGCCTGTAAAGGTTAAGTATACCTTCCCTATTATCTTCCAGCTCAGATAATTGCAACATTTGTTTAACTTAATATTTTATCGCGATGAAAAGATTTTTGTTACTTGCAGCTGCTTGCTGCTTCCTGCTGGCATCCTGCACTTCCAATGCAGTAAAGCCTACCGGAGATCCTGAGAAGGACGCTCAGGCTCTGATGGATTTCCAGGCAAAGAAGACCAAGGAAATGACCGACGCCCTTTCTCACCTCAAACTCGGAAAGGCTGGCGAAATCAGCAAAGAGATGGAGAAGGTTAGCAAGGAGTTCCAGGATTTCTATGCAAAGAACACCGAGAACAAGGCTAAGTTCGACGAGGTTTACGGACAGCTCCTCAGCAAGTCTGTAGAGGGTGTTGCCAACGACCTTAAGGGACTTTTCGGTGAAGGCGAAGAAAAAGTAGAAGAAGCAGTAACCGAAGCTGTTGACGAGGCCGTAGAGAAAATAGCTGAATAAGCTCTGCGACCTTAAAGAAAATCGGGGACGGAAAAACCATCCCCGATTTTTTATTGCCCAAAACGTTCCTGTTACTTGATGCCCTTCTCCTTCTTGATCATCTTCACAACCTTTTCTACAGGAAGGGCCTTGACTTCATTGTCCTTGAATCCCCTGGTGGTCTCAGCCGCAAACAGGCTGTTCCAAAGGGCTTCTGCCGTGGCTTCTACAGTGGCTTCGAAAAGAGGGGACATCTTGTCGTTATCCAGGACCTTGGTCGTGTGGATTTCTTCGTCAACAATCATATTGTCCGGATATACGGAGAAGGCTATCACATAGTCTCCGCTTCCGTTTGAGGCAAAACTTCCGGTTTTTGCAAGGGCCATGAAAGCTCTCTTTGCCATCCTTTCCAACTGACGGGCGTCTACCGGGGCGTCTGTTGCCACGACTATCATGCATGAGCCGTCTCCGCCCTTTTCCTCCTCTTTTTTGGCCTGGGCTTCAACACTCTTGCGATAGGAATAATCGCCGAGTTTTCTGCCAACTTCCACTCCGCAGATTTCAAGGATTCCGCCATAGTTTGTCTGAACCAGAACACCAACGGTATATCCTCCGAGATCTTCCGGAAGCACTCTGGAAGAAGTGCCGATTCCTCCCTTCCAGCTGAAGCAGATTGTTCCGGTTCCGGCGCCCACGCAGCCCTCCTCAACAGGACCGCCCTTGGCGTTTGCGATGGCCTGAAGCACGTGCTCCGGCTTCACATAGCGGGCCCTCATATTGTTCAGGCGGCCGTCGTTGGTTTCTCCGACAATGGCGTTCACGGAATTAACTCCCTCGTTGCCCGGCTGTGCGAGAGTATGTGTAATGACTCCATACAGACCGGCCGCTATGCTCAGCGTATTTGTCAAGATAATAGGGGTTTCAATGTTTCCGAGTTCCTTCACCTGGCTGTACCCGGCAAGCTTCCCGAAGCTGTTTCCAAGATACATCGCTGCCGGAACTTTCTTGCGGAAAATGTTTCCGGAGTGAGGCAAAATAGCTGTCACTCCAGTTCTCATATCGTCCGTTTCCTTGAGCGTGACCTGTCCTACCGTCACACCCGCAACGTCTGTTATGGCGTTATACTGTCCCGTTTGAAAAATACCGTAAGAAAGACCGTAGTCCCTCATTCTTTTCTTCTGAGCAGAAGAGTCTGTCAAGCTTCCCATAATGATTGAAAGAGCTAAGATCAAAAACAATGATTTGCGTGCCATAGTCTGTGTGTTGAAACCGTTTAGCAGATACAAATATAATGCAAATCGAGCGCAAACGAACTTGTTTGATTTGCCGAGATGCAGCTTATATTATACAAATGCATAAATATAAAAAATAAGTAACTTTGCGCCCTAACTGAATCTCAGCGATGGAGAAAGCGATACTGATAAGTGCCGTCACGCCGGACATTACGGAACTACAGGCAAACGAATACCTGGACGAGCTGGAATTCCTGGCCACGACCGCGTCCATAGAGGGAGTGAAAAGGTTTATGCAGAGGCTGGACAGGCCCCTGTCGAGTACTTATGTAGGTAAGGGAAAGCTTCAGGAGATAAAGGAATATGTCGCTGAGAACGAGATTCATCTGGCCGTATTTGACGATGAGCTTACCGGCGCCCAGGTAAGGAATCTGGAAAAAGAACTGGGTTGCTCAATCCTTGACCGCACAAGCCTTATTCTTGACATTTTCGCGATGAGGGCCAAGACCGCCTACGCCAAGACCCAGGTAGAGCTTGCCCGTTACCAGTACATACTCCCAAGGCTTACCGGTATGTGGAGCCACCTGGAAAGGCAGAGGGGTGGACGCGGCACCAGAGGCGGTGCCGGAGAGAAGCAGCTGGAGACAGACCGCCGAATCGTTATGGACAAGATCTCCCAGCTGAAGGACCAGCTCAAGAAAATCGACCGCCAGATGGCAACCCAGCGCTCCAACCGTGGAAAGATGGTCAGAGTCTCTCTTGTCGGCTACACCAATGTAGGCAAGAGCACCATAATGAACCTTCTTTCCAAGAGCCAGGTCTTTGCGGAGAACAAACTCTTTGCAACTCTGGATACCACTGTAAGGAAGGTTGTTATAGACAACACTCCTTTCCTTCTCAGCGATACTGTCGGCTTCATAAGAAAACTCCCTCACCAGCTCGTGGAATCTTTCAAGAGCACGCTGGACGAGGTAAGGGAAGCCGATATCCTTCTCCACGTTGTAGACGTGTCCCATCCGAACTTCGAGGACCAGATAAAAGTCGTAAAGCAGACCCTGGCGGACATAGGTGCGGCCAGCAAACCCGTCTTCATGGTCTTCAATAAAATCGACGCTTACAAATACATTCCGAAGAGCGAGTTCGACCTCTCCGAAGACCGTCCGGGAAGAATATCGCTGAGGCAGCTTGAAGAGTCTTGGGTGGCCAAGGAAAACTCCCCGGCAATCTTCATTTCAGCAAAGGAAAAGATCGGAATAGACAAATTAAGAAACGACCTCTATAAGATGGTCGGTGAAACCATTAGAGGTCGTTATCCGTTCACCGGATTTCTCTGGCAGAACTTTGACGAAGAAGATCTTACTTCTTGATCCAGCCCTTCAGGAATTCGCGGTTAAGTCTTGCGATGTGGCTTACCGATACGTGCTTAGGGCACTCCATCTCGCAAGCCCTTGTGTTGGTGCAGGTTCCGAATCCGAGTTCATCCATCTTGGCTATCATGTTCATAGCCCTTCTGGTGCTCTCTATCTTGCCCTGAGGAAGCAGAGCCAGTGAGCTGACCCTTGCTCCGATGAAGAGCATAGCCGATCCGTTCTTGCAGGTTGCAACGCATGCACCGCATCCTATGCAGCTGGCAGCATCCATACTGAGGTCTGCCTTTTCCTTTGCGATAGGGATGTTGTTGGCATCCTGTGCGCTGCCTGTCCTTACATCAATAAATCCTCCAGCCTGCATAATCTTGTCAAGAGCGCTGCGGTCTACCACAAGGTCCTTGATTACAGGAAAGGCTGCGCTTCTCCAAGGCTCGATAGTGATAGTGCTGCCGTCCTTGAACTTACGCATGAACAGCTGGCAGGTAGTAACCTCGTTCTCAGGACCGTGTGCCCTTCCGTTGATATACAGGGAGCAGGCTCCGCAGATACCCTCACGGCAGTCATGGTCAAAGCTGATAGGAAGTGCCTTTCCGGCAGCCTTAGCCTCCTTGTACTTCTCGCCTGAGCAAGCCTCACCACCCTGGCACCCCTTGCTGAAAGCAACAGGATCAGAGTTCTGGTGGACAAGCTGGTCATTGAGAATATCAAGCATCTCAAGGAAAGAAGAATCAGGACTTATGTTGTCAACCTTATAAGTCTCGAAATGCCCCTTTGTCTTGGCATTTTTCTGTCTCCAAACTTTTATAGTGAATTTCATAGACTAGTCTTTATAATTTCTGGTTGCTACTTTAATTCCTTCATATACAAGAGGTTCCTTGTGGAGTTCAGGCTCCTGGTCCTCTCCCTTGTACTCCCAGGCTGAAACATACATGAAGTTCTCGTCGTCACGCTTGGCCTCGCCTTCCTCGGTCTGCATCTCCTCTCTGAAGTGGCCTCCGCAGCTCTCCCTTCTGTTGAGGGCGTCGCGGGCCATAAGGTCACCGATCTCGAAGAAGTCTGCAAGTCTCATAGCCTTCTCGAGCTCCTGGTTGAACTCTCCGTTTTCACCGGAAACGTAAACGTTCTTCCAGAACTCTTCCTTGAGTCTCTTGATTTCAACGATAGCCTTCTTGAGGCCTTCCTCGGTACGTCCCATTCCGACATATTCCCACATGATGTTTCCAAGTTCCTTGTGGATTTCGTCCGGAGACTTCTTTCCCTTGATTGCAAAGAGTTTTGCGATGCGGTCCTTGACAGCCTTCTCAGCCTCGTCGAACTCAGGTGCGTTGATGTCTGTCTTAGGCTCCTGGATCTTCTTTGCCAGATAACCGCCGATGGTGTAAGGCAGGATGAAATATCCGTCTGCCAGACCCTGCATCAGAGCGGAAGCTCCGAGACGGTTTCCGCCGTGGTCTGAGAAGTTGGCCTCGCCGATTGCAAACAGGCCCGGAACGGTGGTCTGCAGGTCGTAATCAACCCAGAGTCCTCCCATTGTGTAGTGGATGGCAGGATAGATCATCATCGGCTCCTTGTAGGCGTCAACATCCGTTATTTCCTCGTACATTTGGAAGAGGTTGCCGTAACGCTCCCTGATCTTGTCTTCTCCAAGACGCTCGATAGCGGTCTTGAAGTCCAGGAACACGGCCTTTCCGGTCTCGTTTACGCCATATCCGGCGTCGCATCTTTCCTTTGCGGCGCGTGAAGCGATATCACGGGGAACAAGGTTTCCGAATGCAGGATATCTTCTTTCCAGATAATAGTCTCTGTCCTCTTCAGGAATCTGGGATGCCTTGATCTCTCCCTTGCGGAGTTTCATTACATCTTCCATCTTCTTTGGAACCCAGATACGGCCGTCGTTTCTCAGAGACTCGCTCATAAGGGTGAGCTTGCACTGCTGGGTGCCGTGTACCGGGATACAGGTAGGGTGGATCTGCGCGAAACAAGGGTTTCCGAAGTATGCTCCCTTCTTGTAGCACTGCCATGCTGCAGAACCGTTGGAGTTCATTGCGTTGGTGGACAGGAAGTAAACGTTTCCATAGCCTCCGGTTGCGATTACGACTGCGTGAGCTCCGAATCTCTCTATTTCACCGGTTGCGATGTTACGTGCGATGATACCCTTTGCCTGGCCGTTGATAAGTACCAGGTCCAGCATTTCGTGCCTTGGATAGCTCTTTACGCTTCCGTTCTTGATTTCCTTGTTCAGGGATGCGTATGCGCCCAGAAGGAGCTGCTGTCCGGTCTGGCCCCTGGCATAGAAGGTACGGCTTACCTGTGCGCCACCGAATGAACGGTTGGCAAGCAGTCCGCCGTATTCCCTTGCGAAAGGAACTCCCTGGGCAACGCAGTGGTCTATGATGAGGTTGCTCACCTCGGCAAGACGGTACACGTTTGCCTCGCGGCTGCGGAAGTCTCCTCCCTTTACCGTATCAACGAACAGACGATAGATGGAATCATTGTCGTTCTGGTAGTTCTTTGCTGCATTGATACCGCCCTGGGCTGCAATAGAGTGAGCCCTTCTTGGGGAATCGCTGATGCAGAAGATCTTTACATTGTAACCCATCTCTCCGAGAGAGGCTGCGGCGGACGCTCCTGCAAGGCCGGTTCCCACAACTATGATTTCAAGTTTTCTCTTGTTGGCCGGGCTTACAACCTTGATTTCCGCTTTGCGCTTCTTCCATTTTTCCGACAGAGGACCGTCAGGAATATGGGATATAAGTTTTGTATCTGACATTTGTTTTAGATTAATAATTTGCAATCTTTGAAAACATCTACAATTTTAACCACTTTTTCCGTGATTTCAAAGGTTTAAATCATTATATTTGTTCGGGAGCAATTTTTGCAGACCTAAAAAGCCATAAACCAAAGAAAACAATTATTAACAGAGAAATAAACGATTCCTGTCATGAAAAAGATTTTCACCATCGCGATGTGCCTTCTGATGGCTGTCCTGATCTGCGTTCCATCCTATTCGCAGAAGAAAAAGAAAGAATCCAGCAAGGAAAGGAAAGAGCGCATTGCCAAGATTACCAACGACGGAGCCCAAAAGAAAGATCTTTTCATCTTCATCACGAGAAGCTTCAACAAGAACAACAACTTCAATTTCAACTACCAGACTATAAGCGCAGCAACCGCTGAATACTACATAGACCTCAAGAGGGACCGCATTTCCTGCTGCCTCCCTTTCACCGGCCTTGCTGAAACAAAGTCCAGACAGGCCTACAGTCTAGCAAACACAGACATCAGTATCATAGCCAACAACCAGATCACCACCATCTTCGGCGGCTGGAGCGAAAAGCAGAAAAGCTATATGTTCCAAAGCATCTTCTGGAATAACGATACCGATAAGGACGCTCAGGCAATCCAGGTAACAATGACCATCCAGGTCTATCCTTCCGGCAAGGTTTACATTATGGTTGAAGTTCCGGGATTCGAGTCCGTATCTTACGAGGGAGAGGTTGACACAAGACCTTATCCCGAAGAAGCCAATCCTTTGACAGAATAAAGAAAACTATATGAAAACTTTCAAAACCACATTCCTGGCTCTGATTGCAACTGCATTCGTGTTTGCTGGTTGCGGAGCCTTTACACAGACTCCTCAAGAAAAGGAAGAAACTGCCAATCTTGTTACCAACGGCATAGAGAACGGAGACATCTACATTGTGATAGACCGCATCCAGCCTCGCTCTTTCCCTCAGAAAGAAACCATGGACGGCTACAGCATCTCCATAAAGGACGGCCTGCTCAAGTGCTATCTTCCATATATGGGAAGAGTTGAAACTTCTTTCCCTAACGAGGATGCCATAGCCGTTGATGCGGATAATGTACCGGTAAGCGTTAAGACCACGATGAATCCGAGAGGAAGGAAATGCTATGCACTTCTGGAATTCTCCTTCCAGAACCGCTATAATTCCGAAATCTTTTACGTTACAATAGAAACCTACACCAACGGTATGGCTTACATCAAGGTAGATAGCCAGTGGCGAGACTTCATCAACTACACCGGCCACTTTGACAACAGGCCTGTAAAGAAGGAAAAGAAATAGTTTTTCAATTTTTATCTCGACAGATACCTATGCTCTCCAGACGGTTAATCATATCAATCGCCGTTGCGGCCGCATTGCTTGCCCCGCAGCTTCTTTCAGCCCAGACAACGGAAAACAAGTTTGACAAGCACAATCCATACACCCAACTGATACCGCAACCAACATTCAATGGAAATCTTGTTGGGGAAAAAGCTTTTGTTCTTGACAAAAACACGGTAATTATTGCCGATGACAAATTCCTCGGCGACTATCTTGCCTCGCATATAAAGAATCTGTTGGGTAAAAAGCCAAAGGTTATTGATGAAAAACTTCAAAAAAAGTATAAGTATAAAAATGCTATCCTTCTTTTTCACAATGAAGATTTTGATGACGGTCATTTATGTTTAGCAGGATGTTCTGATGAAATAATACAAAGAATTAAATCTGCAGAGAAAAAAGATTTCTACAACTTTCTTTGTCTGGATAATGTAGTTATTATAGATGCAAAGACATACGGAGGATTCTTTAATGGTATCCAGACCCTTCTCCAATTATTGCCTCCTCAAGTATATAATTTTGAAAATAAAAAATTTATAAAAAGCTATACTATTCCTGCCAATATATTCTCAGATTGTCCTGAATTCAGTTACAGAGGTTTTGAACTGGATGTTTCCAGGACCTGGAGACCAGCGGAAGATATCTACAAGGTGCTGGACTGGATGGCATATCACAAGCTCAACAAATTTCATTGGCATCTTACGGATGACCAGGGCTGGAGAGTTGAGATAAAGTCTCTTCCTCTGCTTACGGAAAAGGGTGCCTGGAGAGGACCGGGTGAAGTGATTCCGTCAAGCTTCGGATCCGGGAACAAAAGATATGGAGGATTCTATACCCAGCAGGAAATCAAGGATATAGTAAAGTATGCCGCTGAAAGGAACATCGAGATAATTCCTGAAATCGAGACCCCTGGACACAGTGCCGCAATTGCCGCTAGCTATCCTGAAATTCTCTGTGAATTTCCTGAAGACACATCGGTGAACGAAACTGGATACAGTCGTGAAATCTGGTGCGTGGCAAAGGAGAGCAACTACGAAATTATAGAGAAGATCATAAAGGAAATGGCGGAGATGTTTCCTTCCGGAATAATCAATATGGGAGGAGACGAGGTCAACCGCTTCAACTGGGAAAAATGCCCTGACTGCCAGGCTCTTATGAAAAAGATGGGAATGACTGATACCGAGCAGCTGCATTTCTATTTCGTGTCAAGGGTTAATCAGATAGCAAAGAAGTACGGAAAGAAGATAGCCGGATGGGAAGAGATAATGTACTCGGAAGACATAAAGGACAATTCTCTCATCTATGTATGGCACAGCAAAAAGTGGGGGCCGATGGCTGTACAGAACGGATTCGACTGTGTGATGCAGGCCGCTGAATACGTGTATCTTGACATGCAGCAGTCTCCGCTGGAAAGAGGCCATAACTGGGCAAGGGTTATTCCGCTGGATGTTATGTATTCATACGATCCTATCGCACTTGCGGCAGCGGGACCGGACAGTGGAAAGGCGGCATCCAACCTTGAACTTGCAAAAAGACACGTGGTGGGAATTCAGGCAGGACTATGGGAAGAACTAGGAAACCGTCCTGAGAATTTTGTGGAATACCAGATGTTCCCTAGGATTTGCGCCCTGGCGGAAACCGGATGGGGAACTTCCAGGACAATAGCTGACAGTGCGGCAAACTACAAGTATTTCTATGACCGTCTTACACAGGCTCATTTTGCAAGGCTGATGAATATGGGAATAAGATTCAGGGTTCCATATCCGGAAGTAAAAGCGGAACGTGTTGCATATACAAAAACAGATGTGCTCAGAGACGAGTCTTACATGCGTCCTTACAAGATTACCGTTACTCCTCCGTATGAAGGAGCGGTTGTAAGATACGCCATTGTCTCTCCTTGGACAGCAACAGACGGTATCAGAGGACAGAAGGATACAACCAATTACAAGTATGTTTATACCGAGCCTATAATTACCAAGAACATAGCAAATTACAGATTTGCTACATTCGCTTCCGATACCCTTCATTCCATTGGAGTTGCGGTTTCAAACGTGCCACTTCAGCCATTTGTCATCCAGCCTCATTTTACTGTCGAGACTAACATGAAAGTGTCCGAGAAGAACCTCAGCATTCTCAAAGAATATCAGGAGAAGAAATACTGCAGGTTTGAAGGCAGGGCAAAGGCCGGAGATTACATTACATTCATATTCGACGAGCCTGTGGAATGTTCTGTAATAGACATTCTTACAGGAAGGTCAAACGTGGATTTCTACGGTCTTACGGAAGGTTATGCGGAATACTCGGAAGATGGAGTTAACTATAAGGGCAAAGCAGAGGTTGACTGCAGCCGTATTGTGCTTACTCCGAACACTAAAGTAAAAAGTGTAAGGATAACCGTAACCGGAGAAAGCGATGCCCAGAATTTCTATCTGACACCGCTGAAAATCTACTAGATTATTTCAGTCCCTGATAGGCGGAGCGGAGGACTTCATCTATGTACTTGTTGAAGAGGTTCAGGTGCTTTTTGTCAAGAGTGCCGGCACGGAGGTCATCGATTATCTGCTCTGATTCTTCAAGTATCTTGTTCTCTGCGATTTTAAGTTTTTGGCTATAACCGGTTCCTTCACTGTTATAGAGAATTCCGTAGTGGAAATACTTGCTGCCGTTGCCTCTTGTGATAGGAAAGAGTTCCTTCTTCAGATTAAGTACCTGGTCACATACCCAGCAGTTGTTCTTTTTTACCTTGGATGAACCTTTGGTCAGGGTGGAAGGAATCATCTTAGGATATTTCATAAATACCGGAACCATTACTGCGAGAGGGCCGTAACCCATTCCGCACCAATAGATTGTATTGGCTGCATCTTCTCCTTCCTTCACGCCCTGGAAGATGGAAATGGCGCTTGTGGATTTTCTCGGGATGAAGTCCTGGTCCATAAACCATCCGTTTGTTTTCTCGGCGATATCTGAGTTTCTCAAGTCTGCCTTTAATACGGAATGGTAGAAGGATCTTGAAAGCTGGTCCATTATCCATTCAGGGGTGAACTTCACGCCTTCCTTGTATGCCTTGTCAACAATATCCGTTGCGTTGCCCCATCTTACATAACCCATACCCTTGTCTTCCTTTCCGCTTCTGGAATAGTTGGTCCAGATAAGATAGCCTTCAGGAGCAAGTTTCTCATCATTTGCATCGAATTTTACCCAAGTTCTTGTATTTACCTCATAATAAGCAGCTCCGCCTTCTGCATCGATTACTCCAAAATTGGCTTCAACGGCAAGAGGTTTTCTGATGGTATCCAGAAGATTCTCGAAATCCTTGAGGGTTCTGCAAATTGCAAGTGCTTTGTACATCAAAGTTCCTTCTCCGTCCTGAAGATCCTTTTCTTCCGGAATCGCAAGGTTGTAGCTGGCGGTGTTCATTATGCAGAATCCAACCTCGTTGCTTCCTGCCCATACCTCTCCGCCCTTATGCGGGGAATTCACAAGGCCCACAAAGCCATATTTCTTTCCCTTTATGTATTCCAGGCGGTTGTTGAGTTCTCCGGTATCGCGGTTTTTCCACATGAGAGGTCTTCCGTCCTTTGTGCATTTGCCGGTGAATATCGCTGAGGTGCAGGCAAAAACATCTACACTGAGCATAGATATAAGGATAATTGCAAGAAGCTTTTTCATAATCGGTACAGATATTTTTATAGGGTTATGCTTTTCAGAATAATGACAGGTCTCTGTAAGGAGAGATTCCGAGATGTTTGTAGCTGAGTTCAGTCACTTCCCTTCCTCTCGGAGTTCTTCTTATGAAGCCTTCCTGGATAAGGAAAGGTTCATAGACTTCCTCTATGGTGCCGGCATCTTCCCCGACTGCTGTTGCAATGGTGGTAAGGCCGACAGGTCCGCCCTTGAACTTGGATATTATTGTGGACAGAATCTTGTTGTCCATCTGGTCAAGTCCGCGCTTGTCTATATTGAGGGCATCCAGGGAATATCTTGTGATTTCAAGGTCCACGTCTCCGTTGCCTTTTACCTGGGCGAAATCCCTTACTCTCCTGAGCAGTGAATTAGCTATACGTGGAGTTCCGCGGCTACGGCAGGCAATTTCCTTGGCAGCCTGGTCATCTATGTCTATATCCAGGATTTTTGCGGAACGCTTTACAATTTTCTTAAGGGTATCAGTGTTGTAATATTCCAGATGGCAGTTTATTCCGAATCTTGCCCTAAGAGGTGCGGAAAGAAGTCCGCTGCGTGTGGTTGCTCCAACAAGGGTGAAAGGATTGAGAGTGATCTGAACGCTCCTTGCTCCCGGACCCTTGTCTATCATAATGTCTATGCGGAAATCCTCCATCGCGGAGTAAAGATATTCCTCAACGATCTTTGGAAGACGGTGAATCTCGTCTATGAAAAGCACGTCTCCGCTTTCAAGGGAAGTCAAAAGACCGGCAAGGTCTCCCGGCTTGTCCAGGATAGGGCCGGAAGTGACTTTCATATCCACTCCCATCTCGTTGGAGATTATGTTTGCAAGGGTAGTCTTTCCAAGACCCGGAGGACCGAACAGCAGCGTATGGTCCAGGCTCTCGCCCCTCATTTTGGCAGCCTTCACAAATACCTTCAGGTTTTCCACCACTTTCTCCTGGCCGGAGAAGTCCTCAAACTCCTTAGGCCGCACCAGAGACTCTATCTCCCTGTCTGAAGACGGCTCTATTTCCCGCGGATTGAATTTCTCTATTTCCTGGTTGTCCGATATCATATAGGCAAAGATACCTTTTTTACACAAGCGATACTATAACAATCATTTATTTTATAAAGATTACTTGATATTTGTTATTACCTGTGGAAATTGTTGAAAACAGGAATAAATATGCCTTCTGGATATCTGGAAGGCCATTTTATATGACTCGGCGATGTTGATATGGTTTTGATTACCATGTGGGGAAAAACCGGTTTTTTGCACCGTTTTCCCTTTCATCTCCTTTTCAACAAAGTTATCAACACAGATAAGAACATATTTAATAACTTTGCATCCTCGATGGGAAAGATGGAGGGCATAGCGGAAAAATTCAGTTCTTTGGAAGCTGTCCGCAAGATCTCTTCATTCATAGACGGGGATAATTCCTCGCTTTGCATAAAGGGACTTTTCGGATCTTCCAAGGGGATAGTGTTGTCTTCCGCAATCACTTTAGCTTCTTCAAAGCATATCCATCTTATAATCTCGGACACAAAGGAAGGCGCGGAATATCTGTGCGGAGACCTTTATTCCTCATTTAAGGGACAGGTTCTCTACTTTCCGTCTTCCGCTTCCTCAACTTCAAAGATAGTCACAATAAAAGACTCTTCCAACAAGGTCCAGAGAAGCATAACTCTCAGTGCAATAAACGGTTTTGATTCTCAAGGAGATGATATTGCGATAGTTGCGTTTCCTGATTCGGTGAAGGAACTGTGCGTGACCCGTCAAGCGGTGACTGGCAGTGTGATTTGTTTGGAAGAAGGCCTGAATGTTGACTTTGAAGGCCTGAAGGAAAAACTGTTTTCCGCAGGATTCGAAAAGGTGGATTTTGTGAGCGAACCGGGACAGTTTGCCGTTCGCGGAGGAATAGTGGACATATTCTCTTATTTGGACAATGTTCCTTACAGGATAGACTTTTTCGGAAACGAGGTAGAGTCAATAAGCAAGTTCGATGTTTCGAGCCAGAGATCTTCAGAGAAAGTTTCCAGCGTGGAGATATTTCCGGATATGCAGAAACCGTCTTCCGTCATGGCTTACGGAGGGCAGACCATATTCGACTATATAGGAAAGCAGAACTGTGTAGTATGGTCCGATACCTTTGAAGATTTCTCGGCGATGTGGGAAGGTTTCAAAGTCATATCGCTGAATGGAAGAAGCGTAAAGAGAAAAGACGCAGACACCGCTGAGGAAACGGTAAGTGTGAATTGTCTTCCGCAGCCGTCTTTCAACAAGAATTTCTCTCTTCTGGCAGATGACATAAGGAAAAGGAATTCAGAAAAATACACGGTTTATATAAGTTCCCCGTCCCAAGACCAGGCAGAAAGGATCAGAAGTATTTTCAGGGATTCTTCCCATATAGCGAAGGACGGATATCCGGAATTTGAACATCTTGACTGTTCCGTTCACGAAGGGTTTGTATGTACGGATGCAGGGATATGCCTTTATACGGACCACCAGATTTTCGAACGATATCACAGGGTGAAGCTCCGCCGTCAGGTAGAACGCAGCGAAAGGCTTGCCATTGAGGATCTGAACGGATATCACGTTGGTGACTACATAGTGCATATAGACCACGGTACCGGAATTTTCGGAGGACTGGTCAAGACCAATATAGGAGGCAGGGTTCAGGAGGCTGTAAAGATTATGTATCGAGACGGGGACGTGATCTTTGTTTCCGTGCACAGTCTGCACAAGATTTCCAAGTACAAGTCCAAGGATGGTGTTCCGCCAAAGATATACAAGCTCGGAAGCGGTGCCTGGAACAAGCTGAAAACGGCTACAAAGGCCAAGATCAAGGACATAGCTAAAGACCTCATAGCCCTGTATTCTGAGAGGAAGCAGTCCAGGGGATTCGCGTTTTCAGCCGACAACTATCTGCAGAATGAACTTGAGGCTTCCTTTATGTTTGAGGACACTCCGGACCAGGTGGCGGCGACCAAGGCTGTGAAGGCGGATATGGAAAGCATCAATCCTATGGACCGCCTCATATGCGGAGACGTGGGATTCGGCAAGACGGAAGTGGCTATTAGGGCTGCCTTCAAGGCGGTATGTGACAGCAAGCAGGTATGTGTTCTGGTACCGACTACCATCCTTGCCTTGCAGCACTACAAGACATTTACGGAAAGGCTGGATAAATTTCCGGTCAAGATAGATTATATAAGCCGTCTGCGCTCGGCAAAAGAAATAAAGGAGGCTGTAACCTCCCTTAAGGAAGGCAAGACGGATATCATCATCGGAACGCATCGTCTGCTGAACAAGAAGATAGAGTTCAAGGACCTCGGCCTTCTGATCATAGACGAGGAACAGAAATTTGGAGTAGCTGCCAAGGAAAGACTGAGGCAACTTAAGGTAGAGGTTGACACTCTGACACTTACGGCAACTCCTATTCCGCGTACGCTCCAGTTCTCCCTGCTTGGCGCCAGGGATCTTTCCATAATAAACACCCCGCCGCCTAACCGTCTTCCGGTACAGACGGAAATCATAGATTTCAACGAGGATATAATCTGCGATGCCATTATGAACGAAGTTGGCCGCGGAGGACAGGTGTTCTTTGTCCACAACAGGGTGGAGGATATAGGTGCAGTGGAACAGATGATAAGGAGAGTATGTCCCCAGGTACGTACCGTCACCGGACACGGCCAGATGGAACCGTCAAAGCTGGAAGAGAGGATGCTGGATTTCATACGTGGAGACTATGATGTCCTGATATCCACGACAATCATTGAAAACGGCATAGATATCCCTAATGCCAACACAATGATAATCAACCAGGCGCAGATGTTCGGCCTCAGCGATCTGCATCAGCTCAGGGGAAGGGTGGGCCGCAGTATGGTGAAGGCATATTGCTATATGATTGTGCCTCCAATGTCATCGCTGAGCGAAGATGCCAAGAGAAGGATAAAGGCAATCGAGGCTTTCAGCGAGCTTGGCAGCGGATTCAATATCGCGATGCAGGATCTGGACATAAGGGGAGCAGGCAATCTTCTCGGAGGCGAACAGAGCGGTTTCATCGCCGATATGGGATTCGAGACATATCAGAGGATACTCAACGAAGCCTTTATGGAACTTAACTCCCAAAGAGAGGACATTCCTTTGCATCCGTCTGAGGATGTACAATTTGTTAGTGACTGTGTGTTGGATACCGATCTGGAGCTCTATATTCCGGATGATTATGTTGAACAGACAACAGAGAAGATACGCCTGTACAAGGAACTGGATTCCATGAAGGATGAAAAGCAGATCGAAACATTTTTGACATCGCTTCAGGACAGGTTCGGCACTCCGCCTGAACCTGTAGTGCAGCTGTCATATGTGGTAAGGCTGAGAACCCTTGCCATGAAGCTTGGTTTCGAAAAGATAGTGATCAAGCAGGGAATAATGCTTATGTATCTCATATCAGACCAGAAATCAGCATATTACAGGACAGACCGTTTCCAGAGGCTGATAGACAGGATTTCGCTGGGCAACAGGGGAAAACTTGTCTCGAACCAGGACAATACGAAGTACTGGCTGAGGGTTTCCGGAGTGGATTCCATAAGCAAAGCTTATGACATATTGAAGTCTCTCGAGTAGAACAAGTGCAGATGATATTCATTTTATGACTATATTTGAAGCCTGTATATTATGGAAACAAATCTTCTGATAGACATTGGAAATACCAACTGCAAGGTGGTTTTCTACTATAACGGAACTATGGGAAAACTTCACCGCTCTTCCGAAAGGGATGCTGTGAAATATATTAAGAGCGTTATAGAATCAGGTGACTATGAGGTAAATACAATGGTGGTAAGCAATGTGCGCACCGCTAACGCTCCTGTAGAGAAAGCCCTGAAACCCCTTTGCAAGAGGCTGATAATGCTGGACTACAGGACGGAACTTCCGGTGAATCTGGATTACGGGTTCGACGCCACGGAGCTTGGGGCTGACCGTATAGCGGCAGCTGTGGCCGTGGCCTGCATGTTCAAGGGTCAGGACTGTATAAAATTCGACTTTGGAACGGCTATGACCATAGATTTCATAGACCATAACGGCCGTTATCTCGGAGGAAACATTTCCCTTGGCATGCGCAGCCGTTTCCGTGCCCTGAACGAATTCACTGGTTTGCTTCCGTTCATAACCCCAGACGAGGAATTCCCTCCTGTCGGAGTCACGACAACCGGCGCAATGAGTGCCGGAGTGGTATTCGGTCTGATATTTGAAGTTGAAGGATATATAAAGAGATATCCGCACCATACGATAATATTCACGGGCGGAGACTCTTTCTATTTTGCACACAAGATAAAGAACACCGTTTTTGCTACGCAGGACATGGTATTGCAGGGGCTTGCGTACATAGCGGATTATTACAAGGACAAGAAGGATGAAAATTAGAAAATCCATTTTGATGACAATAGCGGCGCTGCTGTCTTTCCAGATTGCCTATGCTCAGGAAACAGACGCGCTCGGCACCTTTACCCCGTATTCCCTTTTCGGTGTTGGAGACCTTCACGGCTCCAATTCAGCCACCACCCTTGGAATGGGAGGAATAGGAATGGGAGTCCGCGATCCGAGATACATTAACTTCAAGAACATAGCCTCCCTTACGGAAAGGGATACGCTCAGCTTCATGCTGGACCTGGGAGTCTATTCCAAGAACATGTACCTTAGAGACCAGAATACCAAGTCAGCGTATAATGCAGCCAATATAAACAATTTCGTTTTCAGTTTCCCTATCCTGGACAAGCATTCCATGCTGGTGGGAATAATGCCTTACTCGAATATGGGCTACAAGTTCCAGACAGGGGAAACGGATCCTGTCCTGATATCCAGATACGGAGATATCCGCTACACCAAATACGGCAACGGAAACATCAACCAGCTGTTTGTCGGAGGCGCGGTCAAGATAAACCAATACCTGTCCGCGGGAGTGAAGGGAATTTACTATTTCGGATCCCAGACAAACCATAGCGACATATATTTCTCTTCTTCCGCAGTGCGTACCGTACAGACGGGATGGAAATATTCTCCTCACGGGTTCTCCCTGGAAGGTGCCGTGCAGGGAATCTATAAACCGGCAGAAGATTACACTTTAGTCCTTGGAGCCGTATACAGGATGAAAAACAAGATGCACGGCTCGATGACAAGATATGCCTATGTGTACGACAGCGAGGTCAAGGATACGGTAGAGTTCAACAAGGTTGCCAGCAACATTTACATACCTTCATCATTTTCCGTGGGAGCGACCCTGCGCAAGGGAGAAAAATGGATGGCCGGTGTGGATTACGAACGCCAGGACTGGACAAAGGCGGAATTCAAGCAAACGGTAGGAGTGGGCTATAAGGCTCAGACAGCGCAATCTATAAGGACTGGAATAGAATTTGTTCCTAACCGCTATGACATCAGGTACTACTATAAAAGGATGACATACAGGGCCGGTTTCCATTATGACAAGACATATGTCAGCCTGGACGGCAAGAGCATAAACCAGATAGGTTTCACTCTCGGAGTTTCCCTCCCGGTATATCGTCTGAACAATTCGTTCAACGTAGCTGTGGATTTCGGACAGAGAGGCTCAAAGACAGGCAACCTGGTAAGAGAGAATTACGTGAACTTCATCTTCAGCCTGAGCCTGCACGATATATGGTTCGTGAAGCCGAAGTACCAATAAGTTAGATTAATTTATAAATTTGCTAAAAATATTTGCTACTATGAAAAAATTAAGATTTGCACTTTATCTCTTGGCTGCAGCTTTATTTCTTCTTCCTGGAGAAATATCCGCTCAGGGCAGGTTCGGCAAGGATAGCGCTGAATGTGTGAATAACCTTAATTTCTATCAGGATTACCTGAAACAGGGTAATATGGACGAGGCTTATTCTTACTGGAAGGAGGCTATGAAGTTCTGCCCCGCCAAAGTTTCCCAGAACCTTTATATCAACGGAAGGAAGATATTGCTCAGCCGCCTGAACAAGACTGCTGACGTGGCAGACAGAGACAAGATAATAGATTCTATCCTGATCCTGGCCGAGACTAGAGCCCAGCTTTTCCCTAAGAATGCCAAGAAAGCAAAGGAGGGAAGACTCTCCGACATGATGGTATTCTACGGACAGAATCCTGACAAGGCAAAGAAAATATTCGAAAATCTGGATGCCTATGCAACCGAATTCGGTGCGGAGGCAGACCACGAACTGGTCGTAAATTCCATGATCAAGGCAACCGAGCTTTTCGCAGCAGGCCAACAGACCGAGGAGGACATCATGAACCTCTATTCGAAATATAACGATATTTTCGAGGCACGCCGCGCAGCAATGCCTGAGGACACCACTATAGATGCCGCCGAGGCAATGCTTCAGAATGCTTTCATCAACTCCGGTGTTGCAACCTGCGACAATCTCATAAAGGTATTTACCCCGAGATTTGAGCAGAATCAGGACGATATGACAATGCTAAAGACCATATCCGGACTCCTGAACAGCAACGAGTGTACCGAAAGCGACCTCTTCTCAAAGGTTGTTGCACAGATGTACAAGCTCGAGCCTTCCGCAGGAACAGCTTACTATCTGTACAGGTTCTTCAATTCAAAGGGAGACAAGGCAACGGCCCTGAACTATCTGAAGGAAGCTACCAATGTTGCAGAAGGAGTTGACAAGGGAACTTACCTCTACGAGCTTGCAACCATCCACTATGGCAACCATCAGTATGGAGCAGCGGTTTCCACAGCCCGTCAGGCAGCGGAACTCAATCCTAAGTATGCCGGCAAGGCCGAAATGCTTATAGGAACAATTTGGGCTGCAACACCTTGCGCCGGCGACGAAATCGCAAAGAGGGCAAAATTCTGGGTTGCTACGGACTATATGCAGAGAGCAAAGGCAAAGGATCCTTCTCTTGCAGCCGAGGCAGACAGGAACATTGCAAGATACCGCAACTATTTCCCTACAGCACAGGATGCCTTCATGTATGACCTTACGGACGGAAAGGGATATTCAATATCTTGCGGTGGAATGAGCGCTTCCACAACCGTAAGGACTTTGAAGTAATCGGAAGGGTTTATGTTCGGAAATCTCCGTCATATAGCGGAATCGGCAGCAGCACGCCTTTGGGTTGCTGCTGCTTTCGCTTTGCTGGTAGCCTGCAGCACAAAGACGGAGGTCACTGACCAGATAGATATCAGCGCCGCACCACGTCAGGTGGGAGACAGCATACTGGCTATCCAGAGCGTGAATGGAGAGCAGTCTCTCAGGGTTGAGGCTCCGCGTATGGAAAAATACGAATTCGACACCTTGTCTTACGAACTCTTTCCGGCGGGATTTGACGTATTTTCATACAAGGACGGGAATCTCGAAACCAGTATCCGCGCCAAGAAGGCCCGCCATACGGTTCACAAGGACAAATCGGAAACCTGGGAGGTTTTCGGGAATGTTGTCATAACCAATTACATCAACGGGCAGGTTCTTAAGACGGACACCCTTTACTGGGACCGTTACGAGCACAAGATATTTACTAACTGTTATGTGGAGATGTCTTCTCCTCAAGGCTTTATGCAGGGCTATGGAATGGAGAGCGACGAACAGGCCCGCAACGCCGAGATCCTGCGTCCTTTCGATTCCTTCACCAGGATAGCGGAAGACTCCCTGTATGTGGACACAGCCAACTTTATAGGCCCTATACTTGATCCGGCCAAGATTAACGCTGATCTCAAAGTTAAGGGAAAAGACGGGAAATAATGATTTACAACATCATTATAGTTATTGTGGCTCTTTGCTTCTGTGCCCTGTTCTCGGGGTACGAGATGGCGTTTCTGCACTGCAACCGCCTGAAAGTGGCGCTGGACAAAAAAGAGGGGAAGAAATATGCCATAGCGATGGACCGTTTCATCCGGAACGAGAACGACCTGATAAGCAGCCTCCTGATGGGCAACAACATCTTTGTCGTTATCTACAGTATCGCGGCGGCGCATCTTCTGAATCCTTTCCTGATGGCCCACATTACGACATCCACATCGCTGATAATTATAATAGAGACTGTCATAGCCGCTGTTATCGTGATGGTTACGGCAGAATACCTTCCCAAGGCACTGTGTCTGCTCAATGCGAACAAAGTATTTTCGTCCCTATACAGGGTAATCCTCTTTTTCTATTACCTGCTTTATCCTCTTACCTGGCTTACCAACCGTCTTGCATATTTACTTATAGGCAAGAAGCCCAAGGCTGTCCAGGCTTCATCCCAGCAATACGGAAAATTCGATACCGTGGACCTTCTCAATCTCAGCGAGGAAGTGGAAGACGCACAGGGGGATGACGTGCCGTCTGACATAGAGATTTTCCAGAACGCCATGGATTTCTCGTCTACGAAGATCAAGGAATGCCTTATACCGAGAACGGAGATTGTTGCAATAGACATAGAGGACAGCATAGACGAATTGCTGAGCCTGTTTGTGGACACAGGCTATTCCAGGATAGTTGTCTACAGGGAAAACATAGACGACATCATCGGCTATGTGCTGTCCAAGGATCTTCTGCAGGGAAGGAAAAACTCGATATCGGAAATCCTGAGGCCAATCGCCCACGTAGCTATGGATATGGATGCCAGGTCCCTGCTCGAGAAGATGACTTCCAGCAAAGAGAACATTGTCGTGGTCAACGACGAATATGGCGGAACAGAGGGCATCATTACGCTTGAAGACCTGATAGAGGAAATCTTCGGGGAAATTGAAGACGAGCTGGACCGCAACGAGTTTATAGAGAAGAAGATATCTGACAGGGAATGGGTTTTCTCAGCAAGGCTCGACGTAAAGGACATCAACCGCAGACACGAACTTTCACTGCCCGAAGACGATGCCTATGAAACTCTTGCGGGCCTGATACTCTATAACATAGGATTCATACCAAAAGAAAAGGAGACATTCCGCATCGGGAATATCTCCTTCACCGTTCTCAAGACTTCGAAAAAGAGGATTGAAACCGTCTCAGTCAAAATCCTGAACTGACATTCTAATAGAACCTGTAACGCTGGTCAACAACGTTTGCGTCGTTGCACATTAACTGAGGCAGAACGTTGATGATAGAGTAAACGGCGTTGTCGCTCTTGTTCTGGGCGTCGCTCTCGGTGTAGAATGCCCCGATCTTGCTGTCCTTAATCTGGAACCAGTAAACTCCGAGAGATCCCTTGACAGGTCCTACGATGTTCCTGTTGCCTTCCGCTCCGGCCTTGGCTATGTTTCCAATGAACATTGGGTCAAGCTGCTGTCCTGCATTCAGGGAAGAGAATGTTACATCGTTGATGCTGCTTACGGTAGAGGCAAGCTTATCAGCTATCTCTTCCAGAGAGGAAGCGTCTCCAACCAGATCCGCACTGTTTTTAGCCATATTGTCTATGGTCTTCTTAACAGTAAGGAACTGCTTGATCTGCTCTGACATTTCGTTCAGTTCGGCATATCCTGCCGGATGGATTTTCTTGAGAGCTGCAATGACATAATACTTGTTGTTGACGGTAATGATGTCAGATATTGCTTCTTCCTTTGCGTCGAAAATCCAGCGGCTGACCTCTTTCATGTTGTCATAGCTTCCGATGGTCTTGGCGCCGCCGAGAAGACTGTTGGCAGGAACAAGGTCAAGATGGTTTGCCAGAGCATAATCCTCCATCTTCTTTATATCCTTTGCGCTGTTGTCCAGAACCTTGCCGGCTTCAGCGTAAATATTGGAGAATGTCTCCTGGCTGGCAGATGCGTTAAGGGAAAGAATGGCAACCTTTGATTTCCTGACAGGCTTTGTCTGGTTGTCAACTTTTGCAACCACATAGGATCCACCGGCTTCAACCTTGAACAGGTCACCGTTCTTGGAGGTGAACGCCTTCATGAATCCCTGAGGCAGGTTTGCATAGCAGACAGTCTCTGTAATCCAGCCGATAGAACCAGGTTCTGCAGTTCTCTGTGGCTGGAAATACTGTGAAGCAACCTCGGCGAAATCAGCACCGCCCTTCAAGACATTGATGATACTGTCGGCAACCTTTTCCTCTCCTGCAGGAATATACTTCAAAAATACTGAGTCTGGCCTGTTTGCAACATCCAGGATCTTGGCGGCAACAAACTGGTTGTCGTAATGCTGAGGCTGAAGGAGGGCACCGGCCTTATTCTCTGCGACAAAATCAGAAAGGATAGAAGACACCTGCCTGAGCTCATCGCTCTTGAAATAAACGTCATTGAAAGGAATGTCGGAATTCTTTGTAATGAATGCCTTCATCTCGCTGTCCTGCAGTGTCTGGAACTCCCCGTACAGCTTGTCCATTTCTTCCTGTGCGGCCTTTACGTCTTTCTCGGAAGGCTCTATCGGCAGAACAACAATCTCGGCGTCTCTGGTTTCCACTTTCTTGAGAGCCGGACGGATCTGCTCGTAATATTTCTTGATCTCTTCGTTAGAAACCTTTACGGTAGTGTCCCTCTCGTAAGAAAGAGGCTGGATCACAAAGTCCACATCATAGGAATTGTTGTTCTCGGCGATTTCCCTGCGGACCTGCAATTTGTTAGCGACAGTTCCCTTGGCTATCATAGCCGCATATTTTGTGAACATCCTCTCCTGGATAAGGTTGTTCTCCAGATATCCCCAGTAAGCAGCCAGCTGTCCGGAAGCGTCCTGGTCTATATTCTGGATAAAGTTCTGGAACTGGTTCTTGTCAAACTGTCCGTTAGCGTCTACGAAAGCCGCCTCGCTGAGCAGGACAGGTGAAATGTCAACTCCTCCGCACATATCCTCAATTTCTCCCTCACCGATTTTGATACCGGCTCTCTCGCAGGCAGGAACAATCACATTGTCTGCGATATAACTGTTCCAGGCCTCGTTGTTCACCCTCTCGTTGAGCTCCTCGCTGTTTCCCTCACCAGCTCCGGTAAGTTTGGCGATGTTGCTGTAATACTCAACTCTCCTGCTGAATTCCTGCTGGTTAATGCTCTTTCCCGCAATCTTTCCTACGTCATACTTTGAGGAAAACATGGACATCACCCTCTGAAGATCATCCGGATTGACAATGAAAGCCAGCAACGCAATAGCGATAACGATGGAAATGAAAACTCCCATCCTTTTGCGCATTTTCTCAAGAACTGCCATATAATCTTAATTTCTAAAGTTTACTTAACAATGTACCTGCGCCCGTGGGCACAAGGGCTACAAAAGTATAAAAAAAACCTATACGTTGAACAGGAAGTGCATAATATCCCCGTCCTGAACCACATATTCCTTGCCTTCAGTGGCCAATTTTCCCGCAGCCCGACAGGCGCTTTCGCTTCCGTATCTTACAAAATCGTCAAACTTTATGACCTCTGCCCTGATGAACCCCTTCTCGAAATCAGAGTGTATCACTCCGGCAGCCTGCGGCGCCTTGTCGCCTTTTTTGAAAGTCCAGGCGCGCACCTCCGGCTCTCCCTGGGTGAAGTATGTCTGCAGGCCAAGGAGCCTGTAGGCGCTCTGCACCAGACGCACTATTCCGCTTTCCTGAAGCCCCAGGTCCTGAAGGAACATCTGCTTGTCTTCGAAGGAATCCATCTCCGCGATGTCAGACTCTATCTTAGCGGCCAATACCAGAATTTCAGCGTCCTCGTTCTTAACAGCCTCTTTCACAGCGTCTACGTATGCGTTTCCTGTAGCCGCGCTGGCTTCATCAACATTGCATACATACATAACCGGTTTTGCTGTCAAAAGGAAGAGGCTCTTTGCCAGCTTGATGTCATCCGGCTTGTCGAAGGTAACGCTGCGGGCATTCTCCCCCCTTTCCAGAACTTCCTTGTATCTTTCCAGGACGGCGCACATTTTCTGGGCTTCCTTGTCTGCCCCCATCTTGGCCTGCTTTCCGACTTTTGCCAGACGGTTTTCCACAGTCTCCAGGTCTTTGAGCTGAAGTTCCGTATCTATCACTTCCTTGTCCCGGACCGGATTCACGCTTCCGTCCACATGCGCAATGTTCGGGTCGTCAAAACAGCGCAGTACGTGCAGTATGGCATCAGTTTCTCTGATATTTGCAAGAAATTGGTTTCCAAGCCCTTCTCCGCGACTGGCCCCCTTTACCAAACCTGCGATGTCCACAATCTCGACAGTTGCCGGCACCACGTTTCTCGGATGTACCATCTCCACCAGTTTCTCAAGCCTCTTGTCAGGAACCGCGGTGGATCCTATCTGTGGATTGATTGTGCAGAACGGAAAATTGGCCGCCTCTGCCTTGGCGGAACTTATGCAGTTGAAAAGCGTGCTCTTCCCCACATTCGGAAGGCCTACTATTCCACATTTTACAGACATGTCGTTATCGTTTTAAAACCCTGCAAATTTAGCAAAAAGCCAGGCAAAGGAAAAACAAGAGGGGCGGACAGCGTAAATTTTACCGTTTGGCAACCGCCCCGAAACCATCCGGCATATTTTTGCCGGAAAAAATGGACAAACTCACAGGTCTTCTCACGCTCATTGTCATGTTCTGGAACCTTGAGAATTTCTTCTATCCTGCAAAGGAAGAGACAATTAGTGAAAACCCAAAGGCCGTCACCTGGAAACGTTTCCGCGCAAAAAGAGACCTTATCTCCAAAACCATTATCGCGATCAAGGACAAGGAAGGGGAATACCCGTCGTTAATCGGACTCTGCGAAGTTGAAAACCTCAGAACCCTGAAGAACCTTCTCTATGACACCCCGCTGTCAAGACTAGGTTACAGCATCATCCACAAGGACTCTCCAGACCCCAGGGGGATTGACGTGGCGCTTCTGTATCGCAGAGAAGAAATCAGAATCCTGGACACAGCCTTCCTGAGAATCCGTTCTTTCAGGACAAGGGATATCCTTTACGCAAAGGTTTATTCACAAATACTCAGGGACACTGTTCATATCTTTGTCAATCACTGGCCTTCCAAGCTCGGCGGAGAAAAGAAATCCGCCCCAAGAAGGCAGGAAGCCGCACTCCTTCTCAACAGTCATATTGATTCGATCCTGAAAGCCAATCCCAATGCACAGATTGTTGCTATGGGGGATTTTAACGACAGCCCCTTTCCCCACCACTCTCTTGAAAATCTCTCGCTGAGGCTTAAAGATTCCCTTGGGAGAAGCCATGCGGCAATCTCCGGAACCCACAAGTACAAAGGCCGTTGGGAGATGCTGGACCAGTTTCTTGTATCTAAAACCATTAACGGGAAAATCCAGATACTAGCATATCCTCACCTTCTGCAGACAGACAAAAAATATCTGGGAGAAAAGACAAAAAGGACCTTCATCGGCCCCCGCTTCAACGCCGGGGCCAGCGACCACCTCCCAATCCTGTTGAAGGTGCAGAGAAAATGAGTAAATTTGTACTTATGAAGCAATATCTGGATTTACTTAGAAGGATTATGGATGAGGGTGTGGTAAAGAAAGACCGCACCGGAGTGGGAACAAAGAGCATCTTCGGCCATCAGATGAGATTTAACCTCAACGATGGCTTTCCTCTGCTCACCACCAAGAAAGTCCATTTGAAATCAATCATATACGAGCTTTTGTGGTTTATCAACGGAGATACCAACATCAGGTATCTCAAAGACCACGGCGTAAGTATCTGGGACGAGTGGGCGGACGAGAACGGAGAACTTGGTCCTGTATACGGAGCGCAGTGGAGAAGATGGGATTGTGGAAACGGCAAGACAATAGACCAGCTCCAGAACGTTATGGATATGCTGAAGAACAATCCGGATTCAAGGCGTATAATAATTTCTTCCTGGAACGTTGCCCAGATAGACCGGATGGCCCTTCCTCCTTGCCATTCTCTGTTCCAGTTCTATGTTGCGGACAACAGACTTTCCTGCCAGCTGTACCAGAGAAGCGCGGACACTTTCCTCGGTGTTCCGTTCAACATAGCGTCATATGCGCTGCTTACAATGATGATTGCAAAAGTGATGCATTTCGACCTTGGAGATTTTATCCACACAACAGGAGACACCCACATCTATCTTAATCATTTCGAGCAGGTTAAAGAGCAGCTTTCCAGGACACCGCGCGCTCTTCCGAAGATGATTATCCACGGAGACCAGAAAGATATCTTCTCCTTCAAGTACGAAGATTTTGAACTCACGGGATATGATCCTTATCCAGCAATTAAAGCCCCGGTTGCCGTATGATTTCAATTATTGCAGCGGTGGCGGAAAACGGTGCCATCGGACGTGAAAACTCTCTGCTCTGGCACATAAGCGAGGACCTTAAATATTTCAAGAGGGTCACGATGGGCCATCCCGTGATTATGGGAAGGAAAACATTCGAGAGCATAGGCCGTCCGCTTCCGGGAAGAAAGAATATCGTGGTTTCAAGATCAGGAAATTTCAACAACCCAAATGTTGAAAAGGCGGAAGACCTTGAGACATTGCTCAAGTCGCTGAGGAGAAAAAGAAAGGAAGATTACTTTGTGATCGGCGGGGCAAGCATTTATGCCTCGGCGATGCAATATGCTCATCGCCTTTATATTACAAGAATTTTTGCGAAGGCGGAAAAGGCAGATGCTTTCTTTCCTGAAATAGAAGAAGACAAGTGGGAAACCATTGAGAAATCATCTGTTCTTCACGACGGAGAAAACAACATAGATTTTCAGTTTATTGTTTATGACAGAAAAGCAAAGAGATAGTTTCAGGAGTAATCTTGGAGTTATTCTGGCCCTGGTGGGTTCCGCTATCGGACTGGGTAACCTCTGGAGATTCCCATATCTTGTCGGGACAAACGGAGGCGCCGCTTTCATAATCATTTATCTCCTGTGCATCGTCTTCCTGTGTATGCCGATAATGATATGCGAGTTCGTAATAGGAAGGCGCAGTCAGGCCAACACCTTCGGGGCATTCAAGAAACTGGCTCCCGGTACGGCGTGGAAACACACTGGAACACTGGCGGTTATAACCTGTGTAATTCTGCTGTCTTTCTATGTTGTTGTAGGCGGCTGGACCATAGACTATTTCATAAAATCGGTAAGGATGGTGTTTACATCAACCACTGATTTTTCCGCAGAATTCAACAAGATGGTTTCTTCTCCAACGGAGAATGTCTTCTTTACGGTATTGTTCCTTTTGTGCACGGCGGGGGTGATCGTTGCCGGGGTAAGGAACGGCATAGAGAAAACCAACAAATATCTTATGAGCGCCCTTGCTGTCCTGATAGTTTTCATTATGGTTTATGCCATGACTCTTCCGGGTGCAAAACAGGGTTTGAACTTTCTCTTCAAACCGGATTTTTCAAAGGTTACTTTCAGGACGGTACTCAGCGCCCTGGGGCAGGGATTCCTTAGTCTTAGCATTGGCTGCGGTGCAATCATTACTTATGCATCTTATGCTAACAGAAAAGACAACCTGTTGAAAACCACCACAGTAACCACACTTTCGGACACGATGTTCGCTCTGATTGCCGGTATGGCTATCCTGCCGGCTGTTTTCTCCGCAGGAATGAATCCGAGCGAAGGTGCAGGACTGGCTTTCATATCTCTTCCGTACATTTTTGAAGGCATGTCTTTTGGCAGGGTGCTTTCGATTTTCTTCTATTTCATACTTTTTGCAGCAGCCCTTTCATCGTCAATCTCCCTGATGGAAACAGTTGTGGCGTTCCTGAAAGAAGAATATAGGAAAAGCCGTTTTATGGCCATGCTGATTATGCTTGGGGTAACGACAGTCTTCGCTGTTTTCTGCGCCTTGAGCTTCGGGGTTCTCTCCGGCTTCAAGATCTTGGGCTTCACCTTCTTTGATTTCTTCGACTATATATCGTCCAACATTTGCCTGGCAACCTGCGCCCTGCTGGTCTGCCTGTTTGCCGGATGGAAAATCAGGAAGGAAGATTTCTACGATGAAATCACCAGCGGCGGCAGATACAAAATCCCGAAGTGGCTTCTTGGCACGCTCCGGGTTTTCATAAGATATATCGCTCCTGTGATTGTCGCGATAATTATAGTCAACTCGCTGATAGGTCTTTAATCAGCCTGTTTTTTCCTGAGCGACAGAAGCACAGCTGCAACTACCATCAACATCAGAAGGATAGAGGCTATCAGAGAGTATTTTTCTCCCTTGATGAAACTTTCCGGCTGGAAGGTGAATGTTATATCTCCATCACCGGCAGGAAGAAGGACTCCTCTCAATATCCAGTTGGCGCGGAAGATGTCAAGTTCTTTTCCGTTAAGGGTTGCCTTCCATCCTGGATAGTAAACCTCAGAGAAGATTGCAGCCTGCGGAGTTTCGCTAGAGTAATGATATGTTAGCTTGTTTGGAGCGTAGCTTGTCAGGTTGATTGAAGCAAAGTCGTTTGCAACGGTAGCCACCATAGTACTGTCCATCTTCATTTCTCCGCGATGAATATCCTTCAGCCCTGGATTCTTTTCAATGAAATCCTTGCTGACTATAGCCTGTTTTCTCGGATCAATGTTTTTGAGTTTTGCGATTTCATCATCTGCGTTTTCCGCTTCAACGATATTGTCCGCAAACCAGCAGTTGCCTTGTGCATAAGGATTTACAAGCGGAGCCATATCAGGGTTGAATATGAAGTAGCGGGTGTTAAGCATGCTCAGGACAGGATGATAGGTTATCGCTGAGGAAGCTTCCTCGTAAGTTTCCGCTCCCTTGATATCGTTTATCACTCCGCTCATTTCAGGACGGATGTAACGGTCTATCAGATCCTGGTATCTCTGAAGTTTTGCAGGGGAATATCCGCCAATGGTTTTGTGGTGGTAACTTATGTATGCGTTGTTGAACGGATCAACAGTAAGATCCAGCACCCTGAAGTCCGGGTCCTTGTCATACTCGTGGATGTATTGGTCTGCAAATCTTTCGTTTAGGACAGAGGTGAATTCCTTTTCGGTGACAAAATCCTTCTCGGAAAGATAGCGTTTGTCAATGGTCCAGAGGTCTACGATGGCTAGCGCTATCAACGAAGCGTATAGCCACCCTTTCTTTATCTTCTTTGAGATGGCAAGCAGCAGCGCTCCTGCGGCAAGAAGGACAAACACCAGACTGCGGAAAGCGTCCGCCCTGAGAAGACTCGCACGGTCTGCCTGAATAGCCGATGCAATTTCTCCAGGCATCTGGGCATCATAAGGGTTGGAGAAGCTGCCGGCAACAGATGGAATCAAGGCGAATAATGCGGCAAATCCTCCTGTGATAATTGTCGCCCACATTAGTCCTTTCTTTGCCTTCTCCCTGTCCATGTTTATCAGGCGGTCTACGGCCAGAATTCCGAGCACCGGAACGGTCACCTGGAGAATGACCAGGATCATGGAAACGGTGCGGAATTTATTGTACATCGGAGCGTATTCGAAGAAGAGCTTTGTAGGGGCCATAAAATGGTATCCCCAGCTCAGTATTACGGCCAGTGCGCTGACTCCCACAATCCACCATTTAAGACCGCCTTTGACGGTAAACAGTCCAAGCACGAAAAGGAAGATGAAGACAGCGCCAAGATACATAGGTCCGGCGGTGAAAGCCTGAGGTCCCCAGTACAGCGGAAGGTTCTGGACGGCCTTCTCCGCTTCACGGGCAGGATAGTTGTACTTTTGGGTAAGTGTTTTGTATGTCTCGGACGATGAAGTAAGCGGTCCGCTGGACGCTCCGCCGTTGAAATCCGGTATAAAAAGGTTAGGGGTTTCCTCTATTCCGTAAGACCACTGGGTGGCATACTCAAGATCGAGTCCGCTCCTTGTCTTTTGCCCGTTTTGAGCCTTGTCCGCCCCATTGTCCGCCCCTGCAGATAGCTCTGAGCCGCCTCTCATGGTATGTTGTCCGTACTCGTAGGTAGGCCAGAGATGGTTGGTGTTGGCCGCGATTCCAAGCAATCCGGCCACCAGAACTGCCACAGAGGTCCTGACAAATTTTCCGATAGCCTTTTCATTGATAGCTTTGCAGAGTTGCCATATCGCAAACCCCAGAATAATGAGCGCCAGATAATATGTGATCTGGGGATGGTTGGCTTTGATCTGGAAGCTCAGGGCAAGTCCGAACAAAGCCGCCCCGAGCAGCCAGTTTTTCCTGTATGCGTAGACTATGGAAGCGATAACCCACGGCATGAATGCAATGGCCACCATTTTGGTGTTGTGGCCTACCTGGATTATCTGCATATTATAAGAGCAGAAAGCAACTCCGACAGCACCCAGAATCGCAAGCCAGATATTGACTCCGAAAGCGAGTAACATAAGGAAAGCCCCTACCATGCAGATGATGAGATAACTTGCCGGCCGCTGTCCTACAAACAGGGCGTCATAAATATACTTTGTAATGTCTCCGTGATAGATGACGGAAATCGTGGTTGCCGGCATTCCAGAGAACATTGAATTTGTCCAGTATGTGGGATCGTCCGGATGGGAATTGTTCCACTCGACAATCTCGTGACTCATTCCCTTCCAGGAAGAAATATCGCTCTGGTTTACGACCTTTCCGCTCAAAGTATATGGCGCGTATGCGTATCCGACAATTATAAACGCCACAATGGCAAGTATATACGGAAGCAGTTTTTTCATTCTACTCGGTTTTTAACGTTATTTCATCAAGCATTACGGCAAAGTCTTCAGATGCTTTTACCCTGGAGAATTTGCCACGTGCGCACGTCTGGTTTTCTTCTTGTTTTATTTCTCCGTTTTTGAAGTTTGTCCAGATATTTTCAACAGATTTCCTAATGCCGTTTTCGTCTTCAAATTCACAGATGATTCCGCTGCCGGTTGCAGACAATTCTTCAGCAAGGTTACCATCCGTTGGGCCGAAGGCGAGAATAGGTTTTCCCGTGGCCAGATACTCGAAAAATTTCCCGGTAAGAATTGCCCTGGATTCTTTTTCTTTTCTCAGCGGAAGCAGAAGGAGATCGGCTCTCTTCATCCACGCAACGCTCGTGTTATGAGGCACATATCCAAGGTTAATAAAGTTGTTGGAAAGTCTATTCTCCGTGATTTCTTCCTTTACGCATCCGTCTGTCTGCCCCATTACGGCAACCAGAAGATTGTTCCTGAAATCAGCATCTTCTTTAGCCATATCGCCGAGCGCTTTCCAGAGCCTGTCCGGATCCGCGCTTTTAGGCAGAAGACCCGTGTGCGCAACCACAAATTTTCCGTTTGTTTTCTCGGCGATTTCCTTTTCTTCAGAAGCAAGTTCCGGATTCTTCTCAGAAGAGAAATCATCGGGGTCATATCCGTTTGATATCACGGAAACCTTGCTTGCAAATTTCTCATATTCTCCAGTGGAAAACTCTGCTTTCATCTGCCGGGAAACGACAACCACCCTGTCTGCCTCTTGAAGCACACTTCTTTCCAGGGTCTTGTGTTTTCTCAGCGATTTTTCATTCAGCCCAAGATGCTTGAAATAGAAAATGTTTGTCCAGGGATCTCTGAAGTCTGCAATCCACGGAATATTGAAAACTCTGTGGATTTCCCTTGCTATCAGGTGCATGGAGTGTGGAGGCCCAGTGCTTATTATCGCATCCGGACGGTTCTCCGGAGTTAAAGATTCAATATAATTCTTCAGGAAGCGTACAGATGGTTTTACCCACCATATCCTTGGATCGGGAATGAACCAGTTGGCACGGATATGTCCTGAAAGCTTCTGGAGAAATCCTTTCTTTTCGCTTGAAACTATGTTTGCCTGAATGTGTTCTCCTTTCTTTTTTCCGGTAAGGATTTTATATGCGGCATACGGTTCCCGTATCTTTCTTTTTATTACTTCAAGATCCGGAGAAACATCTTTAAGAAGAGACTCGTCAACAGAGTTCACGTCCGGGTTTTCCGGAGTGTAAATCACAGGCCTCCATCCGAACTTCGGAAGATACTTGGAAGTCTTCAGCCATCGCTGGACTCCACTGCCTCCTGAAGGCGGCCAGTAATAGGTGATGACAAGCGCTTTTTTCATCTTTTACTTATCCGCGTCTGTACCTTTTATGAGGTTCTGGTACAGGCAGTTAACCACTCTGTTGTGGATAGCCATGAAACCGTTTTCTCTCTTTCCGTCCACTCCGTTGGTCATCAGTACAATACCGAATGTCCTCTCCTTGTTCCATGCCATGATGGTGAAAACGCCATAAGCTCCTCCGGTGTGTCCCACCATTGTCTTTCCGGGAATCAGGTCTTTGTTGTTCCACAGCGCAAAACCATAGTAAACTGGCTGTCCGCCAGGGAAGCCCTCTTCATTACCTGTTTCGGTGAAGCGGCTCTGCATCAGAAGCGCGCTCTCGGAAGACATTATTTTAACACCCTCAGGAGAAGTTCCCAGCCCCATATGCATCATCATAACCTTGGCAAGTCCCACAGGGTTAAGTTTCATTCCGCCGGTCGGGGAGAAAACAGGAGTTGAATAACCGAACTGGTAATTTGCTATCTCCTTGGTTCTTGGAGCGTATGCCTCCGGCTGCTCTTTCCACACACCATCCTTGTCTTTCTGGTACAGGGAAACGAATTTGCTCTGGTCCAGGCTCTCTACCCAGTATCCTGCATATCCGAGTCCGAGCGGCTTCAGCACATTTCCAACAACATACTGGTCAAACCTTATGTGGCTGATTCTTTCCAGAATTGTTCCAAGCGTGTTGTAGTTAAGGTTGCAATATTCATATTTTGTTCCCGGACGGTAATCGTTGTATGCCTTTTCCCAGTTTGGATTCTTTGACGGATCAAACACGTCCATCTTGAAATATCCTTCGCTGTCATTAAGGGAAGATGTGTGTGACAGCAGCATTGCCGGAGTTATCTTCACATCAGGATAGCGCGGATTCCTTACCTTGAAACCTACCAGGTCAGACACGTCTGCATCCAGGTCTATAAGCCCTCTTTCCGCAAGCTGCATAATTGAAGTGGCCGTGAAAGACTTTGAAATTGAAGCTATCCTGAACAGGTCGTCCTCTGCCAGGGGAGTCTTGGTTTCCAGGTTCTTGTATCCCCAGCTGTTCTTGTAGATTATCTCTCCGTTCTTGACCACGGCAACCCCAAGTCCGATAACATGAAGATCGTCCATAATCTTCCCTATATTCTTGTCTATGCCGCCGGAATAATCCTCAACGGGAACCTGGGCAAAAGATATGGAACACATTAATGCGGCCGCAACAACCATTGCGCCCTTCCTGAAAGAATTGAAAACAGACTTTTTCATTGTTTATGATGTTATTTTATGTTCAAAGATAGTTATTTTTGCAGTATGGGAGAAAGGAATCTGAACACCCCGCTGATGAAGCAATATGTGCAGTTCAAGGCACAGTATCCTCAGGCCGTCCTGCTGATGAGGGTGGGGGATTTCTATGAGGCGTATGGAGACGATGCCATCACCGTTAGCAAGGTTCTTGGAATCGTGCTTACAAAGCGCAGTAACGGAGTTCCTTCTTCCATGGAGCTTTGCGGTTTTCCTCACCACAGTCTGCAGACCTATCTTCCAAAGCTTGTACGCGCAGGATACAAGGTTGCGGTATGTGACCAGCTGGAAGACCCCAAGATGACCAAGACTCTGGTAAAGAGGGGAGTAACAGAACTTGTAACTCCCGGTGTTGCATACAACGACGATATTCTGGACCGCACATCCAACAACTATCTTGCTTCGTTTGCCTTTGAGGGAGAAGAATGCGGAGTGGCCTTCCTTGACGTTTCCACCGGCACGTTCAAGGTGGCCCAGGGAAAGCTGGACTTTATGGATGTCCTTCTCAGCGATATGTCTCCTAAGGAGGTGCTCCTGAAAAAAGGTTATGAGGACGGATTCCGCCAGCAGTTCGGGCAGAACTGGTACATAACCCCGATGGATGAATGGGCTTTTGTTGAGGAAGCCTGCTTCGACAAACTTGAAAAGCAGTTCGGACAGAAAGCGCTGAAAGGATTCGGCATCGAGAAAATGCGTCTTGCAAAGACAGCCGCCGGAGCTGTGCTTTTCTATCTGGAACAGAACCGCATCTCAGACCTTGCAAGCTTTGATGCCGTAACCATCAAAGGCCAGAGCGGAACATTCCACATAAATTCCATTTCAAGGATTGACCGTGGTAATTTTGTTTGGCTCGACAGGTTCACGGTAAAGAATCTCGAGATATTCCAATCATTTTCTCCAGATGGCGTTTCCCTGATGGATGTGGCGGACAAGACGGTTTCTCCTATGGGGGCCCGTCTGCTGCGTTCCTGGATAGCGATGCCTCTTTTGGATCCTGAAAAGATAGAGCAGAGATATGATGCCGTAGAGTTTTTCCTTAAGCATCAGGACACATCGGAGAGCATCAGGCAATCTCTTGAAAATGTCGGGGATATGGAGAGGATCCTTTCCCGCGCGTCCACAGGAAAGATTACTCCTAGGGAGATGGTTATGCTGCACCGCTCTCTCGCCCAGACAAAGCCAATTGCGGAGGCTCTTGAAAAGGCGGAAGGCAGAAATGCGGTGGAGGGAAAGATACCGTCCGCAAGTGTTTTCTATCGAGACCTTGAAAAATACGAGGCTCTGGACAGGTTGATATCATCCACAATTAAAGAAGATGCGGCGGCCGTTTTCGGAAAAGGTGAAATAATAGCTTCCGGTGTTGATGCAACTTTGGATGAGCTCAGGAAAATCTCCACGGACAGCAAGGACTATCTTCTGCAGATGCAGCAGAGGGAAAGCGAAAGGACGGGAATTCCGTCTCTGAAGATTAGCTACAACAATGTTTTCGGCTATTATCTGGAAGTAAGGAATACTTACAAGTCCAGTGTTCCGCAGGAATGGATAAGGAAACAGACTCTTGTAAATGCGGAAAGATACATAACTCCGGAACTCAAGGAATACGAGGAAAAGATTCTGGGCGCAGAGGAAAAAATCATTTCCATAGAGCAGAAGATATTCCTTTCCCTTGTGGTTGAAATACAGAAGAATATACCGGCCATCCAAGGATGCTGCCGTTTCGTTTCAGAGGTTGACTGCCTACTGGGTTTCGCCCGCCTTGCAAGGGAGAGAAACTATTGCCGACCGAGTGTTGACAACTCCCTCAGGATTGAGATAGAGAAGGGCCGTCATCCCGTGCTGGAAACACGTATGGAACCGGGCCAGGAATATGTTGCCAACGACCTGATGCTGGATAATGAAAACCAGCAGATAATAATCCTCACCGGCCCGAACATGAGCGGTAAGTCCGCTTTGCTCAGACAGACAGCTCTCATTGTTCTGCTAGCGCAGTGCGGATGCTTTGTTCCGGCAAAAAGCGCAAAGATTGGAATTGTTGACAAGATATTCACAAGAGTCGGGGCTTCGGACAATATATCCCAGGGAGAATCCACCTTTATGGTAGAAATGCTGGAGACCTCGGCGATTCTTCATAACATCACGGACAAGAGCCTCGTGCTTCTGGATGAGATTGGAAGGGGCACTTCCACATTTGATGGAATGAGCATTGCCTGGGCGATTGTAGAGTATCTGCACCAGAACAGGACAGGTCATCCTAAGACCATCTTTGCAACTCATTATCACGAACTTAACGAACTCGAGGATATCTATCCGAGAGTAAAGAACTTCCATATAGAGGTCAAGGAATCCGGCAAGGAAATCATCTTCCTCCGCCACCTGAAACCCGGCGGTGTCGCCCACAGTTTCGGTATCCACGTGGCAAGGCTTGCGGGTATGCCGGAACCGCTCCTTGATTCTGCGGAAAAGATGCTTTCAAAACTGGAAAAGCAGGAGAAGGCAAATACAAATAAATCGCCGGGAAAACAGGAAGATCCTATGCAGCTTTCCTTCTTCCAGCTGGATGACCCTACACTTTCTGCAATCAAGACAAAACTCGAGGAGTCAGACCTCAACAACATGACGCCGCTTCAGGCGTTCGACCTCCTCCGAAGCCTAAAATCAGAGTTGGGATTATAATTACTTGGAATTTATCGCATCCACCGGATTGAGGCGGGCGGCGCTCCATGCCGGGAGCAGTCCGCTGAGGATTCCTATGACAGAAGCTATGGCCACTCCGGAGAGAATGTTGCCAAATGTCAGATGAACATCATACTCGGCAGGGATTGGTGCAATCCAGAGGATAAGCGCCACCATAAGGACACCCACAAGAGCTCCCGCGACAGCAAGTATGAGGGCCTCCGCAAGGAACTGTGTCATAATGAAGTATCGCTTTGCCCCAAGGGCTTTCTGGATGCCGATTATCTTGGTCCTTTCCTTAACGGAAACAAACATTATGTTTGCTATGCCGAATCCTCCGATAAGAAGCGAGAACGCGGCTATTATCCATCCCACGGTCCTTATAATTCCCAGCAGATTGTCCAGCATTTCAGTAAGGGTTGAAATCTGGTTTACCGAAAAGTCGTTTTTCTGCCCTGGCCTGATTCTTCTTGCCTGGCGCATAAGCAGGCGGAGTTCCTGTGCAAGTTCCTCGCTGGTTACGCCTTTCTTCGGCGTGGCGTTAAGAGTTCCGTCAGGTTCCCTCAGGCCGAACACCATTTTTCCCGCAAGATATGGGATGAAGATGCCGTCATCCGTGTCGTTAATATCCACGATACTCTGCCCCTGCTTTTCCATAACCCCCACTACCGTAAAGGAATAGCCCTTGACCTTTATGGCTCTGCCGATAGGGTCCTCTTCCTGGAACAGAGAAGATGCTACAGCGTTTCCAAGAACCGCCACAAGATTTCCGCCCTCAAACTCCGACCTTGTTATCATCCTCCCCTTGTCAATGTTGATTTTGAGAATCATTTCAAGGGCGTCGGTACTGCAGCATATCCCCACATTGCTGGCGGTATTGCGCCCGTATTTGACGCTTCCGCTTCCGTTGTACACAAAAAGAAAATCTTCGGCCAGCCTGGAATTTGCCTTAAGGAACTTGAAATGGTTGTATGTGATATCCGGTCTTTTCAGATAATCCCACCAGCGGTATTCGGTAAAGCCTCCGCTTCCGTCCAGCACCACATTGCCTTCCTCGTCTTCCGGACCGAACGGCCATTTGGAAATCTGGACCATGTTGCTGGACATTGATTCAAAGCCTTTCTTGACATTGGTCTTCAGGGCATCGACAGCAGTGAAAATAGCTACAATAGTGAATATTCCGATGCTCACGCCAAGTAAAGACAGGAAAGTGCGGAACTTATTGTTCTTAAGTTCGTTCCAGGTGAATACAACGCCTTCCTTGAGCTGTATCAGGACAACTCTTCCCTTCTTTACCAGTCTCTTCAATCCTTCCATAGCCCTTTAAGTATTATTGTTTGTTTTCCCCGGCGATTAATGCAAGGTTAATGAAATCCTCCACACCAAGCTGCTCCGGCCTTTTGTCAAGAAGGGGAGCGCCTTCTTCATATTGTGAAATGACATCCGGAGAAACAATCTGGCGGATGGAATTTCTCAGAGTCTTTCTTCTCTGCCCGAATGTGGTCTTGATGATATTCTTGTAGGCGTTCCAGTCGCAGTCCAAAGATTCTCTGGTGTTTCTCCAAAGCCTTATCACTCCGCTCTTTACCTTTGGCGGCGGAACAAAAGCGCTCTCGTCTACGGTGAAAAGATACTCGATATCGTACCAGGTTTGGAGCAGCACGGAAAGTATGCCGTAGTCTCTCCCCCCGGGACCCGAGGCCAGCCTTTCAGCCACCTCTTTCTGGAGCATGCACACAACCTGCGTTATGCGGTCCTTGTCTTCCAGGATCTTGAAGAAAATCTGGGAAGAAATGTTGTACGGGAAGTTGCCGATAACATAAACCTCGTTTCCGTTAGTGCCGGGCTTGATGTCAGAAGAAGAAGGGAAAACTTCCTCCAGTTCCGTCTGCAGGAAATCCCTTGGCTGGAGCGTGTACAGGAATTGCGGGAAGCGGTCGCGGAGCTTGTCTATGGATTCTGTGTCAATCTCGCAGAGCTGGAGGTTTATCCTCTTGTCCATCAGAAGGAACTTGGTAAGCACCCCGGTTCCGGGGCCAATCTCAAGCACATTCACTCCGCCTTCAACGGTTGGGCTTTCGTCCAGCCCGCTTTCAGGAATCAGCAGACTGTCCACAATTTCTATGGCAATATCCTCATCGCTGAGGAAATGCTGCCCCAGAGCCTTCTTTGCCCTTACGCCCTCAAACCTCGGGCCCGTTTTCCTATGTGCGGAGTTTCTTCCCATTACCGCACAAAAATAGAAAAATAACAGTAACTTTGGGGCTGTCAAAAAACACTTTGATTTTATGTACAGGACAAATACTTGCGGTGAGCTAAGGCTCAGCGATGCCGGAAAGAAAGTTACCCTTGCCGGATGGGTTCAGAGAATAAGGAAGATGGGAAGCCTCAACTTTGTGGATCTGAGAGACCGTTATGGAATCACACAGCTTGTTGCGGATGACAGTGCAGACGCTTCAGTCCTTGAAACGCTGAATTCTCTGGGAAGGGAGTTTGTGATACAGGCTGTCGGAACAGTAAGGGAGCGCCAGAGCAAGAACCCGAAGATGCCGACAGGAGACATTGAGATAGAACTTGAGAAGATAAATGTTCTCAACGCCGCGGCAACTCCTCCGTTCACAATCGAGGAGCAGAGCGACGGCGGAGAGGACCTGCGCGCAAAATACCGTTATCTGGACCTTAGGAGAGGTCCGCTTCAGAGAGCCCTTAAACTCCGCCACCAGATGGCCATCGAGACAAGAAAGTATCTCGACAGCAAGGACTTTATGGAGATTGAAACCCCGTTCCTTATCAAGAGCACCCCGGAAGGCGCCAGGGACTTTGTGGTTCCATCCAGAATGAATCCGGGAGAGTTCTACGCACTGCCTCAGAGCCCGCAGACTTTCAAGCAGCTTCTGATGGTTTCCGGCTTTGACCGCTATTGCCAGATAGTAAGATGCTTCCGCGATGAGGACCTCAGGGCTGACCGCCAGCCGGAATTCACCCAGATAGACTGCGAGATGAGCTTTGTCGAAAGGGAGGATGTGCTGCAGATGTTCGAGGGTCTCTTAAAGCATCTGTTCAAGGCCGTCAAGGGGATAGAATTCACCGAGCCGTTCGAGAGAATCACCTACGACGAGGCGATGGAATATTTCGGAAGTGACAAGCCGGACCTCAGGTTCGGAATGCAGATGCACGACATCACCTCCACCGTTCAGGGCCACGGCTTCTCGGTGTTCGACAGCGCCGAGTATGTCGGAGCCATCGCTGTTCCGGAATGCGCGGGCTATTCCCGCAAGCAGACTGACGAGCTCACCGAGTGGGTAAAGCGTCCTCAGGTCGGTGCCAAGGGTCTGGTATTCATAAAGCTCGGCGACGAGGTCAAGTCTTCGATTGACAAGTTCTACACTCCGGAGCAGATACAGGAAATCGCAGCCAAGTGCGATGCAAACAAGGGAGATCTCATACTGATTCTGTGCGGTCCTAAGCACAAGACTCAGGTTGCCCTCGGAACCCTCCGTCTGGAGATGGGAGCAAGGCTGGGCCTCAGGAAGGGCGATGTATTCAAGCCGCTTTGGGTTACCGACTTCCCTCTTTTGGAATGGGACGATGAGACCCAGAGATTCTACGCGATGCACCATCCGTTCACATCCCCTAAGCCGGAAGATCTGGACAAGTTCTTCTCGAATGACAAGGAGGGTCTTGCCGCAGTTAAGGCTAACGCATACGATATAGTGCTTAACGGCAACGAGATTGGTGGAGGCTCCATCCGTATCCACGACCGCAAGGTTCAGGAGAGGATGTTCGAAATCCTGGGCTTTACCCACGAGCAGGCAGAGTACCGCTTCGGCTTCCTGATGAACGCCTTCAAGTTCGGAGCTCCGCCTCACGGAGGTCTTGCTTTCGGATTCGACAGGCTTTGCGCCCTGTTCGGAGGCCAGGAGACCATACGCGATTACATAGCATTCCCTAAGAACAATATGGGACGTGATGTTATGGCAGAGGCTCCGTCCGTAATCGATGACGCCCAGATGGACGAGCTCTTCCTCAAGAGCACTTACAACAAAGACTCAAACAAATAAAACCTCAGACCATGTCACTTGAAAAACAGATACAGGACGGCATCAAGCAGGCGATGATTGCAAAGGACAAGACCCGCCTGGAAAGCCTCAGAGCAATCAAGTCCCAGATTCTTCTCGCAAAGACCGCCGAGGGAGCAAAGCTCCAGGAGGACGGTTCCCTTTCTGACGACCAGATTCTCAAGCTCATACAGAAGCTTGTAAAGCAGCATCAGGAGAGTGCTGACCTCTACATCCAAAATAACCGTCCGGAACTCGCGGAGGCTGAAATCGCCGAGGCAAAGGTTATGGAAGCTTTCCTTCCAAAACAGATGACCGCCGAAGAACTTGCTGCCGAAATCAAGAACATCATCGCTGAGGTTGGCGCTACATCGATGAAGGAAATGGGCAAGGTTATGGGCGTCGCTTCCAGGAAGCTGGCCGGAAAGGCCGAGGGCAAGGCCATCGCCGATGTCGTGAAAGCAGCTCTTTCCGCTCTTTAAAATGTTGCTTCCGTTCTATCAGGAGGGAGTCTTTGAAGCCGGTACGGATGAGGCCGGCAGGGGACCCTTGGCTGGACCTGTCGTTGCCGCCGCAGTAATCCTTCCGCTGGACGATAAAGACAATCCGCTTTTTACCCATCCGCATCTTACGGACTCAAAGAAGCTTACGGAAAAGCAACGCGAGGAACTCCGCCCCTTGATTATAGAACACGCTCTTGCTTACGGGATTGCAAGAGTTGAGGCAGATGAGATAGACCGCATCAACATCCTTAACGCTTCCATCCTTGCGATGCACAAAGCCATCGCCGAAGCTGAAAAGATGCTTAAGAAAAAGAACAGGAAATTTCTTCTTGCCCATATCATTTCAGACGGCAACAAGTTCCATCCCTATACATCAAAAATCCAAAAGAAAACCATCCCCCACAAGACCATTGTGAAGGGAGACGCCACCTACATTTCAATAGCTGCGGCATCTATACTCGCAAAAACAGAGAGAGACCATATAATGGACTCTCTCTCTGAAACTTATCCTCAATACAACTGGAAGAAAAACAAGGCCTATCCCACCAAAGACCATCGAGATGCCATAGCCAAATACGGCCCGACTCCATATCACCGGATGAGCTTCCGCCTTCTTCCGGATCCTACTCTTTTTTAGGTTAATTGCTCGGCGAGGTGGTGGAAGCAGTCTTTCACGATTCCATCGTCAAGGGCTGCCGGGTGCCCGAAATCTCCGCCTTCCATAATGCCCATAACCACAGGTATCTGGCCGAGCAGCGGTACATTGTATTTTTCAGCCATAGCCTCTCCCCCGTTTCTTCCGAATATGTAATACTTGTGGTCAGGAAGCTCTTCAGGAGTGAACCAGCTCATGTTTTCAACAATTCCAAGGATAGGGGTGTGGACATCCTTGTTGCGGAACATGTTGATGCCTTTCTCTACATCAGCCAGGGCGATTTTCTGAGGAGTGGTCACGATGATTGCCCCGTTGAGAGGAATCTCCTGGATCATAGTGATATGGATGTCTCCTGTTCCCGGAGGAAGGTCTATCAGGAGATAGTCCAGTTCTCCCCACATCACCTCGTAAGAAAGCTGCTTGAGGGCTCCGCAGGCCATAGGGCCTCTCCAGATCAGGGCCTGCTCCGGCTTCGCGAAGTAGCCGATGCTCATCCACTTTACTCCGAACTTTTCTATAGGAACTATGAGATCCTTTTCCTGTCCGTTTCTTTCCGCTTTTGTGATAGGAGGAACCTCGTCTTCCGTTCCAGTCATTTTCGGAACGGAAGGGCCGTATACATCTGCATCCAGAAGGCCTACCTTATAGCCCATCTGGGCAAGGGCGATTGCAAGGTTTACTGCAACGGAAGACTTGCCTACGCCGCCTTTCCCGGAAGCTATTGCGATGATATTCTGGACGTTTGAAAGTTCCTGCTTGTCAAGGTCTCCACGGCCAAGCTCGCCTTTTTTATGGCCGGTGGCGTTCTTGGTGTCCACCAGGACAAGGATCTTGGTCTTGGCGTTAGGAAAGGCTTTTTTCAGAGTCTTTTCACAGGCTTCCTTTACAGCGTTTGCCATCGGGTCGCTGCGATGGAAAACAAGCCGGAAACTTATGGTTCCGGCATTGTCTTCATCGTTAGGATCCGTCTTGTATTCGAGGTTCTGGACAAGGCTTAATTCTATTACGGAACGTTCATATTCCGGATGGAAAACCGAGTTCAGAGCCTCTTCAATCTGAGACAGTTGAATCATTCCTGTTATTTTTTAATATCCATTTCGTTAAGGAGATATCCCGCACCGCCGAACTTGTCGATGATGAACAGCACATAGCGGATATCAACATTGATGCATCGCTGAAGATTAGGCTCAAAGATGATGTCTCCGCTCATTGCCTCCCAGTTGCCGTCAAAAGCAAGGCCGATGAGTTCTCCCTTGGCGTTGAGAACGTCACTGCCGGAGTTACCGCCGGTGATGTCGTTGTTGGTAAGGAAGCAGCAAGGCATTTCTCCGTTAGGCATAGCGTACTGTCCATAGTCCTTTGCAAGGTAGAGTTCCTTAAGTTTTGCCGGAACGACAAACTCAGGATCGTCCGGGTTCTCCTTCTGCATAACTCCCTCAAGGGTCGTGTAGTAATTATATTCTACCGCATCCTTTGGAGCATATCCGCCAACCTTTCCATAGGTAAGTCTCATGGTGAAGTTTGCGTCCGGATACATAGGGTTGTCACCGTTCATTTCCATAAGGCCCTTCATATAGGCTTTCTTTGCCTTTGCAAACGCCTCGGAATCCTTGTTAACCTCTTCCATCATCGGACGGTAGGAAGTGGAGAATTCCATGAGATACTGAACGGCCGGATCGTTTCTCAGATCGTAAGTCGTGTCTGTGAAAGACTTGATGGCCTTTTCCTGGTCGGTGAATACGGTGTTGTCGAAAATATTGTCAACATACTTGTCGATATCCCCGCCGAACTTCTCGTCTATTGTCTTGTAGCACTGAGGAATGTATGATGGCTCCGTTACATTCTCCTTGAAGGTCTTGAGCAGCACCTTGCTGGTCTTGCGGTCGAGTTCCGGAGAATAGTCCTTGTAGAAGTTTTCAGTTTGTTTCTTGAAGGTCTCGATGTCAGCTTCACTTCTTACTCTCAGTGCCCTTGATGCAGGCTGGAGAACCTCCACATTGTTGAGGGTTTCCATAAGATATACGAGAGCGGCGTATGGCTTGCTTCTCTTTGCAACAGCATTGTTGATAACCTCGACGCAGTTACCGTATTCAGCCTGACGTGCAGGATCCTGTGCAACCCAATCGTTGAATACCTTCTCTTCCTCAGCCCTTCTTTCTGCGGTGTTGAGCTTTGCGAAGGTCTCGTTCATTCCGATGGAATTCTTGCGGTAGTTGGAAGAAGAGGCAAACTTGCTGGCATACTGGATGTTGGTCTTCTGGTCTGCCCTCATTGCAGCTCTCCAGACATCCTCCTTTGCGGTCCTGGCAACGATTCTTGGCTGGTTGGCGGCATCTCTGCGGTCAATAACCTCCTGGCTTGTCAGATAGCGGTCGGTGCTTCCAGGGAAGCCGATGATCATGGCAAAGTCACCAGGCTTGTAGCCCTTCAGCGAAACACTCAGGAACTTCTTCGGAGTGTAAGGAACATTGTCCTCTGAATATTCTGCAGGATTGTTGTCCTTGTCTGCATAGATTCTGAATACGGAAAAGTCTCCGGTATGTCTCGGCCACTCCCAGTTGTCGGTCTCGCCGCCGAACTTTCCGATAGAGGAAGGCGGAGCGCCCACAAAGCGGATATCCTTGAATGTCTTGGAAACCACAATGTAGTAAGCGTTGCCCTCATAGAAGGATACAACCCTTGCTGTAAGATATTTGTCGTCTCCGACAGCATCTTTTGTAATGGAATCGCGGAAGTTCTTGAGATATCCCTCGCCTTTTCTTCCGCCCATTTCCTCTGCCTTCTTTTCTGCCTCGAGCATAGCCTCAGTAACGTCTATGAAGCGGTCTATGAATGTTACGCTCAGACCTGGAGCAGGAAGTTCCTGGTCGCGGCTCATTGCCCAGAATCCGTCTCTCAGATAATCGTGCTCGGTGCTGGAAAGTTTCTGGATACTGCCGTATCCGCAGTGGTGGTTTGTGAAAACCAGACCCTGGCCGGAAACAACCTCAGCTGTACATCCGCCACCAAAAATCATGATGGCGTCTTTCAATGAAGAATTGTTGATGTCGTAAATCTGTTTTGCAGAGAGTTTGCATCCGTTCTGCTTCATGACTTTGATGTTCATCTTCTCAAGAAGCGGAAGCAGCCACATTCCTTCGTCTGCAGATGCCGAAACAGGAACAATCAGCATCAGTGCAATGGCTAAGAGTTTGAATTTTTTCATATTGAAATTGTTTTGTGTTTATTTCCTAACTTTGGCTTGCAATGCGTAAAATTAGTCAAAAAAAAATGAACCGCACAGGAAACGTCATCATTTGCCCTGACAAGTTCAAAGGAGGGCTTTCTTCTGATAAAGTTGCCTCGGCGATAAAGGCGGGCCTGGAAAGATGTCTGCCGGATTCGGATATACAGACGGTGGAGATGGCAGACGGAGGGGACGGAAGCGCGGCTCTTTTCAGGAAACTTTGCGCATCGCGGGAGATAAGCCTTTCCTCAATTGGCCCCCTTGGAGAAGAGGTGGAGACTTCCTATATGCTCTGCGACGGGCCTTCCGCCCTTTCATCCGGTCCCGCTGCATTTATAGAATGCGCCAGGATCTGTGGTCTTGAAATGGTTCCCAAAGGACTCAGAAATCCTCTCAAAACCACCACGTTCGGTCTGGGACAACTTGTTGTGGATGCCGTAAGGAGGGGAGCGGAAACCATTTGCGTGGGGCTCGGAGGCAGCGCCACCAACGATTGCGGAACGGGTATGCTCCAGGGTATGGGATTCCGCCTAGGGCTTCCTTCCGGAGTAAAGGCAACTGGCGGCACGCTTTCCCTAATTGCTTCCGTTGAAGAAATGGAAGACGTAGCGATGAAAGAAAGACTGTCCCGCACAAAATTCATCATAATCAACGATGTGGACAATCCTCTCTTGGGGCCTCTCGGGGCAACCTATGTCTATTCGGGCCAGAAGGGTGCGGACAGGCAGGCGATGGACAGGATGGAAAATGATATGACGGGGTTGCTCGGCAGAATAGGAAACAGTTTCCTTTCCAAAGCCACTGCCAAAGACGATGCGCTTTGCCCAGGAGCCGGAGCAGCCGGAGGCCTGGGCTTTGCTTTCCTGCATTTCCTGGGTGCGGAGTCGGTATCAGGATTTGACTTCTTCGGAGAAAAGCTTCAGGGGCTTTCCCAAAAAATCGCGGAGGCGGATATTGTCATAACCGGAGAGGGAAGCGTGGATGCGCAGAGCCTTATGGGCAAGGTGGTGGGAGGATGCTGTTCCAGCCTTGCAAAATGCATAGACGCCTCAGACAAACATCTTTGGCTGATTTGCGGCAAGAGCTGTCTTGATCCGAAAGATGTTGCGTCCAGATGCGGGACGTCCAACGTCAAGATATTTCAACTGTCAGATATTGAGCCGGATATAAACATCAGGATAAAGAACGAATATCCTCTTCTCGTCCGTTTGGCATATGGCGCCGCAAAGGAATTGGACACTACTCTATAGGAAGGGGGCGTTTTTTTTCTTAATTTTGGCGTCTTGAATTTGAAAAAAGCAAACAAAAATCAATAACAATGAAGACATACGAAACCAAAAACGTAAGGAATGTCGTTCTGCTGGGTAGTCCGAAATCCGGAAAGACCACCTTTGCGGAAAGTATGATGTTCGAGGGCAAGGTCATCGACCGCCGTGGCTCTATCGAGGCCAAAAACACAATGAGTGACAACACCGAGATAGAGCAGATTTATCAGAGATCGATTTACTCAACTCTCCTTTACACCGAGTATCTCGACACTAAGTTCAACATCATAGACACTCCGGGTTCCGATGACTTTGTCGGTGGAGTTTATTCTGCCTTTACAGTTTGCGACAGCGGTATCGTCCTGGTTAACGCAACACAGGGCGTCGAGGTTGGAACCGAGCTTTTCATCCGTCAGGCACAGAAGGCCGGCAAGCCAATCGTTATTGCTGTAAACCAGCTGGATAGCGACAAGGCAGACTGGCATCAGGCTATCGAGAGCCTCAAGGGAGTATATGGTGGCAAGATCCTTCCTATACAGTTCCCTGTAGCAGTTGGCGCTGATTTCAACGCCTTTGTAGACGTACTCAAGATGAAGATGTACCGCTTCAAGGACGAGAACGGCACACGCGAGGAACTTGATATCCCTGCAGACCTTCTGGACGAGGCTCAGACTCTCCAGCAGGAGCTGATCGAGAAGGCCGCCGAGAACGACGAGCAGCTGATGGAGATCTTCTTCGACAAGGGTTCCCTTACCGAGGATGAAATCCGTTCAGGCCTCAGGGCCGGAATGCTTGCAGACGAGATATTCCCGGTATTCTGCCTCTCCGCAAAGAAAGACATCGGCGTAAAGAGAGTTATGGAGTTTGTAATCAACACCCTTCCTAATCCTGGCGAGCACGACAACGAGCTCAAGGAAGGCGGAAAAGTTAAAGTTGATTCATCCGCTCCTACCGCTCTCTATTTCTACAAGACCGCTCTGGAGCAGCACCTTGGAGATGTTGCTTACTTCAAGGTAATGAGCGGCACCCTTAAGGAGGGAATGGACCTCGTTAATCCTGAGACAGGAGACAAGGAAAGAGTTTCCATTATCTACGCTGCCGCAGGAAAGAAGAGGGAGAAGGTTTCCGAGATGAAAGCCGGAGATATCGGCTGCACCGTCAAGCTCAAGAGCGTAAAGGCAGGCCAGACTCTGTGCAACGGTTGCGAGTATGTTTTTGCTCCAACCCGCTTCCCTGATCCTAAGTTCCGTACAGCCATCAAGGCAAAGGAGGAGAAGGACGAGGAGAAACTCGGAGAAATCCTCAACCGCGCTTCCGCAGAGGATCCTACAATCGTTGTAGAGTACTCCAAGGAACTCAAGCAGACCATCCTTTCCGGACAGGGCGAGCATCACATCAACATCCTTAAGTGGAAGATCAACAACGTGGACAAGCTGGAGATCGAGCTTATGGCTCCGAAGATCCCTTACCGCGAGACCATTACAAAGATTGCAAGGGCAGACTACCGTCACAAGAAGCAGTCCGGTGGAGCCGGCCAGTTCGGTGAGGTTCACCTGCTTATCGAGCCTTATTACGAGGGCAAGCCAGAGAACAACAAGTTCAAGGTAGACAACCAGGAGATGGTTCTCAACGTAAAGGGCAAGGAGGAATATCCTCTGGAGTGGGGCGGAAAGCTCGAGTACTACAACTGCGTTGTCGGTGGTGCAATCGACGCCCGCTTTATGCCGGCTATCCTCAAGGGTATCATGGAGAAGATGACCGAAGGTCCTCTTACCGGATCATATGCACGCGATATCCGCGTTTATGTTTATGACGGTAAGATGCACCCGGTTGACTCCAACGAGCTCTCCTTCAAGCTTGCCGCAAGGAACGCCTTCAAGGAGGCCTTCAAGAAGGCAGGTCCAAAGATTATGGAACCTATCTACAACATCGAGGTAATGGTTCCGTCAGATGCTATGGGAGATGTCATGAGTGACCTCCAGAACCGCCGCGCCCTCATCGAGGGAATGCAGAGCGAGAATGGATTCGAGGTTATCAAGGCCAGGATCCCTCTTGCAGAACTCTACAGATATTCAACCACACTCAGCTCCCTTACTTCAGGCCGCGCTACCTTCACCCAGAAGTTCGCAGAGTACCAGCAGGTTCCTGCAGACGTTCAGGAGAAGCTGCTTAAGGCTTACGAAGAGAGCGAAAAGGACGAATAATGATCATCGAGTGCAAGAACATCACTAAGGCCTTTGGGAATCAGCAGGTTCTCAAAGGCCTTAGTTTTAATGCCAAGGAAGGGGAGATTCTCTCCATCGTTGGCGCAAGCGGTGCCGGAAAGACCACGCTTCTGCAGATCCTGGGAACTATCCTAGTCCCCGACAGCGGAACGGTGCTGATAGATTCAACAGATGTTTTCAGCCTGCCGCAGAAAGCCCTTTCCGCATTTCGCAACCAGAAGATTGGCTTTGTGTTCCAGTTCCACCATCTGCTTCCGGAGTTTACCGCAGTGGAGAACGTGATGCTTCCTGCACTTATCGGAAGATATGAGGGTTCTTCTGCAGAGAAACTGACGGACAGGCAGATACGTTCACGCACAGAAGAGACGCTCGCGGAGCTTGGCCTTAAGGGAAAGGAACAGAGCCGCCCAGGACAGCTAAGCGGAGGAGAGCAGCAGAGGGTTGCCATTGCCAGGGCCATGATCAACTCTCCAAAAATCCTTTTCGCCGATGAGCCGAGCGGAAATCTGGACAGTGCCACAAAGCAGGAACTCCACGACCTTTTCTTCAGGATGAGAGACACACACGGTCAGACAATAGTGATAGTGACTCACGACGAGGCTCTGGCTGCCCGATGCGACCGCTGCCTTACACTCAAAGACGGAGTTTTTGTCTGATGGCGGGAAACGGTTATTTCCGGTTCAAGCAGTTTACCGTATTCCAGGAAGATGTATCGATGAGGGTAAATACGGACGGCGTCCTTCTGGGCGCCTGGTGCCGTATGCCCGATAAATCTGGCGCAAAGATTCTGGACGTTGGAACAGGAACAGGTGTCATAGCCCTTATGGCCGCACAGAGAATGAGTAGCCTCGCTCCGGATTTTGAGATTGGCGCAGTGGAGCCGGATTGCCCGTCCTGCATTCAGACTGTTCAGAATTTCAAGGCTTCCCCGTGGAAGCGGAATCTCAAGATTTTCCTGACGGATTTCCAGCAGTTTGTCCCCTGCTGCCAGGACAGGTATGACCTCGTGGTTTCCAACCCTCCGTACTTTGTGGACTCTCTCAAGAATCCGTCAATGTCCAAAAGGCTCTCGCGCCACACGGATAATCTTCCGTATGAAGACATCGTCGCCGGAGTAAAAAAGATTCTCGCCACTGGCGGAAGGCTTTCCGTTATCCTTCCGTTTGAAGAATCCAGGCTTTTTATAGCCATCGCCGAGGAAAACGGTTTTTCAAAATCAAGATTCTGCCGGGTGTTTGCAAAGGAAGGGGATGAACATCCAAAAAGGATAATGCTCGAGTTTTCTTTCGGTGACAATAAAAAAGCAGAGGCCCTTTCTGAAGACCTCTGCATAATGGATTCAAATCTCGAGTTTACCTCAGCCTATAAGGCTCTTACCGGAGATTTTTACCTTAAGTTTTAACGCTGCTGCTGCGGCTTGTCCGGCCTCGGTTTTTGAACCGGTTTCCTCCACTCGCGGATAAGGCTGTTCATAAACCTTTCTTCCACCATCCTTACCATAGCCGCCTTTTTGACAGGCAGGACTTTCAGATACTCATAATAGTGGAGTTTCTGCAGGGATGTAACCCTTTCAACGTTTTCATAGTAAGTGTCTGCCAGAGAGCGGATTTCCTCGTCGGTTCTTCCTTCTTTGCAGGCATCCTGGAGGGCCTTGGCGCTCTTGCCCATTTCCTTGCGCGCGACATTCATTTCCTTCTCGCACTTGTCATATACAGGCCAGAATACCTTTGCCTCTTCGCTGCTCAAATCAAGCGCTTTTGTAAAGAAAGCAATCTTGCGGCTCTGGATTTCCTCCATTGCCTTTTCCATATTTGGCCTGCGGTTGTTTTTTGCGCCTTCGTTTTCTTTCTGTGCGGATGCTATGCCGCAGAAAGAAAGAGCCAGAATCAGAATAAAAATCTTTTTCATCTCGTTTTTCTTTTATTTAGATAACTCTTCCGCCAGGAGTCCCGGGAAAGATGGAGCCATCAGTGTAATATATTCTTCTATAGCGTCTGCGTCATCAGAATCGTCATAATCCTGAATGTCGTAAGAAATGTCCTCGTAATCAGCGAAGAGACGGTTAACCTCAATTGCGCCGAAGTCTTTTACCAGACTGTCGAGCATCTGCCCCTCTTCCGTATTGTCTATATTCTGGGCCAGGTCTGTGCGGGCTGTCTGTGTAAGGCGCATAACGCCCCAACCGAGTCCTGCCACAATAAGGAACGAGGCCGCCAGTGTGAGTGCCGGCTTGAGAACCTTGCCAAGAGAAGTCCACCATCCCTTCTTTTCAGAAGGAAATACCTTCTCGGCGATCCTGTCCTCCAGGCTCTCGAAATATTTTTCGGGAGTGGTGAAAGGAACCTGCTTCATCCTCTCGTCTTCAAGTATGTCCAATCTGTTCTTTTCCATTTTCTCTCAAATTGTCTGCTATTTAGATATCGCTGAGGTCAAAAAGTAAAATTGTTGGTTTTTATCCCTGCCGTATATTCTTTGAAATTTTTTTGTAGGCCAAAGAATAAGAGGCTTTTACAGCATCCGGATTACTGTCCAGAATTGTTGCGATGTCGGCATAGTCCATATCGTGGAAATACCTCATCGAGAATATCGCCCTCTGCCTGTCCGGAAGCTTTGCCACTTCGTACTGCAGCAGCATCTGTATGGCGTCTCCCCTGAAATACGGGTCGTCCGTAACCTTGTTTGCCAGCCTGGTTTCAAACGGAGTAAGCGAGAACTTGTTGTACAGCCTTTCCTTTTTCAGGAAGGTGAAAGCCTCGTTGGTGGCAATCCTATAAAGCCAGGTGTAAAGGCCGCTTTCCCAACGGAATGACGGAAGGGATTTCCAGGCTTTCAAAAGGGTATTCTGGAGAAGGTCGTCGGCATCCTCGTGGCTAAACACCAGTTCTCTCAAATGCCAGTAGAGTCTCTTGGAATACTCCCTGACAATGAGGTTAAAGGCCTGGGTCTGCCCGCCTTCTCCCTTGTATATTTCCTGAATCTCCCTGTCGGTCATGTGGTGCGGGGGATACGTCCTTTATTTCCTTGAAACAGCTCTTCTTGCGGCTGCGACAATGTGTTCCGCATCAAGTCCGTAAGCCTTCATCAGCTCGGAAGGGGTTCCGCTCTGCCCGAACTTGTCGGCAATTGCCACGAACTCCAGCGGGGCGGGGTGATGGGAAGCCAGAAGTCCGGCAATCATTTCTCCCATTCCTCCGAAGATGAAATGCTCCTCTGCGGTAACGACACATCCCGTCTTTTTAATAGACTCCAGAATGGTGTCATAGTCAAGCGGCTTGATCGAGGCTACATTTATCACATCTGCCGCCACTCCCTCTTTCTCAAGTTCTTCGGCTGCCAGAAGCGCTTCCCATACAAGATGTCCGCAGGCAAGTATGGTTACGTCTTTACCGTCGTTGAGCTTATAGGCCTTGCCTATTTCAAAAGCCTCGTCTTCAGGAGTGAAGTTGGGGACAGATGGCCTTCCGAATCTGAGATATACGGGGCCGTTCCATTTTGCTGCCGCTATGGTTGCGTTCTTTGTCTGGTTAAAGTCGCAAGGAACCACAACGCTCATTCCCGGAAGCATCCTCATAAGGCCGATATCCTCCAGAATCTGATGGGTGGCGCCGTCTTCTCCGAGAGTGATTCCCGCGTGCGAAGCGGCAATCTTGACGTTTGTCTCTGAGTAACATACGGCCATTCTTACCTGGTCGTAAACCCTGCCGGCTGCAAAGGCCGCAAATGTGCCCACAAACGGAATCTTGCCGTTAAGGGAAAGTCCTGCGGCCACGTTTATCATATTTGCCTCGGCGATGCCGCACTGGAAAAACCTGTCCGGAAATTCCTTGGCAAAACCGTCCATCTTGACGGAACCCTTAAGGTCTGCCGCAAGGGCGACCACATCCTTGCATTCGCGTCCGATTGCGAGAAGTCCCTCGCCGAATCCTGAACGCGTATCCTTGTTACCTGTATTTGTGTATTTTGTCATTTTCTGGAATTTTAAGGGTTAAAAATCTCCGAGGGTTTCAGGAATCTGCTTGAGCGCGGCTTCGCATTCTTCCGGCTTAGGTGCCTTGCCGTGCCACTTGCAGGTGCCTTCCATAAAGTCCACTCCCTTACCCATAACGGTCTTGAGCATAACCATAACCGGTTTCGGCTCAATGGTCTGGAGTTCTTCGGCAAGCTTTATCGCAGAGAGAATGTCTTCTATGCTGTTGCCGTCTTCAGCGATTACAACGTTCCATCCGAAGGCCTTCCATCTCTGGTCCAGATGGTCCGGACCGATAACCTCTTCCGTGGTTCCGTCTATCTGCTGTCCGTTCCAGTCCGTGAAGGCTATGAGATTGTCTATCTTGTGGTGGGATGCAAACTGTGCGGCTTCCCAGATTTGGCCTTCCTGGCTTTCCCCGTCTCCCACAAGGCAATATACTTTATGGGAATCTCCCTCCAGCTTCTTTCCAAGGGCGGCTCCAACGGCTACGCTGAGGCCCTGCCCAAGCGATCCGCTGGCCTCGAATACTCCCGGAAGGTTGGTGTCCGTTGCCGGATGTCCCTGCAGACGGCTTCCTATCTTGCGGAAAGTGGCAAGTTCCTCAACGGGAAAATATCCGCTTCTTGCAAGCGCGCTGTAAAGCAGCGGAGACTCGTGTCCGCAACTCAGGAAGAACATGTCAGCGTCCTTTCCACTACGGTTCCAGTTCTTTGGATCGTGCTGCATCTTGTTGAAATACAGCACCGTCACAACATCTGTGGAGCTGAGGCTTCCTCCCGGATGCCCGCTCTTTGCCAGGGTCACCATCCTCAGTATATCCCTTCGGATCTGACAGGCAATATCTTTCAGTCTTTGTATATCAGACATAATCAAAAGTTAATCGGTTTTATACTGATTTCAAATTTAGTTATTTTTGCATCGCGATGAAAAATATCAGGAACTTTTGCATAATTGCACATATAGATCACGGCAAATCCACTCTTGCGGACAGGATGCTTGAGGTGACGAACACAGTTACAAGCCGCGAGATGGAGGCTCAGGTGCTGGATTCGATGGATCTGGAGAAGGAGAAGGGCATCACGATAAAAAGCCACGCCGTACAGATGAAATACACCAGGGACGGCCAGGAATATACCCTTAATCTTCTGGACACTCCGGGGCACGTGGATTTCTCATACGAGGTTTCCCGTTCCATTGCTTCCAGCGAGGGGGCTTTGCTGGTTGTGGACGCCACCCAGGGAATTCAGGCACAGACCATCTCCAACCTTTATCTTGCCTTGGACCACGATCTTACGATTATTCCGGTATTAAATAAGATAGATATGGAGGCTGCCGAGCCCGAGCTTGTAAGGGACCAGGTCTGCGACCTTCTGGGATGTGACCAGAGCGAGGTCCTTATGTGCAGCGCAAAGACCGGAGAGGGCGTTCCGGCCATTCTGGATGCAATTGTGGACAGGATTCCGGCTCCGGTGGGAGACCCGGACGCTCCGCTCCAGGCCCTGATATTCGATTCCGTCTTCAATCCTTTCAGAGGCATCATCGCTTACTTCAAGGTGGAAGCCGGAAGCATCCATAAGGGAGAGAAGGTAAAGTTCTTCAACACCGGAATGGAATACACTGCGGACGAGGTTGGAACCATGGGCCTGAAACTGAATCCCAAGCCGGAAATCGGCTGCGGCAATGTCGGCTACATCATAAGCGGAATCAAGAGTGCCGTCGAGGTTAAGGTTGGAGATACCATCACTTCAGTCCAGAATCCTTGCAAGGAGGCAATCGCCGGATTCGAGGAGGTGAAGCCAATGGTATTTGCCGGTGTATATCCCGTTGAAACAGACGAATACGACCAGCTCAAGGTTTCCCTTGAAAAGCTTCAGCTTAACGACGCTTCCCTTGTGTTCGAGCCTGAGAGTTCCATGGCCCTTGGCTTCGGATTCCGCTGCGGATTCCTCGGCCTTCTGCATCTGGAGATAGTCCAGGAAAGGCTCTATAGGGAGTTCGACATGGACTGCATCACTACGGTTCCTAACGTTTCCTTCAAGGTCTATACGACTGACGGCCAGTGCCTGGATGTCCACAACCCATCCGGCCTTCCGGAGGTAACGATGATAGACCATATCGAGGAGCCTTATATCAGGGCCCAGGTCATCTCAAAGGCTGATTTCTTCGGTCCGATCATGAAACTCTGCCTGGACAAGAGGGGCACACTCGTAAGCCAGCACTATATCACAACTGATAGGGTTGAACTTAATTTCGACCTTCCGCTAAGCGAGATAGTCTTTGATTTCTACGACAAGCTCAAGAGCATTTCCAAGGGCTACGCTTCCTTCGACTATCACATCACCGATTATCGCCCGGCACAGCTTGTGAAGTTGGATATCCTTCTCAACGGAGAACAGGTGGACGCCCTTTCTTCGCTGATCCACAGAGACCACGCATATGACTTTGGAAGAAGGATGTGCGAAAAACTGAAAGACCTCATCCCAAGGCAGCAGTTTGACATCGCCATCCAGGCGGCAATAGGTGCAAAGATAATTGCCCGTGAAACCGTCCGACAGGTAAGAAAAGACGTTACCGCCAAGTGCTACGGAGGAGATATTTCGAGAAAACGCAAACTCCTTGAAAAACAGAAGAAAGGAAAGAAGCGTATGCGCCAGGTAGGACAGGTTCAGGTTCCTCAGAGTGCCTTCATGGCCGTCCTGAAACTCTAATTCCTACAGCTTCGGTTCGTCGAAGTTAAAGGAGATGGTTTGGATAGAGTCTCCGCGACGGATTGTAAGGGTTACGGATTTCATTTCGTCGAAGAGGGTCTTCTGCTCGTCAAGGCTTATTGTCTTTACATCTTTCCCGTTTATTGTCAGGATCTGGTCCTTGTTTTTAAGACCAGCCCTTTCCGCGTTGGAATCTTTGAATATGCAGTTGACAACCCAGCATCCGAGAGTCTTGCTACGGTCTGTATAAACAAAACCCCTTACCGGACATTCAAATGGTTTGCCATAATCTTTATTAGGTCTGAGATACAGGGATTTGCCCGGCAGGTCCATTATCATGTCGAAGCGTTCCCAGAAATCGTTTCCCACGATACCGATGTATTCACTTGCGGCAAGCGCCCCTCCGGTATTCAGGCTGTAATCCATAACGACATCGCTGAGGCTGAAGGGGCCGATGCCCGCCTTTTCCGCCTTAAAATAACATCCGGCAGCCTCTCCTCCAACGCCTCCGTGCTCCATTTCATAGTACAGGACAGGAGAGATGTCTTTAAGGGAATACTGTTTTGCAACCGCATTTGTAAAGGTAACGGTTCCTCCGCTTCCAAGATCTACGAGAGCTTCACCGGTTATGACCTTATCCTTGCTCACGGTAACGGTTACAGGAACATATATCCTGTTATTTGCATATCTGATGGCAATCTTGGTAAATCCCTCTATGTCAGTTTTGTCCAGCTTATCCCCAAAAGCCATCTTCTCGTTCCTGTAATCTATGGAAATAATCTTTCCGCTTAAATCCGAAATGCCCAGCAGTCCGTCTGCATAATCACCGATAATTGGCTTAAGCTGAAAAATTGGAGAGACCTTGCTTGTGTATTCTTTTCCTCCTGCGGTATATGTAAGTTCTCCGATGATTATACTTACAAATTCCTTTTTATTTCCAGTGCCGCCCATCTGAGCCTTGCCCATGTTTTTGTATTTGTAAGCGCATCCGGCAAAGAAGGTGCTGTCCAGACATGTATAGGGAGAGCCCGTGTCAAACGCAAGGTTTGCATCCTGGCCGTTTATCTTGGACTTCACGTAAATATGGCTGTAGTATTTGATATCGGATATGTTATTCTGCCCAAAGATTTGCAGGCAGAACATTGAGGCAACAGCCAAGAGCAAGAATCTTTTCATAATTACACACCGATGAGTTCTTCCGCAAAGCGGGTGTAGTTGGTCTGGGCATCCCATTCTTCCTTCCAGTTGATATAGCAGTTCTGCTTCATCTGGGCGTGGATTTCCTTTGGAAGAAGGATATGTTCAATAATCTGACCCTTAAGGTCTTCTGCGGTTATTTCCGCATCAACGATGTAGCCTACAGGGCAGTTGCGGAAGAGTTCCTTTACACCTCCTACATTGGTTGCCATTACAGGAATTCCATAGCTCATCGCTTCCATTATTGAAACAGGAATTCCCTCGCTTCTGCTGGCAAGGATGAAGAGGTCTGCGCCTTCATTCTTGTAGAAATCCAGGATTTCATCGTGAGGCCTTGAGCCCCTGAAATCTATGTCTGGATCTTTTGCTTCATCCTTAAGTTGGGTTAGCATATTTCCGCCGCCAAAGTGAGTGTAGGTTATCCTGTCAAAGCCCCGTTGTCTGATTTTATCCATTGCGGACTTGTCTTCTTTAATCAGCTGTATGGCTTTGACAACCAAGTCTATTCTCTTGAGCGGAATGGTGTTGGCGCAGCCGACGATTCTGAAGGCTTTGTTTTCCTCAGCGACTGCATTATGGAAGTTTTCATCGTGATGAGTAGAGCCAAGGTGCCAGACCTCTATGATTTTCGGGCAAGGGTTGTAGTTCTTTTTGATGTAGTTCATTCCGTCGTATGAAACAGGGATAGCATAATCCGTATGCTCCATTATCATATCGCGGAAAGGAAGATAGCCCTTTGCCTCCTCGTAAAGGTCGGATCCGTGGAACCTGGCGCAGAACATCGGCATGATTTCCACATTCGGCTTGACAAGTTTTTTTAGGAAAGGTATCAGCATTGCGCTCTTGTCTCCCCAATAGAAGTAGATCTTGTCTGCAAAACTGCATTCCCTTACAACTTCTTCCATCAGCTTTTTATTGGAGAGTATGGTCCTGAGCATCAGGAAATAATTGAAAAAGATATGGAGGCGTTTCCCAAGACCTGCCTTCTTGTTTCTTTTTCCGAAAACAGCGCGTAAAAACTCTTTTGTGGCAAAGAAGAACGGGGCTGTGTTGAAAAGGCCTTTTTTGATTAATCCTTTCTTGTCCTTGTGGTCGAACGGGAGAAGGGGAGTAGCAATATCCACACTTTCGGGATGTAGTCTCATTTCCCCTTCAGGGCGGTAAAGCGGAAAGATAGTTATTCGGTGGAATTGCTCTGCAAGATAAGGCACCTCATCCGCAAGAAAAGTCTCGCCCCCTCCAAACGGATAGGTGTTGGAAAAAAGGACGAGCTTTACCCTGTGCGGATCGTGCATCTTATCTGTCTTTGTTACTGTAAGGCGGCGAACTCGATGTCGTTGTCGATGCGGTCTTCGTAGAATTTCTTCTCGAAGGCCTTCACAAGCTCTGTCTCGCAGGTGGTTACATCTCCCTTTCTGGCGGCGATTATTGCCCTGAGGTATGATTCGTCTGGATTATATTCCTGCTTGAGGACCTTGAGGGCGTCATCGTTCCTTCCCTTCAGGAGAAGAGCCAGGCCGTGGGTGAAACCATCCGTTCCGTCGAGAACCTCAAGGGCTCCGTCATAGTCTCCGTCCTGGATGAGCAGTGCGCCAAGATTTTCCTTTGCGGAATCGATGATTTCCCCGTTCTCACCCTGAGCCATGTAGAAATACTCGGCGGCCTTGTCGGCATTGCCTTTCTGAAGTTCGACAACTCCGAGGTTGTTGTAATATCCTGCGGTCTTGTCGGTTATCTTGTTAAGCCAATTCATGGCATCATTTGGCTTGTTCTGCTGCAGGGCGAGGGCGGCGAGGTTGTTGATGGCCCTCTGGCTGTTGAATCTCTTTACTGCCTGGTTGTAGATGGAAGCCTTCTTTGCCGGATCCTCAAAGAGGTTGGCGCTGTAAAGCAGAGCTTCTTCTGTCAGACGGTCATCTGAGGTTTCAATCATCTGCTTGAGCTCTTCATCGTTGAAATTCTTCTTGTCTATCTCGGCGACAATGCGGCTGCGCCTGAGCTGAGGAAGCACCTTGTTGTTCAGGGTCTGGAAGACCTGTGACATGTTCCTGATCTCCCTTTCCCTTACGACAGGATCGGAGTACATTGAAAGAACCCTGATGATGAGGTCCTTGTCTTCCATATCGGATTCCTCGACGAGTTTCTTGAAGCCCTCCCAGTCTTCTCCCTTCTCCTCTACGGTAACGTCCATATCTACATCCGCCCTCTTGGAGATGGTCTTGTCATATGCGGCCTTGGCGCTCTTGGCTCTCTGGGTTGAAAGCTGGTTGTTCTTGTCTTCCGGTCCTTCAGGAGAAGCGTAGCCTATTATTTTACCCTTCTTTACGGTTTTCTTGGAATCTTTCTTGGCGTCGCTGAGGAACTTCTCAAAAGCCTTTACCTCGTCGGAATTCAGGCGGGAAGCCTTTACGTCAGACTTGTTGACATCGTAGAGAATCTGGGTTTCGATCTGCTCTGTTGTCTCCATCTGGTAGTTGTCCTTTTCAAAGAAAGGTGTTCCGTTTGTCTGGGCGAGCATAGAGGTACATAGGGTTCCCTCTGCTATCTTGAATGGGATAGGGTATTCCCAACTCTTGGATTTGCTTGAGTTGTATATTGTTACAGCAAGCTGGAGGACGGCTTTCTCCATACCGGGCTTATACTGGAACCACACGTCTCTCTTTACGGTGCTGGCGGTCTTGTAAGGAATTACCTGATAGTTGTCCCTGATCTTTTCTCCCTGCATCCAGAAGTCCTCTGCGTTTTCTGTCTTTCCCGCATAAACCAGCTGTGGGGTTATCTTCAGATAAGCGTTCGGTACAAAATAATTGGCCGGAAAAGAAATGGAATAGGTAGCCTTGATCTGTCCCGCCACGCATTCCAGGATCTGAGGATTGCAATCTGTCTTTACCATTGCCGCGAGCTTTGCCATCTGCTGAGGAGAGGCGCAGAAAGCCGCGATTGCGGCAACTGCCGCGATGAGAGTTAGTCTGAAAAATCTCTTCATATATTGTTTGATTTTATAATTCTTTGAAATCCATTTTGTTTATCCGCTCAAGATCTTCCGGAGTGTCTACTCCGAAACTCTGGACATTGCACTCCGCAACCCTTATCTTGAGTCCGTTTTCCAGCCAGCGGAGCTGTTCCAGTTTCTCGCATTTTTCCAGGAAACTTTCTTCCAGGGCGCAGATCTTCTCAAGGGCTGCGTGGCGATAACCGTAAAGTCCCACGTGGAGATAATACGGAAAGTCTCCAAGCATATCGTCCGTAAGGTTTCCGCCCCTGTGGAAAGGAATCAGACTGCGGGAAAAGTAAAGGGCGTTCATATCCTTGTCCACCACAACTTTCGGACGGTTGGCGTCTTCAAGGTCTGAAACGCTCTCCGCCCTCTTGACAATCGTGGCTATGTCCACGCCGTCAGACATTAGGGTGCGGGCTAGGGTTTCAAGCTGCAGGGTTGAAATGAAAGGTTCGTCTCCCTGGACGTTTATCACGCCTTCGAAAGATTTTCCGCTTTCCCGCGAGTATTTATGCAGGGCCTCCAAACAGCGGTCAGTTCCGCTGCGGTGGTCTGCGGAAGTCATTACCGCCCTCCCTCCGTTGTCCAGGACAGTCTTCAGGATCCTCTCGTCGTCCGTGGCGACACATACATCCGGAAAGACCTTTGCGGCCTGACGGAAAGTGCGGACCACCATAGGAACTCCGTGCACAAGGGCCAGCGGCTTTCCCGGGAACCTTGTGGAGGCATATCTGGAAGGAATGACTGCAAGTATATTTTCCATCGCGATAAATGTGATACAAAAATCAGGCAACACTATTTCTGCCATCACACAAAAATACTGAAAAAATGTCAGTATTTTCTTAACTTTGCCTTTTGAGCAAGAAAAAAGGAATCAAATGGAGTTGCAGAGTCTGAAAAACCGCTTTGACCTTATCGGTGACGACCCGCAGTTTCTGCGCGCCCTGCAGGTGGCGGAACAGGTGGCGTCTACCGATATGAGCGTCCTTGTGATGGGAGAAAGCGGCGTAGGAAAGGAATCCATACCGCAGATAATACACTACAGCAGTCCGAGAAAGCACCAGAAATACATAGCAGTGAACTGCGGAGCCATTCCGGAGGGAACTATGGAGAGCGAGCTTTTCGGCCACGTCAGGGGCTCCTTCACCGGCGCCAACGAAAACCGCAAGGGTTATTTTGAGGTCGCCGACGGGGGAACGATTTTCCTGGACGAGGTCGGAGAACTTTCCGCCGAGTCCCAGAAGAGGCTTCTCAGGGTGCTGGAAAGCGGAGAATTCTACAAGGTGGGCTCATCCACCGTGCAGAAGACGGACGTAAGGGTGATAGCAGCCACGAATGTGGACCTTATGGGGGCTATCAGGCAGAAGAAATTCAGGGAAGATCTCTACTACAGGCTGAACCAGATTCCGATAACACTTCCTCCGCTCAGGGAGAGGAGGGGAGACATCCTCCTGCTTTTCAGAAAGTTTTCTGTAGACTGCGCGGACCGCTACAACATGCCTCCCGTATCGCTGACAAGAGACGCACAGGCTGTATTGATGTCTTACAGATGGCCGGGAAACATACGTCAGCTCAAGAATATCGTCGAACAGATAACCGTTCTGGAGCCGTCCCGCGAAATCGATGCGGAAACGCTAAAGACATATATTCCGGACCAGGGAGAGGACCTTCATCCGGTCATCAGCGCAAATCCGGGACAGGATGGGTTCATCAACGACAAGGAAGTGATCTACAAGATGATCTACTCCCTCAAGCAGGAAGTGGATGCCATCAAGCAGAAAATTTCCGCAGGCGGACTTCCCCAGTCACCTCAGCACCAGAATATTCAAGTATCTCCAGAAACCCAGCCTTCCGCCAGGAACAATGTGATAGTCGTGGAGCAGACGAACACGGAAGACCCCGCTGACCTTTCCATAGAGGCAATGTACAAGGAGAGGATCATGGAAGTCCTCAGGAAGTATCCGCGCAACCGTAAGGCAGCCTCCGAGGAGCTGGGCATTTCTGAAAGAACCCTCTACCGCAAGATAAAGGAGTACGGAATAGATTTGAAAAAGAAGAAAAAATGAGAAACCTGCTAAAGATATTTGTTGCAATCCTTGCCTGTGCAACCCTGGGCGGATGCGGAATATACTCGTTCTCGGGTACAAGCCTTCAGCCGGACATCAAGACAATAATGGTGGCCAACCTGGAAAACAAGGCAATGATAATCAATCCTACCCTTGCGAGCCAGCTGACGGAAGCCCTTCAGGACAAGTACCGCCGCCTGACCAAGCTGGAGATGGTGTATGACGATCCGGACCTTGAGGTTTCCGGATACATCACAAGCTATGAGGTGACGCCTACGGCTGTTACCGCGGACGAGGTTGCATCCAAAAACCGCCTTACCATAACTGTCAGGATTTTCTATAAGAACAACAAGTATCCGGATGAGGCATTCCCTGGCGGGAGAAGTTTTGCGGCCTATCAGGATTACGATTCCACAAACTCGCTCGACGCCGTGCAGGACGCGCTGTGCCAGCAGATTATAGAGACGCTTGTGGAGGATATTTTCAACGCTACCGTAGCCGAATGGAGATAGAAGGAATAAAATATTCCGAAGTCAGGTCTATGGACCTTATGGACATGGAGGCTGTTCTCAAACAGAATCCGTGGTTTTCATATCTAAGGGAAATCCTTTTGGAAAAGCTTTACCGCAAGGACAAGGAGGCTTTTGCCCAGACCCTGTCCCAGACAGCCGTTTTCCTTTCTTCCCGCAAGACCCTTTACGACAGGATCAATTCTCCGGAAGAGGAAGGGATTTCAGAAGATATCCCGAAGGAAACCAGTGTTGAAACCAAAGAAAGCGTCCAGACTGTGCAAAGGCCGCGCGTAATAGTCGCGGGTGGAGATTTCTTTTCCAAGGAAGACCTTAAGACTATTGACCCTGAGGAAGATATGGAGCTCAAGCTTAAAAGCAGCCCATTCTATCGTCCAGCCCCGGAACCCGCATCGGAACCGGCAGAAAAACCACAGGCCCCAAAGCAGAAAGAAAGGAGGGGATCCCTGCTCAGGGAAGACGGAACGGTCAACTTCGACGACCTGGCTTTCTGTACTGAAACCCTCGGCCACATCTATGCGCAGCAGGGTTTTTACGACAAGGCAATAGAAGTTTTCTCCAAACTAATTTTGCTATATCCGCAAAAAAGTGCTTACTTTGCAGCCCTTGTAAACGAAATGAAGAAAAATACAGATTGATATGTACGGATTTTTTGTAGTAATAATCGTGATAGCAAGTATACTGATAACCATCGCAGTCCTTCTTCAGAATTCAAAGGGCGGCGGACTTGCTTCCAACTTCGGTGCCGGCAACCAGACCTTCGGCGTAAGACAGGCTGCAGATATTCTTGAGAAGTCTACCTGGATTCTCGCAGCCATCATCATAGTGTTCAGCATAGCGGCAACCGCAGCTATTTCCACACGCGGCGGAAAGACTATCGACACAAAGAGCATCCTGGAGAAGAAACCAGCTTCTTCAGTTCCAACCTTCCCGATTCAGGGACAGGGAGAGGCTGCTCCGGTACAGGAAACCCCGGCAGAATAGCCCTTGTAACAAAAATGTAACAATTTGCGTTTTTAAGTTAAAGTCCTGACACCCAGGGATTGAAACAATTCGGGATGTCAGGATTTTTAAAATATTTACTACCTTGTAATACAAAGTACCAATAAAACCATATATATTTGCATTGCAAAATACTAAAGAAATCAAAACACCAAAAAACATCAATACTATGAAAGAAGTTGTCAGCGTTGCAATCGGCAACAAGAGTTTTACGCTTGAGACAGATGCCTATAGCCTTCTGAAAGATTATCTGGATGCTTTCAGGACGAGGTCTTCTGCCGGTATCCAGTCTGACGAGACGATGGAGGATATTGAAGAGAGAATCGCGGAGATCCTTTCTTCCAAGACTTCGTCCGTCAGAAATGTGGTCAACATCTATATGATAGAGGAGATCATTTCCCGCCTGGGAATGCCGGACGGTACCGCCTATACACGAGGCGGCCAGGCTTCCCAGAATGCCGGACAGAATTACGCCAACCCAAACTATGCCAACCAAGCCTACAACAATCCTCCTTACCAGAACAGTCCACAGAGGAAGTTCTACCGCGATGTGGACTCGCGCAGCATAGGAGGCGTATGCTCCGGACTTGGATATTATCTGAACTTCGACCCTACGGTTCTCAAGGTAATATTCGTGGTCCTGTTCCTTATCGGCGGCGGCGGACTGCTCCTGTATGTCATCCTTTGGATAGTGGCCCCTGCAGCCCAGACTCCGGTCCAGAAATGCGAGATGAGAGGCTGGCCTCTTACAGCGGAAAATATCGAGAAATTCACAAGAAAGCACTAACATTATGGAAATCAACGATAACATCAACAATACTGATCTCGATCTGAACGCCGAGAACATCAAGGCGCAGATGAGAAAGGGTGTGCTGGAATACTGCATTCTCAGCATTCTCAGAAAAGGGGACTCTTATGTTTCTCCTCTTATCGCCGAGCTCAAGGCGGCAAAGATGATAGTGGTCGAGGGAACTCTCTATCCGCTTCTTACACGCCAGAAGAACCAGGGACTTCTTTCCTACAGGTGGGAGGAGAGCCCAAGCGGCCCGCCGAGAAAATACTATTCCCTTACGGAAAAGGGCAGGAAGGCCCTGGAGCTGATGGATGAGGCCTGGGGGGAAGTTATAAAGACTGTCGAGCTTATAAAGACAGGCATTGACCTTACGGAGGAGGAATAATTATGGAAGAAGTATTGAGAGTAAGCATAGGCGGTGTGCCGTTCACGCTGAGCCCAGAGGCATACCACAGGATGAAAGGTTATCTGGATTCCATTAACCGACATTACGGGAAAAGGCCCGAGGGTCAGGAAATCATCAACGACATAGAAAGCCGCATCGCCGAGCTCCTGCTGGAAAAGAACAGCAGGGAGGATGTCGTTGGCCTTGACAGGGTGGAGGATGTGATTGCGGTTATGGGAACCCCAAGCCAGTTCGGCGACGATGAAGAGGAAAATGCCTCCGGGAGCGCTTCTGCCCAGGGCCAGTCTTTCCAGGCTCAGCAGCAGAACCCGGCTCCTGCCCGCCGCCGTCTTTACAGAGACACCCAGGACAGGATGATAGGCGGTGTGTGCAGTGGCCTTGGACATTATTTCAAGTTTGACCCGAGTATCCTCAGAATCATCCTTGCGATTATCATAGCCATTCATTTCATAATAGGATGGAGAATCTTCCCAATCGGTTTTGTACGCATATCCTCTCCACTGTTCCACCTTGTCTTCTGGGGATATATTATCCTGTGGTGTGTTATCCCGGCAGCCAAGACCTACAGCCAGAAATGCCAGATGATGGGATCGGATCCGGGTGTCAGGGGCGCTGAAGAAAGCGTCAACAACCCGGAACAGTTCCGCGGCAGCGGTTTTGGACGCGTCATAAAAGTTCTTGCCGGACTGCTTTTCATCGGACTTGGCATCCTTTTCATCTCAATGATATGGATGATTATGATAGGCAGCGACGCCCTGGTTGGAGTCAATCCGGTCAACGCCCTTAACCTCATAGACGTGAACCCGTGGGGGAGAATTCTGTATAAAGTCCTTGTAATCTGTTCTCTCATAATTCCTTGCATCGCCATGCTATATGTCGGGATATGGTGGTTGTTCAATCTCAAGAAACCGAGATTCCGTCTCGGATGGATTTTGTTCCTTGTCTGGGTGCTTTCCCTTATCGGTCTGGTGCTGTTCATGGGAAGCCACGCTATGAAGGTTGGCGGCGTCCAGGACACTTCCGCAACCAAGACTTTCGACAAGCTGTACGATACGCTTAAGGTTGAATATGCCGCACTGCCTGAAACGGTAGACGGCCAGAGCGTGACCTGGGAGAGGATGAGCGAGAGGATGGCCCGATCTACAAGGCGCCGTATCGGAGGCTATGTTACCTGGAACGGAAGGCCGTTCAACGATGACGAGGAAGAAAGGAGAGTTTCCGACGGAGATCCGTACAGAGGAGGTATGTATATGTACATAACAAGCGGAAAGACAAAGGCATACGCTATTTATCCGACCATTGACGTTATACACAAGTCTTCTTCGATAATAGTGGATGACAGTACCTCGGTTTCCGGGACCGCTATCGTAAAGGACACCACGGTAAGGGCAGACCTTGAAATCATAGCCAGCAGGATTTCTGCAATCAAGGCCCTGGGCGGAGAGGATGGAGACAACAAAGAAGACAAGGCTCTAGTAGAAGTCAAGGACAGCGTCCTTACGCTTCATCCGATAATAATATCAAAGAAGCACAAGTTTGACGGAACATACATTTCTTCAAAGCTTTATTTGCCAGACAGCAGTGTTGTGATTATAAACAGCCCGAAGTAGAAACATATTTCGGACACGAAGAGAGACCGCCGGGTTGGGGCGGTCTCTTTTTGTTTAAATTTGTAATATGAAAATCGGAGTTTTCTGTTCGGCGAACAAAAATGTTGACAAGGCCTATGTTGAAGCAACCCAGGCACTTGGGATGTGGATAGGTAAAAACGGACATTCCCTTGTGTGGGGAGGCTGCCGCCTGGGGCTTATGGAAACCATAGCGGAGGCTTTCCTTGAAGGCTCGATGGAGCTTCCGCCTGAAAGCAGGGGGAAACTTGTCGGAGTCATTCCTGAAATCATCGAGGAAAAAGGCAAGTCCTTTTCTCCCCTGGACAATCCTGTCTACTGCAAGAACCTGTCGGAGAGAAAAGAAATAATGACAAGCCTCAGCGATGTCCTCATCGCCCTTCCGGGAGGCATCGGCACCCTTGACGAGATATTCACCGTTTCTTCCGCCGCAACCATCGGCTATACTGACAAGAAGGTCATATTATACAACATCAGCGGATTCTGGAATCCGCTGATATCGCTGATGGATCACCTTGAAAACCAAGGGATGACAAGGGGCGATTACCGCCAGAGAATGGCAGTTGCCCAAAGCCTTGATGAACTTAGTTCAGTGTTCCGGCTTCTGCCTTCTCGATCATAGTCTTGTTGGCAGTAACGTAAACCTCAACCCTTCTGTTCTGGGCTCTTCCTGCCTCAGTTGAATTGTCTGCTACAGGCTCGTTGAAAGACTTGCCTTCGCTGATCATTCTGCTGTCTGCAATTCCGAGAGATTTAAGGTAGTTCTTTACGGCACTGGCCCTTTCAAGAGACAGTCTTTCATTAACAGCTGCGGTTCCGGTGTTGTCCGTATGGCCGTAGATAGTAATGTCCGTATCTGCCAGATCTTTCATTGATGTGGCAAATTTGGCCAGGTCGTTCTTGGAAGCTGCAGAAAGGTCGCTCTTTCCGGTCTTGAAGAGAAGTCCGCTCTCGAAGGTTATCTTGATGGCCTCGAGTCCGTTAACGTCTGTTACGGTCTCTACCTTGGCGTTTTCAAGTTCCTTCTGAAGCTGCTCGGCTTTCTTGTCCATCTTGCGGCCGATTACTACGCCGGCTCCTGCGCCGACAGCGCTTCCTATAGCGGCACCGATAGCGGCACCCTTACCCTTGCCCAGCAAGGCTCCGATTCCTGCTCCGACTGCGGCTCCGGCACCTCCGCCGATAAGTCCGCCTGAAGTTGTCTGGTTCATGTTGCCGCACCCTGGAACAATGAGAAGCGCAGCCATCAGACATAAGATCAATTTTTTCATATTATGTGAGAATTAAATTGGTTGCCGGATAATCTTTGGTGCAATTTAGCAAAAATGTAAATTTGCGTCAAGAAAAATAATGTTATGAAAGTTACTCTTCTGCAGCGCGACGTGCTTTGGGCGGACCCCGAGGGAAACGCAAAGGCAAATTCAGGGATAATGGATTCTTGTCCGGGAACAGACCTGTTCCTTCTTCCGGAAATGTTTTCGACGGGCTTTGCCACTTCTCCTGACGGAATCGCCGAGGAACTGGATAATGAGGGAGATTGCTTTACTCTGCGATGGATGAAGAAAGAGGCCGTCCGTCTGGATTGCGCCGTTTGCGGAAGCGTGGCGGTGAAGGAAAGGGACGGAAGGTTTTTCAACAGGCTGTATTTTGTTACTCCGGATATGTGCTTTTCCTATGACAAGCACCATCTTTTCACCTATGGCGGAGAGGCGAAATCCTACAGCCCGGGACAGGAAAGGGTTGTGGTTGTGTGGAGAGGTGTGAAAATCCTGCTTCAGGTATGCTATGACGTGAGGTTCCCGGTATTTGTGAGAAACAGCATCGCCGGGGACGGAAAGCCGGAATATGACGCCATTGTCTATGTTGCGAGCTGGCCGGCAAAGAGGGTTCCGGCCTGGAAGAAACTGCTTCCGGCAAGGGCAATCGAGAACCAGTGCTATGTGCTGGCTGTCAACAGGGTGGGCGCTGATCCCGCCTGTGAATACATTGGCGGGACAATGGTCATAGACGCAATGGGAAACATTGTGGACAGTTGTCCGGAAGCAAAAGAAACCTCCATATCGGTTGAACTGGATATGGAGGCTCTGAACCGTTTCAGGACAAAATTCCCTGTACTTGAAGACGCGGATCCCCTGTACTAGAAATTTATTCCTACCGTGAAGCTCACTCCGCGGTTGTGGGTTTCGTCAAACATGTCGTGGCCGATGTTGGCAAGGCCGTGATTGTAACAGATTTCGGCATAGAACATCTGCAGGCCTAAGCCGCAGCCGATCTTCAGACCGCCGTCAAATCTCCTGAACTGGTCCGGATCGCTTCCGAAAGAATTGTAGGCGGCTCTTTCCGTGTAATTCTTTGTATACCCGCCAACACCTATTCCCATGTAGGCGCCAAGCATCGGCTGGATGCTGAGGCCCGGAGAATTGGGAATCTCTATCATATACTTGAAAGTCATCGGAACTTCAAGATAGTTCAGGTTATACGTGAAGTCTTTGTTGTAGTCGTTCTTTCCTCCCTTTTCCACATACATAAGACCACTTTCAAAGAAAACGGGAGCGTTTGGTACACACTGCACTCCCCCGACCAATCCGGCAACAAGTCCTGCGCGGGCAGAAGTGCTTTCCAGGGAAGTGCTCTCGCTATTGACATTAGCTGCGTTTACTCCAAGACGGAAACCGAAATAAGTGTCCCCTGGAGCATAGTATCCCTGCCTTGTTGTGGGGCGATTGTGTCCGCGGTCATACATATAGACATAACCCTGGGCAAAAGATGCCATAGGGAGAGCTGTCATAAGGACAACTGCCATGGCGATTGCTCTTGTAAGGAAGTTCCTTTTCATTGTATATTCGGTTGTTTTTGCCTTGTTTCAGCAAATACCGTGCAAAAACTTCACTTTACAAAATGGGACAGGAAATGGTTCACTAGGTCCGGCCTGAAAATTATCGGGAAGACAAAGCCGTAGACAGCACCCCAGAAGTGGGCCGAATGCCCGATATTGTCCCTGTTCCTCTTCGCCATCCACCAGCAGTACAGAAGATAGACCGGGGCGAAGACAAAGCCGGGGATTGGAATAGGAATCAGGTAGATGTATATGCCCATCATCGGGTCAAACAGAACCGAGGCAAAAAGCACTGCGGATACGGCTCCGGAAGCTCCAAGGGCGTTGTACCTTGGTTCGTAGCGGTATTTTCTGAGATCCGCCAAAGAGCTTACTGCAATGGCGCTTACATACATGAATACAAATAATATCGCTCCCCACATCTTTCCCCAGGCGGCCTGGAACCAGAGCTCCGTATTTGTGCCGAAGAAATAGAACGTGAGCATATTGAAGAACAGGTGTCCCCAGGATCCGTGAATCAGTCCGTGGGAGAAAAGCCTGTAAAACTTCCTGTGGTTCCACACCTGATAAGCGTTGAACAGCATCGAGTTCAGCATCTCTTCTTTCGAGAAGGCAATAATGCTCACGATGACGGTTATCGCGATAATGACAATTGTAATCATCTGAAAATTTTCTTGTCTGCAAAAGTAGCGGATATGGCCCTTTTCAGCAAATTTCAATATCTTTACGGAAATTATGCATTTGTATGAAAAGATTTGCCCTCCTTTCGGTCCTTTTGTCCTGTTTTCTTTTCTCGGCGACAGCCTTTGCACAAGATGAGGAAGAGTCTGCCCTCAGGTTTGACGTGCAAAAAGACAGCATATACATTCCTTTCGAATTCAGGGGAGCCTGGCTTTCCACGGTAGAAAGCATAGACTGGCCAAAGGTGCGCATTATGCTGAAAGAGGGAAAGAAGGTTGCAGCCGAACAGCGGGAGCAGCAGAAAAAAGACCTTGTGGCACTGATAACCAAAATCAAGCGCAGCGGCTGCAATGCCGTGATGTTCCAGGTGGTCAGCAATACGGATGCGCTGTATCCGTCAAAGATACTCCAATGGGCTCCGAGCCTTACTGACACTCCAGGCGAGGGACCTGGATACGATCCCCTGGCCCTGGCGGTAAAGACCGCACATTCCCTCGGCATGGAAATACACGCGTGGATCAATCCTCTCAGGATAGGCAAGCTGGATCTTCCCCGCCGCAGCGACAACATCTGCTACAAAAAGGCTGAACTTGTTCAGCAGCACGGCGACCGTCTGTACTGGGATCCGGGCCAGCCTAAGGTAAGGGAATACCTCGGGGAACTGGCCGCCGAGATCATGGGCAAATATGAACTGGACGGGCTCCACATCGACGATTATTTCTATCCAGACGGCCTGAAGGGCACGGGAGAGCAGGCCAAGCCGAAGAAAGACGAAAAAGTGTGGAATGACGAGGCCCTGTTCCAGAAATACGGAGGGGGCAAGACTCTGGACGAGTGGAGAGAGGGAAATATTGACGAGATAGTCAGGATCATGCACGAGGCTGTCCACAAGACCAGGCCTACGGCGGTGTTCGGCGTTTCTCCGGCAGGACGCCTTGTCAATACACAGGCTCTTTACGCAGACCCGAGGAACTGGGCAAAACAGGGCACTATAGATTATCTCATTCCTCAGATTTACTGGCAGCACGGCCATCAGATCGCGGATTTCAAAATGGTTATGGACAGCTGGGCCGGTATACTGGAGAATGTCCCTGTAATTGTGGGAATGGCGGCATACCGCTACAAGAGCAAGGCCTTCCCGGATTTTTCGGAGTATGAACTCCAGGTGAAAGAGACGAGGGAGGCTCCGTTTCTGGATAACGGATTCCGTCAGAACGTGATAGGGCAGTGCTGGTTCACCACCCACGACATCATTACAGACGAGTTCACTTCCGCCATGATCAACTCGTTCTACAGCAAGGAGACACTTAGTCCAAATATCGGAGCCGGAGGCAGTAACCTGGCTTCTCCTGAGATATTCAGGATGGGAAGCCATATAAGATGGGGGGAAGTCAAGGGTATGGACCGCTTTGCCGTATTCAAGCTTGAAAATACAGGAGAGAGGACAAAGGAAGGCGGAACTGTCTGGAAGGCCGTTCTCATGGATTCTTTCCACGCCTTCATCTACAAGTGCAGGGAAAGTGGCAATTATTTCGTGCTTTCCTGCAAGGGCGGAAGCCATTCGGAAAGAAGTAACGTGATATATGTGAGCGTTAAATAAACTGTTTAACTATGAAAAGATTATTAAGGGTAACATTGCTTCTGGTCCTTCTCTTCGGACTGATAGAGCCTGTAGCCGCGGTTTTTGAAGAGAGAGACCTGACCCAGACGCTGAAGGTCCTGAAGGTTGAACTCAGGCGTGCGCACAAGCGTACGGCCAAGGCCAGCCAGATGATCAGGGCCACGAGACAGAGCCAGCAGAAACAGATGGTGGAACTGATGGAGGAATGCAACGAGCTGGCCATCATTCTCTATTCGCAGAAGCAGAATTTCACTTTCGACCTGACCTATGCGCTTGAGGAGGTGTCCAACAGGTATCACGACTTCTCACGCAACCGCCGTCCGTTCACGGACATAATCACCCAGATTGACATAGAAATCGAAAGGTATCAGAAACTGATATATACCCTTAAACGCCTGCCTCCGGTAAGGATAGACGAGCTTGATTCCCTTTCCGGAAAAGATTCCACGTTCCTTCTGGCCTCCCAGCTCCAGGAAGAAGTCAAGAATCTCCATCAAAAGAATATGGGAACAGGTTATCCTTTCGGCAAGAAGGACCATAAGCATCAGAAACCGGATACTGTCCATACAGACCACGCTGTGGTGCCGAATGCGGAAGAGGAAGACCGTGAGCTGGATTCCCTGAAAGGATCTACCAGCGGCATTCTCAAGAGCCTTGCCAAGACTATCTTCACGGGAAGCGTTGACAATGAATATGATGAAGAGGGAATCGAATACCCGGACGGCTCCTCTTTGTCTTCCGACACATCCAGCAATTCAGCGATTGTCGCCATTGGCTCTGACGGCAAGATGGTTGACGCCAATACGGGTGACACTACCGTAGTGACCGGCGGGGTGGAATATGCATTCATCCTTACCGGAAAATCTCTGATAAACCGCGATAGCTGCATCTATTATGCCGAGGACCTGCTTAACATGTACGAGAGGTCCAGGGAATCCATAGTGTCCGACAGCGTTAATTACGACGCCACCTGGCGTCAGCTTCAGGAGGCTTACAATTATGCCCAGGACAGATACAATGATGTCCAGAAGAAAATCTTCATAGACGGCCAGACGGGTTATTATTCAATTCTTACCCGTTTCAAGAGATTCTGGATGAGGGCCAAGAACGACATTAACGACAAGTGGGGCGCCGCCAACACCAAGGGTCTTAGAAGCCAGTGGAGACTTCAGACAATGATAGGCCTGATCCTGTTCGTCCTCTTCTATCTTGGAATCGCCATCGGCCTGAGCCATCTTATTGTAAGGCTGCTTAAAAAGAAAGTGAAGTTCCTCCAGACGGAAAGGTTCAAGCAGCACGGCCTCTGCCTGATACTGCTTCTGATAGTCATAATATTCGCGATGACCATTACGTTCGCGATGATGTTCAGCCAGCAGAACTTCCTCAAGCTTGCCACCAAGCTTCTTGTTGAGTTTGCCTGGCTGCTTGCTGCGATATTCCTGTCGTTCGGCATACGCTTGAAAGGAGATGAAGTAAAGAGCAGTATCCGTGCATACATTCCGATAATGACACTCTGCCTGATAATAATTTTTATCAGAATCTCTTTCACGCCGAATACTCTGCTGAACATCATTTTGCCTCCTATCCTTTTGCTGTTTACATATTGGCAGTGGAGGATATGCCGGAAGATGAAGTATCAGAACAATGAAGAAAACACGTCAGACCCTGTTTTGAGCAACCGTCAGAAGAAAAAGCAGAGATTGCTTGCAAGGCTGAGCGAAGAGGCTCTGGAAAAGAGGGAAAAGAGAGAAAGGAAGATACTCAAGGTCCAGTTCCCGGATTATATCTACAACTATATAACCCTTACGGTACTTGTTGCAACCTTGATATTGTCGCTCTGCGGATATATCCTGCTCAGCATCCTGGTTATAATCTGGTGGATTTTCCAGTTGTCGATTATCCAGACAATTACAGCAGCGTCAGACCTCCTGAAGATATACTATAACAGGTATATGGTCAAGAGGAAGAAGGCCTACAGGATCAACCACGGCTTCCTTATCAACGAGAAGGTCAAGCATTCATACATTGAGATTACCTGGCTGTATGACATACTCAGGAAAGCGGTCATTCCGTTCTTTACCGTCTGGTCGATTCCTCTCTGTCTCTACATGGCCTCCAACGTGTTTGACCTGTCAAACGTGGCTGTCTCCTATCTGAAACTTGATTTCATAAGCGTTAACGTCATAAACCTGTCGGTGACCAAGATACTCACGGCAGTTTCCCTGGCGTTTGTTTTCAATACCATCGGCTATCTTGCGAAGGCATTCTACAGGGTGTTCAAGATCAGGACGGTCCTTGCCCAGACAGGACAGAAGGAGCTTCCGGAGAACATGATCAATTTCACTTTGGCAAACTCAATAATAAGCATCCTGACCTGGGGCGCATACATCATAACCTGCTTCATCCTGATGCACATCCCGTCCACGGCGATATCAATTGTGAGTGCGGGTCTTGCAACCGGTATCGGTTTCGCCTTGAAGGACGTTATCAACAACTTCTTCTACGGTGTTTCACTGATGAGCGGACGACTCAGGGTTGGAGACTATGTGGAATGCGACGATGTCAGGGGCGTGGTTGACAGCATCAACTATCAGAGTACCCTCATCGAGACGGAATACGGCAGCATTATGGCCTTCCCTAACGCCAACCTCTTCCAGAAGAATTTCAAGAACCTTACGAGGAACAACGCTTATGAACTTCTTATTCTTCCTGTAGGTATCCAGTATGGTTCAGATGTGGCCAAGGTAAGGGCGCTTTTGAAAGAAGCACTCATAAAACTCAATGTAAAAGACAAGTACGGAAGAACAGTACTTAATCCTAAGTATGGAATAGTTGTCCGCCTTGCGGAGTTCGGAGACAGCAGCATTGTTCTCAAGGTTTACCAGCAGGTTTTGGTATCAGAGCGTTATGTCTATACGGCTGCCGCTAACGAGACCATCTACAATACCTTGAACAAGAACAACATCGTCATTCCGTTCCCGCAGCGGGATGTCTACATCAAGCAGGTTCTCTCAGACAAGGCTCCGGAAGAGCAGCCTTCTTCCGATGAGGAAAAGGACTCCCAGAAACCTGAGAAAAAGAAGAAATGGTTCATTTAAAAAGAATTGCCCGAGGATGATCCCCGGGCAATTTCTTTTAAGGAAGGAAAACTTATTTCAGGACTTTCAGTTCCTTGCCGATCTTGGTGAAGGCTGCAACTGCGCGGTCCAGCTGTTTCTTGCTGTGTCCTGCGGAAACCTGTACCCTGATTCTGGCAAGGTCCTTAGGTACGACTGGATAGTAGAATCCTACAACATAGATTCCTTCGTCCAGAAGCTTTGCCGCCATCTGCTGGGAGAGTTTGGCGTCGTACAGCATAATTGCGCAGATTGCGCTCTGGGTAGGCTTGATGTCGAATCCGGCTTTCTTCATCTTGTCAACGAAGTAGGCTGTGTTCTCGTGAAGCTTGTCCTGAAGCTTGTTGGTGCGGCTCATCATGTTGAACATCTCGATACCTGCGGCTGCAACCATTGGAGGAATGGAGTTGGAGAACAGATATGGACGTGACCTCTGCCTGAGCATTGCGATTATTTCCTTCTTTCCTGTCGTGAATCCGCCAACTGCCCCTCCGAAGGATTTTCCGAGAGTTCCGGTAAGGATCTCGACCTTTCCCCTGAGCTTGTAGAGTTCTGTGGTTCCTCTTCCGGTCTTGCCCACAACGCCGGCTGAATGGCTTTCGTCCACCATTACCATTGCGTTGTATTTCTTTGCAAGAGCATAGATCTTGTCTACCGGAGCGACATTTCCGTCCATGGAGAATACTCCGTCGGTGACAACAATCCTGAACCTTTGTTTCTGGGCTTTCTTCAGGCAGTCCTCAAGTTCCGCCATATCCGCGTTGGCATATCTGTAACGGACAGCCTTGCAGAGCCTTACTCCGTCTATGATGGAAGCGTGGTTGAGGGCGTCTGAGATAATGGCATCCTCCTCGCCGAGCAGAGGCTCGAACACTCCGCCGTTTGCGTCGAAGCAGGATGTGTAGAGGATGGTGTCTTCTGTTCCGAAGAATTCGCTGATCTTCTCCTCCAGCTTTTTCTGAAGGTCTCCCGTTCCGCAGATGAACCTTACGGAGCTCATTCCGTATCCGTGGCTGTCAAGGGCTTTCTTGGCGGCATTTATAAGCCTTGGGTTATCGCTGAGGCCGAGATAGTTGTTGGCGCAGAAGTTGAGCACCTGCTTTCCGCCCTGGACGGTGATGTCTGCCCTCTGTGGGGATGTGATCACCCTTTCTTCCTTATACAGACCGGCTTTCCTTATGGAGGAGAGCTCGCGTCTTAGATGTGATTGGAAATCCTTGTACATATAATTGTTGTTTTTAAGTTGCTTGCTTTAACAAAAGTAAGATTTCTGAAAAATAAATGCTAATTTAGCAGACGGTATTTGAAACATTTTATTTGAAGAGTTATGGAAATCAATCTAACTGACGCTAATTTCAAGGAAGTCGTTCTGGACAGCAAACTTCCTGTGATGGTGGATTTCTGGGCAACCTGGTGTGGCCCTTGCCGTATGGTGGCTCCTATCGTGGAGCAGCTTGCAAAGGAATATGAGGGAAAGGCAGTCATAGCCAAGTGCAATGTGGAGGACGCAGACCAGGCACCTCGAAACTACGGAATCCGCAACATTCCTACACTTCTTTTCTTCAAGGACGGAGAACTCAAGGACAAGATGGTTGGTTCCAATACCAAGGAAGCCATCGAGGCCAAGCTCAAGGCTTTGCTATAACACATAAAAAACACAGATATGAAAAAGACGATGAAATTCGCAGTTGCAGGCCTTGTGCTTGCGCTGATGTTTGTGGCTGCTCCAAAGAAGGCAGCCGCCCAGTTCGGAATCAAGGCCGGTTTGTACACAACCCAGTTTTCCGATATCCAGGACTTCAAACTGAAAAACAACGTAGGTGTTCAGGCTGGTGTTCTTTATAAACTCCATGTTACTCCAGGCTTTGTTGTTCAGCCTGAACTCCTGTATGTAGCAAAAGAAGGTAAACTTGAAGCAAAAGAAACGGGAAACCCATCTCAAGACGGGAAATACGGGATTAGATTTTTACAACTTCCTGTGGGTCTTCAATATGGTCCTAATCTAGTAGTTGCAAGACCTTTCGTACAGGTTGTGCCTTATTTAAGCTATGCTTTAAACAAAGGTGGTTTAGCTGGCGATTGGGATGATCTGAACAGGGTGGCTTACGGTATTGGTTTGGGTGCTGGAGTTGATGTTTGGAAATTCCAGTTTAACGCTAGATATAATTGGGATTTCTCTAAAGTTGGAGACGGAGAAAAAGGTGTTAAGGTTGCTGGGGAAGAATGGAAAGCCTCAAAGGCAAGAGGCATTGAGTTCTCTGTAGCATTTATTTTCTAACCTAATGTTTACCGCGGAAAGCGTAATAGATTATTTAGGGTCTGACTTTAAGAAATATCGTCAGACCCTATCTGTTGCCATACATTCGGACGAGGCTTATCTTGAGGCGATAAACCAATATGTGCTGGGTGTCAGGGGCAAGGAGATAAGACCGGTGCTGGCTCTTCTGGCCGGACGCAGTTGCGGCAACCTTACCCCTCTGAGCTATTATTGCGCGGCTGTGTGCGAGATGCTCCATACAGCAACCCTGATGCATGATGACGTGGCAGATGCCGCCGCAATGAGGCGGGGACATCTTTCTGTCTCCGCGATGTTCTCTCCTGCAGCCGCGGTTCTGACCGGGGACTTCTGGCTCAGCCGCTCCCTTTACCTTCTGACCAGCAAATGCGGAACGGAATACATTTCCTTTTTCGCCGATGCGGTCCAGAAGATGAGCGAAGGGGAATTGCTTCAGCTGGACAAGGCGGACAAACTGGACACCACGGAGCAGGATTATTACAGCATAATCTACGGAAAGACAGCCGCCCTGTTTATCGCCGGCATAAAGTCTGCCGTATGTGCGGTGAAGGCAGATGGAGTGGTCATTGACTCAATGACCTGCTTTGCGGAGAACCTGGGTCTGGCTTTCCAGATAAGGGACGATATCTTTGATTACTCCCCGGCTCTGAAAACCGGAAAGACAGCAGGCGCGGACATTAAGGAACGCAAGATCACGCTTCCTCTGATCGGGGCTCTCAACAATGCTCCCGACAAGGCTCCCGGTATCATATCCGAGATAAGGAAAATCGAATCCGTGTTTACGGAAAAGGTCACGGACAAGGAAGCCGCTATCATCGCCGAGGTAACTGAATTTGTCCACGGAAACGGCGGAATAGAGTATGCCCAGCAGAAACTGGACAATCACATTTTGCTGGCCAAGAATGCCCTGGCGGTAATCCCTCCGTCCAGGGACAAGGATTTGCTTATCGAGTTTGCAGAATATGTAGGCAGACGCTTGACATAATGTCAACTCCTGTCTTCAGAAGCGAATCGTCAAAGTCATAGTCGGGACGGTGCAGGGGAGCGTGATCCTTTCCACTTCCGATATCGAAGAAGGTGGCCCCGCGTCGGGCCATCTTTGCTATATGCACAAAGTCGTCGCTTCCCTTGGTGCCCACAAGGTCTTCTTCCGTCCTGAATCCCTTTTCCTCCGCGATTTTCTTTACAGTCCGGGTGAGTTCCGGCGTGTTCATCGTGGCCGGGAAATAGTCCGTGGTGGAAACCTCGAGCCCCAGGCCATACCTTCCGGCAATCTCCTCGCTCTGGGCAATGATCCTGTCCTGGAGCCTTTCCAGTCCTTCATCTGTCTGGCTGCGGGTGGTAGAGGCGACATATCCCCGTCCCGGTGTTATGCCATAGTCGAGCTCTCCTATGCCGGCGGAAATGATGGTGGAGAAAGACGTTTCCGTGTTAAGGGAGTTGATCTTCCGGATGATTTCTATGATGGCGTCGGTAGGGTTGAGGGCTTTCTGTGGCTCGCTTGCGTGCGAGGTGCGTCCGGTTACATCCAGTTTTATCCCTATGGAAGCCCAGGCATAGGTATGCGGGTAGATTACTATCGCGCCCCTTGTCTTGCCGGGCCAGTTGTGGAGAGCGAGGGCATAGTCAAATCCAAATCCGTTCTCTTTCATCCATGCCGCCATTTTCTGCGCTCCGGCTCCGGTTTCCTCTTCCGGCTGGAAAAGAAGATATACGCAGCCGTTTTTAAGGAGACTGTCTCTTTGGGTGGAAAGCCACTGTGCCATACCGCACATTATTGCCATATGCCCGTCGTGTCCGCAACTGTGTGCAATTCCGTCATATACGGATTTATAGGGCCGGTCTCCCTGCTCGTTTATTGGAAGGGCGTCCAGTTCGCACCTGAGAAGTATGGACACTCCGCTTTCCGCGCTTCCGAAGCGAGCAAGAATGCCGTGTCCCCCGATGTTTCTCCAAAGGGCGTCCGGGTGGTACAAGGAAAGGAAATCGCAGACGATGTCTGCCGTTTCCTTTTCGTTCCCGCTCAGGCACGGGCGTGAATGGATGCGGTGTCGCAGAGTAATAATGTCTTCCATATTCTTATCTTATTCTTCCAAGAGTTCTTCCCTCGCCTTCTTTTTCCAGCCAGTATGCGCTGTCCCATTCCGGCTCCCTGAATTCAGAGGTGTCGCCGAGCCTGAAACAGAGATAGGTTATAGGCAGACCCATCTTCAGGAAATGTTGTTCGTAAAAAGTCTGCACGGTCTTCAGTTCAGGCGGAAAGGCCGGATTATCGTCTTTGTATATGTCTGTGCTGCGGCACAGGATTTCAAGGCTGTTCTGCCGGGCAAGCTCGTATGTGTATTCGTGAAGCAGGCGGCTGTCCGTTTTCAGGTTAATGCAACCCTCCTTTTTCAGGAAAGTGCGGTATCTTTCAAGGAACATCGTGCCTGTCAGCCTCTTGCGCGGGGAACGAAGCTGCGGGTCCGCGAAGGTTATCCATATGGAATCAATCTCGTCCTCCCCGAAAATCCACTGGATGAAATCTATGTTGGTCCTCAGAAAACGCACATTCTCCATTCCGGTTTCTTCAGCTTCCTTGGCTCCCTTCCACAGCCTTGCGCCCTTGATGTCTATTCCGATGAAATTCCTTTCCGGATACATCCTGGCCAGAGCGATGGTATATTCTCCCTTGCCGCATCCGAGTTCAAGTGTTATGGGATTGGAATTGCGGAAAACTTCGCCGTGCCACTTTCCCTTCAGATGATAATCCTTTCTGAAGACCTCTTCCATCTTTGGCTGGAAGAGGCATTTGAAGCTGGCGTTCTGACGGAATTTCTCGAGTTTTCCTATGGTACTCATTATTGCTGCGAGTCGTTTCTTCTGCGCATTTTCCCGTGAGGCTTCCCGTGTCTTTTCTTGCGGACCTCGTCAAAGCGGGTGATGCTGTCTTCTCCTGCGGCGCTCTTGAAATCTATGATCTTCTCCTTCTTGGCTCCCGATAGGGCCTCTCCCTTTTTGCCCTCCGCGTTGAGGGCCATTATCTCCTTGACTTTGTCAACCTTGAGAGGATAGGCCTCGTCGCTGTCGCGGTCAGAATAGGTAAACCACATAACGCCCTTGAGCGCGTCTGACTTTACAGGGCGGATATCTCCGTCCTCGAGGTGCAACGGCTCGCTCAGGCGAGGCATCCTTTCCTTGGCGTCCAGATAAACGGCAGCCTCGTAGTTGATGCAGCATTTGAGCTTGCCGCACTGGCCGGCAAGTTTCTGCGGGTTCAGAGACAGGTCCTGGCACCTTGCGGCCGCGGTGGTTATGGACTGGAAATCGTTGATGTATCTGGAGCAGCACAGAGCCTGTCCGCATACGCCGATGCCTCCGATCAGGCCGGCTTCCTGGCGGGCCCCGATCTGCTTCATTTCGATTCTGATATGGAATTCTTCCGCAAAGTCTTTGATCAGCTGGCGGAAGTCAACCCTTCCGTCTGCGATGTAGTAGAATATGGCCTTTGTTCCGTCTCCCTGGAATTCCACGTCTCCGATTTTCATTTCAAGTCCCAGATTTGCGGCCAGCACCCTGGAACGGATCATAGTCTGGTGCTCCCTGGCGATTGCTTCCTGCCATTTCTGGATATCCTGCGGACGGGCCTTGCGGTAGATTCTCTTGAATTCATAGGATTTCCAGTCTATGCCGTTTCTTTTGAGCTGATGGGCCACAACGGCTCCGGAAAGGGTGATGATGCCGACATCGCATCCGTTTGTAGCTTCCGTAACCACAATGTCTCCCTGTCTGAGCACCTGTCCGGAGGTGTTCAGATAAATGCCCTTGCGGGTATTCTTGAAGCGTACCTCAAACAGGTTGTCCATATCTTCATCGGGAATTCCAGGGAGCCAGTCGAAAACAGCCCTCTTGCAGCAGCTCTGGTCATATTTGCAGCAGATCTGCCCGTTTTTCTCTATGTCAGTCTGACAGCCTCTGTGGCAGTCGTAAACATTGTCTTTCTTGTCCATATCAGGTGTTCAGGAACAGAGTGTTGCACAAATCGCTGAAAATGAATTTCGCATTCACGTTTCTCTCTATGCACTCTATTGTCGAGTTGAATAATTCGTAATATCTGGAGAAGTTCTCGCCCTTGAGCCTTGAGGCAAGGAGTCTGATTGCTTCTGCCTGTGTAGGGTTCAGATAAGCCAGGTTTTCCTTGCCCAGTTTTAGCATGTACATCTGTCTCAGGATCTTGAGGGAGCTTCTGCAGAAGTTTTTCTGGGATTCCTTCCCGCGCCTGGAAAGTTCCGCTCCAAAACCGACAAGTGCCGGCAGGTCCTTGTCCAGGGCAAGGCTCATCAGGGTGGAAAAATCTTCAAAGTCCTCCTCTTCCCCCTCGCTGCTTTCTATCAACTGCATAGCCCTTCCGAAACTGCCCTGGGCGGTGGAGGCCCATAGCCCGGCCTCTTTGCCATCCATCTTGTATTTCTCCGCGATGGCCTTTGCCAGATCATCCTTTGCGATAGGAGGCACCTCTATCAGGCGGCAGCGGGAACGGATTGTCTGGATTATCTTTCCGGGAGCATTGGTTATAAGGAAGAAGTAAGTGTCTTCAGTTGGTTCCTCGATGCTTTTGAGCAGCTTGTTTGCCGCCTCAAGGTTCATCCTCTCGGGGAAGAGCATTAGCACCACTTTCTCTCCGCCTTCATATGCGCTGAAGCTTAACCTGTTGATAAGCCAGGAGGCTTCGCTCACCCCGATCAGACCCATCTTGTTGTCAAGCTCCATGGCCTTGTAGAGGTCTTCCTCGCTGAAGTAGGGATTCTTCTTGACGAGTTCCCTGAATATGTCGTAGTAGGCGTCAATTGCCACTTTCTTTCCCTTTTCCACGGCCTGGGTGGTGTTAACAGGGAAGATAAAGTGGAAGTCTGGATGGGTGAGGTTGCGGACCTTAATGCAGGAGGAGCATACCTGGCAGCTGTCGTCCACCGGCAGGTTGTCCGGCTCGTCTCCGAACAGTCCCTTGACCAGAGGGTTGTCTTCTCCGCTTGCAATTGCCTTTCTGGTTCTGCAGAACATGTACTGGATTGTAGCCAGGGCAAGAGGAAGCGCTCCGCATCCGCTCTGCTCGCTGAAAAGAAGGGCGTGCGGCATCCTTCCCGCCTGAACCATGTTCCGGAGGTTTTCTATCAGTTCCCTGTGTCCTGCAACTTCAGAAAATATCATACCCCGCAAAGATACAAAAGAATTAAGACCCGGCGGGAGCCTTGACGAGCATTTCACACCTTGAACAGTTGAATTCAAGGGTAAGGATGTTATTGCCGTTTTTCAGATAGAGAGGGCGGCTGTCCTTTCTGCAAAGGCCCAACTGATGACGGATGCAGTACCTGCATTGCATAAGGATTGCACCCTCCGGAGGGGCCTGTTCGTATGATGGCCGGATATCGCTGAGGCCAAGTTCTTTATAGACTTCCTTTGAAAGACGGTTGGAGCAGTTCCTGAGATAAGAGCTTCCGCCTTCCTTGAAAGCCTCTTTTGCCAAGTCTTTAAGACAAGAAAAGTCTTTTTTCTCCGCGATGTATTTTGCTTTTATCCTTTGGCGTTCTTCTTCCAGATACGCTTCAAGGGATTCCGCCAGCTCCGCCCTTATGCCGTTGAGGGCTGAGGTCCTGAAGAAGTAGATATCGTCTCCCTCGATGCTGTCTACGGAAAAGGAGAAATGATGTGAGGTTTTGCCCAGTTGCTTTCTGATGAGGCTTTCAGCCATCTCTGGATTCTGGGCCCGGTCTCCCTGAAGGAAGAAAGTGAATGTCCTGCTGAAGTTTCCTGTTTTTGCACAGATGGTTATGTGCCCGTCGCTGAGATGAATATCAAGACAAACGTCTATCATTCTTGGCGGAGTGTTTTCAAGCTGCTTTTCAAATGCCGCGTCAAAGTTGCGGTATATTAAGTCTCCCTTTTTGACCTGGGCTTCCTTTGCAAAGAGTTCCACGGTATTTCCGTTGCAGCTGTTTGCCCTGAATCCGGTTGTGACCCTGCCTTTTGAGGCAAAGCAGAGGCCGTCCGAATTATGGATGGCCTTGTCCGGATCCGATTTGTAGGTGAAGCTTACAAATGAATTTCCGCCACCATTTATGCCGGTTACCGTTCCGATATATTCTCCAATGCCCTTTGCCGAATCCTTGCTCTTGAAGTCTCCCCGTTTTCCGTCCAGGAAGAATTCCGTGTATCCGCGGTTGAATGTTTTCTCCGCATCGGGAGTGAAGGTGCAGCGGCTTCTGCCCCAGGATGTTCTCGGAGTTTCCTTAAGGGCGAGGTCGTACTTCCTTACAATGTTCTTTACGTAGGAAATGTTCTTGAGCCGTCCCTCGATCTTGAAGGAGGTTATGCCGGCATCAATCAAATCCTCAAGCCGAGCGGACAGGTTCAGGTCTTTAAGGGAAAGCAGGGGGCTGTCTTTAGCCAGCATATTGCCGCTTTCGTCCAGCAAATCGTAGTCTGACCTGCAGGCCTGGGCACATTCCCCGCGGTTGGCGCTTCTTCCGGTAAGATACCGGGAAAGATAGCACTGTCCGCTACAACTAACGCACAGGGCTCCGTGGACAAAGAATTCGAGCTCGGCGGTTGTGGCTTTCCGGATTTCCCGGATTTGTCTAAGGCTGAGTTCCCGTGCAAGAATAAGACGCTTGAATCCCATCTTTTCCAGCAGGGCGGCCTTTTCGGGGGTGCGGATATCTGTTTGAGTGGAGGCGAACAGCGGGATGGGCGGACGGTCCATCTTCAGCAAAGCAAAATCCTGAACGATGACAGCATCTATTCCGCTTTCATATGCTTTCCACAGGTAGGCCTGGGCCTCTTCGAGTTCGTTGTCGTAGAGTATAGTGTTTAGCGTAAGATAAACCTTCGCTCCAAACTTGTGGGCGTAGGAGCACAGGCGGTCTATGTCTTCGAAAGAATTCCCCGCCTGTTGACGGGCCCCGTACTTTGGAGCGGCTATATAAACGGAATCGGCACCGCAGTCAATTGCCGCGATACCGATTTCCGAATTTCTTGCCGGAGAAAGAAGCTCTATCTCACGCATAACATTTTAGCAACCCAGCTTGGCAATTTTCTGCTTAGCGGTAGGGCCAAATTTTCCGTCGTTAAGCACCTTCTTGTAGGTTGCGCAGGCCTGAGCCTTTTTCCCGGCGCTCTCGTAGCAAGAAGCGAGGATATAGGTATTCTGTGCAGAAGCCGGAGCGTTTACAAGGTGAGTGATGGCCTTGTTCCAGTTCTTTGCCTGATAGGCAGACATTCCGGCGATAAGGCTTGCGGTAGGGTTAGGGCCCAATGCAAGAGCTTTTTCAGCCTTGGCGATAGCCTCGTTGAACTTCTTTGCCTTCATTGCATCGTTTGCTCCGGAAACGAACATTCCGGAAAGCACCTTTTCTGCATTTGCATCGCCGAGCTCCTTTGCTTTCATAAGGGAAGCTTCTGCCTCGGTGTCTTTATTGGCCTTGTTGTAGGCCATTCCGAGAAGAAGGTGAGCCTTGGCGTTGTTGGCGTCTCTTTCAACAGCCTTCTGGAGGAAAGGAATAGCCTCTTCCATATTGCCTGCATTGTAAGCGTCGTTACCCTGCTGCATAGGTATCTGGGCGAGTTTGGTCTCGGCGCTCTTAGCGGCGGCTTCCTTGCCATATTCCTTTGCGGCTGCGAGAGCCTCGTTGTAAGTCTCCTCTGCCTTTGCATAATCCTTGGCTGCCACCATCTTGCCGGCGGCTGAGAGAAGAATGTTAGGAATCATGTCCTTGCAGCCCTCCGCCATCTCGATACCCTCGTCTCCTGCTGCCTCGGCAATCTTCAGAGCTTCCTTGAAACCTTTTACTGCCTCAATCTCGTTACCTGCCTGGTAAGCCTCGGTGGCCTTCTGGTACAGTTCGCCTGCCTGAGTCATATCCTGGGCAAAAGCACTTCCCGCAAACAGCACGACTGCTGCGGTCAAAAAAAGTCTGGTGATTCTTTTCATCTCTATAAGTTTTATTTGGTTTTTGTTTCTTTTTCAGTCAATGGGTGCAAAAATAAAAAAAATGCAGGTATCACGCAAACACCGAATTATTCTTATTTTTGTACACATTCAATCTGTTATGAAGAAGATAGCAACCATATTGGCGTTTCTCCTTGCTTTTGCAAGCCCGTCTGTCCTGCTCTCCCAAACCCAGGATCTGCCAACCCTTCCGGACGATCCGAGAGTCAAAAGCGGCAAGCTTTCAAACGGCCTTTCCTACATCATAGTCAAAAATCAGGCCCAAAAATCAACAGCTACCTTCTGCGTGGCCCAGAAAGTGGGAACCTCCCTGGAAAAAGACGGGAACAGGGGCTCTTTCATGCTGCTGCAACAGCTTGCCACAAAGGGAACTAGAAACTTCGAAGGTACAGCCATAACAGATTATCTGAAAACTTTAGGCCTTACTCAGGATAACTTGCTTTTCTCCACGGGGAAAGACAGGGTGACCTATGCGGTAAAGGATATTCCAACAGAAAGAAGCAACACTGTAGACTCCGCTCTTCTGATACTTTACAACTGGATGAGTTCAATCAATGTTGAGGAGGAAGACATTTCCGCGGAAAGAAGCACTCTTGCCGGAAGGATTCTCAACAGCTGGACTCCGGTCCACAGGATGGAGCACGACCTTCTGAGCGACCTTTATCCGGACAGTCCTTACAACGATGAAGTTCTTCCTTCTGACATCAAGAGCATCAACCGCATCAATTCCAGAGACCTCAGGAGTTTCTACTACAACTGGTGCCGCCCGGAACTTCAGACTGTGATTGTAGTCGGAGACGTTGATCCGGCCAAGATGGAAACCCAGATTAAGTCTGTCTTCTCCACGATTCCGAAACCGCTGAAAAGCACCAAGCGCACCTGGTACGACCCGAAGCCTTTTGACGGTGTGAAAACCTATGTCCTCCAGGACGACGAGTTTGAAAAGACGGTTGTCTCAATCAACCTTCTGAAGCAGCCGCTGAAAGACAAGTACAGGAAGACAAACCTGCCTTATATCCAGGATTTTATGGATAACGCCACACTGCGCCTTCTGCAAGACAGGATCAGCGATGGAATCTTAAGGGAAAACCTTCCGATATACAATCTTTCCATAGGGAAGGGCAAGTTTATGGGAATTGAAAAAAGCAGTGCCCTGACACTTGAATTCGAAACCCTGCCTTCCAGCGTCTATTCGGCGATCTCCTTTGTAAGCTCCCAGATGAAAAAGCTCTGCGACCACGGTGTGGAGATCCGCGAGTTTGAAAAGGCCCAGGACATATACTGGAAGGAGCTGGAAGCTTTCTACGACAACCGGAATCAGGCGGGTAACGATGTTTATCTTGAAAGGGCCCTCAGGAGCAGTTATGACGGCTATTCCATGGCCAGCACCGAGATGCAGTTCGAGATAATGAAGGAGGTACTCTTCAACCTTAACGCCAAGAAGCTATCCGAGTACATTGCCGCATCGCTGAGCCAGGAAGACAACATTGTGATCTCCTGCTTCCTTCCGAAGGCAGAAGGCGTGAACCGCATTTCAAAGGACAGGCTTCTGGCCGCCTATGCCCAGCCTCTGGATAAGCCGCTTCATCCAGGGGAAAGCTCTATGCCGGTCTGGCCGCAGGCTGTTCCGAAAATGACTTCCACCATTGTTTCCGAGACGGAGGATCACCAGATGGGAACCAGGGTTGTTGTGCTTTCCAACGGGGCGACACTGGTGTTCAAGGATCTTCCGCAATCTTCAGACACTCTGTTCTTCAGGGCGGTGAGCAAGGGCGGCTACTCTCTTGTCAAGGGAACTTCTCTAGGAAGCCAGGAGTATTTCAACGGACTTCTTGACGCCGGAGCCACCGCAGATGTTTCATATGCCAATATGAACAGACTCTATGCCTACAATCACATGAGTTTTGCTTCACGCATAGACCAGAATACCGAGCAGATGGACGGATATGCCATACCGGCAAGCGCAGAGAAACTCCTCCAGGCCGTTTATCTAAACATGACGGACAGGAGGGATGACCAGTCTGCATTCGACATCTACAACAGGAAAGTTCTCTATGATATCAAATACAACAGCATTTCCCCTCAGGCAATATTCCGTGATTCCGTAATCACTTACCGCAATTCCAATCCGCAGATGAGCCGCCGCCTGACGGAGGAAGAGGTTTCCTCTATGGACTATGGGGCCGCGTACAAGAATCTGGCAAACAGGTTCACCAATGCCGCGGACTTTGTGTTCGTTTTCGCCGGTAGCAATGCTTCTTCCTATAAGGATTTGGCCGTTAAATACATAGGGGGAATTCCGGGTAACGCCTCCGCAAGGGAGAACTGGATAGTTGTCCCTAACTATCTTGCCAAAGGGCACAAGGAAAAGAGGTTCCTCGCAAAGATGAACGTACCGAGAAGCTACACCAGCCTGACGCTTTCTTCCAACAAGAATCTTACGGCCAAGAACCTGGTCCTTTCAGATATGCTGGAGGTGTTTGTGGACAATGTGTTCAAGACTCGGCTTTATAACAAAGTTCCGCTGTATAACGTGCAGAGTTCCCTGGAATACTATCCGGAGCAGATTTGCGCCCTGGACATGATTTTCGAGTCTGATTCCGCAAGCGTCCATTCCTGCATAGACGCCGTTGTGGAAAGCCTTGCATCCTGCGCAAAGGGGAACATTTCCGCCTCTGACTTTGCGGCCCTGAAGAAGATGACCTCGGACCGCAAGATCCTGGAATCTTCTTCCGCCCGCTACTGGCTGGATGTCCTGGAACTGAAATATATGTCCGGCAAAGACATTTCCTCGGCGACGGGAGACCTTCTTTCTTCCATCACTAAGGCCGAGTTCTGCTCGTTTGTCAAGGATATTGCCTCCACAAACCGTATAACCGTCATAATGGACGGAACCACCGCGGATATTCCTACGCTCCAGCTGCTCCAGGAAAACGAGTTTATCAGGAATTTCTTCGACTTGGACTAAGATGATAATAGAAATAGGCAAGTGCCTGGTAAGCACGGAAATACTCACCGAATACTTTTGCTGCGACTATTCCAGGTGCAAGGGCTGCTGCTGCGTTGTGGGAGACAGCGGGGCTCCACTGGAAGAATGTGAGGCGGAGAGCCTGGAATCCCAGGCGCCGGACTATGACATCTTTCTTGCCGGGGACGGCAAAAAGGAGATTCTATCCCAAGGATATTCCGTTATCGATAAAGACGGAGACAGGGTTACTCCGCTGGTTCCTTCTGACGGAAGGTGCGCATATTCCGTGACAAATCCTGACGGCTTCACCTGGTGCGCAGTGGAAAAGGGTTTTGAAAAATCCTGCAGGGGTATCCGCAAGCCATTAAGCTGCTGGATATTCCCGATTCGCCTGAAGGTCTTCAGCACTGGATTCACCGGGCTTATGCTAAGCCGCGAGCATCTCTGCTCGGACGCGTTTAAACTTGGAAAAGAGAAGGGCATAAAAGTCTATCAGTTCCTCAAGGAACCGATAGTGCATAATTTCGGCGGGGAGTTCTACGAAGAACTCTGCCAGGCTGAAATAATGATGAAGGACGGATTCTAGTCCTCCTGAGGAAGCTCGTCGCCGAGTTCCCTCTGATTGGCCTCCGCCTCTTCAAGGATCTTGAGAGCCCTGTCGTAGTCCTCGTCGTTTACAATAAGTTCTACGGCAAGCTTGTAGGAAATGCCGACATAAGGCATGTTCTGATGCAGGACCTGCGCCTGGATGCCTTCGCTTTCCAGAAGGCCTTTGTCTATGTTGGCGCTCATTGCGTTGAGATATTTCCTGAGAGTTTTCATAGCCTTATTCCTGGTTCTGGTCCGTCCTGTTTGCAAGATATGACTCTATCCTCAGCGATGCCCTTACTACGTCTTTTCTCTGGCCCTCCACAGTAACCATTCCGTCGTGGGCGGTCAGTGTGAGAGTGTCTTCCCAGAGTCTCAATACCCTGATTATCCCGCTGTTGTTGTGAAGTTTCAAGACCTCGGTGCTTTCAGATTTCATCACATCTTCCGGCACAAAGTTCATGTCGCGGAGGACACCCGCAATCTCCTGCCTCCTTTCAGAGAATCCTTCTCCGAAGGCGATATCCCTCTTGCTGTATCCGATGAGGGGATAGACTGCGGCGTAAGCCACAAAGAACAGGATTACCTTGGTCCAGCTTCCGTCGAACAGGTTCCATGGCCTGAGATTTGCGTCATGTTCGGAGGTGTAGAACATTATCAGCACTACCACAGAGAACATTATGCCCACTATAATCAGGCATTTTAGAGAACGTATAATATATCTTAACATAGCCGCAACAATTATTATGCGGGGGCAAAAGTAAACAATTTTATTGCTATTTTTGTCTGACTAGACAACAAGTGTTATGGAAAAGAAACTGAAAATCATCATCGGAGTGCTTTCGGCGGTCATACTGGTACTTGCCGGAATCCTCATAGCACAGCTGACCAAGAAGACGGAAGTCAAGGAAGTTGTTCAGGAACTTACGGTGGACAAGGAAGATCTGACAAACCAGATTGCACAGCTCCAGCAGGACTATGCCTCCCTGTCGTCAACCAACGATACAATCAACACCCAGCTCCAGATAGAAAGGGAAAAAGTCGCCGAGCTCATAGAGAAGGTCAAGAAGACCGAGGCTAATAATGCTACCCAGCTCCGCAAGTACGAGAAGGAGCTCGGTACTCTGCGATCAATCATGCGCGGATACATCAAGCAGATAGATTCCCTCAACCAGATGAACATCGCCCTCAAGGAGGAGGTTACCGAGGCCAAGAAGCAGGTTCAGGAGACCACCGCCAAGAACGAGGCCCAGGCCAAGAAGATCGAGGAGCAGAGCAAGAAGATTGACGAAGGCTCCACCATCCGCGGACGCGGCCTCAGCATCGTGGCCCTTAACCGCAGAGGCAAGAGCATGGAGCGCTCCTCACGCACGGAGCAGTTCAGGGTTAACCTTTCCCTTGTCGAGAACTCCATCGCTCAGACCGGTCCTATGACCATCTACATCAGAATCAAGGATCCGGACGGAGTGCTTATGACTGACGGCGGCCAGCAGGTATTCACCTGCGGAGGCGAACAGCTCATCTATTCCGCTTCCCGTGAGGTTGACTATCAGGGCCAGGAACTGGAAGTGAGCATATACTTCACTCCTGGAGCCGAGCTTGAGAAAGGAACCTACACAGCAGAAGCCTACACGGAAAAGGGCAAGCTGGGAACAGCCGAGGTGCATCTGAAATAAGCCCTTATGGCCGGCATATATCTGCACGTTCCGTTCTGCAACTCAAGGTGCATATATTGCGGCTTCTGTTCCACCGTCTCAAGAAGTTTGAGACAAAAGTACATCCCTGCGCTGAAACGGGAAATCCAAGAGCGCGGGGATTTCTTTTCTTCCCTTTATGAAAGCGACCGCACTATAAAGACGCTTTACATAGGTGGAGGAACCCCATCTGTCCTTTCCCCAGAAACCCTTCAGGAAGCGGTCTCCGCGATAAGGGAAAATTTTATCTTCACCGATGAGATAGAGTTTACGGTAGAAGTCAATCCCGACGACATCACTGAAGACTATGCCGCATCGCTGAGAAAAATGGGGGTTAACAGGGTTAGCATGGGAGTGCAGTCCTTCAAGGATTCTCACTTGAAATGGATGAGGCGCCGCCACGACTCCGGAACCGCCATAAAGGCTTATGGTATTCTCCGCAAGGCAGGCTTTGAAAACATCAGCCTTGACCTTATCTTCGGCTTCCCGCTGATGACGGTTAAAGACTGGGAGGAAAACCTTTCAAGAATACTTGAACTTGATCCGGAACACGTTTCCGCCTACCAGATGGGCATAGATCCGGACACTCCGCTGGAAAGAATGGAGAAAGCCGGCGAATTTTCTCTTCCGTCCCAGGAAGAGAGCGAAGAGATGTACCGCCTTCTGCAGAAGAAACTTAAGGAAGGAGGCTATATCCAGTACGAAGTTTCCAATTTCTGCAAACCAGGCTGTCATTCCCGTCACAACAGTTCATACTGGAACCGCATCCCTTATCTTGGTTTGGGGCCGGGAGCCCATTCCTTCACAGGACGGCACAGGGAGTGGAACACGTCAGACATTGCCACCTGGTGCGACCTTTCCACCCTGCCTCTCAGGGAGGGGGAGACGCTTTCTCCAGAGGATGTTTTCAACGAGATCCTTATGCTCGGCCTGAGAACCACGGCGGGCGTAAAACTGAACACCCTCCGGAACTCCGGCCCGCAGTCTCCGGTTTACATTTCAGACATCCTTCCAAAAATATCTTCTCTGGAAAGCAAGGGCCTTCTGATCCTTGACAAGGACGGCACAATAAAAATACCGTCCGAAAAGTTTTTCATCTCGGACGGTATCATAAGGGAGCTTTTCGTCTGCTAGGCTATGCTGTGCAGTTCATTGCCAGAAAAGCCTTTGTGGCAACTGCGATGAACAGGAGAACCAGGATGGTTGCGTAAATGTATCCTATCCACTGCAGTCTCTTCAGCCACTTGTCGTTGTTCCATCCCATAGACTGGAATGCGCTCCAGAATCCGTGAGTCAGGTGGAACCAGAGGATTATGAACCAAACGATGTAGAGGGCGTAAACCCACCAGTTCTTGAAGGTCATAACCATTGCCTCGGCTCCGGTAACAGGCTCGTTTCCGATGAATTCCTGAAGCTGCATCTTTGCCCAGAAATGGGTAAGGTGAAGGGCTATTCCTATCAGGACCAGAAGGCCAAGTATAACCATGTTCTTGGATGCCATGTCGGCGTTGGTCCTGTTTGTTACAGCATATCTTTCCTTTCCCCTGGCCTTGTAGTCCTTCAGATAAAGTATGAAGGCATAGAGGATGTGGATGAAGAAGCCGAATGCCAGTACCGGAACCATCACCTTGATGACGCCCAGAGACATGAAATCGCATACGGCATTGAAATTCTCCGCTCCGTTTGGCAGCAGATACGCTCCGTTAAGTACGGCGTGAAGGGTCAGAAAAAGTATCAGAAACAAGCCGCTGAGGCTCATTATCACCTTCTTGCCGATAGAGGTTGTAAATATGTTAGCCATATAAATATCAGTAGTTTTAAATATTCTTCCCTGAAAAACGATGCAATATACACAAGGTTTTCGGGAAAAGCAAAGTTATCACACAGTTGCATTTGTAGCATTTATTGGCTAAATTCGTAGGTTAATAGCAAATAACGATATGAAATACAACAGGGTATTGCTCAAGCTTAGCGGCGAGGCCATGGGCGGGGCAGACGGACAGGGACTTGATTCCGGAGTCATCAAATCTTATGCAGTTGAAATCGCAAAGGCCGTAAAGGCTGGAGTCCAGATAGGAATAGTTGTGGGCGGAGGAAACATTTTCCGCGGAATGAGCGGAGTGAAGGAGGGTTTTGACCGCGTGAAGGGAGACCAGATGGGAATGCTGGCAACCGTAATCAACGGAAAGGCCCTGGGAATTTTCATAGAAGACGAGGGAGTAAAGGCAGAAGTGTTTACCCCGCATCCGATGGAACCGTTTGCAAGACATTTCAACAAGGACAGGGTAATGGAAGTCCTGAAAGCTGGCGGAGTGGCGATCTTTACCGGCGGAACAGGCAATCCGTTCTTCACCACAGACTCCGCCGCAAGCCTGAAGGCCTGCGAGATAGAGGCGGATGCGCTTCTTAAGGGCACGAAAGTTGATGGGGTGTACACCGCAGACCCGAAAAAGGACCCAGCGGCAACAAGGTACGACCACCTTACATTTGACAAGGCACTGGCTGATAACCTGAAGGTTATGGACCAGACAGCCTTTACGATGTGCAAGGAAAACGACATTCCGATAGAGGTGTTTGACATGACCAGTCCGGAGAACCTCAACCGCCTGCTTGCGGGAGAGAATATCGGAACCGTTGTGGACAACAATAATTAATCGCAGAGAAATAATAAGGACAGAAGATATGGAAATCAAAGTTTCTAAAGACAACATCGCGCAGGGCGTTGCCAAGATGGAGAACGCCATCGCGCATCTTGAGGAAGACCTTAAGACCTACCGTGCAGGCAAGGCCAACCCTTCCGTGCTCAACAACGTTATGGTGGATTATTACGGCTCGCCGACTGCAATTCCAAAGGTTGCTTCCATCACGACCCCAGACCCTAAGAGCATGATAGTGCAGCCTTGGGAGAAGAAGATGGTAGGCCCTATCGTCAAGGCTATTATGGACGCCAACCTGGGCTTCACTCCAATCAACAACGGAGAGAACGTGAGGATCAACATCCCGCCATTGACTGAGGAAAGGAGAAAGGACCTGTGCAAGCAGGCTAGAGGTGCCGGCGAGAACGCCAAGATGAGTATCCGCAATGCAAGAAGAGAGGTTGTCGAGGCTCACAAGAAGTTCAAGAAAGACGGTCTTGAGGAAGACATCTGCAAGGATGCCGAGGTAGAGATCCAGAAGCACACCGATACCTTCACCAAGAAGGTGGACGAGATCGTTGCCGCCAAGGAGAAGGAAATAATGACCGTATAATGTCTCTCCCCAAGAAAGGCAGCTATAATTTCAAAATAGAACAGTACCAGTGCAATGTCCGCAAGATGCTGCGCTTCAGTTTCCTTGTGAACACTATGCTGAGCGCCGCGGACTACCATTCAACGGAAAGGGGCTTTGGTACGGATTATCTCAATTCCATCGGCAAGACGTGGGTTCTTTCCCGTCTTGCCGTTGAAATGCTGAGGATACCTTCCAGGCACGAGGTCATAACCGTGGAGACCTGGGTGGAGAAAGTCCATCCGCTTTTTACCAACCGTAATTTCAGGATGAGCATACAGTCCACGGGAGAAACTCTCGGCTGGGGAAGGAGCGTATGGGCAATGATAGACACCACAACCCGTCATCCGGCAGACCTTATGGAAATCAAGGAAGGCAGGATAATGGACTTTGTAACCCCGCCGGACCATCCTGACTATATTGAAGTTCCAATCACCAAGCCTGTAAGGATCCAGATGGAAGACGCCACCCTGGCAAGGGAGGTGGACACTTTCTTCAGCGATGTGGATTTCAACGGCCACATCAACTCGATGCGCTATCTGGACCATATCCTGGACCTTTTCCCTCTTGACTGGCACAAGAAGAACAACATCAAGCGTCTGGACATTGCTTACATCGCCGAGGGAAGGCCAGAGGTTCCTATCAGGATTTACAGGAACATTCCTTCGGAAAACGCAGAGGACAATTCAACAGACTACGGTTTCAAGATTCTGCAGAAGCTCCCTGAAAATAAAGAAGAGACGGAAGCCTGCCGCCTCCGTCTCCGCACAATTCCTCTTATCTAAATAAATCAGTTATTCAACGATTGCCTTGATGCCAGGAAGGAGTTTTCCTTCGAGGGATTCCAGCATTGCGCCACCACCGGTTGAGACGTAGCTTACCTTGTCTGCATAACCCATCTGGTTAACAGCGGCAACGGAATCTCCGCCTCCAACGAGAGTGAACACTCCCTTCTCCTGCGTTGACTTTGCAAGAGCCTTTGCGATGTAGAGAGTTCCCTCTGCAAACCGAGGCATCTCGAATACTCCAACAGGACCGTTCCAGAGCACGGTCTTGGAGTTCATGATAACATCCTCAACCTCAACAAGGAAATCTGTTCCGGCATCCATTCCCATCCATCCGTCCGGAATCTCGTCTATCTTGACGATCATCTTTGTGGCGTCGTTTTCAAAACGGTTGGCGGCAACAGCATATTTTGGAATGTAAACCCTTACGCCCTTCTTTTCTGCAGCGGCCAGTATGTCAAGGGCAACCTGGATCTGATCGTCCTCGCAGATGGAGTTTCCAATCTTTCCGCCCTTGGCCTTAACGAATGTGAAAGCCATTCCTCCACCGATTACCAGGTTGTCAACCTTCTCAACGAGGTTCTGGAGAATGCCGATCTTGGAAGAAACCTTGCTGCCTCCGATGATGGCTGTAACCGGATGCTGAGGATCCTTCACCACCTTGTCAATAGCCTTGATCTCTCCTTCCATAATGTAGCCGAACATCTTGTCCTCAGGGAAATACTCTGCGATGAGGGCAGTGGATGCGTGAGCCCTGTGTGCGGTTCCGAAAGCATCGTTGATGTAGCAGTCTGCATAGGAAGCCAGATGCTTGGTGAACTCCTTCTGGCTCTCCTTTACCTTTGCCTTGGCGGCTTTCTTCTCCTCGTCGGATGCGTCATCGCTGAGTCCTCTTGGCTTGCCTTCCTCCTCGGCGTAGAAACGCAGGTTTTCGAGGAGCAGCACGTCGCCAGGTTTGAGGTTCTTTGCAGCCTCGTCCGCCTTCTGGCAATCCGGGCAGAACTGGATCTTCTGTCCGAGAAGCTCCTCAACCTTGTAGATTATGTGCTCGAGAGAATATTTCTTGTCCACTCCTTTTGGTCTTCCCAGATGGGACATCAGTATGATGGATCCGCCACCTTCCAGAACCTTCTTTATAGTAGGCACTGCGGCGCGTATTCTGGTATCATCCGTAACCTTGAAATCCTTGTCCAATGGAACATTGAAGTCAACCCTGGCAATAACTCTCTTGCCTTTGAAATCGTAAGTGTCGATAAACTTCTGCATAATTAAGGAAATATTAAATTATTGAATATTCTAGGTCTTAAAATCCGCCGCAAAATTAATAATTTTATCTTTGTACTTGTTAAGACCATGGCACAGACAGACCACAACATATCCATAGAGAGCCCGGCCGGGTGGAAAGACTATGAAATTATAGATTCCGGAGACGGTTATAAACTGGAACGTTTCGGAAACTTCATCCTTTCCCGTCCGGAGCCGAAGGCCCTCTGGAGCAAAAGCCTCAGCGATGCGGAATGGAGGAAAGCCGCCCACACTGTATTCCATCCCGGAGCCGGATTCGGCAAGGCCGGGAAGGAAGATGTGGGAACCTGGGAGATGTTAAAAAAGATGCCGGACCGCTGGTATATCGAGTACAAGGGTAAGGACCGTATGGCTTCCGAATGGAGCAGCGCCCGGCACGGCATTCCGGAGGAAAGCGGGCTGTACCTTAAGCTCAGGCTCGGCCTTACGTCTTTCAAGCACGTGGGAGTTTTCCCTGAACAGGCATCCAACTGGGAATGGATTTATTCCCATACTCGCAAGGGATACAAAGTCCTGAACCTTTTCGCCTACACGGGAGCTGCTTCTCTTGCCGCCAAATGTGCCGGGGCGGAAGTAACCCACGTGGATTCCGTAAAGCAGGTGGTAAACTGGGCAAAGGAGAATATGGGGCTGTCTTCCCTGGACAATATCCGCTGGATTGTGGATGACGCATTGAAGTTCGTAAAGAGGGAGATTCGCAGAGGGAATGTTTACAACGGCCTGATTCTTGATCCTCCGGCATACGGCCACGGTCCGGACGGAGAACGCTGGAAACTGGACGAGCTCCTGTTCGAGATGCTGGAGGAATGTTCCAAGATCGTGGCAAAGGAAAACTCGTTTGTTGTGCTGAACCTTTATTCCAACGGCTATTCCTCATTGCTTGCCGATACACTTCTGAAGAAGGCTTTCGGAGAGCAGGCCGGCAGGGAATATTCATGCGGAGAACTTGTGCTTGAAGACAGTTTCAAGAAAGTTATTCCGCTAAGCGTTTTTGCAAGAATGTTATCAAAGTAGATTATGATACAGAATTTATTGGCAATCAATTGGGATGTAAGCCCGTATATATTCTCCATCGGAGGCGTTCAGCTCAGGTGGTACGGAGTGCTTTTCGTGTCGGGCTTTATCTTCGGATATTTTCTTTTTGCAAAATTCTACAAGAGGGAGGGGCTTCCTTCCAAGCTTCTGGACCCGATGCTCTATATGCTCCTTATCTGCGCTCTTGTTGGAGCAAGACTGGGGCACGTGCTGTTCTATGACCTGGACTTCTATCTTGCCAATCCGGGAGAAATCCTGAAGGTGTGGCACGGAGGACTTGCCAGCCACGGAGGAGCAATAGCAATACTCTTTGGAATATGGTGGTATGCCCACAAATACGGCAAGAAATACAAGATTGACTATGTCTGGATTTGCGACCGACTGGCCCTTGCAATCCCTTTTGCCGGAATGGCAATCCGTCTCGGAAACCTGATGAATTCGGAGATATACGGATATGAGACAAGCGTTCCTTGGGGCTTTATTTTTGTCCGCGACGGGCAGAGCGTTCCGCATCATCCGACTCAGCTTTACGAAGCCCTCTCATACCTTCTGATTGGCCTCATACTGAATTGGATCTATCGCAGACACAAAGACAACAGGAAAGCCCCTTATAGAGGCTTCCTGTTCGGTCTATTCCTTGTGCTTCTGTTTGGAGCAAGGTTCCTGATAGAATTCTTCAAGCTTCCTCAGGAGGGTTCTGACGCTGTGGCTGCTGCTGCCGGAAGGGTTCTCAACAACGGCCAGCTTCTCAGCATTCCGTTCGTGGTTGCCGGACTGATATTCATCATTGCCAGCTACAGGTTCAAGAAACCGATGCTGAGGGAGGAATAAGTCCTTATTTCTTCTTCCTTTCCTTAATTCCTTTCCATCTGGTGGAGGTCTTCAGGTACCTTTCCGCCATCTTGAGGGCTTTGTCCAGCGTCTTGCCTTCAATCGCTGAGCCATCGTCCCAGAACAGAGGCATTCCACTCAAATCTACGACCTTGTAGTTGCCATTTTCTTCCTTTGTCACGGCAACTGGAATCGCGGTGCCGTCCATATCATTTACCTGCTTGATCCACAAGCCTGTATATTGCGGATTCCTGGCACTTTTCGACCAGGCGTAACCCATTCCGTATTTTCCGTCCTTTTCCGTTATCACAAGTTCCTTGGTAGAGGCGCCGGAGTAATAATTGTGGACAGCCTCGTACATCTTGCCCTCGATAGGAGTTATGTTGTCGTACTCGCACGGCAAAAGCTCCTGGGAGCCCATCGAGTGTTTTGCGTCATGAGTGTGGGTAACGGCCACAAATCCCATCTTGTCTCCGTTTTTCACCTTGTAGTAATCTTCCCAGAACTTTGCATCTCCACCCCTCAGGTTATACATTCCGGTGAGTATGATGTCGTCATATTTCTCGTCAGACCTTCCGCCGAACATGGTGTTTCCGTTGAAATCCATAATCTTGCTCTTCCCGGTCTTGTAGTCCTTTGCGATTACGGCAACATCGTCAAATTCACTCATCGGATCCGGTGTAAAGGTGAGCTCAACACTGGAATACTCTCCTTCAAAGACTACAAAATCCCAAGGATCTTTCTGTCTGACTTTTCCAACAATCCAGTGGGTATATCCGTCGTCGTCCACAACAGACAGGGCCATAGGGCTTCCCGGGTACTTTGCTCCATAGGAGATTACATCGTCAAACTCGCAAGGCATTATTTCCTTGCCTCCCTTGTCGTTGATGGAAACGATGCCCCACTTGCCGGTCTTAACGGATTTCATCGGCGACCCATTAAGGTCCACCATTCGGATTTCACAGTATTTGCCCGGCTTGATCTGCCAGTTTCCGTTCATATTGTCCCAGATTCCTTCCTTTCCCCCCTGCTCTCTGATGCCCCATATTCCCCACTGCTTGTCGGGATTGGGATTGTGGTAATTGTGTCTGTCGGATTTTTCTGAGCTTCCGTGGAAAATCTTTTTTCCCAGAGCAAAAAGACCCTCGGCGATCAGGGAACCTACCGCATATCCGGCAGCTTCCGCAACTTGGAGCATTGCCTGCCCTTCCGGTGTTTCCCTGATTGGTTTTGGCGGGACATAAACCGTCTGCGGCTGGTTGTATGTTACAATGCGGTGGTCTCCCGTGGTGTTATTATAGTTGTTGGAGCCTGTATATGGCTGGAAATTCTGGTTCTGGCCAGAAGAGTTCTGGTCTCCCTCATAGCAAGGATAACCTTTTTTATGCGGTTCCCTTCTCGGGGAATTGCTTCTGTTGGCTCCGCAATAAACGCAGACAGGATCACTTACAGGAGGAACATTAGGAGTGATCCCGTAAGACCTTATGGCATCTAACGCGCTCTGAGCGTGGCATTTGTTTCCGCCGGAAGGGAGAATAAGAAACGCTCCGCAAAACAGAACCGTAAACAAGGCGGATTTTAAGAAAGTTTTCATAATCGTTGAACTAATGTTTATCCAAAGATAAGAATTTAATCAAAAACCGTGCAGAGGGGAACAGATTTTGATTTAACTTTGAACTGGTTAATAAAAACACGGTTATGAAAAAGATCGCATTACTTGCCATTCTAGTTATAATTGCCGCGAGCGCATATTCCCAGAACACCGGAACTGCAGCCAGAAAAACAAGGGCCCGCACCGGTGCTCAGACTACAACCACAACCACAACGACAACGACAAATAAGCCTCAGCAGGCAACCCAGAACCGTCCGACTCCCGGTGCCCCGAAGATTTCCCAGCCTCAGGATCTTACGCCGGTTGAAATTTCCGGTACGCTCAAGACAATGCTGAAGAGCGATTATATGACATTCTGCAATATTCCGATGAATGTCCCGATTGAGTTTTTTGGCGAAGATATGGAAGATGCGGACTTTGACTATGAAGAAGAATTGACGGAGAACATGCTCTTGTCAGGTTATCCCCTTGTGGAAGTGTATACCGGAATTTTTCCTGCGATGCCTGTAACGGCATATGTTCACTTCAATAAAGACAGGTATGTCTATCGTGTGGAGATTCAGACTACTCCGAACACTGATGATAACACCCGGGCCCTTTTCAACAACTGGCGCAACAGGCTCCAGGTTTACATAGATGGAGGAAAGGGAGACAATGTGGAAGATCCTATGGCTTTCTCCCAGTCTGGCCCGGGCGTTTACAATATGACGTTCTTTCCTTCTGACAATAGCGAAGATCCGATTAAAGGCTGGATATTGTTAAAGATCAGATATAAGGACAAGTCAGATCCCGATTACGACGAGAATCATTCCTCATTCATTACGGTAGATTATATCGATTACCACAACGCCCCGGCGGAGTACAAGCAAAGCGCCAACTAAAGCTCGGGCCTAATAATCGTCTCCCCGCTGCTCTGCACGGCGGCGGTCCTTGTCCTTGATGGACTCTCTCTTGTCGTATTCTTTCTTTCCCTTTGCCAGGGCAATGTCCAGCTTGGCGTAACCGTTGTCTGAGATGAAAAGCCGTTTCGGAACAATGGTGAGTCCTTTCTCTTTTACCGCTCTCTGCAGCTTGTTGAGTTCCTTGCGGTTGAGAAGAAGCTTGCGGTCACGCTTCGGATCCTTGCGGTTGTAACTTGCCCAGAAGTACTCGGCGATGTGCATGTTCTTCACATACAGCTCTCCATTGATGAAGATGCAGTAAGTATCCACCAAAGAAGCCTTGCCCGCACGGATGGACTTTATCTCCGTTCCGTACAGGACAATACCCGCAGTGTAATTCTCCAGGAATTCGTAATCGAACCCGGCCCTGCGGTTTGCTATGCTTATTTTGGACTTCTTCTCTTTCATCAGGCGCAAATGTAGCACATAGTTTTGTATTTTTGTGTATCTGCCTTATGGAAGAAAAGGATTTCAAACGGGAATGGACACTCTGCGATATGCTTGTGATTATGGGGCCTACGGCTTCCGGCAAGACGGCGTTTGCGGTGAAGGTTGCAAGGTGGATAAACTCCCTTTGTTCCTCCGGAGAACTGCCATTTAAAGAGTGTCACATTATCAGCGCAGATTCCCGTCAGGTTTACAGGGGAATGGACATTGGTACAGGCAAAGATCTCGCCGAGTACGGAGAGATTCCATATCATCTCATAGACATTGCCGAGGCGGGAGAAAAATACGACTTGTTCCGATACAAGAGAGATTTCGACAAGGTGTATGCGGAACTTAAGTCCAACAATATCTTCCCTATACTTTGCGGCGGCAGCGGACTGTACATAGAGGCTGTTTGCAAAGGCTATGACCTTAAGGAAGTGGCACCGGATCCTGAGCTCCGTGCTGAACTGGAGAAAAAGAGTATGGAAGAACTTGTCGCAATGCTCTCTGACCTCAAGGCAAAACACGGCACGATTCCTCACAACAACACAGATTTTGACACCAAGAAAAGAGTCATAAGAGCCATTGAAATAGAGATGGCCTATGACGATATTCCTTCAAGGGAAGAAACCGGAATCTGTCCGGAAAAAGTAAATTACATAGCCCTTAATCTCGACCGCGAAATACGCAACCAGAGGATTGACAGAAGACTGGAAGAAAGGCTGAATAGCGGAATGGTTGACGAGGTGAAAGCTCTGCTGGACAAGGGTGTCAAACCGGAAGACCTGATTTACTACGGCCTTGAATACAAATTTCTTACGCAATACATTACCGGAGAAATCCCATACGATTATATGAAAGAGCATCTTGCCATTGCTATCCATCAGTTTGCAAAGCGGCAGATGACCTGGCTCCGCGGAATGGAAAGGCGGGGAATAAAGATAGAATGGATAAAGACAGACTGATATGAAGAAGTTTTTTTCAGCGATACTGCTGGTTGCAGCCTCCCTGCAGTTTGCAACTGCACAGAAGGCTTCAGAGCTCAAGTATTACGATGTTAAACAACTGATAGCAAACGGTGAGGCTGTAATGATCGGACAGGCGGAAAAGCCGGATGCAGACAGCTGTTACTATTACCGCATCCCTAATCGTCTCAAGGGCATCGTGAGAAAAGAACTCTGGGAGCTTGGATGTGACGGAGCCGGTATCGCAATACGCTTCTCAACGGACGCGGAGTGCATCGGCGCAAAATGGACGTTGACATATAATTTCGGAATGAGCCATATGGCCTATACGGGAATCAAGGGAATGGACCTCTATGTCCTGGATCGCGGCAAGGAATGGAAGTTTGCCGGAACGGCATTCCCGAACGGCAAGAACTCCAACAGTGTATTCGTAAGGAAAATGTATGGCGGCAAAAAGGAATACATAATATATCTTCCTCTGTATGATGGAGTTGACAATATGGAGATTGGAATAGATTCAACTGCAACAATCTATTCTCCGTCGGGAAGCCTTGCGGAAGGAGGACTTCCAATACTGTTCTACGGAACAAGCATCACCCAGGGCGGCTGCGTTTCCCGTCCGGGAATGGCCTATCCTGCAATCATCTCCAGGAAACTGGACAAGCCGGTCATCAACCTCGGCTTTTCCGGCAACGGAAGGATGGACGGCAACATGGCGGACTGGATAAAGACAATTCCGGCATCAGCCTACGTACTGGACTGCCTTCCAAACTGCACATACAACACCACAAGGGACAGCTCGGACTATTTCATCGGCTGGATTGCCTATTCCAACCCTAATACTCCGGTTTATCTGGTCAACAACTTCGAGTACCCGCAGCAGTTTATCTTGCCGGGCAATAACGATGATATGGTGAAGGAAAACATCCTCATCCGCGATATCTACAAGAGACTCAAAAGACACGGCACAACTCTCAAGGATCCGGTGACCGGAGAATCCTTCCAGACCGGTCCTCTTAAGAACCTCAGGTTCATCGACGTGTCAAAGGAAAAGGGCATCGGAAACGAGGATACCGTTGACGGCAACCACATGACGGATCTCGGCACCACTAACTTCTCGCGGCGCCTTCTGAAACATTTGAAATAATTGCAATTTATTTCAGGTCGTTCAGGTCTACAAGCTTATTGATTATCGCATAGACCGTTATGCCGGAAATGGAGTTGATTCCGGTTTTTCTCGAGATGTTCTTGCGGTGGGTGGTGACGGTGTGGATGGAAAGGTGGAGTCTGTCTGCTATCTCCTTGTTGGTAAGGCCCTTTGCAACTTCTGCGACAATATCCTTTTCTCTCTGGGAGAGGGTGCTTTCCGGTTCTGATTCTTCCTTGTTTTGCTTGTTTTCCTCATTCTTGGAAACCGCATCGCTGAGGAGACGGCTGATAGAAGGGACCAGAAGCCTGTCTTCTATTTCCGTATGCTTTTCCAGGTCTTCTTCAAGAGAGTAGATGTCTTTGAGAATCTCTGTCCTCAGCGATTGGGAATAACCGTCCGGAAGATATTTGAGGATGGTGTTCTTCAGGTCTGAAAGCTTGTCCTCCATATTGGTGTGGTTTTCCGCAAATAGATGGAGGTCGAAAGGGGCGATATTGTTCTTCTCCCCGTCAAGCAGACTCTCCAGGAACGGGAAAACAATCTCTTCCTCAAAGCGGAAATGGCGGTTGATTTCCTCGTCGTAATCGTCGTAGAACTTATGTAGGATCCTGGCGTTGTTACGGTCTCCCTCTTCCAGCAGGAGGTGGATTTTCTCGTGGAGTTTAGGAAGGCTGCTGCGGGAATAATAATCGTGCGAGGTCTTCAGATATCCGATAAGCCTTTTGATATCCTGGATGGAAAGAGAATCTGCACGGGGCTCGTAGCCATCCCTTGAATAAATGTTGCAGATATCGGTCAGCAGCAGGGAAGAGAGATTGTATCTGGAGCAGACTTCCTCTATCGTGGCCTCGTGGAAGCCAAGCCGGATACCAAGCCTCTCCAGAACGGAAAGGATTGCCGGATTGGCGTTCACCACGTCAGCCAGATGTGTCTTCCCCGTAATCATGTTTAGTTGCAGGTGCAGACAAGGTTGCGGTCTCCATAGCCGTCGTCTACCCTGGATACTGCAGGCCAGAACTTGTTCTCCCTGATCCATTCCAGAGGATAGGCGGCCAGTTCCCTTGAGTAAGGGTGGCTCCAGTTGTCCGCGCAGCACTCGTGTGCCGGATGCGGAGCCTTGGCCACAGGATTGTCCTTAGGATCGAACTCTCCTGAAGCGATCTTCTCGCACTCAGCCTTGATGGTCTTCATTGCCTCGATGAAGCGGTCCATCTCCTCCTTAGGCTCGCTCTCTGTAGGCTCTACCATAAGGGTCTCGTGTACAGGGAAGGAAAGTGTAGGAGCGTGGAACCCGAAGTCCATCAGCCTCTTGGCGATGTCTGTAGAACCTACTCCGTATTTCTTCAGGAAATCCCTGCAGTCCAGAAGGCACTCGTGTGCAACCCTTCCGGTAGCGCCGGAATAAACGGTCGGATACTCGTTCTTCAAAGCCTCGGCGATGTAGTTTGCGTTCAGTATTGCAACCTCGCTGGAAGCCTTCAGTCCCTCTGCGCCCAGAAGCTTGATGTAAGCGTGGGTGATAGGGAGAAGGAGAGGATTTCCGTAGAGAGCTGCGGAAACGGCGTCCGTTCCCTTGGTGCCGCCCGCGAGTTTGCAGGTTGTGGCAATGCAGTTCTCTTCAGGATGTCCAGGAAGATATGGTGCAAGTTCGGCTGTGCAGCAGATTGGGCCTACGCCAGGACCGCCGCCGCCGTGAGGCATTGCAAACGACTTGTGGAGATTCAGGTGGCAGATATCGGCTCCGATGGTTCCAGGATTGGTGAGTCCGATCTGGGCGTTCATATTTGCACCGTCCATGTAAACCTTGCCTCCGAACTTGTGGATAGCATCGACAATCTCCCTGATCTTCACCTCGAACACTCCATGGGTGGAAGGATAGGTGATCATCAGGCCGGCCAGGTTTTCTCCTGCGGCCTCAGCCTTCTGCTCAAGTTCCTCAACGTTGATATTTCCTTTTTCGTCGCAACCTACAAGAACGATGTCAAAGCCTGCCATTGCTGCGGAAGCCGGATTGGTTCCGTGTGCGGATGTCGGGATAATCATGACCTTGCGGTTGGTCTGCCCGTTGGCATTGAAGAAGCGGCGTATTGTGGTAAGTCCGGCATACTCTCCCGCAGCGCCTGAGTTAGGCTGGAGAGAGCAGGCTGCAAATCCGGTGATGGTGTTGAGGTCTGCCATAAGCTCATGGATGAGCTGCATATATCCCTCGACCTGGTCTTTCGGAGCCAGAGGATGGACGTTTGTAAGATCGCTCCAGCTCAGCGGCATCATCTCTACTGCGGCGTTGAGTTTCATTGTGCAGCTTCCCAGAGGAATCATTGAGTGTGCAAGGGAAATGTCTTTCCTTTCCAGCATTTTGATGAAACGCATCATTGCAGTCTCGCTGTGATAGGAATTGAAGACTTTCTGGGTCAGGTATGGAGTCTCTCTCTTCATGAAAGTCCTCTCTGCCGGGCAGTGATGGCGGTGTCCGCAGCACTGTCCTTCCTGATGGTTGTGTCCGCAAGGCTCGATTCCGAAAATTCCGAGGATTTTGTGGGCCTCTGCCCTGCAGCTGAGCTCGTCGAAGCTGATTCTTATCTTTCCGCAGGCTGTATAGTAGAAGTTTATTTTCTCGGCGATTGCCTTGGCTTTGATTTCCTCGACGTTGAGCTTGGAGAAGTTTCCGTTCCCGTCATTATTGCCGATGATGCTTATGGTGTCGAAGAACTCTTCGGTTTCCAGGACATAGCCGGCTTCTTTCAGATGGCTTGCAACCCTGTGGGCGAAAAGCTCCGCGTTGCGGGCGATGGAGCGGAGACCTTCAGGTCCGTGATATACGGCGTACATTCCGCTCATGGTTGCCATAAGGGCTGTCGCGGTACATACGTTGGATGTTGCCTTCTCTCTCTTGATATGCTGCTCACGGGTCTGGAGCGCAAGCCTTACGGCGCTGTTTCCAAGACGGTCTACGGTAACACCGATGATTCTTCCCGGAACGCTTCTCTTGTATTCTTCCCTGGTGGCGAGATATCCTGCTACAGGGCCGCCGAATCCCATCGGGAGTCCTAGCCTCTGGGCGCTTCCCACTGCAATGTCCGCCCCCCAGGCTGCAGGCTCCTTCAGCACTGCAAGGGAGAGGATGTCGCAGTAAGCGGTAACCATCGCGCCGGCCTCGTGCATCTTGGCGCAGAATGCGGTGTAGTCCCTGACCTCGCCGTCAGCGGCAGGGTACTGGATCAGCGCTCCGAAGCACATAGGGTCCATTTCCCAGGTTTTCCAGTCGCCGAAGACGACCTTTATTCCGAGACCCTCGGCTCGGGTCTTTACAACGCTCTTAACCTGTGAGAACACTTCGTCATCCACAAAGAGCACATTCTTTCCGGCTTTCTGGGCGTCGCGGCTTCTGAGGTTGAACATTACCCTCATCGCCTCTCCGGCTGCCTGTGCGTCGTCCAGCATGGAGCAGTTGGAAAGAGGGAAGCCGGTCAGCGAGCTGATGACTGTCTGGTAAATCAGCAGGGCCTCAAGTCTTCCCTGGGAAATCTCGGCCTGATAAGGGGTATAAGAGGTGTACCAGCAGGGGTTTTCGAAGATGTTCCTTATGATTACAGGAAGTACGCCTGTTCCGTAAAATCCCTGGCCTATCAGGGAGCGGAAATTCTTGTTCTTTGAAACCATTTCCTTCAGATGGGCAAGATATGCGTTCTCTGTCATTGGAGCATCCATCTTCAGGTCTTCCTTCAGCAGAATGTTTTCAGGAACGGTTTGTTTGACAAGTTCTTCCATTGAGTTTACACCAAGGAAGGACAGCATCCCGCGGATGTCTTCCTCGCGAGGCCCGATGTGCCTCTGGGCAAATGTGTATGACATATTGTTCTTAAAATTTATTAGTTACAAAATTTGCGTCGCCGAGGCTAAACCCCGACGGGAACACACAAAGATAAGACTTAAAATTGTTTTTTATATCTTTGTCCCGAAACTAAAACCTGACTAATATGAGTTTGCTCAGCAAAAAAATTTCCGAATTGCAGGAGAGGACCCAGCACGCTCAGCAGGGTGGAGGAGACAAGGCGATTGCAAAACAGATCGCGATGGGAAAACTTCCGGCCCGAGAGCGTATCAGGAAACTCCTGGACGAAGGAACTTTCTATGAGTACGATCTCTTCATCCAGCACGACGCGCGCGAGTTCGGAATGGAGAAGAAAGACCTGGCCGGAGACGGCGTGGTTATCGGTACAGGAAAGATCAACGGCCAGCCGGTTGCTGTCTATGCACAGGATTTCACCGTGGCCGGAGGTTCCTTGGGCAGCATGCACGCCCGCAAGATCACCAAGATTATGGACTATGCCCTGAGGATGAGGATTCCTCTGATCGGCATCAACGATTCCGGTGGAGCGCGTATCCAGGAGGGTGTCAATTCCCTTGCCGGATACGGAGAGATTTTCTTCCGCAACACGCTCAACAGCGGTGTGATTCCTCAGATTTCCGTCATTCTGGGACCGTGTGCGGGAGGCGCCGTATATTCCCCGGCCCTTACGGACTACGTGTTCGTGGTGGACAAGATCTCCAAGATGTTCATTACCGGTCCTGAGGTTATCAAGTCCGTTCTCGGAGAGGAAATCGATATGGAAAGCCTCGGCGGAGCAAGGGTACATTGCGAGACCACGGGAAACGCACACTTCTTTGCTGAGAGCGAGGACGAGTGCTTCGCTCAGATAAAGAAGCTCCTGAGCTATCTTCCTGCAAACAACCAGACCAAGGCAGTACCCGGAAAGCCTGCGCTGCCGCTGAAGAAATACAACATCGTCAAGACCGTTCCGGCAGATCCGACAGAGCCTTATGATGTAAGAAACGTTATCCGCGCCCTTGTGGACAATTCCGATTTCTTCGAGGTTCAGGAGATGTGGGCCAAGAACATAGTCATCGGCTACGGAAGGATAGAGGGACGCACGGTGGGCTTCATCGCCAACCAGCCTCTGTATCTTGCAGGCGTTCTGGACTGCGATTCCTCAGACAAGGCCGCAAGGTTCATCCGCTATTGCGACGCGTTCAACATTCCTATTGTAACCCTTGAGGACATGCCTGGCTATCTGCCTGGCGTAGACCAGGAACATGCGGGTGTCATCCGCCACGGGGCAAAGCTCCTGTACGCATATTCGGAGGCTACCGTTCCAAAGATAACCGTCATCCTCAGAAAGGCTTACGGAGGAGGCTACATCGCCATGAACTCCCGTCACCTCAGGGCTGACTTCGTGTTCGCTTGGCCAACAGCAGAGATTGCCGTCATGGGCCCTCAGGGAGCCGCAAACATCATTTTCCGCAAGGAGATAATGGAAGCCGAGGATCCTGAGGCTATGCGCAAGAAGAAGGTTGAGGAATACAAGGAAAAGTTCGCCAATCCTTATGTAGCCGCTTCAAAGGGCTACATAGATTCCGTGATAAATCCTGCAGATACCCGCCAGTTCATACTGCAGTCCCTGGACATTTCCCAGCAGAAGAACTCGGGCATGCCGAAGAAGAAGCACGGCATTCCACCGTTTTAATGGCCGGACAACCGTAACAGAACAAGAGTTATGGCAGAAAAGACAACCAATCCAGTACAGCAGAACCCGGAGGAGCTAACGACTCTGGGCCAGCCGAACGACTCCACGGAATTCCTGCTTCCCGCTACATCGAAGAAAAAGCTCAGGATCGCCGAGGAGGGCCATGAGTACAAGACATATCTGACAAAGAAATTCCTTGAGCGCAAACCTTGGAAGGCTCCGGATCCGTTTCAGGTTCTGAGCCACATCCCTGGTTCCGTGATAGAAATCTTTGTAAAGAACGGCCAGAAGGTAAAGAAGGGAGACAAGCTGATGATCTATGAGGCAATGAAGATGATGAACATCGTGTCGGCACCTATGGACGGAACAATCAAGGAGGTAAATGCCAAAGTGGGGGAAACCCTTCCTAAAGGCGCACTTCTGGTAACCTTCAGGAAGCCTGCGAAAAAATAGGTCTACGGCAGAACGCTTTTAAGGGAAAGAGGTGAGAAATCATCTCTTTTCTTTATTTTTGGAGAGAAAACAGAGAGGACAATGGAGGGGAAGACAAAAACAACAGTGGAGAAAGGCCGTAGGGCGGAGGATATTGCGGCTGCCTGGCTGTCTGCCAGGGGGCTCAGGATTCTGGAAAGGAATTTCCGTCTCAACCATCTGGAAGTTGATATAATAGCGGAGGGCCCGATGCTTTCCGCGGAAGAGGCTCTGCCTTCTTTTGATTCCCGGCGATTCCTTCACATTGTGGAGGTCAGGTCAAGGGCCGGGGATTCCCCCGTAGCGCCCGAATTGACCGTCGACGGGAAAAAGCGGAAACATCTCATAAATGCCGCGGATGCATATGTGAAAAGCAGGAATATCCATCTCGAGACAGTCTTTGACATTCTGGGTATTGAAAAAACGGCGTCAGGGGAAAGGATCACTTTTCTCCCCGATGCGTTCGGGCCCCATTGGTGAGGCTTTGTTTTGCGAATTTCAGTTTTTCGGGGAAAATGATTAACTTGTCAAACTTTTAGAGAAGATATGGTTTCAGACAAATATTGCATAATTATGGCGGGCGGGGTTGGCAGCCGTTTCTGGCCGGTATCCCGCAATGCGCGTCCCAAGCAGTTTCTGGATATTCTTGGAACAGGCAGAAGTTTCCTCCAGGCAACAGTGGACCGCTTCCGCAAAATAGTTCCCGCAGAAAATATCCTCATAGTTTCCGCCAAGCAGTACGCGGATCTCATCGCAGAGCAGGTTCCGGAGATACCAAAGGAGAATGTCCTTCTGGAAAACCGCAAGAGGAACACGGCTCCATGCATCGCCTATGCCACCTACAAGTTGCTGAAGAAGAATCCAAACGTCACTGTGGCTGTTTCCCCGGCAGACCATCTGATCCTGAATGAGGAAGTGTTCCTCGAGACAGTGGAGACTGCAATGGAATATGCCGTCGAGACTCCCGCTCTTTTCACTTTGGGAATCAAGCCCACGAGGCCGGAAACACAGTATGGATACATACAGGCGAACAAGGCTACGGCGGAGATTGTAAGGGAACATGCCTGCTATCAGGTCAAGACCTTTACCGAGAAGCCGGACCTGGAGATGGCGAAGGTGCTTTATTCCAGCGGGGAATTCCTGTGGAACTCAGGGATCTTTGTGTGGAATATCCAGACAATCAAGGAGGAACTGCAGGCCCATCTTCCTGATATAGCCGAGGCGTTTTCCGAAATATCCAGATTCTACTACACTCCGGAAGAGCAGAAGATTGTGGACAATGTCTACAGTTCCATCGATTCCATTTCCATAGACTACGGCGTTATGGAAAAGACGGACCGCTGCCGGGTGTTCGAAGCCTCATTCGGATGGAGCGACCTGGGCACCTGGGAGAGTCTCTATACCCAGAGCCCGAAGGATGCGGCAGGCAATCTTGTAAACACCCCGTCAGCGATGCTGGATGGGGTGAAAGACAGTGTTATCGCAACCACGGAAAAAGGCAAGCTCATTGTGGTAAAGAATCTAGAGAACTACATCATAATAAGCACTGATGATGTGCTGCTGGTATGTCCGAGAGACGAGAAGCAGATAAAGGCCATAACTGCGGAACTTGCCATGAACAACCTTACAGAATACCTTTAGGAACAAACAACAAACGAATCATATATGAAACCCGTAAAAGTACGAGTACACAGTGAAATAGGAAGACTGCAGGGAGTCATCCTGCATACGCCGGGAGACGAGGTGGAGAACATGACCCCGAGAATAGCGCAAAGGGCGCTCTATAGCGATATCCTTAACCTTTCCATAGCCCAGAAGGAATATGCACAGCTTCACGGAGTCCTGAATAAATGGACAAAGACATATCAGGTGACGGACCTTCTTGAGGCCGTCCTGGACGACCCTGGAGACAAGAGCATGCTGCTGAGGAGGATCTGCTCGATAGAGAATGTTCCGGAGTATTTCGACAAGCTTATGGACACCCCGGCCAAGAAGCTGGCAAAGCTTCTGATAGAGGGACTTCCGGCCAAGATAGAAACTCTTACAGCCTTCCTGGCAGACGAGTACTATGCACTTAGTCCATTGTACAATTTCTACTTTACCAGAGACGCTTCCGCTTCCATTGGCGAGGATGTGCTTATCTGCAAGATGGCGAACAGGGTAAGGGTGAGGGAGTCTCTGATAATGGAGGCGATTTTCAGCAACCCGAGGCTGTTCGACTGCACCATCATCGATGCCAACCAGTTCTCAAAGGAGATAGCCGGAGAAGGCGGTATCGCGGGCAGCACGGTAAAGAACAACGTGAGCGTGGAAGGTGGCGATATCCTGGTCATCGACAAGAACATCCTTCTTGTGGGCAACGGCCTCAGGACCACATCCCAGGGTATTGACCGTCTGGTACAGCGTTTCTGCCAGGACAGGGACGGGGAGCAGAAGCACATCATAGTGCAGCAGCTTCCTGATGACGTGGAAAGTTTCATCCATATGGATATGGTGTTCACTATGCTTGACAGGGATGCCTGCCTGATCTACGAGCCTCTTATTCTTTGGGAGAACCAGTACCGTACGGTTCATATCACCATAGACGGCGGCAGGGTCAAGAAGATCCGCGACGAGCAGAACGTGATCTCAACCCTTCGCAAGCTCGGAAAGGATCTGGAGCCTGTTTTCTGCGGAGGGGACGAGGATGAGTGGAATGCGGACCGCGAGCAGTGGCACAGCGGGGCAAACAGCTTCGCAATAGCCCCTGGAAAAATTCTCTCATACGCCAGGAACGTGCATACTCTCAACGCTTTGAGCCAGGCCGGATTCAATGTCGTCCCTGCCAATGATGTGATAGACGGCAAGGTGGACCTTGAGAAAGAGAAGCGTTGCGTCATTACAATCGAGGGCAGCGAACTTCCTCGCGGAGGCGGCGGAGCCAGATGCATGACCATGCCTGTGGTCAGAGACGACTTATAGTCAAGATTAAGTATATTTGCACCCCGAAAAACACCAACAAGATGGATCGCAAAGATATAGACAACCTGCTGGACAGGATTGAGCAGTTCCGTGCGGAAAAGCTCCAGGATGTTGAGGAACTCAGAGTCAAACTCCTTGGAAAGAAGGGCGAGATTACCCGCCTGTTCGAGGAATTCCGTTCTGTGGCTCCGGAAATGAAAAGAGAGTTCGGAAAGGTTCTGAACGAGCTCAAGACCAAGGCTGCAGAAAAGATAGAATCGCTGAGGGAGTCTTTTGAAGACATTCTTGAGACAGACAGCAAGACCGACTTTACAAAACCAGGTGATTCCTTCGAGCTTGGGACCCGCCATCCGATATCCCTTGTAAGAGAGGAGATTCTGGATATTTTCGGCAAGTTCGGGTTCGCTGTGGCTGAGGGTCCTGAAATTGAGGATGACTGGCACGTGTTCTCCGCCCTGAACTTCCCTCCGGAGCATCCGGCTAGGGATATGCAGGATACCTTCTTCATCAATCCCGAGGGTGACGATCCTATACTTCTGAGAACCCACACCTCCAGCGTCCAGGTACGCACTATGGAAAGGCAGAAACCTCCGATCAGGGTTGTCTGCCCTGGCAGGGTTTTCCGTAACGAGGCCATCAGCGCGAGAGCCCACTGCATCTTCCATCAGGTGGAAGGTCTCTATATAGACGAGAACGTAAGCTTTGCAGACCTCAAGCAGGCCATACTTCTGTTTGTCCAGGAGATGTTCGGCCCGCAGACCCAGATCCGCATGAGACCTTCATACTTCCCGTTCACCGAGCCAAGCACGGAGGTTGACATCAGTTGCAACATCTGCGGCGGCAAGGGCTGCAACATCTGCAAGGGAACCGGCTGGCTGGAGATTATGGGTGCCGGGATGGTAGACCCTAACGTTCTTGAGGCCAGCGGTATAGACAGCAAGAAATACACAGGTTTCGCCTTCGGTATGGGTATAGAGCGTATAGCGATGCTCAAGTGGATGGTCAACGACCTTCGCCACTATTTCGAGAATGATGTCCGCTTCCTGAAAGAATTCCGCAGCGTACTTTAATGAAAAAAATATTCCTTTTATTGCTGGGGGTGATAGTCTGTGTGCAACTTGGTGCGCAGACTACCCATCGCGATTCCGTGATTGCCCAAGCCAAATACCTCAAGAGTATCTATCGCATAGATGATGCAATCGAGGCTCTGTCGGATTTGGTTCAGCCGGAGGCTGTGGACGAAGGTGTAATGGCCGAACTGGCTGACTGTCATTTCCAGAATGGCGCTTATGATAATGCGTCTGGGATTTATTTCATGCTCTCCTCCCTAAAACCTGATAACATCCTCTACAAAATCCGTCTGATGCAGGCATTTTACAGGATGAAAGCTTATCCACAGAGTATCCAGGCCGGAAAGGCAGTTCTGCAACTGGATTCCATCCCTGCGGTGCTGAGTTTTATCGGCGACGGCTACCGTCAGACAAAGCAGACGGATTCTGCTCTGTGGTATTACAGCAAGTCTTTGGAAATGAAACCGATGAACGAGACGGTACTTTCCAAGACCATGGGCCTTTTGCTTGACGCTAAGGATTATGACGGGGTAATTTCCATCAGCGAACCTTTCCTGGCTGAGGATCCGGATAACGCTACGATTGCCTGTCTGCAAGGCATTGCCTTTTACCGCAAGGGAGATTATGATTCCGCCATCAGGATTTTCCAGAGGCAGGAGGATATCGGGAACGACACTTATCCCGTCCACTTTTTCCTGGGGCAGAGTTATTGGCATACTCAGGCAAAGTATCGGGCCGAGCAGGAACTGCACGCCGCCTGGGAGATAGACTCCAGTGACGTGAACCTGGCATACTCCATAGCATCGGTCAAATCGGAATTCCTTTATCCGTTTGAGCAGGACGTAAAGCCTTGGCTGGACAAGGCTATGGAAATGATTCAGCCGGATGCGGCCATGATGTCACGCCTGCACCAGCTATACGGACTCGGATATTACAGAAAGCAGAATTCCTGGGACCAGGCCATTGAGCATTACAAGGAAGCCTACCGTTATAACCCAAAGTTCATTTCCGCCCTTTCCACCATAGCCTATTGCTATCAGGTGAAGAAAGACTATAAAAAGGCCGTTGAATGGTACGAAAAGTACCTGAAGCTTGTCGCTCCAGGTACTAAGGGTTATGAATTCGCCAAGGAGAATCTGGATTACATCAAGGGCGAATTGTTCATGGAAGAACGGTAATTATCTTACAAACACCACATTGCTCGGAGAGGATTTCTCCTTGCCGTTTATTGCCACAACCACATAGTTTTCCGCCCTTTCCGGAACGGAGAATTCATTCTCTGTGGTCTGGCCGACAAGTCCGCCTTCCCAGGTTGCTCCGAATCCGTCCTGTGAATACCTGGATATGTAAAGCCTGTAGATCGCATAGCTCTTGGCGGCCGGGCTCTTTTCCCACCTGATCACCCCGTCCTTTTCAGTGATTGCCACGGGAGCCGGAACTATGTCTGATGATGTTCCGAGTTTAGGTATAAGGCTCGGATAAGGATAAATCTTTTCCTTCAGGCACGCCAGGAAATCAGGACGGAACAGGCTGCGGGTGGTAAACCAGATATTGCCCTGCACAAAATCCGCTTCCCGGCTTTCCTCTATCTGCAGCACAAATTCATCCATAGACTCGAATCCCTTCTCCTTGTAGCGGTAGGCGGCTAGCCCGGGCAGGCAAGGCACGCCCTTCATGATTGGCTCCCAGCTGTCCAGCACCTTTTTGAAATCGGCGATCCTGTGTCCGTGCTGCCAGTATATCTGAGGTGCCAGGTAATCTATTGTTCCCTCGGCGATCCAGTACTGCGGGTCGGCATAGAGTTTCTGGGTATTTACAAGCCTTCCTCCCGGGCTCACTCCAAATATTGCATTCGGCTTTGCGTCGTGGGTTGCCCTGTGCATTGCCGCCACAATTTTGTTCACGTTTTCTTCCCTCCATCTTCCGAGTTCCATTCCGCCTCCGTATTTCCTTAACCAGGCTTCATCGTCCCACACCCTTCCGTCATCCAGCTTTTTGATAACCTTCTTCAGCTCAGCGATCTGGTCCTTGTCCGTCAGGGTCTTGAGACTGTCTCTGAGCTTTGGAAGGACCTCCAGTTTCTCCCTCAAACCCTCAGGATAGAAGAAGTCGTCTATGTGCGCCCCGTCCAGGTCGTAATTGCTCATCACCTCATAGATCACATCATACAGATACTGGATAACCTCCGGATTGCCGGGGTTCCAGTACATGGTCTTGCCGTATTTGATCACCCTGTCGGGATAACGGTAGCAAGGATGCTTCTTTACCCTGTCGGCATCCACGCCTCCTACCCTCATCGGATTGAACCAGCCGTGAATCTGCATGCCCAGGCTATGGGCTGTCTCTATCGCGAGCTTGAGTGGGTCATATCCCGGGTCTTCTCCCTGCACTCCGGTAAGGTTATGGTCCCACGGCAGTATCTTGGATTTGTAATAAGTTTCCGAATTGCAGCACAGCTGCATAATCACCACGTTGCAGCCGGTTTCCTTGATCTTTGTAATCACATCCACAAGGGCCCTTTTCTGGGAATCCCTCTGCCTCTCGATCCTGATTTTCTGCTCGTGACGGCTTTCTCCCTTATGTTTTGAAAGGTCCACCCTTATCTTCTTCGGCCAGTCTGAGCCCCTGACCGTAGTCAGCCAGGCTCCCCTGAATTCGTGGTTGACCTCAACCCTGTCTGTAAGGGGGTTGAACACTTTGCTTCTGTTGTTTTGCTGGGAAGTTGCGCTTGGGCAGAAAATCGCGGAGAAGACCAAAGCGCAAAGGATTGTTTTCAGAGTTTTGTTTTTCATACCCCAAATTTAGAAAAAACTGAAAATTTTTGCAGAACAAAAAAGATTGCTATATTTGCAGTCCCAAATGCGGAAATAGCTCAGTTGGTAGAGCACAACCTTGCCAAGGTTGGGGTCGCGGGTCCGAGTCCCGTTTTCCGCTCGAAGTTTTCATAATTTGAAGTGTTGCCTCTCTGGATCAATCCCGGGAGGCTTTTAAAAGGCCCAGGTGGTGGAATGGTAGACACGCTACTTTGAGGGGGTAGTGCCAGAAATGGTGTGCAGGTTCGACTCTTGTCCTGGGCACGAAAGACCGACCAAAAGAAATTGGCCGGTCTTTTTCGAAAAGGAGCTCGGGTGGTGAAATTGGTATACACGCCGGACTTAAAATCCTGTGGACAGAAATGTCCGTACGGGTTCGATTCCCGTCCCGAGCACAAACAAACCGCTTTACAGATATCTGCAAGGCGGTTTTCTGTTTTGGGTGGTACAAAAAGTGGCACAAATTTGACCACAATTTGACCACATTTTCAAGGTTGCACTTATTTCTTGCGGTGTTGTTTCGGGTGCAGTTTAATGTCTAGCTTGAAGTTTGAGCGAAGTTCCTTGAGCGTTGATTTTGACAGGTAGGCGCGGCCCTGGCGTTTGCCTTCCGGGAAGAGGAATTGCAGGCGTTTGCCGCCGAGCGTCTTCTTTACCACAGTGCAGGTTGTTGTGACGTTGTCGCCGAGCTTGAACCCGTTTGTGGCGGCACGGCCCTGGAACTCGGCAGTTGTTCCCTCTTTCTTGTCAAAAAGCTTGAGGATAGCATCGATGGTGTTCAGCGCCTCCTCTGTAGTGGCACCAAGACGGATGGTGACCTCATGGATGTTCTTCACTTCCATCCCCAGAATCTCGTCGGCGCCGAGAAAGTCAGTGACGCGTCCGAGGCTGAGATAGTAGCCGAAACTGGCGGCATCTTCGTTGTCCTGATAGGTGAAAATACTGTATTCGCCTTTATCTGTTTCTGCGTCGGCGACTTCCACCCGCATGCCGGCAGGCTGTTTCTGGGCGAATGCCGTACCCAATATGAGAGTGCTGAGCAACAACGTTAATAATTTCTTCATAATGTTTTCGTTTTAATTTTAGACGAAATTAACGTAGATTTGTATAAATACCAAAACTTGTATTTATGAAACGCTGGAGTCTTTTGTTGATGGCCTTCTTTTTTTCTTTAACGTTGAAGGCACAATCGTATGAATACGGAAAGCTTAAATGTGCGGATGGAGACACTCTCCTTTACCGTTATCTTGTTCCGGAAAAGACAGATAGTATCGAGCAATATCCTCTTGTCCTCTATCTGCACACGTCCGGCGAAAGGGGCAGTGACAATGAAGGGACCATTTTCGGTGCCCAGATGTTCCTTAATCCTGTAAACCGTGATGATTATCCGTGCTTTGTTATAGTGCCTCAATGTCCGGAGGGCCGTACCTGGGCATTTGACAAGAGCCCCGGCTCCTACGATTTTCCGAAGGACTACCCTGAAAGCAGGATGATGAAGGAGGTGATGGAACTCGTGCATCTTTTCCTGCAGCGTCCAGATGTTGATCCGGACAGGGTGTATATCTATGGAATGTCTATGGGTGGAATAGGTGCTTTCGATGCTGTGGCCCGTCATCCTGACATCTTTGCCGCAGCGGTACCAATCTGCGGAGACATCAATCCGGACAGGCTGGGAAAATTCGAGGGCGTATCCTGGAGTCTTTACCATGGAGACAGTGACCCAGCAGTCCCAGTTTCAGGTTCCAGGGATGCCTACCGTGCCCTGAAGGCTGCCGGAGCGGATGTCCGCTACCATGAGTTCCCGGGCTGCGGACATGTTTGCTGGTGGAAGGCCTTCGAGAGGCCGGATTTCATGTCGTGGCTGTTTTCCAAGAGCAAGAAGAAACATTAAAGAATCTGAATTATTTCCAGATTATTTCCAGCTGACACTTTACTTTTGTTTAATTGCCCAGTCAAAAATAATGGCAATTAATCAAGTGTTCATAGATTCGTTTTTTTTCGATTAGTTGTCGCGGGAGTTGCTTTTGTGGCTCCCGCTTTATATTTTTGTGCACCATAGAAATCTTATTGTATGAGCATTTTGAGAAGATTGGCGCTGATGCTGGCCCTGTGTTTTGCCTTTGGGACGGCATATGCGCAGTTTGATATAGAGCAGCCGGTAAAATGGAAAGCCTCTCTAGAGGAATTGTCCGAGGGAGTGTTTGAGGTCCAGGTTGTTGCAAATATGGACAAGTCCTGGCACACTTACGGTCTCGGGCCTTTTGAGGGAGGCCCGAATCCCACTGTCCTGACTGTTGGCGGAGAGGGTGTCACCCTTGTCGGAGAGCCTTATGTGAAGCAGGGAGGAAGGAGGGTCTTTGAGGAAGTCTTCGGTATGGAGATTGACCTTATGGAAGACGGGGACGTGATTGCCCAGAAGATAAGGCTTGAGCCGGGTGCCTCAAAGATAGACGTGGGCGTGGAATGGCAGGCCTGCACGGAGGGAAGCTGCGCCCCTCCGGATGAGGTTCACTTGACGCTTTCCGCTCCGGAGACTGTTTCTGCACCGGAAGGGAAAAAGGCAGGTTCCCTGTGGGGCTTTATTCTGGAAGCAATCGGATGGGGACTGCTGGCACTTTTGACGCCTTGCGTGTTCCCGATGATTCCTATGACCGTTTCCTTCTTCCTTAAGCAGAACGAGAAGAATCCGGCAAAGGGAAAGTTCATGGCTTTGCTCTATGGAATCTGCATAGTGCTGATCTACACTATCCCGATAGCGGTTATCATCCTTCTGACAAGACTTATCAGCGGCAACATGGCGGCTGATATATTCAACTGGATCGCCACTAGCTGGATCAACGTGATTTTCTTCCTGATCTTCGTGCTGTTTGCCCTGAGTTTCTTCGGGGCGTTCGAGATCACGCTTCCATCCGGTATGGTCAACAAGGCAGACAGCAAATCAAATCGCGGAGGAATAATAGGGGTGTTCTTCATGGCCCTTACCCTTGTGCTGGTGTCTTTCTCCTGCACAGGCCCTATTGTCGGCTCGGCGATTATAAAGAGCATGCAGGGAGAGATCATGACTCCATTTATCGTGATGCTGGTATTCTCGATAGTATTTGCCATTCCTTTCACGATTTTCGCCTTTGCGCCGAGTCTTCTGAAGAAACTCCCGAAGAGCGGAGGATGGCTCAACAGCGTCAAGGTGGTGCTGGGATTCATAGAGCTGGCTCTGGGTATGAAGTTCCTGAGCGTGGCTGACCAGACCTATCACTGGGGAATCCTGGACAGGGAGGTTTATCTGGCGTTCTGGATTGTGATAGCCGGCCTGCTGGGAATGTATCTTATCGGCAAGCTGAGGTTCAAATATGATTCCCCGAAGGAATATGTGGGAGAGGGAAGGCTGATTCTGGCAATTATCACCTTTGCGTTTATGGTGTATATGATTCCGGGCCTGTGGGGTGCGCCTTTGAAGGCACTGAGCGGATATCTTCCTCCAATGCAGACACAGGACTTTGTAGTGGTGCATACCAGCGGGGCCGAAATGGGGACGTTCGGATTTTCCACGGAGGCCGAGAAGGCTGTGCTTGCGGACAGGAAATATTCAGATAAACTGCATCTTCCGCACGGCCTGGTGGGATACTTCACCTTTGACGAGGCCCTTAAGGCATCAAAGGAGCAGGGCAAGCCGATATTCTTCGACTTTACCGGCCACGGCTGCGTCAACTGCCGCGAGATGGAGGCCAGGGTCTGGAGCGACCCGAAGGTCCTGGATATGCTCCGAAATGACTTTGTGATATGCTCACTCTACGGAGACGACAAGATGGAGGTGCTGCCGGAAGATTACCGGACGCTTGAAGACGGCACTGTCCTTAAGGGTATGGGCAAGATCAACTCCCGCTTCGTGATGGAGAAGTTCAACGCCAACGCCCAGCCTTTCTATCTGGTTCTGGATTCAGACGGCAATCCTCTGGTTGAGCCTATGGGCTACAACCTCAATGTGGACAATTACGTTGATTTTCTGAAAAAAGGCCTTGAGGCTTTTGGTAAATAACCTGTTAAAGGTCAAAGCATACTCCTACGGCTATTCCCGCAAGGCCGTAAAGCGGCACCAGTGCAGTGACATCTCCCCTTACAAAAGCGGAAAACCTTGAATTTCCGGCCTTGAACTCCTTGCCCAGGCCCAGAGACAGAAGAGGGCCGAATCCGCCGTTTGTATCAACGGCCGCTCCCACTCTCATATTGCAGAATAACGGGGTTTCGTTTCTTGAAAAGTTAAACCGGAACTCGCTGAAGGCAGGTATCACGAAGTCGTTTTCATTTGGAGCCGCTCCACACCAGACATAAGTGACTCCGATACCCCATCCCTGATAATAAACAGGGGTTCTCTGCTTGCCGAAAATGGCCGCAGCTCCTATCTGGCTGTTCAGATCGGTTCCGGAGGAAAGTCTGGCATAATGGATATCCAGCATATCTCTGCGATGCTTCTGAAAACCGGAGGGGTTTTCCTGAGCCGCCGCAGTTATGCCTATAAAGGTTATCGCAAAGGCTATGATCAGACTTCTGACAGATTCCATGATCTGTTGGTTTTACGCAAAGGTAAAAAATCAGCCAATTACATAAAAATGGCGTTTGGCGTTTAAAGAGTGTTCAGATAAGCCTCTACTACGCGGGGGTAGTCTGCCTGCTCCCGGATATGAATCTTTTTCTCCAAAGATTCGAGGGTTTCATCGGGGCTGAGGATGAAAGATGACTGGAACAGGATCTTTCCGTGGTCCATCTCTTCATCCACCAGATGGATGGTTATTCCGCTGTAAAAATCTTTTGAAGAAGCCGGATTGTCGGTTTTGTACCGCCTCATATCCTCAAGCACCGCCTTGTGGACCCGCTCCCCGTACATTCCCTGCCCCCCGTAATTCGGAAGAAGAGCAGGGTGGATGTTGATGATCCTGTCGGGATAAAGGGCGATGAGTTCCTTTGGTATCTGGAGAAGGTAGCCGGCAAGAACGATGAAGTCTATTCCGTATTCTTTCAGAATCCCGATGACATCGGGATGGATCTGATTGTCCGTAAGGGTGAGCTGGCTTTTATTCATCACCACGGAAGGCACTTTCAGATTCTCCGCCCTTTTCAGGACATAGGCCTCGGGTTTGTTGCAGACCACAAGTTCAACCCTGGCCGTTTGGCCTTTCAGTTCATAATTGAAGTGGCGGATAAGATTTTCCGCATTGGTTCCACTGCCCGAGGCAAACACTGCTATCTTAAACATTATAGTCTATCTGGGGTGTCTGAATTACACTTTTCAAGCCCTGGCACGGCTCTTGCTTGGAGAGCGAGGCGTAACGGCCTGCAATGGACAAATATACTCATTAAAAAATTTTGTTTATATTTGCAGCCTACTAAAATTATAAACTTATTGTATTAACTAAAATTTTTGATCATGGCAGACATTACTTCAAAAGTTAAGGAAATCATCGTTGAGAAGTTGGGAGTTGATGAGGCAGAAATTACCCCAGAGGCTAACTTCACAAAGGACCTTGGCGCTGATTCTCTTGACACAGTTGAACTGATTATGGATTTCGAGAAGGCTTTCGAGATCACTATTCCTGAAGAGGAAGCTCAGAAAATAGCTACCGTAGGTGATGCTATCAAATATATTGAGGCTCAGAAGAAATAAGCTCCAATAACTCATTAAGGGGAAACCTTGAGTCGAATAAACTGCGGGTTTCCCCATTTTTTTGATAATCCAAAAACAAGATATTTATGGAAAAGAGGAGAGTCGTCGTTACCGGACTTGGCACAGTTAACCCCCTTGGAAAGACCGTTGAGGAGTACTTCAACGCTCTTGACAACGGAGTCAGCGGAGCGGCTCCAATCACAAGGTTCGATGCAACCGAATTCAACACCAGATTTGCCTGCGAGGTCAAGGACTTTGATCCGCTCCAGTATATAGAGAGGAAGGAAGCCCGCAAGATGGACCGCTACTGCCAGTTTGCAGTAGTCGCTGCAGACCAGGCTGTTGCAGACGCTGCCATCAACCTTGAGACGATTGACAAGTCCAGGGTTGGCGTTATCATCGGATCCGGCGTGGGCGGCATAGAGACTATGACCAACGACGTTACGGATTACGTTGTTAACGGATGCCATCCGAGATTCAGCCCTTTCCTCATTCCAAAGATGATAGCGGACATAGCAGCGGGATTCGTATCCATCAAGTATGGCTTCATGGGTCCTAACTTTGCAACGGTTTCCGCTTGCGCTTCCTCATCCCACGCCATTCACTGCGCATATGACCTCATCCTTCTGGACGAGGCCGATATGATAGTAACCGGCGGTGCAGAGGCAGCCGTAACTATTCCCGGAGTGGGAGGCTTCAACTCCGCGAAGGCTCTCTCCACCAGGAATGACGATCCCAAGACAGCTTCCCGTCCGTTTGACAAGGACAGGGACGGCTTTGTCCTGGGAGAGGGTGCCGGTGTCCTCATCCTGGAGGAATACGAGCACGCAAAAGCCAGAGGCGCAAAGATTTACGCCGAGCTTAAGGGCTGCGGCATAAGCGCTGACGCACATCATATTACAGCCCCTCATCCGGAGGGACTCGGAGCAAAGGCCGCAATGACCACTGCCCTGAAGAGGGCTGGAGTGAAGCCGGAAGACGTTGACTACATCAACGTTCACGGAACATCCACCCATCTTGGAGACATCGCTGAGCTCATAGCGATTAAGGAAGTGTTCGGCGATGCGGCTTACAAGCTGAACATCTCTTCCACCAAGTCTATGACAGGTCACCTGCTGGGAGCGGCAGGAGCCGTTGAGGCAATGGCCTGCATCCACGCCATCAACAGCGGGATCATCCCTCCGACCATCAATCACTTCACGGATGATCCGGAGATTGACCCGAAACTGAATCTTACCTTCAACACTCCTCAGAAGAGGGATGTAAAGGTAGCGCTGAGCAACACCTTCGGATTCGGAGGCCACAACAGCACTATGATTCTGGCAAAGGTAGAGGACTAGACCAGGTCGGCGTCCCTGTTCTGACGCTCCATATCCAGTCTTATGAAGATGAACAGCAGTATGGTGAAACTCATCATACCGCTGCCGCCGTAGCTGAGGAACGGCAGAGGAATGCCTATGACGGGCAGAAGCCCCATAGTCATTCCTATGTTTATGACCACGTGCATCAGGAAAATGGACGCCACGCAATAGCCGTAAATCCTCGAGAAACTGTCCTGATTCCTGGAGGCCAGATGGATTATTCTCAGGATCAGGAAAATATAGACAGCCAGAAGGACTATGCTTCCGACAAATCCCCATTCTTCACCCACTGTGCAGAAGATGAAGTCCGTGCTTTGTTCCGGCACGAAGTTGTACTTTGTCTGGGTTCCGTTCAGGAATCCTTTCCCGACAAGGCCTCCGCTGCCGATAGCGATCTTGGACTGGTGGACATTGTATCCGATTCCCTGCAGGTCTTCGGTAATTCCGAAGAGGTTCTCTATCCTTGCCCTCTGGTGAGGCTGGAGGACCTTGGTGAAGATGAAGTTGACGGAGAACACCATGGCGACGGCGCACATCAGGCTGAGAATGAGCCGTCCGCTTCCCCGTTCATCCCTTTTTGCAAGAAAATCCCTGACCCACAGGATAAAATGCGGAACAAAGAGTATCAGGGCCCAGACCTGGGGCTTAAGGGCTTTCAGGAATCCCAGGCTTTCGAGGGCGGAAAGTTTCGGTATGTAGCATATCAGGACAATCACCGGAATTGCGGTGAGAAGCCACACGAGCCGTCTGCTTAGGAAGAAGCGTATTATGCAGGCCGCGCTCAGGGCGCATACAATGGCGGTGAGCGGGCTCAGGGCAATCGTGAGCACGAACATCGCGATAAGGCTCAATCCCAGAACAATCACCCATCCGGCCAGACCTTCCATATAGAAAACCAGAATAAGGCCCAGGTACACCAGGGCGCTGCCGGTTTCCTTCTCCATAACAATCAGAAGGATAGGGACAAGGACCACAAGCGCCGCCTTGACTGCATCCTTGCGGTTGGACAGGGAGAAACCGTAGCGGCTCATTATGAATGATAGCAGCAGAGCCGTAGTGATTTTTGAGAATTCTGCCGGCTGGAAACCGAAGGATCCTATGAAGAACCAGCTGCGGGAACCGTTTACCTCCTTGCCCAGGAAGATGACCGCGGCCAGAAGAACCAGCATCGCCAGATAGAACAGCGGAGACAGCGGCGCCAGATTCTTGGGGGAGATTATGTACAGGAGGATAATGGCTACTCCAAACGAAATCATTATCCAGATGAACTGGAGACCGTATCTCTGGCTGAAATCCAATATGGAGGCGTGTTCCTCGGAATATACGGCGGAATAAATGTTCAGCCATCCGTACAGCACAAGGAAGAGGTAGGAAAGGAGGAGTCCGAAATCCACCTTCCTTGCCCTTGGAGCTCTTCCGTATGACATTCCTTCCATCATTTCTTTCTTTTCACGGGAACGTTCGCCTTCAGGTTCGCCTGCTCTACATATTGCTCAAGATCCTTGCGTTCCACCTCTCCCTTCAGATATTTTTCAACGATTAGGGACGCTACAGGTGCAGCCCAGGTTCCGCCAGCACCTGAATTTTCAAGATAGACGCAGACAGCTATCTTAGGGTTTTCCCTTGGGGCGAAGCACATGAACACGGAATTGTCCCTTCCGTGAGGATTCTGGGCGGTTCCGGTCTTGCCGCAGACTTCTATATCGCTGATATAGGCCCTGCGGGATGTTCCGCCGGCGCCTGGAGGGGCGTTGACAGCCAGATACATACCTTCAATCACAGGATCGAAATGCTCTTTGTCCACTCCAACCCAGTGCTTCTCCGTGTACTTTGCCCTGCGCAGGGAATCGGGAGCGTCCTTTATCAGATGCGGAATTATGTAATAGCCTTTGTTGGCGATTATAGCCGCCACATTCGCGATCTGGAGAGGGGTTGCTCCCACCTCTCCCTGGCCGATGGCCAGAGACAGTATGTTGAAAGCGTTCCATCGGCCCTTGCCGTGGATCTTGTCGTAAGTCTTGGTGGAAGGAAGATTGCCCTGAAGCTCTGCCGGGAAGTCGCTGCCCAGTTTTGTGCCTATGCCGAATTTCATAACCTGTTCCTTCCAGTAATCGAAGGCTTCGGAGATAGGCTGATGGTCCGGATTCTTCATCATTGCCCTGAACACGTTGGCATAATAGGCGTTGCAGCTCATCATGATGGATTCCTTGAGGTTCAGCGGGCTGCGGTGCCCGTGGCATCCCATCTTGCCTCCGGCGTAGTAAAATCCCCTGGAACAGGAAAACCGGGTTTCCGGATTGATTACTCCCATCTGCTGGGCTATCAGGGCGTTCACTGTCTTGAAAACGCTTCCCGGAGGATAAGCACTCATGACGGCACGGTTGAACATAGGCTTATACGGATCCATCACAAGGCGGCCGTATTCCTTGCGGATATTGGAAAGATCCTCTACCGTCAGTCCGGGAGCCGATACAATAGCAAGGATTTCTCCAGTGGAAGGTTCAATTGCCACTATGCTTCCCACCTTGTTTTGCATAAGACGCTCCCCGTACTGCTGAAGAGAACCGTCTATGGAGGCTGTGAGATCCTTGCCCGGCTCCGCCTCCACATCCATCTCTCCGTTCCTGAAACTCTGGCGGATGCGGTTGTGCACATCGCGGACCATAATGTTATACCCTTTCTTTCCCCTGAGCACATCCTCGTAGGATCGTTCTATTCCAGTGATTCCCACATAGTCTCCCCGGCGATATTCCGGATTGTCCGCCAGATAGGCGGAGTCCGCCTCGTTGATGTAGCCATAGAGGCTGGCGCCGGCATTGTAAGGATACACGCGGGCTGTCCTGCTTATGGCGTAGAAACCCGGGAACTTGTAGGCTTTTTCCGCAAAGTGGCTGTAGTATTCGCTCGGAACCTGCTTTATGAAGGTGAATGTCTGGTAACCTATCTTGCGCCGGTTTTCCCTGTAGTACTTGAGCTTTTTCCTTACGTTATCGATATCGATATGAAATGTCAGGCAGAAGTCCACGGTGTCGAACTCCCTCAGGTCTATCGGGGTGACCATTATGTCGTAAGTGGTCTTGTTGCCCACAAGGATATTTCCGTTACGGTCCCTGATCTCTCCCCTGGCAGGATATTTTGTCTGGTACAGCAGGGCGTTGTTGTTCGCGTTCACCTTGTAGCGCTCGTCTATGATCTGAAGATAGAAGAGCCTGGCCGCAAGACAGATAGCCACTATGATGATGCCCGCTGTCAGAAGAACCTTCTTATCCATAGTCTGACCAGAAGATAGGCGATCACCACATTGACCGCAACATTGAGAATTATCCTGAAAGTCAGCCACAGGATGCCTTTCCCCATAGGGCCGTCTATAAGGACATATGGTATGAAGAAAACAAGATAGCTTGCAAGCAGGAGGACAAACAGCTTTTCCGGACGGAACTCCCCGTAACTCAAGTCCATTTCCTCTGTCTGGATGTCGTATCTTCTCATCGGGCGGGTTATCATGTTCCGGCTTGCTGCAAGAAGGGTGCAGCAGGCTGCGTTAAGGCCCGGAATCCCGTCGGCGAGCACATCCGTCAGCAGACCTATGGCAAATCCGCACAGCAGGAGAAGGTAGGTGTTGGTGTCCGGTGGAAGCAGGATTACAAGAAGGGGGATTAGGGCGATGTAGAGAACAGGCCATAGGTTTATGAATCCCGATGCCAGAAGCTGCAGCACCAGGATCACCACAAAGCCGAATATGTATTTCGCCCAGTTCATTTCTTCTCCATATAAGCGGCGTTGATCGCGGAGAGAGAATCTATCTCCCTCTTGTCCCCGTTCTTTATCACAATTACATAGTCAAGATTTGAAAAATCCTGGAGCAGTTCCACTTCCACCCGTTTGTACATTCCGTCCTCGATAGTGAAGGACAGGGCCTTGCCGATAGGGATGTCTGAAGGGAAGAAAGAGGAATTGCCGGATGTGAATACCGTGTCTCCCTTTTCAACCGGCGTGTTCAGCGCCACTTCCGTAAGATAGGCCTTGCAGATGCTGCCGCCTTCCCACTTAAGCGTTCCCAGGCTGGAACCTCTTCCGAGCTTGGCGCTTATGCTCTGCTTGAGATTAAGAAGGCTCATCACATAGCTGAAGCGTGGACCGGTTCCGCGGATTATGCCCACAACACCGCTGGGCGTTATCACTCCGAGGTCCTCTGTTATGCCGTCGTTTTCCCCCTTGTCCAGAATCAGGTAGTTGTGTGTGGTGTTCAGGGTGTTCTTGACGACTTTCGCCAGCGTGAAGGAAAAATTCGTGAGGGCGGAGTCTCCGATGTTCCCCCTCATCTGGTCCGAGATTTCCGCCAGCCTGTCTTCTCCCTGTGTGCGGATAATGAAATCCCTCAGCTTTGCATTCTGTTCAAGAAGACGGGCATTCTCGGCGATGAGATCCCTGTTTGTGCTGCCCAGGGCAGTGTATTTCTTTACAGCCGCGCTTTTCTCCCAGAAGAAGGACTGGACAGTGCGCACTCCCTCCATAACCCTGGAACTCTGCACTGTGCTGTTTCTTACGATAAGCAGCAGGCAGACGGCCTCCAGGGCCGCGAAGAGCAGGAACTTCCCTATGGAGTTGTAGATCAGCGGAGGAAGTTTCATCTGGAGAAAGGTTTATCTCATCAGATAAGGGAGGAAATGCCTCTTTGCCAGATTCTTAAGGGCTATATTCGTTCCTCTTGCCACAGCCCTTAGCGGATCCTCTGCAACGTGGAACGGAATCTTGAGCTTGTCGCTGAGCCTCTTGTCCAGGCCTCTGATAAGCGCACCGCCTCCGCTGAGGTAGATGCCTTCCTTGACGATGTCTGCATAAAGTTCAGGAGGGGTCTGCTCCAGAACCTTTATGATGGTAACCTCCAGTTTTGCCAGGGACTTGTCCAGGCAATGGGCTATTTCCATTGAAGTTACAGGAACGTCTACAGGATATGCGGTCATGAGATTCGGTCCCCTTACGACGAAAGGCTCCGGAGTGTTTTCAAGTTCAGGAAGAGCCGCACCCACGGCAATCTTGATCTGCTCAGCGGTAATCTCTCCGATTTTGATGTTGTACTGCTGGCGCATATACTGCTGAATGTCTGACGTGAAAACGTCTCCGGCCACCTTGAGGCTCTCGTTCCACACGATTCCGCCCAGGGAGATTACTGCACATTCCGTGGTTCCTCCTCCTATGTCCACAACCATGTGGCCGGAAGGTTTCTCAACGTCCAGTCCGATACCGATAGCGGCTGCCATAGGTTCCAGGAGGATATACACGTCCCTTCCTCCGGAATGCTCTGCCGCGTCTCTGACGGCCCTGGTCTCAACCTCGGTGCTTCCGCTAGGAATAGCTATGACGATTCTCAGGTTTGGCGTGAACAGAGAGGTCCGCTTGCTGTTTATCATCTTGATGAATCCGCGGATCATATGCTCGGCAGCCTGGAAGTCTGCGATTACGCCGTCCTTCATAGGCCTGATGGTCTTGATGTTCGGATTCGTTCTCTCGTGCATGAGCCTGGCCTGGGTTCCAATGGCCATAGGCTTCTTGGTGTTCATATCTATCGCGATGATAGATGGTTCGTCGACCACGATCTTGTCTTTCATGAAGATGACGGTGTTGGCCGTTCCGAGGTCGATTGCAAGTTCCTGTGTCAAAAATGAAAATGCCATATTTCTCAGTTTCTTTTTTTCAGTGTTTGAAATGTCTTGTGCCGGTCATGACCATAGCTATTCCGTTATTGTTGCAGAACTCTATGCTCTCGTTGTCACGGATGGATCCGCCCGGCTGGATCACCGTTTTTATTCCGTTCTCAAAAGCTATTTCGACGCAATCCTTGAACGGGAAGAAAGCGTCGGAAGCCATAACCGCCCCCTCTGTGCTGAATCCGAAGCTGTGAGCCTTCTGGATAGCCTGCTTGAGGGAATCAACCCTTGAGGTCTGTCCCACTCCACTGGCTATGAGTTGCTTGCCTTTTGCCAGGACAATGGCGTTGGACTTGGAATGCTTTACGAGCTTGTTGGCAAACAGAAGGTCTTCCACCTTGTCCTTTTCAGGCGCCAGAAGGGTAACCGTCTTCAGGTCTTCCGGTGTTTCCGTGAATGTGTCCCTGTCCTGAAGGAGAACTCCTCCCAGAAGGCTGCGGAACTTGGTCTTTGGCAGTTCCAGACCCTTGTTTACCAGTATGATGCGGTTTTTCTTGGTCTTGAGGATGTCGAGGGCCTCATTGCTGTATGACGGGGCGATGACAACCTCGAAGAAGAGCTTGTTCATCTCTTCGGCGACATCTTTTTCTACCGGGGTGTTGGTGGCGATTATTCCTCCGAATGCGGAAACGGGATCTCCGGCCAGGGCTTTTTCCCAGGCCTCGAGAGGGGTGTCCGCACTGGCGCATCCGCAGGCGTTGTTGTGCTTGATGATGGCTACGGTGGTCTCTTCAAAATCGCTGATGAGCTCTATCGCAGCCTCCACGTCCAGCAGGTTGTTATGGGAAAGTTCCTTTCCGTGGATCTGCTCCGGAAGCGAATCAGCAGCCCCGAAGTAAATGCCTTTCTGATGAGGGTTCTCCCCGTATCTGAGCTGCCTGGATTCCGTTACAACCTTGTTGAATACAGGGGCTTTGACCTTGCCGTTAAACCAGTTGAAAATGGCGCTGTCGTAAGAGGAGGAAACGCAGAATGCCATTGCCGCAAGATATTCTCTCTGGCTAAGTTCAGATGCGCATCCCTGCTCCTTGAGCATCTGCAGGAGATAGCCGTACTGGGCCTTGGAAGGAACTATCACGACATCCGCGAAATTCTTTGCCGCGGCCCTGATAAGGGAAATCCCCCCGATGTCTATCTTTTCTATGATATCCTGTTCGGAAGCGCCTTTTGCCACATATTCCTCAAACGGATAGAGGTCTACCACCACAAGGTCAATCGGTGAGATCGAGAACCTGGAAAACTCTTCAATGTCTGACGGATTGTCCCTGCGCCCGAGGATCCCTCCGAAAACAGCCGGATGCAAGGTCTTTACCCTGCCTCCGAAAATCGAAGGATAATGCGTCAGGTCCTCAACCTTGGAAACCGGTATACCGTTCTCCTCAAGGAATGATGCCGTGCCGCCGGTAGAGAGGATTTCCACCCCTCCTTTGTGCAGCAGAGAGGCTATCTCGATGATTCCGTCCTTGTTATAGACGGATATAAGGGCTTTCTTTATCAGTTTCACGATATGTCCGTTTTTGGCTAACCACAAATTTAAGAAAAGTGGGCAAATAATTTATATTTTTGTCGTGTTAAAAATTCACAAATGAAGTACTACGCAGTAATCACGGCCGGAGGGGTCGGAAAAAGGATGAAGGCCCGTGTTCCGAAGCAATTCCTTCCCTTGGAAGGAAAACCCATACTTCTGAGGACGATAGAGCTTTTCACCAATCTGGATCTGCCGGTGGAGATAGTCCTTGTACTGCCTCCTTCCCACATAGATGAATGGAAGGATTATTACAACAGCCACAATCTTGTGTTCCCGCATACGATCGTGCCCGGCGGACTGACACGTTTCCATTCGGTCAGGGCTGCCCTTCAGGTCATACCGGACGGGGCTGTGGTTGCCGTTCATGACGGAGTGCGGCCATTTGTTCCGGCCGAGCTGATCAAACGCCTGTTCCTGTATCCGATAAACGGGAAATGCGCCGGTGTCATTCCGGTCCTGAACATCGCGGAGTCAATGAGAAAGAAAGTCTATTCGGAAGACGGAGCGGTTTCCGGCACAACTCCGGCAGTCAGGGAAGACTATCTGCTGGTCCAGACCCCTCAGGTTTTCGATTCCACGCGCCTTAAGGCCGCATATGAAAAACCGTACTCCCCATCGTTCACGGATGACGCTACTGTGATGGAGAGTAACGGTTTCAGTTTCGATACTGTGGAGGGAAGCAAGTTCAATCTCAAGATTACCACACCGGAGGATCTCAAGTTCGCAACCCGCCTTCTTTCAACAGACTAGGACTTTCTCTTGGAAGATTTCCTGTCTTTGCGGTGATAACCCTTTTCTTCCGGGTGATCCTTTACCCATACCTGACGCTCGATTGCCTGGTCCAGTGATACCAGTGTCTCGGTATCCTGAACGCTAGGAATGTTCTGAATGGTGTTGATAAGGATATCCAGCAGATGGTCGTGGTTGAAACAGTACATTTTCAGAAGCAGAGTGTGTCTTCCGGTTACGAAATGACACTCCACGACTTCAGGAATTTTCCTGAGCGCATCTATCACCTCAGGGTATTTGTTTACAGGTGAGAGGTTTACCTCAACAAAAGCGCACACATCCAGGCCAAGCGTAGATGGCTTGACGAGCAGACGGGATCCGGTAATGATTCCCAGGGATTCCATCTTCTTGAATCTCTGATGTATAGCAGCTCCGGAGACTCCGCACTCACGGGCAATTTCCAAGAACGGGGTTCTTGCGTTCTTTACCAGAGCAGAAAGGATTTTCTGATCGGTTTCGTCGATTTGGTACTTTGCCATCTTGTTCGGTTTAATTGATTTTCTATTGCAAAAATAGAATTTTTGAACAAAAACAGCAAAAAAAATTAAGAAATGTTATAGGGCGTTAAGCTTGTTGTAATAGAACAGCCACCTGATCGGAACCTGGGAATTCATGGCCGTCTGATAATCCGTGGAGGTGCAAGGCACGAGTTCAGTGGTGTTCTTTTTCACAACCGGCACTTCCATCCACCATCTGCCTGTAACAGTGCTGTTTATGAAGGTAAGGGTGTCTCCGTGGGACATAAAGTCCACGATTCTGTGTTCAAATTGTGAGGAAAGTCTGCCTTTTTTCTTTTCAGAAGCCGGATCTTCCTTGATGTTGTTTGCAACCGCATCCGCAATGTGCCAGGCTGTCTGGGCGGCCATATTGGCGCATACAGCCGGGCATCTCTTCTCTGGAATGCCGTATAGGAACACTGCTTTGAGGTCGCAGGAAAAACCTATGTATCTTGCAATCTGACAGATTTCGTTTGAGTAGAAGCCGTTCGGGTTGGCGTTGCCTGTCCAGGGATAGTCCGCGTGCTTGATGCAGTTCATATCCAGGAAAACATACTTGACATTGCGGAGAAGTGGCTCGCAGGCCTGCATCTCGTCTCTGAGCGCGCCCAGGTTGAGTGTTTCGAATCCGCAGCTGCTCAGGGCGATATCCATATCGGGGAGGAAAAGATATTTCTGAAGCCCGATAATGGAGAAGGTCTTCTGCTTCTTGATTTTCTCAATCAGTTCCACAGGAATTTCCGCTCCGGAAGAGATCAGGGCGCTGGAGGCGTTCCGTCCGAGAGAGAGTTTGGCTATGTCCGGGAATTTCTCTCCGCAGACTACGATATCCACACTGTCCTTAGCCTTCTTTCTGGAAGAGGCTGAAGCGGAATACTCCCCGAGGGTGGACACCACGCATCTGTCCATCCCCTTGGAAAGGGTGTAAAGCTTTCTGTAAGAATTGATAACCGGATTCTTTTCCATATTTTGCTACTTCCTGGTTCTGGCTGTTTTTCTGGCCGGAGCCTTCTTGTTTGTCGCCTCGGTGTTGTCTATAAGGTTCCTGCAGTCTTCCAGGGTGAAGTCTGCGGCAGGCTTTGCGCCCCGTCCCTTTGGAATCTTGTAGTTGTTTCCCTTGTGTTTTATGTAAGGACCGTACCTTCCGTTGATTATCTGGATGTCCTCCTCTGCGAATTCCTTTATCAGGCTCTTTTCCGCAGCCTCCTCTTTGGCCTGGATGAGTTCCATGGCCTGCTCGATGCTGACAGTGTAAGGATCCTGGCCTTTGGCCAGCGAGAAGAATTTTCCGTCATACTTTATGTATGCGCCGAATCTTCCGATCGCAGAGACAACTGCCTTTCCGTCAATATCTCCCACGTGTCTAGGAAGCTCGAAGAGTTTCAGCGCCTCCTCCAGGGTGATTGTCTCTATCGACTGGTCTTTCCTCAGCGACGCGAACTGCTTTGCAGGATCTTCGCCCGCTCCTTTCTGTGCAAGAGGGCCGAACTTGCCAAGCCTTACATATACCGGCTTGCCATCCTTCGGGTCCACTCCCAGTTCCCTTTCGGAATTGACGTGGGTCTTCTCCTGGTTCTGGGCCTCAACCGTGTGGTGGAAAGGTGAGTAGAAAGCGGAAATAAGGTTTGTCCATCCGAGTTTTCCCTCGGCGATGCGGTCAAAGTCCTCCTCTATCCTGGCCGTGAAACCATAGTCCATAATTTCCTTGAAATTGTCTTCAAGATAATGTGTCACGACTGTTCCCATATCCTGAGGGAAGAGCCTGTTCTTCTCGGCTCCCACGGTTTCCTTCACTATGGTTTCCTTTATTGTCCCCGTACCGGCTATGTCTGAAAGACCGTCAAGGGTTATTTTCACGGATTCCCTTTTTACGCCCGGCCTGGAATCCTTTACGACATAACCTCTTTTGCTGGTAATGGTCGTGATGGTAGGCGCGTATGTGCTAGGCCTTCCGATTCCGAGTTCCTCCATTTTCTTTACAAGAGAAGCCTCGGAATAGCGAGGTGGCTTAGGGGCGAATTTCTGCATTGCCTCGATTGAGAGAGCGTCCATCTTCTGACCGTTTGCAAGGTCCGGTATCAGCTGGCTCAGAGTCTCTTCTTCTGGCTCGTCATCTCGGCCTTCGATATAAAGTTTCAGGAATCCGTCAAAGAGTATCTGCTCGCCTTCGCAGATGAATTTCTCCGGGAACTTGTCAGAGGAAATGACAATCGTTGTCCTTTCCACCTTTGCGTCCGCCATCTGTGAGGCAACGGCTCTCTTCCAGATAAGGTCATAGAGTTTCTTCTCCGCAGGAGTTCCCTCGATTGTCCTGTCGGATGCATATGTCGGGCGGATAGCCTCGTGAGCCTCCTGCGCTCCCTTTGCGTGGGTATGGAACTGGCGGACCTTGGAGTAGCCTTCTCCGTAGCTTTCTGTTACGGTCTGCTTTATCGTGTTGATTGCCAGAGAGGAAAGATTGGTTGAGTCTGTTCTCATATAGGTAATCTTTCCGCTTTCGTAAAGGGCCTGTGCAACCCTCATTGTCTGTGACACGGAGAAGCCGAGCTTGCGGCTTGCCTCCTGCTGAAGGGATGATGTGGTGAATGGAGGAGCCGGATATCTTAAGGCCTCTTTCTTCTCTATGGAACTTATGGAGAAGCGGCAGCCTCCGTTACATTTCCGGAGGAATTCGAGAGCCTCTTCCCTGGTGGCGAACTTGCCGTCGAGGGTGGCGCTGAGCTTGACTTTTCCGGCCGCTGATTCCGGGTGGAACATTCCCGTTACCTTGTAGAACGGGGCGGCGGAGAACTGCTGGATTTCCTTCTCCCTGTCTACGATCAGCTTTACAGCCACAGACTGTACCCTTCCCGCTGAAAGGCCTTTGCCGACCTTTCTCCAGAGTACCGGCGAGAGTTCAAATCCGACAATGCGGTCCAGGACCCTTCTTGCCTGCTGCGCGTTCACCAGGTTCTCGTCCACAGAGCGCGGATTCTGGACGGCGTCAAGGATGGCGTTCTTTGTAATCTCGTGGAATACTATTCTCTGAGTGTTTTCCGGTTTCAGGCCCAGACGGTTCTGAAGATGCCATGCAATAGCCTCTCCCTCACGGTCTTCATCACTTGCAAGATATACTGTCTCGGCCTTGTCAGCCAGGGCCTTAAGTTCTGAAACGACTTTCTTCTTGTCTGCCGGAACCTGATAGTTTGGCTTGAACCCGTTCTCGATGTCTATGCCCAGAGCCGTCTTTGGCAAATCGCATATATGTCCGAAACTTGATTTTACGGTGTATCCTTTCCCCAGGAATTTTTCAATAGTCTTGGCTTTTGCCGGAGACTCTACGATGACTAGTTTCTCTCCCATATTCCCTTCGTTTGTTTTAATAGAGATGCAAAGTAAATCATTAACTCCCGTTTTTTCCAAATTTTTATTTGTATTTTTGTTTTCATAATGTTTTGAAAAATGAAGGTTAAAAATAGGAAACGTTTTCTCAAGTGGTTGTGGCTCATAGTATTCAGCCCGGTGCTTCTGGTGCTGTTGCTTCTGCTTCTGGTGTGGATGTTTGCGGATATCCCTTCCTTCGAGGAGCTGGAGGACCCTCAGAGCAACCTCGCCACCCAGATCATCGCCGATGACGGAACTCTGCTGAACACATATCACGTGGAAAACAGGAGCTATTCCAATTATGAGGAACTGTCGCAGAACCTGAAAAACGCCCTTGTGGCTACAGAGGATGCAAGGTTCTACGAGCACAGCGGTGTGGACGGAAAGAGTCTGGTCAGAGTTGCGGTAAAGAGTCTCCTTATGGGTAACCGCGCCGAGGGCGGTGGAGGAAGTACGCTCAGCCAGCAGCTTGCAAAGAGTCTTTTCCCAAGAGGTGAGGGGCACGGGAAACTGAAGCTCATAGCCACCAAGCTCAAGGAGTGGATTACCGCCATCAAGCTTGAGAGGAGCTATACCAAGGAAGAGATAATGAGCATGTATCTGGATGCCGTTTTCTTTGGCAGGAACGCATACGGAATTAAGAGCGCGTCGTCCACATTCTTCGGGAAGCTTCCAAAGGATCTCACTGTTGAGGAAGCCGCACTGCTTGTGGGAATGGTGAACAAGCCTACAAAGTACAATCCTGTCCGCAATCCGGAACTTTCCCTTCAGAGGCGCAACCACGTGCTCAAGCAGATGAACAAATACGGTTATCTGACAGACGCCCAGTATGACAGCATCGTCAAGATTCCTATCATACTGGCATCCAGGGGAGATGTGGATGTGTCCAATGGCCAGGCCCCTTATTTCAGGGATATGATCAAGAGGGTGATGAGCGCCAAGGAACCAAAGCGTTCTTCATATGCGAATTACTACGACTATCAGCAGGATTCAATCAGGTGGAAGGAGGATCCGCTGTATGGATGGCTGAACAAGAACACCAAGCCGGACGGAGAGCCGTATGTTCTTGAAAAGGACGGTCTGAAGATCATCACCCCGCTGAACGCCAAGATGCAGAGATATGCCGAACAGGCAGCCGTTGAACACCTGAAGTATCTTCAGCCTTTGTTCAACGACGACCTCAAGTACCGCAAGAATTTCCCGTTTGCGGACAATACCCCGGCGAGCGTGATAGAGACCCTTATGAGCCGCTCCCGCCGCTGGAGCGACCGCTACAAGAATATGAAGGAAGCCGGTTTCAGCGAGGATGAGATAGAAAAGAGTTTTGACGTAAAGACAAAGATGAGGGTATTTGCCTGGAACGACAAGGGTTACATAGACACCACAATGACTCCTAACGACAGTATCCTCTACTTCAAGTCTTTCCTGCGTACAGGCCTTATGGCTATGGAGCCGGAAACCGGATATGTGAGGGCCTATGTCGGCGGAGCCAACTACAATTATTTCAAGTACGACCAGGTGATGCAGGGCCAGAGGCAGGTGGGTTCAACATTCAAGCCGTTCCTCTACACTCTCGCCATGCAGGAGGGCTTCACTCCTTGTGACGTTGCGGTAAACCTTCCGCAGTCTTTCGTTACTGGCAACAGCGTGTGGACTCCTAAGGGAGGCGGCAACGGCGCCACGGTAACCCTCAAGTGGGGACTTACTGTTTCCAACAACAACATATCGGCATACCTGATGAAGCAGTTCGGTCCGGAAGCCCTTGTGCAGATGGCTCACAATATGGGCCTGAAGTGCTATCTGGAACCTGTATACTCCCTCTGCGTGGGCAGTGCGGATGTTCCTGTCTACCAAATGGTAAGCGCATACAACACTTTCCCGAGCAAGGGTGTTTACGTAGAGCCTGTGTATGTGCTCAGGATTGAGGACAAGAACGGCAGGGTGCTCACCAATTTCGCATCCAGGAAAAGAGAAGCCATCGGAGCCAGCACGGCTTATACCATGGTTGGGATGATGCGCAGCGTAGTGGATGCCGGAACCGGAGCCAGACTCCGCCGTTATATCCAGGGCGGAGAGATTGCCGGCAAGACCGGAACCACCAACGACAACTCTGACGGCTGGTTCATTGGTTATGTTCCAAGGCTTACAGTAGGTGTATGGGTAGGAGCCGAGGACCGTCAGGTTCATTTCCGCTGGACCGGCATGGGACAGGGAGCAAGCGTGGCTCTTCCTATATGGGGGCTGTTCATGAAGAAAGTGTTTGACGATCCTTCAACGGGAGTAAGTCTGGATGATCATTTCGCCAAGCCTCAGGGCTATAGCATAGACTGCATCAGTCACACCTCAGTCAATGACGCGGTTCTGGATCCGGACAATTTCATAGAAGAAAACTAGGCAATTAAAAAGTTATCGCCGATGAAAACAATAGCTGTGATTTGTGGCGGAGACTCCTCTGAAAGGGAGGTGAGTGTCCTTTCCACACTGAACACCCTAAAGCATATAGACAGGCAGAAATACTATCCCGTAATCGTATTTATCGAGGGAACCAGCTGGTTTGTGCTTTCCGCTGAAGGCAAGACCATTGAATCCGTCCTGAAACACGAGGGCGCAGGCGTTGTGGACAAGAACGATTTCTCCTTTGTGGATCCGGCAACCGGGGAAAGAAAGTCTTTTGACGCCGCCCTCATAATGATACACGGAACCCCTGGGGAAAACGGTCTGCTGCAGGGTTATCTGGAAATGCAGAAAGTGCCGCTGACTTCCTGTTCTTCTTTTGTCTCGGCGATTACTTTCGACAAGCACAGCTGCAAGAGATTCCTGGACTTTGCCGGCGTGAAGATGGCGGACGATATCTTCATCAGCAAGAACCGCCCTTATTCAACCAGGGAGATCATCCGGCAGGTGGGGCTCCCGATGTTCGTCAAGCCGACAGTCGGAGGCAGCAGTTTCGGAGTCACCAAGGTCAAGACAGAAAAGGATCTCCAGAGTGCAATAGACAAGGCCTTCGCGGAGTGCGGAACCATATTGGCGGAAGCGGCGGTAAAAGGCAGGGAGATGACCTGCGGAGTGTTCATGTTCCACGGCAAGATCACGGCTCTTCCTGTAACCGAGATAGTTACGGACAGGGAGTTCTTCGACTATGAAGCCAAGTATCTTGGCCAGAGCCAGGAAATCTGCCCGGCCAGGATATCTCCATCGCTGAGCGCAAAGATCCAGAACCTTACCGAGCAGATATACTCCTATATGGGATGCCGCGGCGTGGTCAGGATGGACTATATCGTCACCGAAAAGGAAGACATTTATTTCCTGGAAACCAACACCGTTCCGGGAATGACAGAAATGAGTCTTGTTCCGAATATGCTCAAAGTTGCCGGAATAGACATCAGGGATTTCATCACGAGCCTTATCGAAGAGGCCTTTGTTCCGAGATAGAAGAAACAAATCAAAAACGAATCAAAACAATATATGGAACTACCTTTTGCAGAATCCTGGAAAATAAAAATGATCGAGCCTATCCGCCGCTCCACTCTCGAGGAGAGGAAGAAGTGGCTGGCCGAGGCTCATTACAATGTATTTCAACTTAAAGCGGAACAGGTTTACATAGACCTTCTTACAGACAGCGGCACCGGCGCCATGAGCGACCGCCAGTGGTCTGAGCTAATGCTCGGCGACGAGAGTTATGCCGGAGCCACTTCGTTCTACAAGTTCGAGGCTGTGGTAAAGAAGATTTTCGGAATGAAGTATGTCATTCCAACCCATCAGGGAAGAGCCGCCGAGAATGTTCTCTTCTCCTACCTGGTGAAGGCCGGAAACGTGATACCGGGAAACGCCCATTTCGACACCACCAAGGGTCATATCGAGAGCCGCAAGGCCAAGGCCATAGATGTTACCAGCGACGATGCCAAGGATACCCAGAAAGAGGTTCCGTTTAAAGGCAATGTTTCTCTGGAAAAGCTTGAGAAAGTGTTGCTTGAGAATGTGGGCAATGTTCCGTTCATGGTGCTTACAGTAACCAACAACACCGTTGGCGGACAGCCAGTGTCGATGAAGAACATCAAGGACACCTGCGCCCTCTGCCACAGGTACGGGGTTCCTGTTGTAATGGACAGCGCCCGCTTTGCCGAGAACGCCTATTTCATCAAGACACGCGAGGAAGGTTATGCAGACAAAACAATCAAGGAGATTGCCCTTGAGATGTACAAGGACGTAGACGCCATGACAATGAGCGCCAAGAAAGACGGCGTCGTGAATATGGGCGGCTTCATCGCCACCAACAACAAGGATTGGTATGAGGGAGCAAAGCTCTTCTGCATTCCGTTCGAGGGTTACGTTACCTACGGTGGAATGAACGGACGAGACCTCAACGCCCTTGCCCAGGGTCTTGAGGAGAACACCGAGTTCGATATGCTCCACACCCGCATCCATCAGGTACAGTATCTTGCAAGCCTTCTGGACGAGTATGGCATTCCTTACCAGAGGCCTGCCGGCGGTCACGCCATCTTCGTTGACGCGGACAAGGTCCTTACCGATGTTCCAAAGGAGGAGTTCCCTGCCCAGACCCTTACCTGCGAACTTTACCTTGAGGCCGGCATAAGGGCCTGCGAGATTGGCTACATGCTTGCAGACCGTGATCCTGTCACAAGGGAAAACCGCTTCGGAGGCCTTGACCTTCTCCGTATGGCCATCCCGAGAAGAGTCTATACGGATAACCACATGAAGGTTATAGCCGCCGCCCTCAAGAATGTCTATGACAGGCGCAAGACCATCACCCGCGGCGTCGCCATCGAATGGGAGGCCCCTCTGATGCGCCACTTCACCGTTCAGCTCAAGAGGCTGGGATAAATGAACGTAAGGCAGTTCATAGACGAATGCAAGAAAAGACTTTCTCCCCTGTATCCAGCAGGGGAGATTTCTTCTTTAGCCGCCAGGGCTCTTGAAGACATCTACGGCATTTCCCGCACAAAGCAGATTACATATCCTGACACTGAAATAGGAGACGCTTCTTCCGTTCTCTCCCGTCTGGAAAGCGGAGAACCTATCCAATACATTGCTGGCTTCGAGTATTTCTGCGGAGACAAGTTCAAGGTCGCCCCGGGCGTCCTGATCCCAAGGCCGGAGACAGAGGAACTTGTCAACCTCATCACTGAGGAAACCATAGCATCCTGGAAAGACAACAAACAGGCAAGAAACTCCGCGTCTCCGTTCAAGATATTTGACGTATGCACAGGAAGCGGGTGCATTGCCTGGAGCCTTCACAAACTCCTTGAAAATGCAGCGGAAAACCAGAACATCGCTCTTGAGACTTATGGTTGCGATATATCTGAAACGGCTTTGGAATACGCTCAGAACCAGAGATTCCGCCACGGCAGAAGGTGGCCTATGTTTTTCCGATACGATGTAATAAACGGAGACTTCCAGGCACTCAAATCCTTCATCGGAAAGCTGGATATAATTGTCTCCAACCCTCCTTACATCGCGGAGAAAGAAAAGGAGATGATGCACAAGAATGTGCTGGATTTTGAACCGGAGGAAGCTCTTTTTGTCAGCGACAGCGACCCGCTTCTTTTCTACCGCAAAATCGCCGAGATGGCAAAGGAACTCCTTTATCCCGGCGGCAGACTTTACTTTGAAATCAACCCTCTGTTTGCAGAGGAACTTGAAAAGACGCTTATAGAAAAAGGCTTTTGCAACGTTCTTCCCGTCAAAGATATAAGCGGAAGAATCAGGTTTGTTTCAGCAACCTATTGTTCCTGAAAGATATCCCGGACTATCTGGGGAATTGAAGCGGCACGGATAACCTTGATCTTCCTGTGCTGCTTTTCTTATGCGATTATGCGATGGTGGGTAAAAAAAAATTATATATATATATTTGCGTAAAAGAATTTAAAACGAATTACTAATGAAACACTTTCTTTCTGCTTTTATTTTATGCCTTATTGGTGGTATAACATCTTGCTCTGTTGAATCACTAAACGAACCGTCAGTTCCAAAGGAGGATTTGTCCTCGTATGAGATATCTTCACCATCCCCTAAAGGGTACGATGATTTCTTTGTGACAGAATCAATGCTAAAAAAGTATTTGAGGATTGTAAATAAAGGAAGAATCGTCGATTTAATCGAACCCGTAGTTGAAAATGGTGAAGTTTTGGCATATTATGTTCGGTTTTCAGACAATTCTGGATGGAATCTGATTGCAGCAGATACTAGGGCTACACCTGTTCTTTCTGAAGCTTCTAAAGGTCAACTTGAACTAGACGCTGGCGGTCCTGTCAATGGGATCTTAGGAACCTTAAAGAATGTCGTTGACGTAAAGAATAATCCGGAATCTAACATTCAGGCAATCTGGAAATTCCTTTGTCCAGAAAAGTATAAGGTCAAAACCAAGAGCCGCCAAAAAGAAATGCGAGGCAATATAGTTGGCATGTGGATGCCTGTGGATACAGTATTTGCTTATGATACGATTTTTTCCGGTCGCACAATTGCCACTAAGTGGGGGCAGGGGAAACCATGGGACACTTATACTCCAATAGATTCAATGGATTCCGAATTGAGACATTCGGCAGTGGGGTGTACGGCCGTTGCTTCGGGACAGATTTTATACAGATACCTTTGTCTTACAAATGGTTTGTTTTATATTCCAGATTCGGTTAATATACAAACAGGAACTCCGCAATTTATTTCTTTTACATCAGATTGGTCAGGTTTTGCATTAGACTCGTTGAATCTTGATTCTAATTCAAGAAAAAAGACAGCTAAATTTTTATCATGGCTGGGGTATAATATGGATGCTGATTATCATTATAACAGCACCCCAATAGGCATACCAGAGGCTAAAGATTTTATGAGTGATTATTTGCATTTCAATAGTTGTCATTCGTATGATTATTATATAGCTCATTCAAATGTCCTGAGCCATATACCTGTACTTATTAATGGATGGACTTCAGATCATAGCTCCGGGCATGCTTTTATAATAGATGCTTGTAAACAGATTAAATATCAAGCGGTTGTAAGTTATATTTTTGACCCAGATCATGAAGTTACTGATGACGAGTTTTTTTACTATCCTGATTGGATGTTTCAATGGCCCGGTCCTATTTTTGGATACGACCCAATAACTGGTAATGCAGAGCAATCTGTTGCAATAGATATAGTTGACAACACCTATTTCTTGATGAATTGGGGCTGGGATGGCGATTATGATGATGCCACCTACATGGCACGAAGTAAGAACTATTATTATAATGAAGACTTTACAGAGCTTTATTATTCAACAGATAATATTGCTAATGTTTGTTGGTATGTTGGCGATACGGGCTATACTGTAGTTAACGATATGGTTTATGGTTTTAGAAGAATTGATTAATATGAAATACTTACTTGTTTTGACTGCATCTTTATTCCTCGCAGTATTAGTAAATGGTTGTGGTAAAGACTCAGAAGATTCCAATAAGCCTGGAGTATATAATATAACGGATGTTCTTATTTCAATAAAAGATGCAGATGGCAACGATTTGCTGGATCCAAATAACCCAGATAACATTTTATCTGAAATAAGCCTGACATATAGTAATAATAATTATAAGCTGGATATGTCCCCATTTAGTCTTCCCAATCCGATTGCAGAAATTTATGGTCTAAGGTTATATTATTCTAAAGACGGCTCAAGGCTATTATGGTTTGGAAATCTGTATTTTAAGAAAACAGATACATTTGAACTCAAACTTTTGTATTCAAGCAACGAAGTTGTAATCGCAGTGTCTCATAATATCAGTACAGGTAAGACAACCTTTTTTGTCAATGGCAAGGAGATCTCTGGCACCATAAAACTTATATTGTAAAAACGCGCTTTATCGATATTGATTTTTATCTATCTTCCTGAAAGATATCCAGGACTATCTGAGGAATTGAAGCGGCACGGATAACCTTGATCTTCCTGTGCTGCTTTTCTTCTTTCTGGCTGTAGGAGGAGATGTAGATTCTCTCAAAGCCGAGTTTTTCAGCCTCGGCGATTCTTCTTTCTATCTGGGAAACAGGGCGGATTTCTCCGCTCAGGCCCACTTCTGCCGCAAAGGTGTATTTCTGGCTTACGGCAACATCGAAGTTGGAAGAGAGGATGCTCATTATGATGGCAAGGTCGCAGGCCGGGTCTGCTACCTTTATGCCTCCGGCGATGTTGAGGAAAACGTCCTTCGCCCCGATCTTGAAGCCTACTCTCTTTTCCAGGACGGCAAGCAGCATATTGAGCCTTCTGACATCAAAGCCTGTGGCGGATCGCTGAGGAGTGCCATAGGCGGCTGTACTTACAAGGGCCTGTACCTCGATAAGGAACGGGCGGGTGCCGTCCAGCATTGCGGCAACGGCGCTTCCGCTCAAGGATTCCTCGTGGGTGGAGATGAACATCTCGCTAGGGTTGAGCACTTCTCTCAGACCGGTTCCGGTCATCTCGTATACAGCCAGTTCCGCAGATGCCCCGAAGCGGTTCTTTATGCTTCTGAGGATACGGAAGGAATGTCTTGTGTCACCTTCAAACTGAAGAACTACATCCACGATATGCTCCAGAACCTTAGGGCCGGCGATGGTTCCATCTTTAGTGATGTGACCGATGATGATAACCGGAGTGTTGGTCTCCTTTGCATAGCGAAGAAGGGAAACGGCACATTCCTTGACCTGGGAAACGCTTCCTGCAGAAGATTCCACAATCGTTGAGAAAATAGTTTGGATGGAGTCTATGATTATTAGTTCCGGCTTGATGGCTTTTGCCTGTTCCAGAATGTTGTCCAGAGAAGTTTCCGGAAGAATGTAGCAGCCATCGTGTATACCGCCAAGCCTTTCAGCCCTCATCTTTATCTGCCTTGCGCTTTCCTCTCCTGAAACATAGAGGGTCTTGAGGCTAGGATTTGAAAGCGGAATCTGCAGGCTGAGCGTGGACTTTCCGATGCCTGGCTCTCCGCCGATCAGCACCAGCGAGCCTTTCACCATTCCACCTCCCAGAATCCTGTCCAGCTCCCCGAGGCTTCCGAAGGAAATCCTCTCCTCGTTGCCGCTGGCGTCTATATCGCTGAGCCTTTGTGGCTTTGCATTCACTCCCGGAGCCGCATAGCTCTTTGACGGCCCTCCCTCAGAGCGGCTTACAACCTCTTCCACCATTGTATTCCACTGTCCGCAGGAAGGGCACTGACCCATCCACTTCGGACTTTCGTAACCGCAATTGTTGCAGAAAAACGCTTTCTTGACCTTTGCCATAACCTAGTCTTTCTATTAAAATCCCGTATCAAAGATACAACACAACGGCTTATTATTTGCGTCGATTATTCAGGACATTTAGTAAATTTGCCTTATATGGAGGCTTTTGTTATGCCTCTCTTTTAAAGAAATAAATTATGAATATTCTCCACAAGGCCTTGCTATGCCTAGTAACTGCATCTGTTTTAATCTCTTGTAGTAGCGGAGGAGATAAATCGGGTTCGGGACCTTATACGCCTCCGGCGGACGTGCCGGTTTCTTCAGTGAGCGTTTCCCCTTCTTCTTTGGAACTCTTAATCGGCGGTATTGTCCAGCTTTCCTCTACTGTCAGCCCGTCCAACGCCACAGACAAGTCTGTCACCTGGTCTTCTTCCAACCAGACGGTTGCCACGGTTAGCCCAACCGGTCTGGTCTCCGCCAAGGCTAAGGGCTCTGCTACGATTACTGTTGACGCAAGCGGCAAGACAGCAAATTGCAACCTGACCGTTTCTATTCCTGTTTCTTCGGTTACACTGAACAAGACAGAGCTTAGTCTCAAGGAAGGAACCTCGGAAACCCTTACGGCCACCGTCAGCCCTGATGATGCTGCGGACAAAACCGTAATCTGGACCAGTTCAAATGCATCCGTGTCCACTGTGGACAACACCGGAAAAGTCACGGCCATTGCTCCCGGTTCCGTAAAGATTACAGCTTCATGTGGCGGCAAATCAGCCGTCTGCATTGTTACCGTTACCAAGAAAGGCGGTCTTTCGGATAGGCCAGATGAAGAAATCTAACACAACAGCGAAACAGAGATGAGAACTATATATAGAATATCGGCCCGGATAATTGCTTTGGCGCTTATACTGCATTCTTGCAGCAAGGAAGACGAATTTGTTCCGGGTGCTTTGGTAACAATCTTGAAAGGTACGGTAGAAGACACTGCCCCAGCAACCAAGACTCAGCACGAATATTCAGACAAAACCCTGAAAGTAAGTTGGAAAAGCGGAGACCAGATTGCCGTTTCTGACGGAAATAATCTCTACAAGTTTACACAGACAGGTGATATCGGCGATGGCGGCCATACAGCTATGTTTGCCACCGAAAACCCTGTTAACTTTGGAGAGGGAGAGATTATTGCTGTCTATCCTTACACGGCAGACCTTTCCTATGACCTTACCTCCCAGGAAGGAACAATAGATAAACTGTTTCAGACAGATTTGCTTCTTGCAAGGGCTCAAGTTTCCGCTTCTAAGGTAGAAGATCTGGAATTCAATCCTTTTTGTGCCGTAATTAGGCTTCCTAAGGACATTCTTGTCACCGATGAGGATTATACCGGAGAGATGAAAATAACAGTAAGCGGAACAAACCTTGGCGGCAAAGTCACAGTTTCCAAGACCGGTGGTATTGATGTTCAGGAATCGGGTATTACCGTTCCCGTATCCATAGCCAAAGGCAAGTTTGCTGAAGACGCCTACATTGTCTTCGTTCCACGGGAAAAGACAGGCCTTTTCTGCTATTCTCTTGAAACAGACCGGAACGACGCTTATTCCTTTAACATTGAAAACATCAGCACCTCCAAGGTTTATTCAGTCAAGACCATCTTTGACGGTATTGTTGTCTTTGAAGACAAAAACTTCAAGAAATATTGCCTGGAGAATTTTGACTTGGATGCTGATGGTGAAATTAGTTTTGCAGAAGCCAGAAAAGTCAAGAAAATGTCTTTTAACACAGATGAAGAACACTGGAATATTTCTTCTTTGAAAGGAGTAGAGGCATTCAAGAACCTGTCTTATTTAGACTGTCGCGGTTTTAGCGCCACCGTTTCAGGCCGGGGAAAACTGACAAGTTTGGATGTAAGCAGCAATACAAAACTTGACACGCTGTTTTGCAGCAAGAACCAGTTGACTAGTTTGGTCGTTGGCAATAATCCCTCTCTGACAAAATTATATTGTGACTTCAACCAACTTGAAAGTTTGGATTTAAGCAATAGTCCCGCTCTGATTTATTTGGATTGCAATGACAACCGGCTAAAGAGTCTAATTTTGGGCAATAAACCTGCTTTATTTTGGTTGGACTGCTGGAACAATCAACTTATGAGTCTGGATGTCAGTGAATGTCCGGCGCTGTTTTCACTGAATTGCAGCAACAACCAGCTTGAAAGTTTGGATTTGAGCAAATGTTATTCTCTGGCTTATTTTACTTGCAACAGCAACCAGATTATAAGTTTGGATTTCAGTGAATCTCCGGCCTTGCAAACATTGCATTGCCAGAACAATCAGCTTAAGAGTTTGAATGTGAGCAAAAATTACGCTCTGAGTACTTTGGTGTGCAATGACAACCAGCTTACAACTCTGGACGTGAGCAAAAATCCAAAGCTGTCATATTTAGATTGCAGCAGCAACAAGCTAACAAATCTAAAATTTGAAATTATTACTAGTGAGGGTGAAGTGCATTGCACCAACAACCAACTTACAAGTTTGGACGTGAGCAAGAGTTCTAGCCTTAGAGAATTATATTGCGATAGCAACCAGCTTAAACATCTGGACGTGAGCAAGAATATTGCTCTGGGTACTTTGGTGTGCAATGACAACCAGCTTACGAGTTTGGATTTTAGCATTTATTTGGCAAAATTGTCTTGCAGCAACAACCAGCTAACAAGTCTAGATATAAGCGGGTGTAAGTTATATTTATTAAATTGCAGCAACAACCCGCTTAAGAGTCTGGACTTAAGCAAAATTTCCACTCTGGTAGAATTGTATTGCAATAACAACCAGCTAACGAGTCTGGACTTGAACAAGAACTCCTCCATTCAGTATTTGTCTTGCAGCAACAACCAGCTAACAAGTTTGGATGTCAGTGTTTGTGAGTGGTTGTATAATATGGATTGCAGTGCCAACCAGCTAACGAGTCTGGACTTGAGCAATAATTCCCATCTGGCTTTTTTGTATTGTGCCGACAATCAGCTTACAAGCCTGGATGTCAGTGCGTGTGCGTGGCTGCATGATCTGGATTGCAGAGCCAATCATATTACGAGTCTGGACGTAAGCAACAACGAGTTATTCTTCCGTTCATTGACAGCATGGACAACCTCAAATTCTGCAGATATCTTTAAAGATCTTGATGGCCCGAAGCAAATTACAGTTAACAGCAACACACCTTCTTTCAGCTTTGAGGTATATTGTACAAAAGATAATCGCAATTATTATTTATGGCAACCAGGTGATGGCGATATTGTAGAGTGGTTTAAAGGTCGGTTTCTCGAGATAATCGTTAAGGATTCATAGAAATAGGTTATATTTGTAAGAAGGATTCATTTTTATTCTTATGAAACGCTTATTTCTTTTCTCGGCGATGATGCTGGGCTTTCTGGCCCCGCTTTCCGCACAGGATTCTGATTTTGCAAAGAAGGTTGACGAATATGTTCTACAGGTGATGGATACCTGGCAGCTGCCGGGTGCTGCAGTTGCCATTTCCGTAGACAACAAGGTCGTGTTCAAGAAGGCCTATGGAGTCAAGGAACTCAGGCCTGCGGACGGTGTGGGATTTGCCGGAGTGAAATATGACGAATGCAAGTTTGCCCAGGCTGGAGTGAAGCCTGTGGTCAACAAGCCGGGAGATCCGGTAAACACTTCATCCCTCTTCCAGATAGCCTCTGTGTCAAAGTCCTTTACGGCAACCGTGATGGCGCAGCTGGTAGATGAGGGAAAGTTCAAGTGGACGGATACCGTAAAGAAACTGCTGCCTGATTTCAGGATGTTTCCGGGAGATGATTACGTGACAAACAACATGCTTGTCCGGGATGCGCTTCTGCACTCCACCGGACTTGTAAATGAAGCGGGGACTTACTTCGGAAACCTGGGATACGACAGGGACGAGACCTACACGATGCTAGGCCTTCTGAAACCGGGATTCAGCTTCCGCTCAGCCTATGACTACAACAACATAACCTTTGTGGTATGCTCAAAGCTCATCGAGAAATACACGGGAAAGAGCTGGGAGGAAAACGTTCGTGAAAGAGTGTTCAAGCCACTGGGAATGACATCATCCACAATGAATGCAGACGGTTTTGCCGCAGCAAAGGATGTGGTTACCCCTCACGACTGGACATATTCCGGAGACGGCAAGGCGACGGTACTTCCTCTGTACGGAGACGAGCAGGCGCTCAACTGGCTGACAGTGATCGGCCCTGCAGGAAGCCTCTGCTCAACCGTGGAGGACCTGATAAGATATGCACAGTTCCACTGCAACAACGGCTACATCGTTAATCGCGACGGGGAAGGAAATGTTGTGGACACAACGTTCATTATGCCTAGGAAGGCTATGCTTCCGCTTCACAGGGGATATACGGTGACAAGCCAGGACTCAACGATGATGCGCCTTTACGGAATGTGCTGGTTCATTGAGCAGAACAACAGGTACAAACTCTATTTCCACACAGGAACTTCCTGGGGTGTTACAGCCATCTGCTACTTTGTTCCGGAACTGAAATTGGCAGGCTGCGTGCTGCTTAACTGCGAGGTTGGGGCAAATCCGCGCTATGCGATTATGAGAAGGGTAATAGATCTGGTTAGGGGAGAAAAGGAACCGCTTCGGGATTACAGCACCGAATACTGGAAAGACTACACATCATACAGAGACAAAGTCATCGCCGAGCAGAAGGCAAAACCAAAACCTGATGTATTCCCTGAAGTTGCCAATCCTGGCATCTTTGCGGGAACATACACAAAGGAGGCTCCTTTCGGAGACATAATCATCACCTATGAGAAGGGAAAGCTCTACCGAATACCGGCAAAGTTCAAGGGCGTGAAGGAATGGAAGAAAGAACTCAAGCACAAGAGCGGAACAACCTATGTCTTCCGCAGCGACGGTCACGGCTTTGAGCTGACTTTCAATATGGAAGACGGTAAGGTAACCGGCTTTGACCAGGAGTTTGGAGAGGGAGAGGAGAAGGCCTTTGGCGGCTGGACCAGGAAATAAAAAACACAGACAGATATGAAAAGATTCTTTTTTGCGGCTGCAGTTCTGATGCTGCTTGTTCCACTGGGGCTGAGCGCCCAGAAGAAACCCGTAATCGGAGTGTCCTGCTCCATAGACGGAAGCACCGTTGAGGCGGGTATGACCTATGTGGTGAGCGTAAGGAAGGCCGGAGGTATTCCGTTCGTGATTCCTCTGACAACTTCCGGCAAGGAGATAGACGAGTATCTGGACCGCATAGACGGTCTGCTTATGATTGGCGGAGAGGATGTGAGCCCGCTGCTCTTCGGCCAGCAGCCGAGCAAGTCTCTGGGAGAAGTTGTGCCGGACAGGGATATCTATGACCTGGCCCTCATACGCAAGGCCGTAAAGAGGGGAATACCGGTTCTTGGAATCTGCCGCGGAATCCAGTGCCTTAACATCGCTATGGGAGGAGACCTCATCCAGGATATTCCTTCTGAGGTGCAGGATGCAATCCAGCATCGCCAGAACGCTCCGCGCTCATACGGAAGCCACACGATAACAATAACCAAGGGCTCCCTGATGGCCAATCTTCTGGGAGTGGATGAGATTGCCGTGAACTCCTTCCACCATCAGGCTTGCGGAAAGGTGGCTCCAGGCTACAAGGTTACAGCAAGGGCTTCGGACGGAGTGATAGAGGCCATAGAAAGCGCAGACGGAAAATCATTCGGCGTTCAGTTCCATCCGGAAGGTTTCGTGTATTCGGGCAAGAAGGAATTCCTCCCGATCTTCCAGCATCTGGTTAAGCTGGCGGGAGAATACGCGGCTTCCAGATAGGATTATCCCAGGCGGTTGGAACCGCTGATTATCTGATATATGAGATTGTTGAGAGAATCTGATTTTATCAGGCTCTCCATCGTTATGTGGCAGCGGTATCTCCAGACGTGGGCCTTGTCGTCAGGATCGTTGATCCTCTCGGAATAAGGGAATCGGGTGCGGGTTTTGGCATCCAGGCTCAGCCAGTCCTGGAAAGTGACCATCGCGAACATGCTGTCTTTTCCAAGGGCTTTTCTCATCTCTTCCAGACACTCTTCCTTAGTGGAATCAAAGAAGGTTTTCTTCTTGTCTTCAGACTTGAAGGAGATGGTCTGGAGCTTTTCCCCGAGCCAGGTGCGCATAGTCCTTCCGTCTGAGGACGAGGTGTATATGGTGCTGAGATAAGGCAGGTTTCCGCCTTCTTTCTCCGCGATCGCCTGAGGCAGGATCCTGAGGTTTTCCCATCCGTCTCCCCACACCATCATATTGGAAGCGGCCACAATCTGCGGAATCATCTTTTCGTAAACCTGGCGATTTTCCTTTGTGCAGATATCTGTGTCAGGGATGCTGAAAATATCCAGGTAAAGGCTCATTACCCTGATCCTCTTTTTCCACCACATGAAGTTTTCCTTTGCCAGGCCTTCCCAGTTGAAGGCTGCAAAGCCGTCACTGTCCACTCCTCTGAAAAGCTGAGGGAATTTCCAGCAGTCCACGCTGTGGGGGACAACCCTCATCTGAAGTTCTCCCTTGAGGGCGATTCCCTTTGAGTGGGCATATGAGATGGCTTCTCCCAACTGGCGGAACAGATGGTACTGGATCCAGATGTAAAGCTGCGTGCGGAAATGGATTTTCTGGATGTCTTCCAGGCTGAATCTGGAAAGGACCGGATGGGCGGCTGCGTATGTCTTGCTGAGTACCTTGCCTCCAAAAGCCACCGCAATGTCCTCTGAATATGTCTTGAAGTCTCCCCAGAGAGAGAAATCAGCCGTCTTGTAATAATCTCTCAGAGAACAGAACAGGGCATAGCCGCAAAGCCAGTCCTTGTGCTCGTTCATGAATCTGTAGAAGTCCGGATGGGCCTCGTCTTTCTTTCCGTTCTGGATAAAGAGTTCTTCCAGATATTTCATCTTGAAGGCATAGAGGTCCTCCCAGTCTACGGTTGCCCTGCGGCTCAGCGATTTCATTTCCCTTGAGGCATCCTTTGCCTTGCGTGAATCTGAAAGCGTGCCAAGAGAATTCAGACTTACGTACATCGGGTTTATGCCCAGGGATGTGATGCTTTTGTAAGGAGAAGAATCCCTGCCTGTGAAAGACTGTGTGGTGTCGTTGACGGGCATGATTTCCAGAACCCTCATTCCGGTTTTCTGGGCCCAGTCTGCAAGGCTCTTCAGATTGTCTATGGTTCCGCATCCGTCCGGATTCTCATCGCGGAGAGAAAACAGAGGAACGCAGCATCCGGCATATTTCTTCTGGACAGGAGGGAATTTTACCTGGGAGTGCTCTACGATTACCGTCTCGTTTTTCTTTATATCCGGGATTTCCACCTGCCTTTCCGATCCGTTTGCAAGCTTCTCGAAGACAGCCATTCCCGTCTTGTCATTGACCATGGCAAGGCGATAGCGCCAGGTCTGCCCCCTGCAGCCTTCGGTAGAGAAACTGGCTATCCATTTAAGACCCTTGAGGCGGGCCATCCTGACACCATCCTCAGGCTTCCAGTTTCCAAGGTCCTTTCCCTCTCCACAAAGGACTATGCGGCAGTCTCTGGGAACGTTTGGAACCACGGCCCTTATTATCAGCTCGTGGGTTTTCTTGTGGGTCTGGGTGTATGGACTGTAGTTGGTTCCGTAGAACACGTGGGCAAACGGGTCTGTAAGGAACGGGGCCTCTTCTGTATATTCCTGCCAATGGTCAATACTCTCGATCCTTGCCGTAGCGGAATTCAGGGCAACCCTTCGTCCGCCGCCGACCTCGTATCTGAGGGTGCCGTCCGTCCTCTTGACGAAATACTTGTACCTGAGCACCCTTTCCTTCAGGGAGTCGAACTGAAGCCGGGCTTCCCATACGGTTTCACCCTTGGAATTCTTACCGGCGGCCTTCATCTTGAAGGCGTTGTCAGGATAGTATTTTCCCAAAATCGGAGAGGATCCGGTGATGTAGACCTCTTCACCCGGCAGGGTGTCCACTCTCACTCTGAAGTATATGATCATTGTCTGGCTATTTTTCTTTTCAGGATGGTGTACACGATCAACGATATGGCTCCTGTCAGTATCATTATGACAGCCTGGGATTCATGACTGATAAAGGCGAAAGTCGCCGCTTCTCCCTTTGTCGTAGAGTAGATCTGGGTGGCGGCCAATATTATGATTCCATGATATGCGCCAATGCCTCCCTGAACCGGTATAACCCATCCAAGGCTACCCACAACCATCAGAAACATCGCGTCTTTCCATCCTAGGGCGTCCAGCACCGGGAATGCCCTGATGGTACAGAAACTGGTTGCCAGGAAACTGCCCCAAAGAAGGATTGTCAGAAGGAAAAACAGCCATTTTCTCTTCATTCCGAAGACTGATTTCATGCCTTGCCACATATTGGACATGAAACCGGAAATTTTCTTCCCGACCTTTGTTTTTGCAATGCGCTTGCGGAAGACGTAACCCAGGACACAGAGAAGAACAATAGCCAGCAATATTATTGCAGTTATCATTAGCGAGGAAGATGACATTTTGCCGGAATTCGGGTCTATCATACTTGACTTGAAGAAACCTCCGAATTCGCTCCAGCACGATGCGGCAAAGATGAATGTAATGGATATCAGGCAGATAAGATCCCATGCCCTTTCGGCAACCACTGTTCCGACAGCTCCTTCGAAAGTTGTATTTTTCTTCAGGGTGGATACCACTCCGCATCTGACAATCTCACCTATTCTCGGGAAAGCGAAGTTAGCCAGGTTACCTATGGTCACTCCGTGATAGGAAGCTCCGAACGAAGAATCGGGATCAATCCTGGATAGCATCATCTGCCATCTGGCACCCCTTATTGAAAATTCCGCCACTCCCACCAGCATAGCCATTATTATCCATTCCCAACGGCAGGTGGATAATTTATCCATGAAATCTTTCCAGGTAATTCCCCTGAAACTGAAATACAGCAACACAATCGCCACTGCAAACATCAGAACATACTGGATTATGTTTTTAGTAGAAAACCGTTTGCCTTTTTCGGCTTGCATACACTCTTTTTTAGATTAAGAACAAATTTACACAAAATAAATGATACCTTTGTAAATGAGCAAATTTTTGAAAGAATGAAATCTATCATAGGAATCGGCAACGCCCTTACGGATGTGCTGGCAGTTATGCCGGACACAAGTCTTCTGGCTAAATACAATCTTCCGGTGGGTAGCATGCAGTGGGTGGACAGCAAAACCGCACAGACAATCTGGGAGGAACTGAAAAGCCACGACCTTCAGATAGTTCCCGGCGGAAGCTGCGCCAATACAATAACCGGCACCGCCCTGTTGGGAATGAAGAGCGGGTTCATCGGGAAGGTCGGTGACGATGACCTTGGATTCCTTTTCCGCCAGGGACAGGTTAAGAACGGCATTACCCCGCACCTTCTTACGGGAGAAAAGCGTAGCGGAAGGGCGATGGTTTTCATCACTCCACCGAATGCCGAACGCACATTTGCAGACTATATGGGAGCGGCCCTGGAACTTTCTGCGGATGACCTCAAGGAAGAGTTCTTCAGCGGTTACGACATGCTCCACATAGAAGGATATCTGGTCCAGAGCCAGGAACTTGTCCGCCGCGCCGTGGAGATCGGGAAGAAACTCGGAATGACCATATCCATAGACCTTGCCAGCTACAATGTTGTGGAAAGCAACTATGATTTCCTGCACGATATAGTGGAGAATTATGTGGACATTGTCTTTGCAAACGAGAGCGAAGCCAAGGCCTTTACACATAAGGCGCCGGAAGATGCCCTGGATGATCTTGCCAAGGTTTGTGAAATCGCCGTGGTGAAGATAGGGGCGCAGGGGTCCTATGTAAAGAGCGGAAACGAAAAGTTCCGCATCGCCCCGTTCCCGGCAAAAGCCGTTGACGCCACCGGAGCCGGAGACCTTTTTGCGGCCGGATTCCTTTACGGATATGCAAGGGGACTTGAGCTGGAGATCTGCGGGGAAATAGGGTCCTATATTTCTTCCAGGATCGTAGAGGTGATAGGCCCCAAGCTCAGCGATACAGCCTGGGAAGAAGTAAACGCAAAAGTTGCTGAAATCATAAGCGAGGGATAATGAAACTGTACTTCAAGATACTTGCCATTGCCGCCGCGGTAGCCCTGCTTCCGCTGCAGTGGGTTTTGCTCTTGAAGGTTTACAACTCTCTGGAAAAGAACCTCTATCTAACGGTGGACGAATGCTTCCGGAATGCCGTTGAGCAGGAGTCTCTCTCCCGGTTTGTAAAGCTGGACACCACTGGAGCGCTTGTGGGAATCAGGGACTATCTGGAAAAAAGCGGAAGCGAAATAAACCTGGACAGTATCAGCGCCGCATTTGCCGAGAATCTGGCGGAGAAGGATCTTCAGAATCTGAGTTTCCGGGTGTATGAAACGCAGAACGACACCGGCATTTTCCGCACGGCTGACGATTTTCTCAGCGATCCGGTTATGGAGAGGACCACATTCTCCTCCCTGACAACGCATACAGTGCCCGTGTCCTCAGACCTTTCAAGGGGAGTCGCGGCGGAGATAACCAACCCTTACAGCGCTATTCTCCCGTCGTTGAAGATGCTGATAATCTTCTCGTTCCTTATTGCACTGTTTGTGATATGGTGCCTTTGGAAGATGATCCGCACCCTGGGGAAGGTGACCTTCATCAACAACCTGAGGAAAGACCATACCTATGCGATGATCCATGATATGAAGACACCTCTGTCCTCCATAATGATCATCGCTGAGGATTTCAAGGATAATCCTGCAATAACGTCTGATCCCGAGACGGCCGAGCAGCTGAAGATACTGGATGACGAATGCAGCCATCTGAACCGTATCTGCGAGAAGGTCATCAATGTCGCCAAGGTGGATAACAAGAAGCTGAAGTTCGTATACGAGAAGATAGACCTTGAGGAGTTTTTCAACGGGGTAAACGCCAGGCTCGAGGCTCTTTATCCCACAGCGCAGAAAGAAGTGGCTTTCTCCGCGGACCTTTCCCAGGAGAAATGGCTTATTGCAGACCGCCTTTACCTGACGGAGATAATAGACAATCTGATAGACAATTCAATAAAATATTCCGGACGGAGCGTGAAGATTACCGTACGCAGTGTAAGGAAGGGGAAAATCACGGAACTCCGTCTTAAGGACGACGGCTCCGGCTTTTCTCCAGAAGCCTCAAAGCGCCTTTTCAGGAAGTTCGAGAGAGGAGAGAACACGGTGGGAATTTCCGGCCACGGAATAGGCCTTAACTATGTCTATCAGCTGATGAAATTCTTTGGAGGCTATGTGAAGATAGACAGCCAGACAGGACTGTTCACGGAAGTCATCCTGGGCTTTCCGTCACGCCGCCAATATGATATTCAGGAGGACAAGATATGATTAGACTGCTGATTGTAGAAGACGACACCAACCTGAGTTTCCTGATCAAGAAAAAACTGGAAAAGCAGGGAGACTACATTGTGGAAACCGCCGTGGACGGAAAGGAGGGTCTCAGGGCCATTACCGCTTTCCGCCCGGACATTGTTGTCTCCGACCTGGAGATGGGAGACGGAATGGACGGAAACACAATGATTGAAAAGATCCGGGAATCCAAGAACGACATTCCAATCATAGTCCTTACCGGAAAGATGGAATTCCTCAAGCAGAGCGGCGCCAACATGTACCTGAAGAAACCGTTCAATGTCCAGCAGCTGGACCTTAACATCAAGTCTCTGCTTCAGCAGAAAGGCATTGGAACCCAATCGGAGAACACATACAGTATCGGAAAGTTCACCTTTGACACCTCCGCCCGCAGGCTAATCCTCGGCGATGAGGAAATCCGTGTCACTCCAACCGGAGCCAAGGTGCTTGAAATGCTCTGCCGCGAAATGGGCAAGTGCGTGGACCGCAAGAAAATCCAGGGAACTATCTGGGGAGACTACGACAACGAAAGCATCTCCCACAACCTGGATGTCCAGATAGACAAACTCCGCGGAGCTCTCAAGGCAGACCCTTCCGTCTCTATCGAGATAATAAAGAAAACCGGCATCATCCTCAAGGGCTGACACCGGCTTTGACTACTTTTCCCTCCCGGTTACTTGTACATTTCAAATCCCAGGCGGACTCCGTCGTAATTCTTGCTGAGGTCGCTGATTGTCTGGAGGTTTGCGTTTCCGCTCATTGCTCCTGCAACCTGCAGGATGTTCAGCAGTTTCTTGCTCTCGAAGTTAAGGTTGAGGCCTTTGGTGGAGCGGGTGATGAATGCAGTGCTGCTCAGAAGCAGGCTCTTCATCTTCAGGGTTCCTGAATCTGGATCATAAGTGTAGGTTCCGTTCCAAGGGATTCCGTTGATCTTAGCCTGGAACTGGTTGTCCTGGGTAAAGGTGAAGTAAGTGTTGTTCGCGTTTACTCCCACCTGCTGGAAAGTAGGCTCCAGCTTGGTCTTGATCTGTGCCGCTACGGCTGCTCCGCCGGCCTTTGCCAGAAGGTTTTCGCTGGTGAATGCGCAGGAAGGTGAATGATACTTCCAGGTGCCGATGAGCTGGCTCTGGTCAATCCTGACCTTTCCGATAACAAGGTCAGCCAGAGAGGTAATTGTGTTCTCGTTGCCGAGAGCGCCGAGGATGGATCCCAGGATGTTTCCGGAATCGCCGCCCATTGTGCCGCAGCCTGCAAGCAGGAATACGGATGCTACGATAGAAAGAATCTTTTTCATATTGTTTGTTTTTGCGAGTTGTCAATATTTGAAAACGCTGCCGCCGATGAATTCCCTCATAACGGAAGTCGGAGGAATGGCTTTCTGCTCCTCAGGTCCGAGGGATATGATCCTGCTGAGGAAGTTTATCAGCCTCAGGCTTTCCGCATATGCCTTGCTCATAGGAGGGATTCTTCTCAATAGAGGCTCCACATAGTATTTCAGCATAGGAAGTTCATACAGCAGGAAAGAGTTGAACATAATGTCCGCATTCTCCTGATACGGGAAAATGTTCTTCCTTTCTCCGGCGATCACGCTTGGCCACCGGTTGATGGTGTCCTCTGCGGTGTATCCTCTGAAGTAGTTGTCCCTTACCATCCGGCGGAGCATTCGGTTATCTGTCGTTGAGATATAATTGTTCTCGTCTATGGAGAGGGAAGTCAGCGCTGAGGCGTAAACCTTGAATTTCCTTTCATCATCGATTTTATCGGTAAGTACAGGATTGAGGGCGTGTATGCCTTCCATAATCAGGACATCGTCCTTCCCCATCTTTATGGCAGGGCCGTTAAGGGTGCTCTGGCCGTTGGTGAAGTTGAATGTAGGGAGGGTTACCTCCTCTCCTCTCATCAGCTTGTTGAGGTGGTCGTTGAGCATATCCAGGTTAAGGGCGTAAACGCTCTCAAAATCGTATTCCCCGTTCTCGTCTTTCGGAGTGAGATGCCTGTCCACGAAATAGTTGTCCATAGCCACCACGACAGGGTTGAGACCCAGCACTTTCATCTGGAGTGCAATCCTCTTGGAGGTTGTTGTCTTGCCGCTGGAGGACGGACCGGATATGAGGACAAGTTTCACATCGCGGCTCCTTTCCTTTATCTTGTCAGCAATCAGTGCGTATTTGCGTTCGTGAAGGGCTTCCGCGAGAGAGATTCCAAGGGCTCCCTTTCCGCTGCTGATTGCCTCGTTGACGGTGGCTATGTCCCTGGCTCCGATTACGTTGCACCAGTTGCTGTATTCCTCGAAGATTTCAGCCAGCTTTTTCTGGTAAAGCTGCGGAGGAAGGTCATAAGGAGGTCTCGGCTCAGGAGACTGGAGGCAGAATCCGTCGCTATACAGCTTGATGCTCCAGCGGTCCAGCTGTCCGGTGGAATATACCAGCGGTCCGTAGAAATAATCCCCATACCCGTCGAGATAATAGAGAGTCACGAAATATTCTCCCATGCTCTCCACGAGCTTTGCCTTGAATTCCTGCCCGTGAGAGCGGAAAAGGGCGGAGGCGGTTGAATTGGTCCTTTTGGTCTTGATGAAAGGAAGGTCTTTCTTGACCAGTTCCCACATTTTCTTCTTTACCGCCCCGAGTTCTTCCTCCGTCATCGGAACGGTACGGGAGAAATCGGCCCTGGTCCTGAGTTCACCATACTGACCGTTAGGAAGATGATAGTCCATGCACAGTACCCTGTCAGGAAAGAGTTCTCCGATGACCTTTTGGCAAAGGAAGTTCAGGGAACGGTTATAGCACCGTCTTCCGTCAGGATCCCGGTAAGTCACGAAATGTACCGTGGAGGCAAACAGAAGTTCGAACCCAAGCTCCTTAAGGTCGTGGTTGACATATGCCGCCAGCACGTCCATCCCTTCCCAGTCAAATTCCACGGTTTCCAGAAGCTGCTTGAGTGTGGTGCGGGGTTCCACCTCATAGTATTGCTTGTTGTTGGTACAGTATATCCTTATCTTTTCCATAATTTCAGAGTACTAATTTAAGATATTTTCCGGTTACGCTGCCACTGTCTGAGGATACTTTTTCAGGAGTTCCCTCGGCGATTATCCTTCCTCCGCCCTGTCCCCCCTCAGGTCCCATGTCAATCAGCCAGTCAACGCTCTTGAGGACATCCAGGTTGTGTTCTATTATCACCACTGTATTGCCCTTGTCCACGATTTTCTGAAGGACTCCCAGAAGCACCTTTATGTCCTCGAAATGGAGGCCTGTGGTAGGCTCGTCCAGAAGGAAGACTGAATTGCCTGTGTCTTTCTTGGAGAGTTCGGCGGCAAGCTTTACCCTCTGGCTTTCCCCTCCGCTGAGCGTGGTGGACGGCTGGCCAAGTTTCACATAGCCCAGACCCACGTCTTCCATAGCCTTGAGTTTCTGGCTTATGGACGGGATATGGGAGAAGAATTCCACAGCCTCGGATATTGTCATTTCCAAAACGTCATAGATGTTCTTTCCCTTGTACTTGACCTCCAGGGTTTCCGCATTGTAGCGCTTTCCGCGGCATTCCTTGCAGGTTACATACACGCTCGGGAGATAGTGCATCTCTATGGTCTCCACGCCGGCTCCCTTGCACACCTCGCATCTTCCGCCCTTGATGTTGAAGGAGAAGCGCCCGGCCTTGAAACCTCTGATCTGCGCGTCCGGAGTTTTCTCGAAGAGTTTCCTTATGTCCGAGAACACGTTTATGTAAGTTGCAGGATTGGACCTCGGCGTGCGTCCGATAGGAGCCTGGTCCACAACGATGACCTTGTCTATGTTCTCGAGACCCTCTATGCTTCCGTAAGGGAGAGACCTCTCGATGGAACGGTAGAAAAAGTTTGTCAGAACCGGCTTCAGGGTCTGGTTTACCAGGGAAGATTTTCCGCTGCCGCTAACCCCGCTCACCCCGACAAGGCAGCCGAGAGGAATCCTGAGCGTTACATCCTTGAGGTTGTTTCCTGTGGCTCCCCTGAGAATCAGAAACTTGCCGTTGCCGGCTCTTCTTGCTGACGGGATTTCTATCTTTCTTATCCCTCTGATGTATTCGGCGGTGAGACTGCCCGTCTTCCTGACTTTGGAAACAGGCATTTTCATCAGTTCCGCAGGGCTTATGTTCAGCAGGAGTTCCCCTCCCTTGTTGCCGGCTCCCGGACCAAGGTCTATCAGGCGGTCGCAGCTGAGCATTGTCTCCAGGTCGTGTTCCACAACCATGACGGAGTTGCCCTCGTCGCGGAGTTTCTTCAGGGAATCGAGAAGCTTTATGTTGTCCCTCTGGTGTAGCCCTATACTCGGCTCGTCCAGAATGTAAAGGACGTTCACTAGACGGCTTCCTATCTGGGTGGCAAGGCGGATTCTCTGGCTTTCTCCGCCACTTAGGGTGGCTGTCGCCCTGTCAAGGGAAAGATAGTCCAGGCCCACTGCGCTGAGGAATCCCACCCTGTCCGTAAGTTCCTTTATGATATCGCGGGCTATAAGTTTCTGCCTGTTGCTCAGGATGTCAGGCAGGGAGGCTATCCATTCCTTCAGCGAAGAGACATCCATTGCCGCAACCTCGGCGATGTTCTTTCCGTCTATTTTGAAATACAGGGCCTCTTTCTTCAGGCGCGTGCCGCCGCATTCCGGACAAGGGATTTCCTCAATGTACCTTTCGCGGAGTTTCTTTGCGTCTTCCTCCTCTTCCTCGCTCTGGCGCATCTTGGCCGCAACCCCAGGGAAAGAAGCCAGAAGCGTGCCGTCCGCAAGGCTAACCCTGAACAGTTCCTGCGTTCCGTAAAGTATCATGTTAAGGATGTCTTCCGGAAGGGTACGGATAGGGGCATTGAGGGAGAATCCGTATTTCCTGGCCATCGCTTCCAGTATGCGGAAAGTGTCTGAATCCTTGTACTTTCCGATAGGGACGATGCCGCCTCCGTTTATTGTCTTTGACGGATCCGGGATGATCCTGTCCATATCTATGCGGGTGATGAATCCCAGGCCCTTGCACATAGGGCAGGCTCCCTGCGGAGAATTGAAGGAGAACGTGAAGGGAGCCGGCTCCGGAATGGAATCTCCGGTATCGGCATCCATCAGGTTCATGGAAAAGAACCGGAGTTTTTCGTTTTCCTTCCCGTGACGGATTATCGCGATTGTTCCCTTGCCCCTTTCAAGGGCGGTGTTCACCGAAGAATAGATTCTCTTGCTGTCTTCTCTGGACGGAATTATTTTGTCCACAACCAGTTCTATGAAGTGAACCTTGTAGCGGTCCAGAGGCTTTACATCGGCAAGTTCAACTATCTGCCCGTCTATCCTGACCTGTGTGAATCCCTTTTTCAGCAGTCCGTCCAGCAGTTCTTTGTAATGACCCTTTCTGCCTATCACGAGCGGAGCCAGAAGGTAGCACTTTTCCCCCTCATACCCGGCGATGACAAGTTCCGTTATCTGCTCTGCGGTGTATCTTGTAAGTTTCTTTCCCGTGACCGGAGAATAGGCGTCCGAAGCCCTTGCGTAGAGAAGGCGAAGGAAGTCGTATATCTCCGTTATGGTCCCGACCGTAGAACGCGGATTGCTGCCCGTTGTCTTCTGTTCTATGGCGATTATTGGACTAAGTCCGGTAATGCTCTCCACGGCAGGGCGTTCCAGTATTCCGATAAACTGGCGGGCATATGCTGAAAGCGTTTCCATATAACGCCTCTGTCCCTCGGCGAAGATAGTGTCGAATGCCAGTGTGGACTTGCCGCTTCCGCTGAGTCCGGTTATTACCACAAATCTGTTCCTGGGGATAGTGACGTCTATTCCCTTGAGATTGTGTTCCCGTGCCCCTGTTATCTGAATGCTGTCCATCAGAAATCTTCCATATTGAATCTCAGCCAGGTTCCCTTTCTCAGATACGGGTTGTGGGCCAGCTCTTCAAGCATCGTTGACTCCGGACCGTGTCCGGGGTATATTGTCGCGTCGTGCCTGATCATCCTTGCGACCTTGTCTACCAGGGACGAACACATAGCCTTGCTGTCTCCCTCCGGAAGGTCCGTCCTTCCGCAGTTTCCGGCGAACAGGGTGTCTCCCGTAAGGCAGATTTTTTCCGCTTCATTGTAGAAAATTACGCTTCCCCAGGTATGGCCTGGAGTGGAAATGACATCAAGGGAGGAATTACCGAAAGTGACTTTGTCTCCGTCTTTTATGTCTACCGTATCCAGTGAAGGGTCATCGATATGTATGTCAAACAGCCGGCTGGTTGCCTTTGCCACTTTCAGAAGATCCCTGTCTTCTGGATGGATATAGGTCCGGATGCCGTAGGTGTCTGTCACGAAGCGGTTGCCCATAGTATGGTCAAAATGGCCGTGGGTGCACAGCAGTTTCACGGGCTTGAGCCCGTTTTCGGATATATACTGTTTCAGTCTCTCCCTTTCCCTTTCCGTGCTCAGTCCGGGATCCACAATCACGCACTCCCTGGTTTCATCGGAGAGTACATAGCAGCACTCTCTCAGATCGTTGAAATAGAATTGTTTGACAGTTATCATCTTTTGTCTTGTTTTCCTTTTCTTTCCACCCCCTGGAGCATTGGAACAAAGCTCATTCTGGAAATGTCCCGTCCGGAGAAGGTTCCGTCCGGCTTTCTGGTTATCACCTTAAGTATCTGTTTCTTTTCCGCAGGATTGTCCTGGGTTTCCTCGTCTACGGGAATCACCATCTTTCCGCCTGGGGCGAGCTGGCTCATCAGGTCCTTCGGTATGGAAGGGGCTCCGCAGGTTACGATTATCCCGTCAAAGGGGGCGCGGTCCTTAAGTCCGGCAAATCCGTCGCCGAGGAAAAGATGAATCTTTGAAACGGAAAATTCCTCGTCGGGGAAGAAGTATCCGGCATCGGCCAGGTTTTCGGCGGCTTTATGGAAAAGTTCTTCCTGCCTTTCAATGGAGAAGATTTCCGCCCCCAGATAAAAGAGAACGGCGGTCTGATAGCCGCAACCGGTTCCGATTTCCAGGATCCTTGCCCCCGGCCTGATGTCCAGCAACTGGGTCTGAAGGGCAACCGTGGATGGCTGGGATATTGTCTGGCCGGCTTCTATTGCAACGGGCATATCCTTGTAGGCCAGATCTTCCAGACCTTCCTGGACGAAGATGTGGCGGGGAACGGCTCCGATGGCTTTAAGAACCTTTTCCTCAAAAAGACCCGAAGCGGACAGTTCCTCTACAAGAAGCCTTCTGCGGCCCTGGTAAACCAATGTGTCTTTTTTCTCTTTCATCGGTCTAGCAAATTTACAAGATTATTGTTATTTTTGCTTAAACTTCAATCAAGAGCTATGCATATCGGAATCGCAGGAAACATAGGCAGCGGAAAGACTACCCTTACAGGTCTGCTTGCCAAGAATCTGGGTTGGACCCCAAAGTATGAACCGGTTGAGAACAACCCTTATCTGGAAGACTTCTACAACGATATGCCACGTTGGTCTTTCAATCTCCAGATTTACTTTCTGAACAAGAGGTTCCAGGAGGTGGTAAACATCCGCAACTCCAATGACAATGTAATACAGGACAGGACAATCTATGAGGATTCCTGCGTGTTTGCCCCGAATCTCCACAAGATGGGCCTTATGCCTACCAGGGACTACGACAATTACAAGGATCTGTTCTCCCTGATGATTTCCCTTGTGCAACCGCCTGACCTGATGATTTATCTGCGCTCATCCATAGAGCACCTGGTGTCAAACATCCAGAAGAGGGGGCGCAAGTACGAGGAAGGTATACGCCTGGACTATCTGAAGGGTCTGAACGATCTTTACGAGGAGTGGGCTGAAACCTATAAGGACGGAAAGCTTCTGATAGTGGACGTGGACCGTCTGGATTTCCAGAACAACCCTAAGGACCTGAGCACGATCATAGATGCCATACAGGCTGAACTCGGCGGTCTGTTCACTGAAAAATAAGCCGGCTATTTCTTGAGCCAGTTTTCCGGATTCTGCTTCTGGGTTCCCATCCAGAGCTCGAAATGTATTTCCGGGCTTTCCTGATTTGAATCGACGGTTCCGATTACGGAGCCCTGGGATAACTTTTGTCCGTTCCTGACACTGACCTTGCCCAGTTTGCAGTAGAAGGTGAAGAATTTGCCGTGCTCGACCAGCACGCAGTTGCTGTATCCCGGAATAACGATGATCTGCTTTACCACACCCTCGAACACACACAGCACCTGGCTGCCCTTTGGGGCGGCTATGTTGACTCCGTTGTTGAACGGAAGCTTGACTCCCTTGATCGTAGGATGAGGATGCTCGCCGAAACCTTCCACAATCATTCCCCGCTTGACAGGCCAAGGAAGGTTCCCGCGGTTGCTCTCGAAAGATCCGCTGAGCTTGGCGCTTTCCGGAGTTTCCGCATATGTCTTCGAGGTTGAAGGGGTCTTGCCACCGCTCTTCTTGGCAGCCGCTTCAGCTTTTTTCCTTTCGGAGGCTATGGCCTGGGAGATGAGCTTTTCGATTTCCTTGTTCAGACGGTCAGCCTGCTGCTTTTTCTTCTGGAGTTCCTGGGTGTACTTTTTCTGTTGTTTCGCCAGGGTGTTGGCATATGCCTTAGACTTGTCCTGGTCTTGCTTCAGGCGGTTGTACTCCTCTGTCTTTTCGTGCTGGTCCTTTATCTTTTCTGCCTGCATGTGAGACAGTTCGCTGCGCTCGGCCTCCACCTTGCGGGTTTCTTCCTTAATGTCTTTTGCAAGTTTTGAAAGGGAGGAAGAATACTTCTTGAGATAGCTCCATCTGCGATAGCCCTGCTCCACATTGTCGGAGGCGATGATATACATGAACCACTTGCGGGTGTCGCGGTTGCGGTAGGCCTTCATCACCATCCTCTTGTAGGAGGATCGCAGGCTGTCCAGTTTGGCGTTCATTATCTCCAGCTTCCTGGTCTTATCGGAGATTTCCTGCCCCTGGCGGTTGATGTCTTCCTCAAGGCGGTCAATGAGCCTTTTCCTGGTTTCCACCTTCTTGTTGAGAAGTTTCAACTCGGTCAGGGTGTTCTGCCTCTGCTTCTTGGTCTCCGATATCTGCTTGTCCAGGAATTTTATGTCGTCCTGCAGTTTGCCGGCCTCCTGCTTTTTCTTCTCGATGGTCTTGTTCTGGCAGAAGGCTTCATTGCCGGCCAGCAACAGGAAGCCTGTGGCGACAGCCAGCAATAAACTTGGAATATGTGGTCTGGCAATCCTCATTTCTTTTCCTTTTCAAGCTGTTCCGTCCTGATGGTCTCCATCCTCCATTTTATTGTCTCCATCATAACCTGGTCATCTTTTCCGGTACAGATCAGAAGGGCTTTGCCATAATATCTCAGAGCCATGTCGTAATCTCCGTTCACATAGAGTATTTCGGCATACCGTCTGATTATTCCCTCGTCTTCGTCGCCGCCGTAGGCAATGGCCTGCTGCATGTATTTCTTGGCCTCCTCAAACCTTCCGAGATGATAGAGGATCCAGGCATAGGTGTCGAGATAATGATATTTACCCGAGCTGCTTTCAATGGAGGTCTGGCTCATCTTAAGGGCCCGCTCGAGAGTCTTTTTTGAAGGGTTCTGCTCCGAGGACAGCAGGTACCAGGCATAGTTGTTCAGAACCTGGGCGTTCTGGGGATCCAGTTTCAGCGCCTTGTCATAATATTTGAAAGCGGACTTGTTGTCCCACTTGTCGTGGTACATGTCTCCCACCAGAGAGTAGATCTGGAGGAGCATAGCCGTGTCTTTCTGTTTCTTTACAGCCTTCTCCTGAGACAGGAAAGTCTGTATGGCATCGTCGTATTTCTGGAGGTTGTATTCAGCCATCCCCTTGAACTCGAACAGTTCTATGGCTTTGTCCGGGAACAGCGCCATAGACGTGTCCGCAAATCCCGCCAGCCTTTCCCAGTTCTGGGTGCTGTACAGGAAGGACAGCATATTTCCCCTTATGTATGAATCTTCCGGATAATACTTGAGAATGTTGTTAAGCACCGTGCCGGCCTTTTCGTACTCGCCCGTCCTGGAAAGATATATGGCGCTGGTGATAGCGGCGCTGCTGTCCGCAGGGTCGCTCTTGGCGAACTCCATTAGGCAGTCTGCCATTCCGCCCCTCATCTGCTGGTAGAACACGGGATTCTTGAGAGTCTCCTCCAGATGGGATTTCTTTATTTCCGGATCAGCATCCCTGTTCACCAGGAACGATTTCAGGTATATCAGATACATTCCCCAGTTCTTCTGCCTGCGGTATGTCTGCATTTTCCCGTATATGGCGGGCACATAGTCGGATTCAGCCTCCAGGGCCTTGCTGTACCAGAAGTGGGCCAGGGAGTCCTTGCCTCCTTGTGCATAGATGTCTGCGATATATGCCTCGTACATCGGGTTCGGCATCTTCCCGTCTGCGTCTATCAGGGCCTGCAAAGCCTTGCTCATCTCTCCCTGGGAGGAATAAATGCGGAAACGGGTCATAGTGGAGGCTTCGTTAGGTCCTGTCTTCTGCTCCAGCCTGTCCGCCAACGCCAGGGCCTTGTCCTGCATGCCCCTTGGCACATAAAGGTTGATCAGGCTGAGGTAGGGTTCGCTCTTGGACGGGAATTTTTCTACAAGACGCTCGAAAAGGGCCATTGCGGCGGGAGTGTCGTTGTTCTGCATATAGAGGGCTCCCAGAGTTGCCAAATAGTAATAGTTGGTGGAGTCTATGCCGTTTGCGGCCTTAAGGTCCCTTTCCGCTTCCTCAAGGTCCATCTCCACCAGGGCAACCTTGGCAAGCATATAGTATGCGGCGTCGTTGCGGGGATTGTACTCTATGGCCTTCCGGCAAAGCTTTTTCACGCTGTCTGCCTGATGATTGTTGTAAGCCATCTGGGCGGCTATCATACAGGAGTCGCTTCTTGACAGGGAAATGGCATCCTGTGCCTTAAGGGCCGAAGGAACCCATGCCAGCAGCATCCACGCGAAAAATATAGAAAACAGACGTTTCATATCGTTCAGACAAAATTACAAATAATGTGCTAAATTTGTTGTCCATTGCAACCTTCGGGCGGTAAATTGCATCTTAATGTCAGAAAACAAGAAGACACGGGAACTGCCGGACCCTTATTCCGACCTTGTAGCACGCTGCAAAAGGCAGGAAAGAAGGGCACAGAGGGAGCTTTATGACAAGCTCTCTTCCAGGATGTTCCCCGTTTGTCTGCGCTATATGGGAGAGAGGGAGAAGGCAAAAGATGTTCTCCACGACGGGTTCATCACCCTTTTTTCCAAGCTAGAGGACTACCGTTCGGAAGGATTGTTCGAAGGCTGGGCAAGACGGATCTTTGTCACCGCCTGCCTTATGCAGATCCGCAAGACCGATATCCTCAAGCAAGCGGTCCAGATAGACGGAGAATCCTCCGCGGCGGCATCTTCCCTGGAACTTGATCCCCAGGAAACGGCTTCTCTGGATGCCGACAAGCTGATGGAGCTGATCGTTTCTATGCCTGAAGGGTTCAGGACGGTGTTCAACCTCTATGCGATAGAGGGTTATTCCCACAGGGAGATCGCGGATTTGCTCGGTCTCAGCGAAGGAGGATGCCGTTCACAGCTTAGCCGGGCGAGGGTCTGGTTGCAGGAAAGACTGAAGAAAATGAAATGACGTGTCTAAATTTATAGGAAATTGAAACAGTTGAAAGACATATTGGAAAAGGACCTTGGCAAGAAATGGTCTCTGACTAAGGAAGAGAGATCTTCCTTGTGGGAGTCCGTTTCCAGAGAGCTGCCGTCTGCCGCGCCTGATAGGGGAGGTTTCCTCTGGTGGGCCGTTCCGGCAGCCGTAGCTGCAGCCGTGGCTGCCTTTTTCCTTCTCAGATCGCCTTCCTCTTCACCAACCCCATTCCAGCCTGAAATTAAACCTATTGAAAAAACTACAACTCTTGCAGACGGGAACGGGGCAGTAGAAAGTGCAGAGTCCCCAACCAGGGAGAAGGAGGCTCAGATGCCTGTGCTGGCTTATTCTGGCACCCATAAAGTGTCGGGCCAGCAAGGTATTTCTGAGAGGGAGGCAGACCAGGCCACAGTTGAGACTCCTGAGTCCAAAGACATAATCGCTGAGGAAAAACCTGAAGAGACGGTTACTGAAACCCCTAAGAAGGAAGAAAAGGAGCAGCAGGCCGCTTCACAGGAGAAAGCCCGGCAAGGCACAGCTCCGATAAAGCCTTCTGCTACTGAAAAGCAGGTCAAGGAATACTACAAGGCTCCTTCCACCGGCAAAAGGTTTGCTTTCTCGGCTTCATCAAATTTCTCCGGCAGGGGAAAGATTGAGGGTCCTTCCAGCAACATGATCAAGGCGGTGGCCTCGCAGTTCGGCTATGTGGCCTATTCTAACGCTCCTTCCATTCAGCAGATATCGGAAACCAAATACGCCTTGCCTCTGAATTTCGCCCTTGGCGTGAGCTACAGGGTTAACGATGTCCTTACCGTTGGCACCGGTGTAAGCTACTCTTATCTGCACAGCAAGTACAACGGACTGATCAACGGACAGTATTTCGACATCAAGCAGGGTGTTCACTATGTGGGAGTCCCTGTCAACCTGTATTTCAACCTGGGATCCGCCGGAAACTTTGATTTCTATGCGGCTGCTGGCGGAGCGGCCGAGAAGGGCGTCAAGGTAACATATCGCATGAAGTCCGCTTCCGGAAGCGGAAAGACCAGCGATTCCCACGTAAAGGGTGTCCAGTTTTCAACCAAGGCTGTGGGCGGAATGGAATACCGCTTCGGCAAGGGCAAGAATGTGGGCATCTACCTGGAGCCGGGAATTACCTATTACTTTGACTCCGATGTTCCTGCAAGCATACGCACAGACCAGCCTCTTCAGTTCGAGGCTCAGGCCGGAATACGCTTCCATCTGAAATAATTATTTTTCCTTGAGCTTTCGGGCGAGATTGTTGGCGAAGACGAAATCGTTGAGCGGCTGGCAGTCTGAATCCATTATTTCCTTGCTGCACCCTTCCCAAAGCAAATGTCCCTTGTGGATGAAACCGATATGGTCTCCGATTTCCATAACGGAGTTCATGTCGTGAGTGTTGACAACAGTCGTTATCTTATACTCCTGCGTAATTTCCTGGATCAGATGGTCTATGACGATTGCCGTTGTAGGGTCGAGGCCGGAATTCGGCTCGTCGCAGAACAGATACTTCGGGTTCAACGCAATCGCCCTGGCTATGCCAACCCTTTTCTGCATTCCTCCTGACAGCTGGGCCGGATAGAGTTTGTTCGAGTTTTCAAGGTTCACCCTCTTGAGGCAGAAGTTCACCCTTTCCAGTTTCTGCTCGAGACTCCAGTCAGTGAAGAAATCCATAGGGAACATAATGTTCTCCTCCACGGTGGCAAAGTCGAACAGCGCGCTTTCCTGGAAGAGCATTCCCATTTCCTTTCGGAAGAGTTTCCTTTCCTCGAATTTCATCCTGGTAAAGTTCCTCTCTCCGTAGAGGATGTCGCCACGGTCCGGCTCATAGAGCCCGACAAGGTTTTTCAGCAGGACGGTCTTTCCGCTTCCGCTGGCTCCGATTATAAGGGAACACTCTCCATCCCTGAACTGGATGTTGATGTCTTCCAGCACAGGCCTGCCGTCGAATTCCTTATATAGTCCCTTTACTTCTATCATCGTCTACAGCAGGAGTTTTGTAAGTATCAGGTCGAATATCAGTATGAGCATGCTGCTGACCACGATGGCCTGGGTGCTGGACTTTCCAACTCCAAGAGAGCCTCCCTTGGCGTAATATCCGTAATAGGAGGAAATGCTCGTTATGACAAAGCAGAATACGGCCATCTTTATCATACTGTAGAAAATATACCACTGGTTAAAGGCATACTGCAGGCCCTCAATGTATTGCGCAATGGTTATTATGCCTGTCAATGCAATCAGCACCCCTCCTCCGGCAAGGCCAATTATAAAGCTCATCAGCATCAGAAGCGGGCTGAAGACAGTAGCCGACACGATTTTAGGGAGGATGAGGAAATTGGCGGAATTCACTCCCATTATTTCCATCGCGTCTATCTGCTCTGTAATCCTCATGCTTCCGATCTCGGAGGCTATGTTGCTTCCCATCTTGCCCGCAAGAATGAGGGCGATCATCGTTGAACAGAATTCAAGCACAAGGCTTTCCCTGGCCATTACTCCGACATAGTATTTCGGGATGAACGGGCTTTCCAGATTGTTGGCCGTCTGAAGGCAGATAACACCTCCAACAGCTATAGAAACGATGAAAACCAGGACAAGGGAACCGATGATAAGTTTCTGGGATTCCTTCCAGAACTGCTTCCAGAACACGCTCCATTTTTCCGGCTTGCGGAAAACCCTGAGCATCAGCTGCCAGTATTCACCAGTTGTCTGGAACGTGCCTTTCATTTGTTTTGGAGTATCTTGTCTGAGGGTGCAATTTACTGAAATTTGGAAAAAATCACTAATTTTGAAAGTTACAACAGATTCAATGAGCTTTTTATACAGTATAGGAATGTGGCTGTCTTTCCCGGGCATCTGGGTGGCGTCACTTTTCAGCAAGAAAATTCGGAAGTTCCTTAACGGAAGGATAGGTCTGATCAAGACAATCGAGAACACTTTTGCAGATGTTAAGGACGATGTTGTCTGGTTCCACTGCTCCTCCGTAGGGGAATTCGAGCAGGCGCGGCCTCTCATAGAGTGGTACAAGGGCAGCCGTCCGCAGACCAGGATTCTCCTGACGTTTTTCTCCCCGAGCGGCTACGAGTTGAGGAAGAACTATTCCCTTGCGGACTGGGTGTTCTATCTCCCGATTGACACTATCCGCAATGCCAGTAGAATGGTGAAGGCCGTAAAGCCGAAGAAGCTGATATTCACAAAGTACGATCTCTGGAACAACCTCATCCGCCAGGCCCGCAAAGCCGGTTGCGAGATATATCTTGTCTCCGCGATTTTCCGCCGCTTCCAGCCTTTCTTCAAATGGTGGGGAGGCTTTTTCCGCAGAATGCTTAGGTGCATTACAGTTATCTTCGTTCAGGATGAGGAGTCTCAAAAGCTTCTTTCCACAATAGGGATCAGGAACAATGTCATAGTATGCGGAGACACCCGTTTCGACAGAGTGGACAAGATAGCGTCCGAAAGCAGGCATTTCCCGGTAATCGAGAACTTTGCAAAGGACTGCTTCACTATAGTGGCAGGAAGCACCTGGCAACCTGATGACGAGCTGATTGCACAGGTGATGAAAAATTTCTCAAAGGTCAGGCTTGTGGTTGCACCTCACGAGATACACAAGGAAAGAATAGATAAGATCCTCCAGATATACGAGCCGTACGGTACGGTAAGATATTCCGAAGTGGAGGAGGATGCGGACCGCGAGATGGTGAGTGAGAATCCACAGTCAATCGCAGAAGGAAAGAGGGTTCTTGTGATAGACTGCATCGGCATACTTTCATCCCTGTACCGGTATGCGGATTTCGCATACATAGGCGGAGGTTTCGGGGTTGGAATCCACAATACTTTGGAAGCCGCGGTTTACGGAGTCCCTCTTGCATTCGGACCGAACTACCGCAAATTCCAGGAGGCAATAGACCTTATAGAGTGCAACGGGGCAACCAGTGTAAGCAGTGCCTCTGAACTTTATCAGGTCATAGACAACTGCGTCAAAGACAAGGAACTCCGCGATTTCAGGGGACGCAGCTGCCGCAATTACGTTGAGAAAATGCTTGGCGCAACGGACAAGATCGTGTCCGTTCTCGAGAAGTGATAACCCTTCACATCCTTATCCCTTATGAAACTCAAGAAATTTTTATGCACAGTCCTGCCGCTGGCTCTTCTGGCGGCTATTCTTGTTTCAATAATATGCTCCTGCTCCGCCGCAAAGGGAACGCAGGAGTCTCAAACAAGAGACCCGTTCCGTCCGGACTATCTTTGGGCTTATGACGGAACCATCCAGCCGGGAGCGGCCTCCATCGGCGAATATCTTCCTTTGCTTGAGGGCAAGAGGGTGTGCCTTCTTTCAAACCAGACCGGCATAATGCTCAAGAAAGGCAAGGAAATCCCTATGGAACTTCTTGTCAGCGACGGAATGGACGCCATGGACAAGATGCCTATGGACATATACACCCACGTGCTGGACACTCTCCTGAGCCTGGACATAAACGTTGTCTGCCTCATGAGCCCGGAACACGGTTTCAGGGGAACGGCCGATGCCGGAGAACATGTTTCCAGCAGCGTGGACAAAAGGACAGGTATACCTATCCGTTCCCTCTATGGGGCAAAGATGACGGACGGGGAGCTTATGGAAGGCTTTGACATAATGCTCTTCGACCTTCAGGATGTCGGGGTGAGATTCTACACATATTATGTGACGATGATAAAGATGATGGGCAAATGTGCCGAATACAATATCCCGTTCATCGTCCTGGACAGGCCAAATCCTATCGGATGGGTCACAGACGGACCTCTGCTGGACCGCAAGTTCAAAAGCGGGGTCGGCGGACTTCCGATACCTGCCGCCCACGGAATGACAATGGGAGAACTTGCCTATATGGCAAACGAGAAAGGCTGGCTGAGGTTCAACTCCAAAGAAACCTGGGAGCCGGACAATAGCCTGAAATGCGACCTGACAGTTATCAAATGCAGGAATTACACGAGGAAATCCCATTACCGCCTGCCAGTGAAACCGTCTCCGAACCTTCCTACCATGCGCAGCGTTTATCTTTATCCTTCAACCTGCTATTTTGAGGGCACCAGGATCAGCCTGGGCAGGGGAACAGCCGATCCGTTCCAGATTTACGGGGCTCCGGACATGTCAACCACATCGTTCCAGGGAAGAAGTCCTTACGGCACAGACACGAGAGTTCCCGCAGAATACAAGTTCACTCCAAGAAGCGTTGCCGGAGCCAAGAATCCTCCTCTGCTGGACAAGGAATGCACGGGAGTCAGCCTCACAGGCATACCTGTCAACCGCATCTGCGACGGCAAGATAAACCTCACTTACATCATCGATGCCTACATCGGCTGCGGCAGCACCGGAGACGAGTTCTTCAACCGCGCGTTCGAGCTTGAGATCGGACAGGCCTGGGTTAGGAACACCATCAAGGAGAAGGCTTCCAACCAGGGATGCAATGCCGGCAAACTCGCCAGGGAACTACAGGACGGATGGCAGAAAGACGTAAAGGCTTTCAAAAAAGAAAGAGCCCCTTACCTGATGTACAGATAAAGGGCCTGTCCTTACGGCAATAAGCCGTTATCTCGGCATTTCCCAGAGTTCCAGGTCTGAGATATCGCGGCCTTCCACCTTAAAGCGGAGGGCCGTCCTTACGTTATGAAAACCCATTATTCCGCAGGCTCCCGGATTCATTGTCATCATCATCCTTTCCGGTTCAGAGACGCAGAAATGATGCGGGTCGTTCATCACTTTCAGGATGTGGGAGTGCCCGCAGAAAAAGATATCCGGCTTTATATGGTCTATGAGTGAGAAAGCCTTATAGTCGTATCTTCCCGGATAGCCTCCGATATGTATCATAAGGCAGTTCAGGTCTTCAAGTCTGAAAGACTGGTAAAGCGGAACTTCCATACGGATATCCTGGTCGTCACAGTTGCCGTAGACACCTATGACGGGCTTGAAATCCTTTACCTCGTCAAGGGTGTGGACGCTGCCCCAGTCACCGCAGTGAAGGACGACATCCACATCGCCGAGGAAATCTTTCAGATCCTTTGAAAAAGTGCCGTGAGTGTCTGATATGAGTCCGACTTTTTTCATCCGGTATTACCAGATCCTGGCTCTCTTTTCAGGAGCAAGGTAGAGCTTGTCTCCCTCCTTGATATTGAAAGCCTCGTACCACTCGTCAATCTGTGGAAGGGCGCCGTTAACCCTGAAACGGGCGTTGGAGTGAGGGTCGTTCATAACCTGGTTGCGCAGATATTCATCCCTGAAATTTGAGGCCCAGATGAAGCCGAAGGAGATGAAGAATCTCTGCTCCGGAGTGAAACCGTCTTTCTCTCCCAGAGGGTTCTGCTTCATTGCGTTCTGGAATGCCTGGTATGCTATGTGCAGACCACCGTTGTCTCCGATGTTTTCTCCGAGCGTAAGTTTTCCGTTGATGTTCACGCCAGGCAGAACTTCCAGGGTGCTGAAATAGTCTTCCAGAACCTTGGTCCTTTCGTCAAACTTGGTCTTGTCTTCCACTGTCCACCAGTTGCGCATGTTACCGTCCTTGTCGAACAGGCTTCCCTGGTCGTCAAAGCCATGGCTCATCTCGTGGCCGATTACCACACCGATTGCTCCATAGTTTGCGGCATCGTCTGCCTCAGGGTTAAAGAACGGAGGCTGGAGAATACCTGCAGGGAAGCAGATCTCGTTAGTTGTAGGGTTGTAGTAGGCGTTGATGGTCTGAGGAGTCATCAGCCATTCAGTCTTGTCAACAGGCTTTCCGACCTTGCGGTCAATCATATCAGCGATATAGAACTCAGAAGCGTTGCACATGTTCTCATAGTAGGACAGTGTGTCGTCGATTACAAGCTTTGAGTAGTCTCTCCAGGTGTCAGGATAGCCAATCTTGACATAGAAAGTGGAGAGTTTGTCGTAAGCCTGCTGCTTGGTGCTGTCGCTCATCCAGTCAAGCTGCTCGATTCTCTGGTGCAGAGCGTCTTTGAGGTTGTTCACAAGGGTGAGCATACGCTGCTTGCTGCTCTCAGGGAAATATTTTTCAACATAGAGTTTTCCCACAGGCATTCCGAGCACACCGTTAACGGCGCCGACCGCTCTCTTCCATCTAGGCTTGTCTTCCTGAGCTCCGGAAAGTACCTTGTTTAACTCGAAGGCCACAGAACGGAAATCATCGCTAAGCATGCTGGTGGCACCGTAAACGACCCCCAGTTCAGCATAGTCCTTCAGAGCCTGGAGAGGTACTTCATTCAGGATCCTTTCAACTTCCTTTAGCTGGTCAGGCTGTCCTACGGAAATGGAATCGATTGCAGGATATCCGATGCCGCTGAGAACTTCATCCCACATGATGCCGGGATAATACTTCTTGAGATCGGCATAGCTCATCTTGTGGAAATTATTCGGGATGTCGCGGAGCTCGGTCCTTGACTTGGACGCCCTGGCAATCCTGTACTCAATGGAAAGGATGTTCTCCATCTTGGCCCTAGCCTCGTCCTCTGTGCAGCCAATCATTGTGAACAGCTTGCAGATGAGGGTCTTGTAAGCTTCCAGAATCTTCTTGGAGGCCTCGTCGTCGTTCAGATAATAGTCTTTGTTTCCAAGTCCCAGGCCGCCCTGATATGTCTGTACAAGATTCTGGGACGCGTCTGAAAGGTCCGCGTCGCAGTAGATGCTGAACATTGCAATGTCCACGCCCTTCTTTCCCAGAACGGCATTCGCTATCTGGTACTCTTCACGGTTTGAGATATTGCGTACATATTCCAGGTCCTTCATGATAGGCTTGTAGCCATCCTCGTTCCTCTTGACGGAGTCCATAGCCATACGGTAGATACTTCCGATTTTCTGGCCGAGGGTTCCCTTCTCCTGTGGATTATTGGCGTATTCTTCGAACATTTCCTTGAGCTGAAGCTCGTTGTTGTCTGCAAGGACATTGAACTGTCCGAAACTTGAATACTCCGGTTTCAGCGGATTGGCTTTCATCCATCCGCCTCCTGCAAATTCGTAGAAGTCCTCGCCAGGGGCGATGGAATCAATCATATTGGCTTTGTCCAGGCCGGAAGTGAGCTTCCCGCCTCCTGTGCATCCTGCGGTCATAGCCGCTAAACAGATCGCTGAGATCATAATTTTGATTTTCATATTTTTTGTGAATTATAAAATTTTCTGTCAAGCTTGCCGTTGTAGGTCCGTTTGATTTCACTTTCCTGACGATACAGAAGCGGCACCTTGTATATTTCCAGCCTTTCCTTCAGGTGACGGGCCAGAGACTGCCTGTCAAGGGCAAGTCCCTCTTCGAGAACTACAATCAGTTTCAGGGCCATTCCCGTGATAGGGTGAGGGGTTCCGACACAGATGCAGTCCTTGATTCCGTGGTAAGACATCGCGGCATCTTCCACCTCCGAAGGGGAAACCTTGAAGCCCCCGACGTTTATCACATCGCTTTCCCGTCCTTTCAGACGGATTCTTCCCGCCTCGTCCAGCTCGGCGATGTCTGAAGTGTATATAGTGTTGTCTTTCAGAATGGTGGCCGTAAGTTCCCGATCGTTGACATAGCCGCTCATAAGCGTGTCCCCCTGGCAGGAAATCTTGCTTTCATCCGTTATTGTCACTTTTGAATGGCTCATAGGCCTGCCAAGGCATCCGGGAATGCATTCCCCGTCGTTGAAATTGTATGTGGAGATTATTCCTGTTTCAGTTGAGGCGTAAGTGTTGTAGAGCCTGGTCTTCGGCAGGACCTCGCAGAGCCTCAGCATATCCGAGTGAGCCAGAGGGGCGGCGCCGGATTCAATGAAGTCTATCTTGCCGGCATATTGGGAGAGCCTTTCTCCGCTGAACATAAGCAGCATGCGTATGGTAGCCGGCACAAAGAACGTCGCAACCTTTTCTGCGGGGTAATCAAGGGCCTCAAAGAATTTCTCCAGGTCTTTCATTCCCTCCAGGATGTAGAGGGTGGCTCCCTGCATCGTCACCGGGAATATCTTTGAAAGGCTGCCGATATGGTTAAGCGGTCCGCTTATAATGAAAAGAAGGTTGTGCGAGAAGCCCTGTCCCTCAATCAGGTTTTCCGCATCGGCGATGATGGTCCTGTGGCTTATCATCACGCCCTTGGACTTTCCGGTAGTGCCTGTTGTGTATAGAATATCCGCTGTCCCTTCCGGAACCGTGCTGGAAGAAAGAAGTGAGGAAATCTCCCTGAAACGGCTTTCCGGAATATCCTTTTCAAGCGGGGCCGCCACAGCTCCAGCCTGGTGTATTGCAAAGTATGTTACAATGAAATCAATGCTCTGCGAAGACCTGAAAGGCACAACCTGACCCTTTGAATAGGAGGCGGAGCGTTCAATGACTTTTTCCGACAGCTCCCTCCAGGTAATCTTCTCGCCGCCACAGATCGCCGCCATCTTCCCGGGATAGAGCCCGGCGTTTTTGTGCAGATAGTCTACAAGCCTCATTTCTCAAGTTTGCTTTGCACCATAGCCGCCAGAGAATCCAGGGATTTCAGGTTTTTAGGAGTGGCGTCTTTTGCGTCCAGCTTTATGGAATACTCCTCTGAAAGTTTCAGCAATATGGTGGCCACACCCAGGGAGTCCAGTTCCTTGAAAAGGAAATCGGAATCCAGGTCCACAAGCGGAAGGGCTTCTTCCAGAATCTCTCTAATTCTCTCTTTCATAATCATTTTCTTTACTCTTTCTCCGCGATGAACATATCCGCCTCAAAATCCTGTTCTGACGCACAGTCCAGCCACCCTGCGACGAAGCTCTCTGTGCCTTTGTCCAGCAGTGCAGACTTCAGGACTTTATCCATAATGCCTTCGTCTCTTTCCGGCAGTATATAAAAAGACGTTTCTCCGTTGTATTTGTTGCGGATCGCTATTTCTCCTGTTGTTATGTTCGGAAGGGTATATACAAACAGGGAAGGGCTGGGGTAATAGTTGTCTTCTGCGATAGAATCCAGGTATTTGCGGTCTGTCATAATGGAAGACGACCGGTTAAACAGTATCACTGCCCTTGACTCTGTTCCGGTAAACCTTTCCTTTCCCTCTGCCATCAGAAGCAGTTCTGACGCGATGAAGGCAAGACGGCTCAGAAGGTCCATCTTGAAGAACTGCGGATAGTTTCCCACCTTTTCCCTGTAGAGGGTGGAAAGAAGTTCCTTGCCTGATATTCCTTCCGGTAAAGCCACGGTCTTTCCGTCAACAATAACTTCAGAAGAGGTGACCTTTACCCTATGAGTCTTTCTGAAACCGATGGCCGGGATTGTCCTATCCGAATTATCCGCATCGCAACTTGCAAGAATAGCGGCATTTGCACCTCCGAATCCAGAAACGGTCTTTACAAAACACTTCTTTCCGCCAGCGGAAACAGAATCCGGGCTGACTTTGACAGGAGAGCTTACACCAAGTTCTTCAAATCCCTTTGTTCCCAGGACAAGATTCTCTTCAAGGGACTTCATTGTTATGATAGTCTCCAGTATCCCTGCGGCTCCCAGCGTATGGCCGAAATAGCCCTTGAGACTGTTTGCCGGAATGTCTGTCAACCCTGCCCTTTCCAGCGCCACGCTTTCCATCTGGTCCATGAAAAGGGAAGATGTCCCGTGGGCGTTAACCAGAGCTAGTCGCTGAGGATTGCACCCGTCCATCACGTGTGAAATTGCAAGGAGGGCTCCATCTCCCTTTGGAGACGGGGCTGTTGTGTTGTGGGCGTCGTTCCTTACCGCCCCAGATTCAATCCTCCAGCATTTTCCTTCAACGGGTACAGATGAAAGGATAACGGTTGCGGCAGCTTCTCCCAGGTTCATCCCGCAGCGCTCTATGTCAAACGGACGGCAAGCCTCATCGCTGAGTGTCTTCAGCGCCTGGAATCCGGAAATGATGAATTTTCCCAGGACATCCGCCCCGCAAACAATGGCATATTTAAAAGCTCCATTTTTCAGTAGCCTGGAAGCCAACACAATAGAGCTCAGCCCTGAAATGCAGGCATTACATACAACGATAGGTGTGGTTGTGATTCCCAGGTGGCGGCAAATCCTCTTTGCGCATTTTCCGGGAAGCAGGCGCTCGTCCTCACACTCTTCAAGCAGCTCCACGTTTGCCTTGGTGGTCCCAAGCACAAAAACCACATCCTTTCCGCCAACGTCAAACTTTCCGCTTATGCTTTCCAGAGCGCCCTCCACAGATCTGCATACCAGGGATTCAAACCTGCTTAGACCTTCTATCCGAAGGCTTTCCCTATCCCCGTCGCTGAACAAAGAGGCGAATACCTTCTCTTCCAGACCTGGTATTGCATAAGGAGCCAGAGCGCTTTTACCGGACTTTACAGCCAGGTAATTCTGCCCAGAGGTCCTTCCCAAAGGAGAAATGATATTATCCGCAATCCTGAAAACCATATAGATTGCGAAAATACAAAAAATAACCCAACGCCGTTCAACGGCAAAGGTCTGTCAGATAAGGGATGCTGCTAGAAGCTGTCTGCCGATTTTATGGAGAGCCTCTTCGATTCTCATCACCTGTTTTTTGGAAATGTAGTAATCTCCCTTCTTGTAATGCCTGAGAAGCGAGGCGTTTATGCCTGAGACCTTTGCGAATTTTGAGATATTGATATAGTCCAGTTCGTTGAAAATGGAAGCCACATCGTACTTGTATTCGAAAGTCGGATTAATCAGCTCCTTTGGCACTTCCTCGTTGTCGTCAATGTAACTTTCAACAATTTCTTTCAGACTATTGTCGAAGTCTTCCTTGGCTTCCTCTATTGTTTTACCGTCTCCCCATACCACACAGCATTTAAGATTATCCGCAAACATTCCGAAAGTGCCATCTTTACCCTTTTCTATAATAACCCGTATTTTCATAAAACCAATTATTTGCCGTGATTCAATCTCTTTAAAAGTTTCCTTGCGAGGGAATGCCTTATTTCCTGCCCTTGGTGACGTTCAACAAGCAATCTTTCCTTTGTTTCCCGATGTTCATAAAGATCATGTCGTTTCCCATGCCTTTTCAAAACAAATCCGCTTTCCTTGACAATTCTCAAAAATTCACTCCACTTCATCTCTTTCAGCATTCAAATATGTTACAAAAATGTGATATACGCAAATCTTTTACAAAAGAATTTCGTTTTTGTCCGGGCAGCGGAGGTTAAAGGCCTCAGAGAGGTGTGCCGTGGTTATTTTTTGTGAGCCGTCAAGGTCAGCGACGGTCCTGGCTATCTTGAGGATTCTGGTATAGCCTCTGGCGCTTACTCCGTGCCGGTTGACAAATGTCTCAACAAGCCATTCGTCCATACTTGAAAGTCGGCAGTAAACAGACAGTTTTGAAGGAGTGATGGCTGCATTTGTGAAGAAACTCTCTCCGGCCGCCGCATACCGCTCCATCTGGATGAGGCGGGCTTTCCTTACCCTCTCCGCGATTACCCGGCTAGGCTCTTCGTTTCCGCCGGAAGAGAACACAAGGTCCCCTGACCGTACACTTCGGATGATTAGCTGAATATCAATGCGGTCCAGGAGCGGCCCACTTATCCTTCCACGGTATTTCATCATCGCTGAGGAAGAGCATTTGCACTTTCCGCCTTCCTCGTAAAGATTACCGCACGGGCAGGGATTCATGGCGGCCACCAGCATAAACCGGGCAGGGTAGAAATGCTTCCCCTTCACCCTGCTTATCTGAACAATCCCGTCTTCAAGCGGCTGGCGCAGAACCTCTAAGCACCTTCTGTCGAACTCCGCGAATTCATCAAGAAAGAGCACTCCGTTATGAGCCAGGGAAATCTCCCCAGGCAGGCCTTTGTTGCCGCCTCCTATGAGAGCCTGGGGCGTAATTGAATGGTGGGGAGAGCGGAAAGGCCGGTTACGGAGAAGCCCGCCGCTATGGTGTTCCCTGGAAGATTCCGCCGCCAGGAGTCCGGCTACGGAGTAGATATTGCTGGTCTGAATGGCCTCTTCCTTGGACATTGGCGGAAGAATACCCCTGAGGCATTTAGCCATAAAGGTTTTGCCGCTTCCGGGAGATCCGTTCAGCATGATGTTGTGTCCTCCGGCTGCCGCTATCTCAAGCCCTCTTTTTGCCTGTTTCTGCCCACGTACCTGAGCAAAGTCATAATTCTGGAGATCTTCATCCTGAACACTTTTTTCCTGCCTTATGCTCTGCGATGTGATAATCATGTCTTCGCACTCTTCCGCGCTCATCAGGATTTCCAGTACATCCTTGAATGTGGAAGCGGAATAGACGGTTATCCCCTCTATTTCAGCACCCTCCATCGCCGAAGACGGGGGCAGGATGCAAGCCTTGAATCCCTGTTCCTTTGCGTGGATGATAATAGGCAGGGCTCCGGGGATATCCCTCAGTTTTCCATCCAGAGAAAGTTCACCTAGGATTATGAATTCTTCAAGCCGGCCGGTCACCTGTTCATCCAGCTGGGCGGAAGCGCAAAGGATACCGATAGCAATCGGGACATCAAACGAAGAGCCTTCCTTGCGGATATTTGCGGGAGCGAGATTTATGGTAATACGCTTTCCCGGAATCCTGAATCCATAGCAATGAAGGGCGCTTTCAATCCTCTGCTGACTTTCCTTCACGGCACTGTCCGGCAATCCCACCAGATAGAACTGGATACCATCGGTGACAGACACTTCCACAGTGACGGTTGTGACTTCCAGCCCGTTGCAGCACGCACAATAAACCTTACACAACATAATCGCCTCTTTTTTGAGGCGAATGTAGACTGTGGGAATATAAAGCGGAAGCCAAACGGTAAAATTGACTCTGTCCGCCCCTGAAAAAGATTTGGTCAGGAGATTTCGACCGAGCGGGAGAGGTCTTCTCTTGTGGTGATTGTGACATTTATCACATCTTCCGGAAGGATTTCGGCGATTTTTTCAGGCCATTCTATGAGGCAGAGTCCGTCTCCGGAGAAATATTCCTCTACGCCTATGTCATAGGCTTCCTGGAGACGGTTGATGCGGTAAAAGTCAAAGTGGTAGATTGGGAACCCCTTGGCGCTTCTGTATTCGTTGATGATGGTGAAGGTTGGGCTGTTGACCGTATCGGTGACACCGAGAGCCTTGCAGATGGCCTTGATGAAAGTGGTCTTGCCGGCACCCATCTTGCCATAGAAGGCAAAGATGTTGCTCTGCAGGTCGGATTCCGAGATGTACTGTATGAACTCCCGGGCAATCTTGTCTATCTCTTTAAGGCTGGTTATGGTAAATGTCTTATGCATCAATATCTTCCGCTTTCAGGATGTGGATTATTCCGTCGGTGTCCTTAGCAACCCAGTCTCCCTCGTTGCACTGTGAGATGCCGTCTTCGGTGGCGATGAAAAGATAGAGGAACCCCATACAGAGATGAGGTTCCATAAGCTTGTCACCGGCAAGTTCCCTTATCTGGGAGATGTTCACTCCGTCCCATCTTATGGCGTTTGCCATCTTGCCGTTGACCATCAGCATCTTTTTCATCGCAGAGGCGTTAAAGCTTTATGACAATCTTCTTGCGGTAGAGGACGTAGGCCATAAGAGTGAATACAATCACATAGATTATGGCGTACATCAGGGAAGAATACTCGTTGCTGCCGCCAAATACCGGACAGCATATGTTCTGGTAGAACCAGCTGAGCACGGAATAGGATTTTTCTCCCATTGTGCCGTCATCCATAACAGCAGGAACCTTCCATTTGATCATTCCGCCCAGTATCTTGGAGAACAAGCCGGCCATGACGAACGCGAACAGCGGGTTCATGCCAAGGGCCTTGAACGGGGTAAAGATCTTCTCCTTGCCCTTAACGTCTATGAACCAGATGAAGAAGGCGAGCATCAGGATGGCCCAGCCTCCTGCGTAGAGTACATATGAGCCGGTCCAGATTTTCTTTACGATAGGCAGCCAGATGCTGGCAATCATTCCCAGACCGAGGCAGATCATTCCGATTACGAAAAGCCTGGCAACGGAATTGACCTTGTCAGTGGATGTACGGCAGATGTTTCCGATAAGGAATCCAAGCAGGACTGTGCAGCTTCCGCTCAGGACACCGATCAGTCCTTCCGGATCGAAGGCAAAACCCTCTCCGTGGTATACGTGGTTTTCTCCTACCATACCCAGCGAGTTGAAAAAGTTCACGTCAAATGCTCCGGAAGCCCTTCCGGCCATGGTGCTCTGTACGGTTTCTCCAAACAGGAAGGCTCCCTGGCCGTCGCGGAGCAGCCACAGCACCAGCACTTCCGCAAAAGCAAGGATAACCATCGAGACAATGATCTTCTTTGGCTTTTTCAGCCACAGGGCAACCAGTCCGCCAACTATGTAGCACATCGCGATTCTCTGGAGAACGCCGAATATTCTCAAATGGCGGAATTTCTCCGCGACATTCCACCAGAAGCCATGTTCCGGATCCAGAGGCAGCTTTATGAAAGGAAAGGCGTTAAGGGCAACTCCCACAAGGAAAATCAGGCATCCCCTTATCAGAAGCTTCTTTACGCTTGCCCTGGAAAGGCTCTCCCCGTATTTTGCAAAGGAGAAGGCCATTGCCGCGCCCACCACAAACAGGAAGAACGGGAACACAAGATCCGTAGGGGTGCATCCTGCCCACGCTGCATGTCTTAAAGGCTTGAAGATATTGCCCCAGCTTCCCGGGTTGTTGACCAGAATCATTCCCGCCACAGTCATGCCCCTCAGAACGTCGAGGGCAACGTAACGGGTAGTTTTCGCTTGTGCCATAGAAGGAACGTTTAAAGTATTATCGAAAACAAAATTAACGAAATTCTGCCAGTTGTGTTATTTTTGTTATCGCGATGGAATTGTTCTACTCAAAGGAAATCGGAAAAGACACTGTCCTGCTCTCGGGACAGGAAGCGGATCATTGTGCCAGGGTTCTGAGGCATAAGGAAGGGGACACTGTCTTCATCATCGATGGAGAAGGGGGGCTTTACCGTTGTACTGTATTGAGTGTCAGCCTTCCAAAGAAAGGAAACGCTGAAGTGTCCTGCCGCATTGAGGAAAAGAGCGCCGGTGTCGGAGTCCGGGGCTATCGCCTTGTAATGGCTGTCTGCCCTACCAAGAACATGGACCGTTACGAATGGTTTGTGGAGAAGGCCACGGAACTTGGAGTGGACAGGATAGTTCCCGTCATATCGGAGCACTCAATCCGTACAACCGTCAAGAAAGAAAGGCTGGAAGCGCTTGTCCTGAGCGCCACCAAGCAGAGCCTTAAATCCTGTATTCCGGTTGTGGAGGATGCTGTGAGCGTAAAGGATTTCCTGCTCCGCGATTTTGAAGAGGGTGCCCTCAAGCTCATTGCCCACTGCGAAGAAGGGGACAAGCGCACTGTCCGGGACTATGTATCCGCATCGCAGAAGCCTCTTAATGTGGTGATTATGATAGGTCCAGAAGGAGATTTCTCACAAAAGGAGATAGAACTTGCCAAAGAAAGGGGATTCCTTCCGCTCACCCTTGGACCGTCCAGGCTTCGTGTTGAAACGGCGGCCCTGGCTTCAGTTTCTGAAATTTATTTCGCTTCAATATAAAACACTATGAAAAAGGTTTCCAGAAGAAATTGGCTGAAGACATCTGCGGGTGTTGCAGCATCTGCCGCCGCATTATCTCTTCCTTCTATTCTCAAAGCATCACCAGTGAAAGGTGGATATTCCGCATCATCAGGCAAGAAGGGCAAGAAACGCAAAGCCTTGATCATAGGAGCCCATCCGGATGATCCCGAGACCATTGCAGGAGGTACAATGATTCTTCTGCTGCAGGCTGGCTGGGATGTGGTGTGCGTATATCTTACGAGAGGCGAGGCCGGTATTCCGGGAATGGGCGGAAAGGAAGCGGCCGCAATCAGGGAAAAAGAATGCAAGGCGGCCTGCAAGGTTACGGGAGCAAGGTACAGGTTCATGTCTCAGGTGGACGGGGCCACCATAATCAACAAGGAAAAGTATGACGAGATGCTTGCCGTTATCAAGGAAGAAAAACCTGAATTGGTGATAACCCACTGGCCGATAGACACACACAGAGATCACCGCGTCTGCTCGATCCTGGTTTATGATGCCTGGAGATACAGCGGTTACAGCTTCAATCTCTTCTATGCCGAAGCCATGAGCGGAAACCAGAGCATGAAGTTCCTGCCTACGGATTATGTTGACATAACTTCCGTCGCCGGGAAAAAGCACGAAGCCTGCCTCTGCCATGAGAGCCAGGGTATGCCGGATCTTCTTAAAGACTGGCATATCCCTATGGAAAAATTCCGCGGAATGGAGTACTGGTGTGACTATGCGGAAGCCTTCGTACACCTGACGGGACATACGGCTCCTTCTTTCGTCGAGATGAAATAAATCCTATTTTCTGATAATCTGGATTTCTCCCTTAACGCCGATCTTTATGATCTGCGATGCCTTGTGCGTGGAGTTTTTTTCTTCCATAGACGGGTGCACCGTATAGTCCACAGCATCCTTTATTTCCTGAGAGATGCCCTTGAATCCCTTTGGAGGGTTTTCTCCGGAAATGTTAGCGGAAGTGGAGACTATCGGCTTCCTGAGACGGAAGCACAATTGACGGCAGAACTCGTTCATCGGGATTCTTATCCCAACGCTTCCGTCTTCAGCTATCACGTTGGATGCCAGATGCGTGCCACACGGATAAATGATTGTCATAGGAACATCGTTGACCTCTATCAGGTCAAGCGCAGCTTCCGGTATTTCCTTGACATACCTTGCCAGCATGTCCAGGTCGCTGACAAGGGTTACCAGGCTCTTGCTTTCCTCTCTATGCTTTATGGCAAAGACTTTCTTCACAGCCTCGGGATTTGTGGCGTCGCACCCGATGCCCCAGATGGTGTCTGTGGGGTAAAGTATGGTCCCTCCGGCCTTGATGGTTTCAGCCGCTTTCTTTATCTGGACCTCCATTTTGGGGTCCATCTTGTATGAATGTTTTTCTCCCATGGATTTATTCCTTGGCAAACTCCGCAACCACTGGATAATGGTCTGAAAACTTGCATCTTATCGTATTGTGGCTTATGGCATTGAAATTCTCGGGTATGAAGACATAGTCTATGCGGAACAGAGGCCAGAGCAAAGAGAACGATGCAGAGAAACCCCGTCCGGCTTCCTTGAACGTGTCTTTTCTTCCGCTGGCGAACTTGTGGTAAGTGTAACTCATCGGAATGTCGTTGAAGTCTCCGCAGACAATGTATGGGTACGGGCTTTTCTTAATGTTATCCAGAACCTTGTTTACCTGGTGAGACCTCTGTATGACAGTGTTGCGGAACTTGTTGTGCACGTTGAGGATCTCGTTGCCCATCTCTTCCGAGAAAGTTTTCTTGGTCCTTATCTTCTGAAGCAGGGCTGTAGGGGAAATCGCATAAGACTGAAGGTGGTTGTTATATACCCTTAATGTGTCTTCCCCGATGACAATGTCGGCATAGACGGACAGGTTGGTGCTGTTCTTGAATTTGATGACACCGCCTTTGGCTATCTTGTAGCGGCTGAAAATGATGTTGCCGCTTTTTTTGCCGTTTTTATGGGAAATCAGGTGGAAGGATCTCCACTTGTATTCAGGCATAATGCTTTTTGCCGCCTGGAGATTGTCGAGATAAACTTCCTGGAGACAGACTATGTCCGCATTGCTTCTGCTGATTTGCGAGATTACGCTGTCCATTGTCTGACTGTAAGTCATCTTGTTCCTGGACATGCGGAACAGGCCGACATTGTATGTCTCAAGTTTTATTTTCTGCCCTCCGGCTTCCTTTCCTCCGCCGAAGCGTACAAACCTTTCCGCAAACAGCAGGGACGGCAGAAGGGCTATTATCGTTATCCATGCGCTTTTGCTCCGCGACAGAAGGGCAATCAGCAGCAGCAGGAAATTAATGGCCAGGATCGGGATGAAATACAGTCCGAAAAAGATAGGGACCGAAAATTTAACGGGATCTATGTATGAGGATATATAACTCAGGAACAGACAAATGCCGGCCACTATCAGAACCATCCGGAACGTTATTCCGAACAGTCTCGGTACTCTTCTTCTGCGCCTGCTGCGTGCCATATCCTAGTTCCAGGTGTACAGTCTGTTTCTTTTCTTCCACCACAGTATCAGGAAGAATCCGAATATCATGCCTCCCAGGTGGGCGAAGTGGGCAATGCCGGACGTGGTGTCGAAGATTCCCGTAACCAGTTCGATGGCTCCGAATATCACCACAAACCACTTGGCCTTGAGTGTTACTGGAACAGGGAATATCATTGTTATCTGGCTATTTGGGTAAAGCATTCCGTAAGCCAGCAGCACTCCGTAAACAGCTCCGGAGGCTCCTACTGTAGGAACGTTCAGCGGAGCTCCCTGAAGATACATCACCGCCAGATGGCAGGCTGCGGCTCCAAGGCCTGTGACAAAGTAGTAAAGCACAAATTTCTTGCTCCCCCACGTCCTCTCCAGGGCCATCCCGAAAAAGAACAGCGTGTACATGTTGAAGAAGATGTGGAAGAATCCCCCGTGCATGAACATATGGGTTACCGGCTGCCAGATCTGGAACCAGGGGCTTCCTATCGGGAAGAGGGCGAAAATCTCATACATCCTGTCGCCTATGAGCAGTGTTGCCACAAACATCAGGATATTGATAATGATTATGTGCTTCAGTGCAGGAGGTAAGTTTCTCATAACAGTTTCTTTCTGATTTCGTCCGCTGTCAACCTGAAGAACGTGTATCCTCCCGCCGGAGAGGTCGTTGGCTCTTTACAGAGCATAAGTTCGTCGATGACAGCCGAGGCTTCTTTCACGGAGATGTCTGCCGTATAGGAGAAGTTCGAATGGCGGACAATGTCCAGAGCCGCCTTCCGGAACAGTTCAGTGCTGTCTCCTTCCTCGATATACCGGGCGATTTCCTCGATGCATTCCTCTATGGAGAACTTTTCTCCCCGGAAGTCTGCCGGAGTTCCGCTCACAACCACGCAATCCTTGCCGAACTGGCGGATTTCAAAGCCAAGGGAACGGACCTTATCTACATTGTCCATAAGCGTCGTGAAGGAGGAATGGTCCAGACTTACAGTCTTCGGGAAAAGCTCCTCCTGAATCTGGCATTTCTTTTCGGAGAGTGACTTCAGGTATCTCTCGTAGAAAATCCTCTGCCTTGCCCTCGCGATATTGAAAACCACAAGTCCGCCCTTTTCATCGGCGACGGCAACCATGTTCCTGTCTATCTGGATAATACGCCTTTCCGCCGGCTCTTCCATAAGACGGTCGTTGATGGCGCTAGGGACATTCCTGTATCCTGGACCCTCCTGTTTTTTCTCTTCTTCGAACGGGTTGAAAAGAGGGTCGTAATTGATCTTAGGCGGACGAAGGCCTCCCTGCTGGATAGAACGCTTTTCTTCCGGAGTCAGCGTGAAGCCGTCCCCGGTGCTTATCTCGACAGGCACGCCTTCCGTGTCGAAATCGATGGCGGGGACAAACGCATTCTTGCCGATAGCTTCCTTCACGGCCGCTTCCACAATCTGGAAGATAACCTGCTCGTTCTCCAGTTTTATCTCTGTTTTGGACGGACTTATGTTTACGTCCATCTCCTGTGGAGGAACCTCCAGGAAGATGAAGTAATGCGGGGCGTTTCCTTCCGGAATCAGGTTGCTGTATCCCTTCAAGACGGCCTTGTGGAGCATCGGAGAGCGGAAATATCTTCCGTTTGCAAACAGGAAAGTGTTCTGCTGGGTCTTCTTTGCGCTCTGGGGGGTGCCAATGACTCCTCTGAGTTTCACTACGGTGGTGTCTACGTTTATATCCACTATCTGCTTTCCCATCGCCGAGCCGAAAAGATCCGTGAGCCTCTGCTTGAGGTTCCTTCCCTTAGGCAGGGTTATGACTTCCTTGGAGTTGGATATCAGACGGAACTCGATGTCCAGTCTGGTAAGGGCGACGCGGGTGAATTCGGATACAATCATCCTGTACTCGCTGTTGTCGGACTTGAGGAATTTCCTTCTTGCCGGAATGTTGAAAAAGAGATTACGTACGGCTATGTTGCATCCCTCCGGACAGGCTATCTCGGTTGTTTCCAGAGTCTTGCCTCCTGATATATGAACCTGGGTTCCGGTGGCTTCTCCTCTCTTGCGGGTTTTCAGCGTAACGTCCGCGCAGGCTGCAATGGACGCCAGGGCCTCTCCCCTGAATCCGAAAGTTGACAGGTTCTGAAGGTCTTCCACGGCATCAATCTTGGATGTGGCATGTGACAGGAAGCAGATACCGGCCTCCTCGGCATCCATTCCAATGCCATTGTCTATGACCTGGATAAGCGTCTTGCCGTAATCGGAGACCACCAGCATTATGGATGTGGCTCCGGCATCCGCAGAATTCTCCATAAGCTCCTTCACAACGGAAGCGGGCCTCTGGATAACCTCTCCGGCGGCTATCAGGCTGTATATACTTTCGGGCAGGACTTTTAGCATAATCTCAAGTCAAAAACCGTTAACCGTGGTTAATCTGATAGGCCTGGAACAGCAGGCTCAATGCCTTTGTGAAATACAGCAGGGCCACAAGAATCACCGCTATTAACAAATACACCAAAATCCTCTTTCCCTTTCCGTATCCTCCATCAGCTCTCTTGAGTTCCTTGGAATTCTTACGGAAACCCTTGGACACGATGGATCCAGGAACATAATTTGAGCCCTCCTGCCTGGCCTTGGCCTCGGCATTTATGCCCTCGAACTTCTCGAGATCTTTGTTATAGTACCTTGCCGGGTAGTCAAACACCCTGTGGCTAGGCAAAGAAAAAAACTTGAATCCCATAGTTAACCCTCAAAACTGTTAAAATCTCCTATATCCTTGCAAAGATAATGCAAATCGAGCTAAAAATCCGTACTTTTGCAAAGTATGAAAAACACATTCAGAATAGGTAACGGATATGATGTCCATCTTTTGGCGGAAGATCTTCCTTTATTTCTGTGTGGAGTGAGAATTCCACATACAAAGGGCTGCGTGGCGCATTCAGACGGGGATGTGGCCCTGCACGCTCTCTGCGATGCCCTTTTAGGAGCCCTTGCCCTCGGCGATATCGGCCACCATTTCCCGGACACCAGCGCGGAATTCAAGGGAATTGACAGCAAGATCCTCCTGGAAAGATCCTATAAACTGGTTCTGGACAAAGGATACCGCCTCGTAAATGCGGATATCACCATCCTTCTCCAGAAGCCTAAAGTGGCTCCTTTCATTGAAAAGATGCGCAGAAGCATCGCTGAGACCCTTTCCAAGGTCAGCGACAACTACCCGTCTTCCATAGAGGATATCTCTGTCAAGGCTACCACCACTGAGGGCGCCGGATTTGTCGGCAGAGAGGAGGGAGTGGCCGTATATGCCACGGTCCTTGTGGAAAAAATTTGTGAATAAGAGAAATTTGCTTACTTTTGCAACCCCAAAACCAGTGGGACATTGAGATATGGTGTAATGGCAGCACAAGAGATTCTGGTCCTCTTAGTCCTGGTTCGAATCCGGGTATCTCAACAAATCTGAAAGTCCAGCCAGCTGCTGGGCACAGTGATGGCGCGGTAGCTCAGCTGGTTAGAGCGCATGATTCATAATCATGAGGTCGGCGGTTCAATCCCGCCCCGCGCTACAAAAATAAGTGATGGCATCAACCATCACTTTTTTTGTAGCTACTCACCCCCTGCACCCCCTCAAGGGGGATTACGGCCTGCTCGGCCGGTCGCTGATGCGACTTTCTACCTCCCCACCGTTTTTGTGTAGCTACTCACCCCCTGCACCCCTTAGTTCAAGTTAAAAAAGAAGTAGAGTCCGGCCCAGGTTGTCGGGACTCCGCGAGCGGAGCCGATCTGGGAACCGTACTTGTCACGTATGGTGCCGTCCTTCTCCACCTTGCCGATCTGGGAGCCGTAACGGTCACGGACAACTCCGTCACTGTAGACCTTTCCGACCTGTGAGCCGTATTTGTCACGGATGGTGCCGTCATTGTCTATTTTGCCTATCTGTGCGCCGTATTTGTCGCGGACACAGTTGTTGCTGTCTATCTTTCCTACCTGTGCGCCGTACTTGTCACGGATGGTGCCGTCGCTTTGAATCGTTCCTATCTGCGCGCCATATTTGTCACGGATAGTCTGTGCGCCTGATTTTGACGGCACGGCCAGCAGGATTATCGCTGAGGCCAGTATTGCAAATATCTTTTTCATAGTATGTCTGGAGTTTAAGTTCTTACTGCTTGTCGATTTCCTTAAATCTGTCCAGCAATAATCTCTCCATAATTTTGTAGCCGTCTATGGTTGGATGCACTCCGTCCTTGGCATATTTTTTCGGTAGGCCGCCGTTTTCATCGGTGAGAATGGAGTGATAATTTATGTAAGGGATGTTTATGCTTTCTGCATATTCCCGGATCATCCTGTTGAGGGTGATGATGTCCTTGGCCGGTGCGAGGTCCTTTCTCCAGACAAAGCCTGCTGCCGGCGGAACGGAGCAGAGTATAGGCCTGATGTTGTGGGCCTTGGCAAGTTCAACCATAGACTTGAGGTTGCCGAGGATGTTCTCAAGGGTAATCTTTCCATTGTTCTCCGCGACATCGTTGGTGCCCGCCATTATGAACACGTACTGGGGCCTGAGGTCCAGCACATCCCTGCGGAACCTTACCAGCATCTCGCTTGTGGTCTGTCCGGAAATGCCCCTTCCCACAAAGTTGTTGTCCTTGAAGAACTGGGAGTCCAGGCCCCACCACAGCTCAGTTATGGAGTCTCCCATAAGCACTGCCTTGACCTTGCGGTTTTTCCACTCGCATTTAGGGCAGTTTCCCTTTGGGGCGTCCTTTATCTGTTCCATAACCCTGGCGTTATCTTTCTCGAACACATAGAATTGCGCCCAGTCCTGCTTTTTGGTGTTCTGGGCAGAAAGCGCTGCGCTGCAGCAAAGTGCGATAATCAGGAGTAATCCGGTTCTTTTCATGATTATAATGTCTTTTCACAAATTCAAAGTTAAGGAAATTTGAATGCAGGCGAAAATTTTTGTTTGTTGACAATAGTTGTCAAAACGCGAGAATATTTTTGCATCGTGAAATAAAACAAAACATAAGGATATGAACAACTACAACATTCTTTTCAGCAGTGAGATAGAGGCCTTCATAGAAGAGACTATCGCAGAGGAAAAAGAGATCAGGATTTCCGTTGTCAGAAATGACAGGTAATACAGTCTGTGCGGGTTTTCCTTCTCCGGCACAGGATTATGTGGAGGGAGGGATAGACCTCAACCGGGAGCTGGTGAAGAATCCGGCCGCCACGTTCTTTGGACGGGTGAGCGGAGATTCCATGACAGGTGCCGGGATAGAGGACGGGGATCTGATAGTCATAGACAAGAGCCTGGAGGCTTCCGAGGGGGATATTGCCGTGTGTTTTCTGGACGGGGAGTTTACGCTTAAAAGGATCCATATAGAAAAGGATGTCATATGGCTGGTGCCGGAAAACCCGAAATACAGGAAGATCCGGGTAACTGCAGACCAGCACTTTATGGTTTGGGGCGTTGTCACATATTCAATAAAGGATATCAGGAAGAATAATACTCAGCGATAATTTATGCCTGAAGAAGATTCTTTTGAATACAGTCGGTCCGGGCGGTTTATCGGGGTGATGGACTGCAACAATTTCTTTGTTTCGTGCGAAAGGGTGTTCAACCCGTCTCTGGAGGGGCGGGCTGTAGTGGTGCTTTCCAACAACGACGGATGTGCCGTGTCAAGAAGCGCAGAAGCCAAGGCTCTTGGGATCAAAATGGGGACGCCGGCCTTCAAAATAGCGCAGGAGTTTGAAAGCAAGGGCGTTGAGGTTGTGATGTGCTCTTCCAATTACACGCTTTATGCGGATATGAGTCGGCGTGCCATGGATGTTTTGCGGGGGTTGGCGGGGCGGATAGAGATATATTCCATAGATGAGGCCTTTGTGGATTTTTCCGGAATGGGGAAGGATGAAGTGGTGCGGTTGGGACGGGAAATCGTGCGTAGGGTAAGGAAGGAAACGGGCCTTCCAGTATCCGTGGGAGCGGCCCGGTCCAAGACTCTTGCGAAAGCCGCCACAAGATTTGCCAAGAAATATCCGGCATACAGAGGGTTCTGCATGATAGATTCCGAATCGCAGAGGGAGAAGGCCCTTCATCTGCTTCCGGCGGGAGATGTTTGGGGCATAGGATTCAGGTCTCAGAAGAAATTTGCGGCATTGGGCATATCCACTGCCTATGACTTTGTGCAGAAAGGGGCCTACTGGATAAAGCGGAATATGGGAGTGTGCGGGCTAAGGACTTATGAGGAACTGCTTGGAAGAAGTGTCATCCGCGTGGATGGCAAGGCCCTGAAGCAGACCATAACAACCAGCCGCAGCTTCGGGGAGCTGGTATCCGACCTTTCCCAGCTGCAATGTGCAGTCTCCAATTTTGCCGCCTCCTGTGCACAGAAACTCAGGGCCCAGCACAGCTGTGCGATGTATGCGACCGTGTTCCTGATGACAAGTGTTTTCAGGGAGGACCTCCCGCAATATTTCAACAATGCCACATACATTTTTGAAGAGGCGGAAGACAGCACGATCGGTCTTGTGGAAGGATGCCTTAACGCTCTGGATGAAATCTATCTGCCCGGTTACGCTTACAAGAAGGCAGGAGTTACGGTAAGCGGCATAGTTCCCCACGGACATGTGCAGCAAAGCCTTTACTGCCAGTCCGATTACAAGAGGATGAGAAAAGTTGACCTCCTTATGGACGAGGTTAACCGACGGTATGGGAAAAACCGTCTGCATCTGGCCGTGCAGGGAAGTTCCGCCATCTTCAACCGCAGGCAGACCGGGGGCGTGGCCGGAAGGGAGGAAAGGTGGGAAATGCGCCGGGAACGCCTTTCAGGAAGCTACACCACGGATTTGCGGGATGTTATTCTTGTCTGCTGCTGACCTTTGTGACATTGCTTATGACCCTGAACACCTTGCTTATCCAGGAAAGAGTCCTGAGAAGGAATCTGGAGTCTGCACGTTCCATCTCCATAATGTTGAAACGGATTGCATTTAATTGCTTGCGGTTCCTTGCCCGGCGTCTTCTTCCAAGCGAATTGTTGTAGAAAGTGCGGCATTCATCGCTGCAGAATTTCTTGTCGCTCCGTCCGTTTACTTCTTTTCCGCATACCGGACATGTCTTTTTGCCCATAACGTTTCCCTTCTTTCCACTGTCTTTCAGCGCGTCAAATCTAAGAAAGAACTTTCTTTTTCTGTCCTCAGCGATGCAATTAACACTTCATTTTTTGATTATTCTGCAATTGTTTAAATGGGTACAGCCGTATTAAAACAAGTTAAACGGCTAACAGTTTTACAGGATTGTCAATTAAACATTTATAATCGTTTATATATGAATAAAATGAGGATATTGTTAAATAGTCGGGTTTAATTTGCTTCAGTTTTCATTTAGATGATTTATGGAGAAAACATTGAACAAAGTGGAACTGAAGGGGCGCGTAGGAGCAGATCCCAAGGTGACCGAAATGGAGGGAGGAGTCAGTTTGATCCGTTTCTCCCTTGCAACCCATGAAGTTTTCAAGGGGAAGGACGGACAGTACAAGGAAGAAACCATGTGGCACAGCATTGCCGCCTGGTCTTCCAAGGGAATGCCGGACTTCTCCAAAATCCGCAAGGGTGTCTTTGTCGAGCTTTCCGGAAGGCTGAGGTATTATTCCTATATGGGGAAAGACGGCCAGGAAAGATATTCTTGTGAAATTGTGGCACTGAAAATGTCTCTGCCGGAAAATGATTAAATTTGCACCCGGCGGTCCAAAAGCCGCCGGATGTTTTATGAGCGCAGAAATCAAAAGAGAATTCTATCTCTACAATACCCTTACCCGCAGAAGGGAAAAGCTGGAAACCGTAACCCCGGGAAGAGTAGGCCTTTATGTTTGCGGGCCTACGGTATACGGAGACCCTCATCTGGGACATGCCAGACCGGGGATAACCTTTGATGTACTGGTACGCCTGCTGGCAAACCTGGGATACAAGGTCCGTTATGTGCGCAATATCACTGACGTGGGGCATCTGGAGCATGACGCTGATGAGGGAGAGGACAAGATAGCCAAGAAGGCCCGCCTGGAAGAACTTGAGCCGATGGAGGTTGCACAGACCTATACGGTACATTTCCGTCAGGCTATGGCAAAGCTCAACGTGCTTCCTCCAAGCATCGAGCCGAATGCTTCCGGCCATATTATCGAGCAGATAGAGTTCATCAAAAAGATACTGGACAACGGCTATGCATATATAAGCAACGGCTCCGTTTATTTCGACGTGGCTAAATATGCAAAGAAGTATAATTACGGAGCTCTCAGCGGCCGTAATCTGGACGAGATGCTGCACAACACCCGCGAGCTTGACGGGCAGCAGGACAAGCATTCATCCGCAGACTTCGCCCTATGGAAGAAAGCCTCTCCGGAACATATAATGCGCTGGCCTTCCCCTTGGGGAGACGGCTTCCCTGGCTGGCATATGGAGTGCTCCGCCATGGGAGAGAAATATCTTGGAAGGGAGTTTGACATCCACGGCGGTGGAATGGACCTGATGTTCCCTCACCACGAATGCGAAATGGCCCAGAATTATGCTGAAAGAGGCACTTCCGGAGTCAAATACTGGATGCATAACAACCTGATTACCATCGAGGGCAGGAAGATGGGCAAGTCTCTGGGCAATTTCATAACACTCGACGAGTTGTTCAGCGGAAGCAACCCGATTCTGGAGCAGGCCTATACTCCTATGACCGTCAGGTTCTTCATCCTTCAGGCGCACTATCGCGGAACCCTGGATTTCAGCAATTCCGCCCTTCAGGCAGCGGAAAAGGGTCTCAAAAGACTGATGCAGGCACAGAAGGACGCAGCCCAACTGAAAGAGTCAGCGGCATCTTCTGAAAATCTCGCTGAGGATATATCAAGGATCCGGGAGGAGATATTCAACGCCTTGTGTGACGATATGAATACTCCGATAGCCCTCTCTTATGTCTATGAACTGGTAAAGGTCATAAACAATGTGAAGGAGGGAAGAATCACAGCGGCCAAGGCCGAAAAGGACGCTATCTGCCAGCTTATGAAAGAGGTAGTCACGGATATTCTCGGACTGGTGGATGAAGAGAGTGTGCAGGCTTCAGACTCTCAGGGCTCATCAAAGGTCATTGACGGCCTGATGAATTACATCATAGAAGACCGCAAGGCGGCAAGGGCCAATAAGGACTGGGGCAAGAGCGACCAGATAAGGGATACCCTGAAAGCCCTCGGCATTCAGCTCAAGGACAACAAGGACGGGACAACCTCATGGGAAATTCAATAAAAGAAAACGGAGTGCTGAATCAGTACTCCGTTTTGTCTTCCTTGGATTGCCACTTCTTGAAAACTTCCAGGGCTTCTTTCCTTAACAGTTTTTCAGATTTCTTCAGCCTGTCTTCAGGCTTGAGTTCTATTTCCTGATAGATAAAGTCATCGTCGAAACCGATTTTTGCGGCATCCTTACGGTTGTTGGCATAGTAGATTTTGTCCAGGTGTGCCCAATAGATTGCGCCAAGGCACATAGGGCAAGGTTCGCAGGACGTGTATATCTCACATCCCGAAAGGTCAAAGGTTTTCAGTTTCTTTGTTGCATTGCGGATAGCGGTAACCTCCGCATGCGCAGTAGGGTCGCAGTTCAGGGTAACGCTGTTGGAACCCTCTGCCACAATCACTCCGTTACGGGCAATGACGGCACCGAAAGGACCGCCGCCCTTTTCCACGCTTTCGTCTGAAAGCTGGATTGCTCTTCTCATCAAATCCTTCTTGTCCATATAAATCTCATCGGTATTATCTTTGCAAATATAGCTTTTATTAAAGAGAAACTTATTATAATTGTATTTGAAAATAATCATTAAAATCGTTTCTGTTATGAAAAGAATGATCTCTGCCTTGGCAATAGTTGCCTTCCTCCTCGTATCTGCTTTCTGCTATGCAGACGGAAGAATTATTCCTATAAACCAGTTACCTGCGCCAGCCCAGACTTTTATCAAGACTCACTTTGCAGACAAGACAGCTGCATATGCCGAGAAGGAACGCGACCACGGCATCAAGTATGAGGTTAAGTTCACAGACGGCACCGAGATTGAATTCAACAGCAAGGGAGAGTGGGACAAGGTGGATTGCAAATTTTCTGCAGTCCCTGCCGCTTTGGTTCCCGCTGCAATAGCAAACTATGTCCAGACCAATTTTGCCGGCACCCTTATCACAAAGATAGACAAGGAGTACTATGGCTATGAAATTGAACTTTCAACAGACCTCGAGCTGAAATTTGACCGCAACGGAAATCTTATGTACATCGACGATTAAACCGTTGCCGGTAAACTAGAAGAAAAAAAAGAACCCCTGAATTTTCAGAGGTTCTTTTTGTTTTAAGTGCTGTTACCAGACTTACTTGATTTTCCTGTAACCGTAGCAGCTTCTGCTTCCAAGCTCAAGCTCGATCTTCATGAGACGGTTGTACTTGGCGATACGGTCTGTGCGGCTGAGGGAACCGGTCTTGATCTGGCCGCTATTGGTAGCAACGGCAATGTCTGCGATGGTGGTGTCCTCAGTCTCGCCGCTGCGGTGTGAAGTAACCGTAGTGTAACCGTTTCTGTGAGCCATCTCGATTGCATCCAGAGTCTCTGTCAGGGAACCGATCTGGTTAACCTTGATCAGGATGGAGTTTGCAGCACCCTTCTTGATACCTTTCTCAAGATAAGAAACGTTGGTTACGAAGAGGTCGTCTCCCACGAGCTGAACCTTGTCGCCGATAGCCTTGGTGAGTTTAACCCAGCCTTCCCAGTCGTTCTGGTCCATACCGTCCTCGATGGAGTCGATAGGGTACTTCTTGCAAAGTTTCTCCAGGTAGGCAACCTGCTCGTCTGCGCTCAGGCGCTTGCCTTTAGGCTCCTTCTTTGTGCCGTTGTTGAGCTGAGAGTAGTCGTAGGAATACTTGTTGCCCTTCTTTACGGAGAACTCGCTGGCAGCGCAGTCCAGGGCGATGGTAACATCCTTGCCTGGCTTGTAACCTGCAGCCTTTACAGCCTCGACTATGCAGTCCAGAGCGTCATCTATGCCCTTGAGTGCAGGGGCGAAACCTCCCTCGTCACCGACTGCTGTGGAAAGGCCTCTGTCCTTGAGGACCTTCTTCAGGGCGTGGAACACCTCGGCTCCCATCCTTACGCCTTCTGCCATGTTCTTGGCTCCGATAGGACGGATCATGAATTCCTGGAATGCGATAGGGGCGTCTGAGTGGGCGCCGCCGTTGATGATGTTCATCATTGGAACAGGAAGCACGTATGCGTTTGTTCCACCGATATATCTGTAGAGAGGAATCTCAAGTTCCTCGGCAGCTGCCTTTGCAACAGCCAGGGAAACTCCCAGAATTGCGTTAGCGCCAAGTTTTGCCTTGTTCTTGGTGCCGTCAAGCTGGATCATCAGTTCATCAATGTCTCTCTGCTGCATAGCGTCCATGCCGATAATTGCAGGAGCGATGATGTCGTTTACATTCTTTACAGCCTTGAGTACACCCTTTCCGCCATAGCGTTTAGGGTCCTTGTCGCGGAGCTCGATAGCCTCGTTCTCTCCGGTGGAGGCGCCGCTAGGTACGGCGGCCACACCCTTGAAACCTGAATCCAGGGTAACTTCTACTTCGATAGTGGGATTTCCTCTTGAATCGAGAATTTCTCTACCTTGTACATCTACAATAATCATATTATCAATAATTTAATTGGTTTGTTACAATTTTACGCCGCAAATTTAGCAAATTCTGCACTCTTTTTGCATATATTTGAATTTAGAAACAAACAATAAGGACAGTTAAAATCATTATTCAATAACCTAACACATCACAGCTATGACTGAAAATCAGAAAAAAGGAAACAAGATCCTTGCGGCTGGCCTGATCGCCGTAGGTCTTTTGGCTCTTGGACTCTGTCTTAGGAGCGGAATCGTAAAGTTCAAATCTATGGACAACGTGGTTACCGTAAAGGGACTTTCAGAGCAGCAGGTTCCGGCCGACAAGGCTATCTGGAGAGTTTCTTTCGGAAGGCAGGGCAACGACCTGTCCTCTCTCTATTCTTCTGTTGACGCCAACGCCAAGACCGTAAAGGACTTCATCAAGCAGGCAGGTATCACGGACGATGAAATCTTTGAGGCTTCACCATCTGTAAGCAATCTCGAGGACCAGTACAGGTATTCCAACAACAAGCCTGCCTACAAGTGGCAGATTAACCAGTCCATGACCATTTCCACCAAAAAGGTAGATGCTATCAGGAATCTGGTAAAAACTCTGACATCCGAGATGCTGAAGAAGGACATTATCATCAGCGACTGGGCTTCTTACGATTTCACCGGCCTCAATGACCTGAAGCCGGAAATGATCAAGGAAGCTACTGCGAAAGCAAGGGAAGCCGCTCAGCAGTTCGCCGACAACTGCGGCAGCAGCCTCGGAAAAATCAAGACTGCCAGCCAGGGCCAGTTCTCCATCGAGGATCTTGACGAGACAACAGATTACATCAAGAAGGTAAGGGTTGTTACATCTGTTACCTACTATCTGAAGTAATCCTCAGCGATTATTGAAGAGATTACTGACTCCTACTGGATAATACCCAGGAGTTTGGATTTGCGGAGCATATCAGATATGTTCCGCACTTCCATTTTAGAGTAGATCTTCTGGCGATGGGTGTTCACCGTATGTACGCTAAGGAATAGCTTTTCTGCAATTTCAGAAGCCTTGAGCCCCTGGGCGGACAGCCCTAATCTTGCGGAATGCGGCCGCTAGAGCCGCCAGAGCGAGAATTACAGCCAGAATGAGCAGAGCAGTACGGTAACGGCCAATTACCAGGGCCTTCTCTTTCTTCTCCACCTCAAATTTTGTCTCCATCTCCTGGAGAATCTCGTCGTTTTTCTGCGCCATGTACTGCTGCTAGTGCCTTACGTACATATCGTGGCACTCCAGGGCCTTTTCATTTTCTCCCAAGCGTGTTTAGAGCCTTACCAGGCGGTCGTAGAGGCTGGAGGCGGTCAGATGGTCGGAGTCTTTCAGGGTTGTGAGCACCTGGGAGAAGTACTGTACGGCCTCAGCGTTGCGGTCTCCCTGCTGGAACCAGCGGGAACGGAACATTATGCCGTTGCGTTTCAGCCTAGGTATATCATAGGTATCTGCTATAGCCTGTCCTTTGGCCAGATATCGCCCAGCCGTATTGTAGATGGCCGTATCTATCTGGTCGTTCCAACGGTTCTTGTTGATGTAAAGCGATCCTATGACATAGCAGGCCTCTGCCTGTTTTTCCATGCTTTGAGCCTCTTCTGCAAGGGTGAGAGCTTCCTGGGCATATTCCAGGCCCTCATCGTCTCTGCTAGTCTCAGGAGAGATTTCAGCGTATGAGCACAGTTTTGCCTTTGAAATCAAAATGCCGGAAAGATCATCTTTGAAGCCTTCTTTGCGGGCTATTTCCTCAGCCTGAAGGGCTTTTTCCCAAGCAGCGGAGTTGCGGCTGGTCATAATGTCGATGCCTACGATGCACTCCAAAGCCTTCACTTTCTGGAGAGGTAGCCCTTTCTTTTCCGCCAGATCCAGTGCCTGAATCGCTTTTACCATCGCTGAGTCAAACCTTTGGCTTTCCACTTCAGCCGAGGCTTCCGAGATCAGCTGCGTTATATGGGCTTCTGAGCCTGTTTTTTCTTCTCCGCGATGGATGCAGGCGGCCATAAATACCGCCGCCAGGGCCAAAATAATAGCAGAAACAATATTTTTCATTTTAAACGCCTTTCTTATGCCACAAAGATAACGCATCAATAGTGTGAATTTGATGCGTTTTGACCTTGTCCGCCCCTCTTGATTACTGAAAAATCATTAACTTTATAGTGTTGCATTTCCCGAAATTTGAATTTTGTTTTTAAATACAACTATTGTTATGAAAACACAAAAAGAATCTTATGAATCTCCCTTCGCAAAAGTGCTTGTTGTGGATGTTCAGACTTTTGTCTGCCAATCCATGACAGAGCAAGGCTCAGAAGACCCGAATGAAGCGATTGGATGGGATGAAATTTAATCACTAGAAAAACAAACAGTCATGAAAAAGTATATATTGTTATTTGCTCTTGCCGCCTTTGCATTTGCCTCTTGCAGCAAGGATGACCAGACTCCTGAGGAAAAGGTGTCGCTGAAGAAATACATACTTCCGGATATCATCTATGCCGGAACTGAAACCAACACCCAGACAGGAACCAAGACCTACTGGGGGAATAACCTTAAAGTTCTCTGGAATGCCAATGACTTGATATCTATGTTCGGCTACAACCCAACCAACGTGAAATACCGTTTCTTGGGAGCCGACGGAGACGCTTCCGGAGAGTTTGAAATAATGGGCGAAAAAAATGATCAAGAGCTTTTTAATGCAATTTGGGCCGTTTATCCATATTCCAGCGATATCACCATCAATTCTTCCGGAACAGAAATCTCATTGAATCTTCCTGCCGACCAGACTTATCGCGCCAACTCTTTCGGGCCTGGCGCAAATACCATGGTGGCCGTTAGAGAACCGATACTTCTTGGAGATGAGGACTCTGATTATGAGTTCAAGAACGCCTGCGGATATCTCAGGCTCAAGCTTTACGGAGAAGGTGTTTCCGTAAGCAGCATCACTCTTGAAGGCAAGAACGGCGAGAAGATAGCCGGCGCAGCCACTATAGCTCAGGCCATAGGCGGTCTGCCAACTGTAACAATGGGAAGCGGCGCCACAACTAAAATCAAGATAAATTGCCCAACTCCTGTTACTCTGGGCACTTCTGCCGAAGATGCCACTGAATTCAACTTCGTGATCCCTCCTGTAACTTTCACAAACGGTTTCAAGATCACCATAGACGGCACATCCGGCGGAAAGAGGGGAAGAAAAGTTAAGTCTACTTCAGCCAATATCCAGATAGAACGTAATGTAAGGCGCAACATGGCTGCCCTGAGCGTAGCTCTGGAGCCTCTGGAGCTTGTTGAATTCGAAGACGAAACCTTCAAGGCATACTGCGTTGCAAACTTCGATACGGACGGAGACGGAGAAATCAGCATTGACGAGGCCCTGGCCGTTACCGTAATGAACTGCTTCAATGCTTCTTCCACCCACGAGTATACGTATTACTATTCTGGAGACAATAGATATGATTTCATTTATGCCTCATCGCTGAAAGGAATAGAAGAGTTCAAGAACCTGCAGATTCTGAATGTTTCCGGCTCAACTGCAGTACAGGGCCCTCTTGCCAGTCTGGACCTGAGACAAAATACAGCCCTAAAGCTGCTTATCGTGAATTTCAACGATATTACAAGTCTCAATATCGAAGGCCTCACCCAGTTGGAAGGACTTGAGTGCTGCTATACCAAACTTCCTGAGATAGACGCTTACGGTCTTTCTAGCCTGCAGGATTTAAATGCCACCAACAACACCCTTCTGAAGAAGATCAACATCAGCCAGTGTACCAGCTTTACCACGCTTGACATTGCAAATACTCTCAATCTTGAACATTTTGAATGCGCCAAGACCAAGTTAACAAAGCTGAACCTGTCTTATCAGCCACATCTTTCTTACGTGAACTGCTCATACTGCTCCGTGCTTGAAGAACTGGATCTCAGCGAGTCTAAAGTTTCCAATTCGATAACCTGGGCCAACTGCCCTGCCATGAAGAGATTCCTGTTCAGCAACACCGAACTGGCAACCTGGCCGGCAGAGGACTTTGCTGGTTTCTCTTACCTTGAGGAGGTTGATCTTAACGGCAGCAATTATGCAGGAACACTTGATTTGAGCGACAAGGGACATCTGAAGAAACTGGATGCTGGCAACAATCAGTTATTGACCGGAATCACAGTGGCTGAGAGAGCTCCAATCGAAGATTTCGCGTGCGCCAATTCCGGCGTTACGTCTCTGGATATTGAAAGGCTTTCACTTCTTAATAATTTCAATTGTGCCAACTGTGAGGATTTGGAATCTCTTACTGTCAAGAACTGTAAAATCAGCAATTCTGTTGCCTGGACAGGGTGCGATGAGCTGAAAACTCTGAATCTTTACGGCACGGAAATTATCTCCTGGCCGGCCGGAGATTTCAACGTCTTCCCTGCTCTGGAGGACCTGAATATTTCCTATACCAACTATGTCTATGCTCTCGATATGTCCTGCAACGGAGGCCTCAAGTATTTGGAGTGCGAGAAAGCCGGGATTTCCTCAATCAATGTCAGCGGTCTGCCTGAACTGGTATTCATCAACTGCTCAAAGAACAGCGGCCTGACCTCTCTTAACCTTTCCGGCCTGGCCAGACTGAAGGCATTGGACTGCAGGGAGTGCGGCATCTCCACGCTGAACCTGACCGGATGCTCGGCGCTCTTTAATCTGTACTGTGCCCAGAACAATATTGAGACGCTGGATCTCCAACCATGCACCTCTCTCGAAGAATTGTACTGCTCTCAGAACAAGCTTGAGGCGCTGGACCTCCAATACAGCACACTTCTCAGGTTGTTTGACTGCTCCCAGAATAAGATTGGATCGCTGAATCTTAGCGCCTGCACGTCTCTTAGAGAAATAGACTGCTCACTGAACAAGATAGAGACGCTGGACATTCACTACTGCTCGCTTCTCAACGCATTGAAGGCCTGGCCTCAGAGTGACAACTACAGCCTCCATATGATAATACTTACTACAGCGCAAATTAATAATATAGATGGAAGTTTGAAGTTATATGACACATCCGGGGCGAAGACTTATGACCAGATAGTTGAACTCTACAACACAATTTTCACCAACTCTAATTAGAAATCGCGGCATACCGTATTAATATTTTAAAAGCTCATGCCGGACAGTCACCCGGCAGGAGTTTTTTTGAATATGTGTAATAAGCCGCTTTAGCGGCCGGCCGAGCAGGCCGTGGTCCCCCTAGAGGGGGTGCAGGGGGTGGAAATAACATTTTTTGTTTGCGCAAACGAAAAATGTTTATATCTTTGCACCCCCGCAAAAAATGCAGGGAGCTGTACCCAGGTGCGCGCAATGCCTCTTTCCCTCATCGCTGAGGATAATGCAATGCCTCCGCAAATGGCTATGCAGCTGATGTTTAATCAAAACACAAATAGTAAAATGCCTGGATTAATCGGCAAAAAAATCGGAATGACTTCCGTATTCGGTGCTGATGGCAAGAACATCCCTTGCACCGTAATTGAGGCTGGTCCGTGTGTTGTTACGCAGATTCGTACAGAAGAAAAAGATGGTTATGCCGCTGTACAACTTGCCTATGACGAACAGAAAGAGAAACACACCAGCGCGTCTCTGATGGGACATTTCAAAAAGGCAAACACCACTCCTAAACGTAAGCTCGTGGAGTTCAAGAACGACTTCGAAGGCGAGCTCAAGTTGGGTGATTCTCTCAGTGTCGCAGACGTTTTCAAGAACGAGGACACTTGGGTTGATGTTACCGGAATTTCCAAAGGTAAAGGTTTTCAGGGCGTTGTAAAGCGCCACGGATTTGGCGGCGTAGGTGGTCAGACCCACGGTCAGGACGACAGGCTTCGTGCTCCTGGTTCTATGGGTGCATCATCTTGGCCTTCAAGAGTATTCAAGGGCAAGAGACTTGCAGGAAGAATGGGCGGTGACCGTGTCAAGATTCTTAACCTTAAGGTCATCAAGGTTATTCCTGAAAGCAATCTTCTGCTTGTTAAGGGTTCCATACCGGGAGCAACCGGTTCTTACGTAATCGTGGAGGAATAGTTTATGGAAATTGCAGTATTGAAAATTGACGGCTCACAGACCGGTAAGAAGGCTGTTCTGGATGATGCAGTATTCGGCATCGAGCCAAATGACCACGCCATTTATCTGGACGTGAAGCAGTATCTTGCAGCCCATAGACAGGGAACCAGCAAGACCAAGGACAGAAGCGAAGTTGCTTATTCTACAAAGAAGATCATTCGCCAGAAGGGCAGCGGCGGTGCACGCCACGGTTCCATCAAGGCCAATATCTATGTAGGCGGAGGCAGGGCTCACGGTCCGCGTCCACGCAACTATGACTTCAAGCTCAACAAGAAGGTTAAGCAGCTCGCACGCTTCTCTGCTCTGTCTTACAAGGCAAAGGACAATGCGATTGCAGTCGTTGAGCCATTTACTCTGGAAGCTCCTAAGACAAAGGAATTCGTAAACATTATCAAGAACATCAAGGTCAACGACCGTATGGTTCTTTTCGTAGTTCCTGAGAGAAATGCAAACATCAGTTTGTCTTCCCGCAATCTGGAGAACGTAAAGGTTGCTACTCCTAACAATCTCAACACCTACGATATTATGCGTGCATATTCCGTAGTGTTCGTGGATGGCGCCCAGGATTCTCTTAAGGTAGAGTACAAACGTTAAAACTTGAGAATTATGGGTATTTTGATAAAGCCGATAGTAACAGAGAAGATGACTGCCGAAGGCGACAAGAGAAACCGCTACGGATTCATCGTTGACTACAGCGCCAACAAGGTTGAGATACGCAAGGCTGTAGAGGAGATGTACAATGTGACTGTGAAGGATGTCAACACAGTTTCTTACAATGGCAAGGCAAAGAGCCGCTACACCAAGGCCGGTCTGCTCAAGGGCCGCACCAACAGGTTCAAGAAGGCTTACATAACCCTCGCCGGTGACGACAAGATAGATTTCTATAGCAACATTTAGAGATGGGAGTACGTAAATTCAAACCGGTAACACCCGGTCAGAGAAACAAGATAATCAGCGCATTCGACGATATTACCTGCCACACCCCGGAGAAGAGCCTCCTGGAGCCTAGAAAGAGCAGTGGCGGACGTAACAACGAAGGTCACATGACCATGCGCTACATCGGCGGCGGCCACAAGAAGATGTACCGTATCATCGACTTCCTCAGGAACAAGGACGAGTACACAGCCACCGTTAAGACAATAGAATACGATCCTAACCGCAGTGCAAGAATCGCACTCGTAGTTTACCAGGACGGAGAGAAGCGTTACATCATCGCCCCTAAGGGCATCCAGGTCGGACAGGTTATCGCTTCCGGCAGCGGAGTTGCCCCTGAGGTAGGTAACACTCTTCCTCTTGCAGAGATTCCACTTGGAACCAACGTCCACAACATTGAGCTCATTCCTGGACAGGGCGCAGCAATGGCCCGCAGCGCAGGATGCTATGCTCAGCTGGTTGCACGCGAAGGCCGCCACGCAGTTCTCAAGCTCCCTTCAGGCGAGACTAGAATGGTGCTGACCACCTGCCGCGCTACCGTAGGAGTTGTTTCCAACCCGGATCATAATCTTGAATCCCACGGAAAGGCCGGCCGCAAGCGTTGGCTTGGTATCAGGCCGAGGAACAGAGGCGTTGTAATGAACCCAGTCGATCACCCTATGGGTGGTGGTGAAGGTCGCGCCTCCGGAGGTCATCCGAGGAGCAGAAAGGGTCTTCCGGCAAAGGGTTACAAGACACGCAATCCTAAGAAGACTTCCAAGAAGTTCATCATTGAAAGAAGAAAGAAGTAACGGAATAAATTTAAGATTATGAGTCGTTCAATTAAAAAAGGCCCGTATATCGAGGCATCTCTGGAAAAGAGGATTCTTGCCATGAACGAGACTGGCAAGAAGGACGTTGTGAAGACTTGGTCAAGGGCAAGCGTTATTTCCCCTGACTTTGTAGGCCACACCGTAGCCGTCCACAACGGAAACAAGTTTATTCCCGTTTACGTAACCGAGAATATGGTAGGTCACAAGCTCGGCGAGTTTGCTCCTACCCGTACATTCAAAGGCCACTCAGGTAACCGCAAGGAGAACAAGTAATGGCTTTAAGAGTTAACGATTAAAGATTTACAGAAATGGGAAAAAGAAAAAGGGAAATGGCCGAGCGCCAGAAAACCATAAAGAAGCAGACAGCTGTAGCAAAGCTGAATGACGTTCCTACATCTCCGCGGAAAATGCGTTATAGCGCAGATACCATAAGAGGCGTAGAGGTAAACAAAGCTCTGGATATTCTCAAATATTCCAAGAAGGAAGCTTCAAACAAGCTCTACAAGCTCCTCAAGAGCGCCATTGCAAACTGGGAGAGCAAGAACGAGGCTGACCGCAAAGAGCTGGATAACGGCAACGTGATTGTAAAGACCATCATGGTCGGAGAAGGACGCACACTCAAGAGAATCAGAACCGCCCCTCAGGGAAGGGCTGCAAGAATCCGCAAGCGTTCTAACCACGTTACCATCATTCTTGACAAGAAGGAAAACAAAGCCGCTGAAAAACCGGCTGTAAAGGCGGAGGAAAAGTAATATGGGACAGAAAACCAATCCAATCAGCAACAGACTTGGAATTATCCGTGGATGGGATTCCAACTGGTACGGCGGAAATGATTACGCTGCAAAGATCCTGGAAGATGACAAGATCCGCAAGTATTTGAATGCAAGGCTTTCCAAGCAGTCAATCTCAAAGATCGTCATCGAGAGGACACTTAAGCTTATCACTGTTACTATCCATACCGCAAAGCCGGGCCTTATCATCGGTAAGGGCGGCGCTGAGGTTGACAAGCTGAAAGTTGAGCTCAACAAGATCTCCAACAAGGAGGTTCAGATCAACATCTATGAGGTGAAGAGACCTGAGGTTGACGCCAACATCATAGCCAACAGCCTTGCACGCCAGATCGAAGGCCGCGTATCTTACAGAAGGGCTATCAAAATGGCCATCGCTTCTGCAATGAGAGCCGGCGCCGAGGGTATCAAGGTACAGATCAGCGGACGTCTCGGCGGCGCCGAAATGGCACGCAGCGAGATGATCAAGGAGGGAAGGACTCCTCTGCACACTTTCCGTGCAAACATTGACTATGCACTTGCTGAGGCAAACACCAAGGTGGGCGTTCTCGGAATCAAGGTATGGGTTTGCAACGGTGAGGTTTACGGCAAGAGAGACCTCGCTCCTAACGCAGGCGTTAACGCTAACGACAGAGCTCGCACTTCAGAAGGTCGCACAGACCGCAGAAGAGGTGGCGGAAGAGGTGGCCGCAGGCCACGCGCCCAGCAGAACTAAGCCGAAGCGACGTTTGCAAACTTTAGGAGGAAGACTGTAAAGCCTTCCTCCTTTTTTTTTATTTGCCTGCCTTGTCAAGAATAAGTGTCCTGTCGTCACCGACAGGGGCAAGGAACGGTTTCTTGGATTTGAGCATTTTCCGCTGCATTTTCTTGATCAGGCGGTAGTCTCTTCTTTTGGCGGCGGCAATCTTTTTGTCAAGGTTTCTGACCTGAGGGTCAAACCCTTCTTCGAAGAATCCGGCCCTAGCTTTCAGCATCAGCACATTACGTACCTTGGTGTCCAGTTCTTCCATCGGCCATTCGCCTGTTTCCACTTTTTCTGTTATGGCTTCTATGCACTGTCTTGGCATGTCTGTCATCAGGATCATGTCCGCTCCGGCCTTGTAAACACCTATTGCTGCCTCGACAGGACCTCTGGTATCATTGGTAAGTCCTTTCATTGCCACAGCATCTGTTATGACAACTCCCCTGAATCCCTGATCCCTTCTTAAAACCTCATTCATGAGTATCGGGGAAATTGATGTCGGGTTTCCGGAAGGGTCTATGCTTGGAACTGAATAGTGCCCGACCATTACCATCTCCAGACCATTGGCAAACATTCTGTAATAAGGATACAAGTCCACAGAATCCATATATGCCCTTGACTTAGTCAGAACCGGCATATCATAGTGAGCGTCTACCATTGACCCTCCGTGTCCGGGATAATGTTTTCCGCAGGCATAGATTCCTCCGTCCTGCATACCTTTCATATATGCGGTGGCAAGAATCGCAATCTGTTTGTGATCGGTACTGAAAGCGCGCTGGGAATAGACTCCAGGATCTTCAGGAGCTACATCGGCAACAGGAGCGTAGTTTACGAAGATGTTGAGGTCTATAAGTTCCCTGGCAACATTCCGCCCCATCTTGTACAGAAGTTTCTCGGCCCCAGATTCTATTCTGCCAAGCTGTGCCTGCCTTGGATAAGGGAGATACTCGTCGAATCTCATGGCCGCGCCCCATTCTGCATCTGTAGCAACCAGGATAGGGATTTTAGCCAGGGACTGGAGATGGTTGGCCCTTTCCATAAATTCATGGATGGAACCTTTCATGATGATAATGTTCCCAACCCCGTAATCTCTTATCAGAGAATCCTGCCTGGCTTTGGTAGCGTCAGAAGGGTTTCGGCTTATTGAAATGACGAATAGCTGTGCGACTTTTTGGCGCACGCTCATTTCCTTTAAAACTTCTTCAACCTGAGCTTTGTGTTTTACGGAATCATTATCGCAGAAAATGGAACTCTTAACCTGGGCAAAAACTGTACTGCCGCACAGTGTCAGCAGACCTGAAAACAGTGCGGCAGCCAAAATTCTCAAAGACATCGCAGACAAAAATAAGCGGTTTATTTTGCGGCCTTTACAAAGTAGAATGAGTATACGTGAGGCGGACCTTCATATCCTCTCTGTATGGATTTCACCATAACGGCTTCCATGTCATTGTAAGGGCATTTGAGAACGCCTGCAATGCTCTGGTCGAGGTTGCCGTTATATTCGTCATCGTTCAGATTTTCATAAATTACAGTAGGATTCTCAGGGGTTCCGCCGATGATCTTTACTTTCTTTACTACGTCGATGCCAAGGAAGAAGCTTTCGGCCACCATTTTCTCCATCTTGACATTTGCATCTTCCAGTTTGAATTCCTGAGGGATGATGCCGTTTTCCTTGAGCTTGCCCTCAAACAGTTCCTTGTTGTCTTCGAACATCTGGCTGAGGCTGCCCTCTTCCGGGTCCTCTGCCGGCTTCCAGGTGAAGACATCTTTGCCTGTATTCAGGTCATAGATGTGGAACTGGAAGAAATAAGCACCTACAGCCTCGTCTGCAGGTTCTTCCATATAGGCGAGCTTTCCGTCCTTGCTCCATCCGATAGGATAGAACTTGTCTATGAGGTAAAGAGGAAATGTCTGGTCCTCAAACTGGTAAGACTCGGCCTGGGCATATACCAGTTCCTGCGGAACAGAATAGTGGTCAGGCACAGCAGGGGCCTGATCCTTTGCCTGGCCGGCATTCTTGCAGCCTAAGAAAATCGCTGAACACAGAATAAGGCTCAATGCCAGGGAAATTGTCTTGAACGCTTTCATATGGTTTTTGGTTTATTGTTATTGCAAATATAATCAACTTGCCGTAAAGTTTTATTTGCTAACTTGCCTAAAATTTGAATTGAGATGAAACGCTTTTTCACATATTGTGCCTTGCTTCTGGCGGGAACATTGCTGCTGTCCTGCAGCAAAAGCGAAAAGGGCGGTAAGGGCTATGAGTCTTACGCTCTGACAGTAACACTCACCAGGAATTACTCAAACATCCCGAAGGACGCAGAAGGACATTCCATGAATCCCCAGCTGGATAAACTTTACAAGGACCTGAGCACCGATATGGAAAAGTTCTTTGCCAACCGTTCTTCCAAATGGATTGTGGAGTTTGACACCAAGGACGGGGAAAAGACAATTGAGGCAAAGGACGAGGACGCCAAGAAGAAGATGGAGGATCTTGTCGCCGCATACAAGGCCTGGCTTGAAAAGAATTACGCTTCTCACCTGGCCGATCACGCAACTTACGGAAAGGGAACCATTGAAATCCAGTATACCGCTACTCTCGACCGCTCGCAGAAAAAGAATATTGTCTCTCCGCAGATAATGGCAGCGTCCTACAGCAATTAATTATCAGTCTGCTTCCTCTTTATTGTTCCATCCTCGGCGATGGACAATTCTGAATCTTTAATGTCCTCTTTCGTGAGGACAGCGATTTCCTTTGCAACAAGATTGTAAGGGTCTGTCTTAGGGCCTTTCATCGTTTGCTGGAGGAAAGAGTGTATTTTCCCGTCGATGAATTTTCCGTTACTCTCGATCCTAATCCTTACAAGTGGAGCATAGCCGGTCAGGCCCTTGACACCCATTCCGGCAGTGCAGAAATTACCAAGGCTGTATGCGATGAAACGGTCTTTGTAAAGTTCTATGGCTCTGACCACATGAGGACCATGACCGTATATTATATCCGCTCCGCAGTCTATGGCAAAATGTGCAAAGTCTCTAAGAAATCCGCGTTCGTCTCCGTAGAAATTCTCTGAGCCGTAAGGCAGATGCCGGGCCCCGGAACCTTCCCTGCCGCCGTGGAAAGAAAGGATTACAATATCACAATGTTTTTCTTCCTTTAGGGTTTTTATTATCCTTCTGACGGTAGCCGTATCCCTTGTCCTGAGGCTATAGTCTTCATGTCCGAATGCGCTGAATCCCACCAGGATACTGTCTCCGGATGGAGTGGAAAAAGATTTTGTGCAGAACTCCTGATGCGCGTGTTTCCCCGTCGGGTCTTTGGCTCCGGCATATCCCAAGCCCGCTTTATTCAGGTTTTCCTCTGTCTGTGTCATAGCCTCGTCAAAGAAGTCGTAGATATGGTTGTTTGCAAGGCCTACGAAATCGAACCCGGCGTCCAGAAGATGCTGGGCATATCGCGGAGGCATCATGAACATGAAGGCCATAGGGCTGCCCAGGTTTTTCCTTGGCTTTCCGCTGGTTGCCATGGTTCCCTCCAGGTTTCCGCAGGTGATGTCAGCAGATTTGAGAAGGTCTCTCACGTCGTCGAAAATATGCTTTCCATCCTCGGCAGGAAGCCTGTTTGAAGGGAAGGTATTGCCCATCATTATATCTCCCACCACGGCAACAGTAAGGGTATCCGGTCCCTTCGCTGTTACCACTGTCTGTTCTGCAGGCTTCTCCTGAGTGCTTTTGCAGGAGCAGGAAAAGGTAAGGCATAAAACCAGGCAAATAAGCCAAGTGTGATTTCTCATAGTTTAAAGTTGTTTTCTTAAATTTGTCTTTACAAATATCGCGATAATAACAAAACAACATATTTGGATTATGAAGAAATTATTCTGTTTGGGTGCCGCCCTTATCCTTTCCATCTCGATGATGGCTCAGGGCACCAGGCTTCAGAAGGCTACTCCGGAGGAAATGGGTATGTCTTCCGAGAGGCTTGCTTTTGTGGATGATGTCATTAACCAGGCAATCAAGGACACTTTGATGCCGGGTGCCGTGGTTTGCGTAGTCCGTCAGGACAAAGTGGTGTATCTGAAGGCTTACGGCAACAAGGCCATTTATCCCAAGAAGGAAAAGATGACAGAGAACACCGTGTTTGACATAGCATCCTGCAGCAAATGCGTGGGAACCACACTCAGTTTCATGCAGCTGATCGAGCAGGGCAAGGTCCGCCTGATAGACAGGGTTGATATGTATATACCGGGTTTCGAGCCATATATTGACGAGAAAGGCAAGCCAGTCCATATCAGAATCATCGATCTTCTAACCCACACCAGCGGTCTTCCTGCATATGTGAATCCGTCTGTCATCCAGGAAAAATACGGCAACACCAATCCGGAGAGCCTGCTGGACTGGATAGCTCACTGCAAGAGGGAGTATCGCCCTGCCGGTGGCCATATCTACAGCTGCCTGAATTTCATCACCCTTCAGAACGTGCTTCAGAAGATTACAGGTATGAAGCTTCAGGATTATGCCCAGAAAAACGTGTTTGACCGCCTCGGTCTGGCTTATACCACTTATTCTCCAAAGCTTCAGAAAAAGAAGGAAGTAATGAAGCTGGTGGCACCTACGGAAAAACAGCCTGACGGAAAGTGCCTTATAGGAGAAGTCCATGACCCTCTGGCAAGGGTTTGCGGAAACGGCAATTCCGGCAATGCCGGTGTGTTCTCAAATGCCGAGGACCTTGCTGTGATTTGTGCAGCCCTGATGAATGGCGGAGAGTATGGAGGAAAGAGGATTCTGGGACCGATGACAGTGAAGGCTATGAGCAGTATTCCTGATCAGGTAAGGCGTTTCGGACGTACTCTCGGCTGGGACGGAGATGTTCATTACTATACGGCAGGAGACCTGTTCTCTCCTCAGGCTTACGGCCATACAGGATATACAGGACCTTCCATTGTGATTGATCCGGTTACAAAGACAGCTGTGATTATCCTGGCGAACAGGGTTCATCCGTACGACACTGGAAACATGGCTCCTGTAAGGGCCAAGGTTTCCACCATCGTAGCCGCCTCCATAGTTAAGCCGTAATACAGGGTTACAAAGAGTCAGCCGATAACTGCATAGAATCTGTGGCCGCCCATGGCCATCATGAATGGGTGGCCTGCCTTCAGGCAGGTCGGGATGAGCGAAGCGAAGATTCTGCAGTATCGGCTGACTCTTTATATAGAGTTGTCGGCGAGTACAATGGCGGCAATTGCCTCTGCTATGACCGGGATGCGGAGCGCGATGCAGGCATCGTGACGTCCGCCTATGCGGAGTTCTTCCATCGTTCCGGTTTCAAAGTTGAAGGTCTTCTGAGGCTTGGCAATACTGGCCGCTGGCCTGATATCCAGCGTAAACACTATCGGATTTCCATTTGAAATGCCGCCGTTTATCCCTCCGCTGTGATTTGTGGCGGTAGTGCCGTTTCTGTCTATGATGGCATCGTTGAACTCAGAGCCTTTTAGTGAAGACGCCGGATCTCCGAACCGGATTCCCTTGACTCCGGGAATGGAAAAGGCAAGATGTGCTATCTGCGATTCAATAGAATCAAAGAACGGGGCGCCCTTTCCGGCAGGAACGCCTTCTGCAAGGCATTGAACAGTCCCTCCGACAGAATCCCCTTCAGCTTTTGCGGAACATATGATATCCTTCCATTTGCCCGGATCCTTTTCTTCCGCGATGGAAGCGAGATTAGCCTTGAACTTAATGTTGAGTCCGGAATGCTGAAGTGCTTTCTTTGCAACGACTCCTGCCGCGACAATGGCGACAGTCATCCTTCCGGAAAACATTCCGCCTCCGCGTATATCGTTGAAACCTTTGAATTTGGAAGATGCCGCAAAGTCTTCCCGAGATGGTCTCGGGTGACTTTTAAAAGAGCTGTAGTCAGCAGGATTCTGATGCCTGTTTTCAAAGAGAATGGCAAGCGGGGCGCCGGTGGTAACCCCGTTCAGAAGACCGGAGGCAAAGATTGGAATATCTTCTTCCTGTCGGGCGGTAATGCCGTTTTCCAAATCCGGGAAGTCTCCCTTTTTTCTTCTGTGAAGATCCAGACTGAAATCTTCTTCAGAAAGCTCTATCCCGGGTGTTATCCCGTCTATCACGACTCCTATGAAAGGACCGTGGCTTTCTCCAAACAGTGTGATCCTGAAATTCTTGCCGTATGAATTCATAATGATTTAGTCTATAACTGATGCCTGAACTGAAGCCTTTCCACAAATGTAGGGAAAGATTTGTCTATGCAGGAAATGTCGTCAAGATAAACGTCTGCGTAGTCGTTGCTGAAATGATTTCTGAAGAGGGCGCAGGTAATGATTGCCATCGCAATCCTGTGGTCGTTGTGTGACGAGCAGAAAACTTTTCTTTCAATGTCTGAAGATTTGTCCCCGTCAACCACAAGCTCGTCTCCCTCAATGTGGAGGTAATATCCCATTCTGCTGAATTCCAGAAGGATGGACTCCGCCCTGTTGCTCTCTTTGTTTGCCAGGCGATGGACTCCGCGTATGCGGCTCTGCCCCTTGCAGAACACGGCCAGCGTGGCAAGGATAGGGAAAAGGTCCGGACAGTCGGTCGCATCGAATATGAACGGAGAAAGACTGTCTGCCGTAACCTTAATGTTGGAAAGACCCTGATAGAATTTGTGGCGGGTGTCGTAACGGTTGTCTGAAACGGAAGTGAATTCGTTCCTTTCAGGTTTTTCCTTAGTTATTGCGGCGCCGCATTGCCTTAGGACATCCAGAATCCTTTCATCCGCCTGAGCCGATCCGGTATCCATCTTTTTGACGGTAAAGGATTCCCTTGCACCGTATCCCTCTGATATCGCCGAGGCTATTGCTCCGGCCGTGATGAAATTGGATGCGCCGCTCCAGTCGCTTTCTAGGAACATGTCTACCGGAGTGTAGGTCTGCCTTCCCTCAATCCGGAAAGAAAGGGTCCTGCCGTCCTTTTCGTATGAAACGGTTATGCCGAACGCTTCCAGCACTTTGACAGTAAGGTCTATGTACGGGATACTGGCGGCTTCTTCAACAATGAGGGAAGTATCGTGATGAAGCAGAGGCAGTACCATAAGTAGGCCGGTCACAAGCTGTGACGTTTCCCGTCCGGAGACACTGAACGATTTCTTGAAAGAAGCGCCGGTTATGGTTACTGGAACAACTTTTCCTTTTGAGGAGAGATTAGGCTTGCATTTTATGCCTGCGCTTTTCAGGGATTCCACACAGGAAGAAAGGTCTCTCTGCGTTAACGAACCGCTACCTGTAATTGTAACTTTGGAAGTGATGGCGGTCTGGTGCCTTATACTGGAGACATAGGCGCAAACAGGCATAAGCATTCTCAGCAACAGCCCGGATTCTCCGGCGTCGGCCGTTTGGAAAGTCTTCCATTTGGAAATGCCGGCGCTCCTGACAATCAGCATCTTCTCTCCCCTGGCGCTGCTGCCGTCGCGTGTGGCCTTGACAACACATCCGCATTTGCGGATAAATGCTATGGCTGACTTTATGTCGTCACACTGGTCAAAGTTTCTGAGCACGCTCTGTCCGTTTGTCATGGCCGCTGCCAGCAGGGCTCTCTGGACAATGCTCTTTGAGCAAGGGATGCATACGGACTTGCCTTTCTTCTTCCTTGATGCTGACGGTTTTTCGCAGAAACGCGAGAAGAGTTCGCTTTCAGACATGTCTCCGATTCTGAAAAGGCCTGATGCAGGATCCGGGAAGATTTCTTTCTGCATTTCCCCGGAACTTATCTGCCCTTCAGCGGTAGGGGTGCCGCAATAGCTATAGGTGAAAGGAGCTCCCAGGCCTATGCAGGCAATCCTGGTAAAAGAACCCGCTTTTCCGGAGGCGAAGGCCACCAGGTCTTTTCTGCCGCCTGCCTTATATAGGCGCAGTACTCTTGAAGCCTCTTCAAGATTTGCCGCGGCCGGAACAATCTTTACCGTATCAGCTCCCTTGCGCTCACATTCCCCGGCCTTGGACACCATCTCTTCAAGGGAGGGAGTTATGTCTGAATGCCAGCTTATTATAAGCCTTGTCCTTTCTGTCTCAGGCTTCTCCGCGATGGCTTTCCTTATCTTGGAAAGGAAACCGGAAGGAGCATCCAGGCCTATGTCCACAAAACGCACACCTTTTTTTATTGCCAGAAGCGTCTGCTCGAGGGCAGTTGAAATGTCTGCGTCTTTGAATCTGTAAGTGAAAATGACATTCCTGCTGGCGGACAGCAATTCTTCCAGCTGTCCTGATGTCAGGCGGCACAAATCTCCCCTCAGTTCACAGAAAGGATGGGTGGCAAGGATTTCCTTGCATTTTTTGAAATCCTTCTCACCGATGCTGGTGCAAATCCTGTCTGCAGACACTGTACCCGTGGCCATAGTCCAATCTGTTTCAGATTACAAGACGGGAACACACTTTCTCAAGGTCTGATTCCGTGATGACGTAGCGGACAACATCTCCGATTCCCAGAGGAAGAATCAGGGTGAGTATTTTTGCCGAAGCCTTCTTGTCTTGCCTTATTGCACTGAAAATCTGGGAGAACCTGACACCATACGAGGTCTTTATGCCCAACTTCCGGAAATCTTCCGATATCTCGTCCGCGAGATTCTTCGGGCAGAGTCCGAGATTGGCCGCAACCTTTGCGCTGGCTATGGTTCCTGCCGCAACGGCTTCTCCGTGGAGTATCGTCCTGTGGTTGGCCGCCGCCCAGCTTTCAAGAGCGTGGCCGAATGTGTGCCCCAGATTAAGGACCATTCTTTCTCCCCTGTCCTTCTCGTCTTTCCTTACGACTTCCATTTTAAGCCGGGCACATTCCCTGACAATTTTTTCCAGCAGCCTCTCTTCCTTTTCAGACGGATTCCTGTAATCATATCCGGAAAGGAAAGAAACGGCAAAACCATATAGATCCGCATCAAAGATCAGAAATGTCTTCAGAAGCTCTGCGATGCCTTCCCTGAAAACCCTTCTGGACAGTGTCTTGAAGAAAACAGGGGACTGGAACACCCATTCCGGCTGGGTGATTGTCCCGATCATGTTCTTGACACCCAGGTGATTGACTCCGTTCTTTCCGCCGATGGAAGCATCTGCCGCGGCAAGAAGAGTGGTCGGAACAAGGGCGAATCTCACGCCTCTCTTGTACACTGAAGCGACGAAGCCGGCCAGGTCTGTGGTCACTCCTCCTCCGGCTCCGATTATGAAGCAATCCCTGTCCGCTCCCATCTCCATAAGACGGGTACAGATCCTTCCCGCCTCAGCCAATGTCTTGCCGGATTCCTTAGCGGAAACGGTTATAAACTTCCAGTTTTTCATCGCGGAGAAATATTCTTCCACTTTATTATCAATAATGGCGAATATTCCGCTATTGTCGGGGATAATTGCATTTAATTTGCTGATATCCTTGCCGGTATATAGTCTCATACTTTAATGGAGTCTTGCGGTATTTACGCAAATATAGCAAAAACAAGCCAAAAATGATAGGGTTTTAAGGCGGTTTTTAAAATATTATGTTAAAATTCGGTTACAATTTGTATCAACATTAGGAAAAAGATTTATCTTTGCATCCGTAATGTTTATCAGAAGCAGATATAACGGCCATTATATGTCTTATTCCTGGCGCCAGGAGTAAGGCAGGAGACCGTGCATTTGCAGCATAATGGTTATAGTGTGTGTTCTCCTGCTTTGAAAGAAGCGGGAATTTTTTTGTGCCGAAACGGCGCTTGTTGATGCTCTAGAGGACTGCAATCACTATATTTGCAGGGGAAAGTAAATAGGTTTGGATAATACCCCCGATATAGGATTGCAGAACACCCTTGAGTATTTTTTTTATGGATTCCAAGATAAAGATAATAGCAGGCCCTTGCAGTGCCGAAAGCCGCGCCCAGGTGCTGGAAACCGCAAAAGCCCTGAAGGATATGGGCGTGAAGATATTCCGCGCCGGAGTGTGGAAGCCCAGGACAAGGCCCGGCGGGTTCGAGGGTGCCGGTGATGTTGCCCTGGAGTGGCTCGCGGATGTAAGGAAGGAGGCCGGAATGAAAACCTGCTGCGAGGTCGCGACACCGGAGCATCTTCACAAGGCCCTGGATTCCGGGGTTGACATCCTTTGGATCGGGGCCAGGACAACGGCAGACCCTTTCGCGGTCCAGGCTATTGCAGACGGAATTGAAAGCCGGGAAGTGACAATCCTTATAAAGAATCCCGTCAATCCAGACGTGGAACTATGGGCCGGTGCCGTGGAAAGGTTCCGCAACGCAGGAGTTAAAAACATTTTGCTTGTCCACAGGGGCTTCAGTTCCTATGACACGGGAATCTACCGCAATCTTCCGCTCTGGCACATACCTATCGAAATGAAAAGGAGGTTCCCAGATATTCCCGTGCTCTGCGATCCTAGCCATATGGGAGGCCGCCGGGAACTCGTGCTTCCGCTCAGCCAGCAGGCCCTGGACCTTATGTATGACGGCCTGATGATAGAATGCCACTGCAATCCGGACAACGCACTGAGCGACAAGCTTCAGCAGCTGTCTCCCGCTCAGCTTTCGGACATCCTTTCAAATCTGAAGCCAAGGCAGGAAGGCCGCCAGACCGATCTGGAATCGCTGAGAAACCGGATAGATGTCCTGGATGAAAGCATAATGAAACTTCTGAAGGAAAGGATGGTGGTTTCAGAACAAATCGGCGACTACAAACTTAAACAGAACATGCCTGTATTCCAGAGCCAGCGTTACAGCCAAATCGTGGATAAAGTCATTAGGCAGGCGGAATCCCTTGGCCTCGACCCGGACTTTGCCGCATCGCTGATGGAACTCATCCATAAGGAAAGTGTCCGTCTCCAGCTTAAGCAGAGAAAAGAGAATTAGTGGTTTTTATTCCTCTCCCCAGACTTCCTTGACATGGTCCAGGATCTGAAGGACTTTGTCGGGATCTGTCTCGGTGACGAGCTTCATCCTGGTTTCCTTGAAATTAAATAGATTCTTGAAGTAGCAGCTCAGATGACGCCGCATCTCAAAGAGACCGCGCTTTTCTCCCTTGACCTCTATTGATTTGAGGAAGTGCCTCTTGGCCAGCTCCACCCTTTCATTGACGCTCATCGGCGGCTCTTGTTCTCCAGTATCCAGATAATGCCTGATCTCGCGGAATATCCACGGGTGCCCGTAAGTGGCACGGCCAATCATCACGGCATCTACTCCGTAGCGGTCAAACGCCTCTTTGCAGGAAGGGCCGTCGGTAATGTCTCCGTTACCTATAATAGGAATATGCATCCTCGGATTCTCCTTGACTTTTCCGATCAGGGTCCAGTCCGCCTCTCCCTTGTACATCTGACAGCGGGTCCTTCCGTGGATAGTCAGGGCGCAGATTCCGGCATCCTGAAGCCTTTCCGCAAGTTCAACGATAATTAAAGAGTCCTCGTCCCAGCCAAGCCTGGTTTTAACCGTAACAGGAAGATTTACGGCTTTGACCACTTTCTCCGTGATTTCCACCATAAGATCGGGGAATCGCATCATTCCGCTGCCGGCACCTCTCTTTGCTATCTTGTTCACAGGGCAGCCGAAGTTTATGTCTATAAGGTCAGGATGATATCCCTCGGCGAACCTGGCCGCCTCCACCATAGCTTCCGGAATATGGCCATAGATCTGGATGCCTATAGGTCTTTCATAGTCGAAGACCTCCATTTTCTTGAAAGACTTCTGCGCATTGTGGGTAAGGCCGTCAGACGAGACAAACTCAGTGTACATCATGTCCGCCCCGTACTCCTTGCAGATATAACGGAACGACGGATCTGTAACGTCCTCCATCGGGGCGAGGAAAAGCGCCTTGTCCCTGAATTCTATGTCTCCGATCTTGAATTTTCCCATTGGGCGTTTGTATTTGGCGACAAAGGTAATGCAAATTGGGCGCAAACAATCTCACCGGATTTGGAGATAAGGAAAATTTGAGTATCTTTGCACCCCCTTAAAAAGAGGGACCCCCGGAAAAATCGGGGAGATATTAGTAATTTAAAACAACAAACAGTGGATTACAGAAGTTACAAATCTGTCTTTGTAAACGATGCTACAGCCACCAAGGAGTGGGTGATCATCGATGCAACTGATCAGGTTTTAGGTCGTCTTGCTTCCCGTCTGGCTCTGATCCTGAGGGGCAAGAACAAAGCCAACTTCACACCTCACACGGACTGCGGTGACAACGTTATCGTTATCAATGCCGAGAAGGTCCGTCTGACAGGTAACAAGTTGACTGACAAGGTGTACGTACGTCACACCGGTTATCCTGGAGGCCAGCGCTTCACAACTCCTGCAGAGTTGCTCAAGCGCAAGCCGGTAGCAGTTTTAGAGGAAGCCGTAAGAGGAATGCTTCCTAAATCTAGACTCGGAGCCCAGATGTTCCGCAACCTGCACGTCTATGCAGGTGCCGAGCACCCTCACGAGGCTCAGAAACCAAGAACAATCACTTTAAACGAAATTTAGAGCATGGAGAAAGTTAACGCCCTTGGAAGACGTAAATCAGCTGTTGCTCGCGTTTATGTGGGTTCAGGTAAAGGCAACATCACAATCAATGGAAAGGATCTTGGGGTTTATTTCCCGGATGATTCTCTCAAGTACATTGTAATGCAGCCGCTTACAGTCACCAACACTCAGGCAAGCTTTGATATCGTTGCTAACCTGGACGGTGGTGGAACCAAAGGACAGGCAGAGGCTCTCCGCCTCGCTATCGCCCGCGCTCTCTGCAAGGTGGATGCCGAGGCATACCGCTCTACTCTGAAGAAGGAGGGATTCCTTTCAAGAGACGCAAGAGAGGTCGAGAGAAAGAAACCTGGCCAGCCTGGTGCACGCAGACGCTTCCAGTTCAGCAAGCGTTAGTATTTGCGTTGTGAATTAAACAGCACAGAAGCTTGAGAAAAGACACGGACTCAACAGATTACCGCTCTTTGAGCTTCTGCGGAAAATCTCGGGGACTGTAAAACACTGCCCCAAGATTGATGAAAAGAGGCCACAGGCAGAAGACTGCCGGGCACAAAAGAAAAATTAACAAGCATTAAAGGAAAGTAAAATGCCAAGAACAAATTTCCAAGAATTATTAGAGGCAGGTGCACACTTCGGACATCTGAAGAGGAAATGGAATCCTAAGATGGCTCCTTATATCTTCATGGAGAAGAACGGAATCCATATCATAGACCTGCACAAGACCGTGCTTATGATTGACGACGCGGCAATAATGATGAAGAATCTCGCCCGCACTGGACGCAGGATTCTCTTTGTCGCAACAAAGAAGCAGGCCAAAGACATTATCGCGGAGCAGGCCAAAGCCGTGAATATGCCTTATGTAACTGAAAGATGGCCAGGTGGTATGCTTACAAACTTCCCGACAATCCGCAAGGCTGTCAAGAAGATGAATACCATAGACAAGATGAAGACAGACGGTACCTACGAAACTCTCGCAAAGAGAGAGAAACTCCAGATAGACCGTCAGAGGGCAAAGTTGGAGAAGAACTTAGGTTCCATAGCAGATATGAGCCGTCTCCCGTCAGCACTGTTTGTTGTTGATGTTCAGAAAGAGGCCAACGCCGTTAAGGAGGCCAAGAGACTGAATATTCCTGTTATCGCGATGGTGGACACTTGCTGCGATCCAACCCCAGTAGATTATGTCATCCCTGCAAATGACGATGCTGCAAAGAGCGTTGCTGTTGTAGTCGGCGCACTCTGCGGAGCAATTGCAGAAGGTCTCGAAGAGAGAAAGCTCGAGAAGGAGAAGATGGCTGCAGAAGAGGAGAAGAGAGCAAAGGACAAGGCTCTTGCAAAGGCAGAGGGAGAGAAGAAAGCTTCCGACGCTATGCCAGAGGGAAAGAAGATCCGTCCTAGGAGAAAAGTCAATACCGAAGACAAGCCTGCAAAGAAGGCTGAGCCAAAGGCTGAATAATTAAGAAAGGAGATTGATTATGGAAATCAAAGCATCAGACGTAATGAAGCTCCGCCAGATGACGCAGGCCGGTATGATGGACTGCAAGAAGGCCTTGATTGAGGCTGAAGGCGACTTCGAAAAAGCAAAGGAAATTCTAAGGGAGAAGGGTAAGGTTATCGCTGCAAAGCGTTCTGACAGGGAGACCACCGAAGGTGCTGTTCTGGCCAGGGCCAATTCAGACAAGACCGTTGCCACACTCACCTGCCTGGGCTGCGAGACAGACTTCGTAGCCAAGACTGAAGGATTCCAGGCTCTTGCAAAGGCTATCGCAGACGCGGCTATCGCAAACACTCCTGCAAATCTTGAGGATCTGAAGAACTGCAAGATCGGCGATTACACCATCGCTGATGCAGTTATGGACCAGACCGGAAAGAGCGGCGAGAAGCACGTTGTTGCATGCTACGAGAAGATAGAGGCTCCTTTCGTAGGCCTCTACATCCACAGCAACCAGAAAGTTGCCACCATCGTAGGCTTCAGCAAGAAGATTGCAGACGACGTTGCAAAGGAGATTGCAATGCAGATTACCGCTATGGTTCCTATCGCAGTTACCGCAGACGATATTCCTCAGCAGAGAAAGGACGAGGAGTTGGCTCTTGCAGTATCCAAGACCAAGGAAGAGATGATCAAGAAGGCAGTTGACGCCGCTTTGACCAAGGCTGGCCTCAACCCTAACCATTTCGACAGCGAAGACCATATCGAGAGCAACACTGCAAAGAAGTGGATCACTCCTGAGCAGGCTGAACTCGGCCGCAAGATCATGAAGGAGGCAGCTGAGCAGAAGGCCGCCAACCTTCCTGAGGCTATGATCCAGAACATCGCTATGGGCCGTCTCCAGAAGTTCTTCAAGGAGAAGACCCTTAACGAGCAGATTCTGGCTCTGGGAGACGGCAAGGAGACCGTTGCCCAGTATCTGAAGAGGATGGATCCTGAGGTTAAGGTTCTGTCTTTCCGCAGATTCTCTCTCAGCGACTAAAACCGGCAGACCCTGCCGAAGGCAGGAATTGCACAATAAAAAATCGGGATGACTTATACAGCCGTCCCGATTTTTTCGTATTTTGCACCCAAATAGCGTGTATTTTCTATGAAGAAGTTTTTTAGAATTTCAGTTATTGCAGCCATCGTAGCCATTTTCTGCGGCAATACAATGTCTGCCCAGAGCAACCTTGAAGAGCGTTTCAAGGCGTTCTCGCAACTTCTGTCCCCGGAAAAGCTCTACCTGCAGACAGACAGGGAGACTTATTGTGTGGGAGATACTGTCTGGTTCAAAGGATATCTGGTAAACAACTCGATGTCTTCAGAATTCCCGGAGAGCAACTATATCTATGTGGAACTTCTTACATACTATTATGCAAAGAACGTGTATTCCAACAAGATTGAGGAAACACACAGGATGGCCCAGAGGGTCAAGATCAAAAGAAGGAACGGCATTCTTCAGGGATATGTCGTGCTGGACAGCGACATGAATACAGGAACGGCTATTCTCAGGGCCTATTCCTACTGGTCTCTGAATTTCCCTGCAGAGTACATTTACAGCAAGATGATAACCGTCATTAATCCTATGAAGGATAATTTCATCAAAGATCTTGTGGACCATAAGGTGGACAATACAGATGATTATATAAAGGTTGGAGTACAGAACCCTTTCAAGAAGGAAAAAGAGAAAAAGCATGATGTGGACTGTCAGTTTTTGCCGGAGAGCGGACGTTATTTTTCCGGCAAGAAGGCTGTCATAGGAGTCAAGTGTGTTGATGAGACTGGATTCGGAATCGCCGTCGAGGGAGAGATACTGGACAACAATAACAATAAAGTCGCCGATTTCAAGACGAATTCTCTCGGTATGGGCAAGTTCTCGTTCGTTCCTGTTTCGGTTCTAAGCTATTATGCAAGGATCAGGGACGCAAGAGGTGTGGAAAAGAGGATTGAATTACCTTCTGCCGAGGCATCGGGAGCCATGATAAACCTCTCTTACAATGGAGATAACATTATCGCCGAGCTCTATGCTACAAGCAATTATGATAGGGACTCCCTGTTCTTCATCCTTTCGGACGGTACGGAGATATTCTACATCAAACCTCTCAGTGCGGCAACAAAGCTTGCGCTTCCGGTCAAAAAACTCGGGGAAGGTGTGAATGTCGCCACTATTGCAGACTCCAAGGGTAATATTTATGCCAAGAGACCGTTCTTTGTGCTTCCAGTTTCCGAAGGCGGGGTGAAAATGGCTACAGACCGCTCCACATACGGACAGAGGGATCCGGTAACCTGCACCATTACACTTAACCGTCCTGTAAGCGGAGACCTTTCCGTTTCAGTGACAGACGATTCTCATGCACCATATCTGGGCTCGGAAGACAACATTGTTTCCTATATGCTGCTTTCTTCCGAAATCAAGGGTTATGTGGAAAATCCCCAGAGTTACTTTGACGATGCCGTGGATATAAGGGAGAGGGAAGAGGCTGTAGACCTGCTTATGATGACCCAGGGATGGCAGTATTACGATCTTCCTGCCATTTTCAAAGGCCAGTATGAAATGCCGAACTTCGGCAAGGAATATATACAGACAATTTCCGGAAAGGTGAGGAAGGCATCGCTGAGAAGGGGCCACAGTACCATTGTGTCATTTGTAGCACCTTCCATCAATTTCTCTGCGATGGGTCAGCTTGACTCTGCGGGCTATTTTGAATTGAAGGACATCAATTTCCCTGACTCTACCCTGTTTATCGTGAATGCGGTAGGGACGGGTGGAAGAAAGTCTTTCATCCCGTCAATCACCGAGGATTCCTTTGCCCCGGTTATCAGTTACCAGAGAAGGAGGGAAAGGGTAGATTACTCAAGTGACATTGCCCAGTATATGATTCAGAACTATTATGACAATGGCGGAGAAAAAGTTTATCAGCTGGATCCTATATATGTCACATCGCAGAGAATGGTAAAGGCGAAAGACAATATCTCTCCTTTCCCGGTCCAGTATTTCAAGCAGGGGCAGCTGAAGACGGAAGAAGACTTGAAACCATATGTTTCCTATGACCTTATGACATACATCATAGAAAACTGTACTGGAATAAGGTTTGATACGGATACGATTTCCGGAGAAAGGAAACTTGTTTACAGGGTTCCGGCAACGGCTTCTGAATTTGACTTTACCGAATACGCTGAAATCATAGTATATGTGAACGGTTTCCAGGCACAGTCTTCCAGCGAACTGGAGCACTATAATGTTGATGAGCTGGAAGCTTTCGTTTATCTTAGGGGTATAGACGCGGCTCCTTTCTCCCCTATGGTAGGCGGTAGCAGTACGGTACTTCCTGTTATCATGATCAAAACCAAACCAAGTTCCAAGACGGGAATGCCTAAGAACGTGAGCAAGGGATATCCTCTGGGATGGCAGAGGCCAAGGCAGTTCTACTCTCCAGCATACGATGTCCAGGGTAAGGCTATCAGCCGTTCCGGAAGCGACAAGAGAGCTACGGTTTACTGGGATCCTGCCTTGGGAATTGAAGACGGAAAGGGAGTTTTCCATTTTAACACATCTGATGGAAAATCCAACTATACGGTTATCATAGAGGGTATTACCAATGATGGCGAATATATATTCTCAAAGCAGAAAATTAAGAGGGATTGATTTTTGAAAGTATCTGTACAGGACAAGAAAAAGGTAAATAAATTATAATTATGAAACATTCAGTAATTTATCCGAGAATCAGAACACTGCTGGTAGCGGTTCTGATGGGTGCCAGTGCATTGTTGTTATCCAATTGCGGCGGTGGCAGCGGAGGAACAGGCAAGGCAGATCCGGAGACACCGAAATCCGGACAGCAGAAATCCAATGCCTGCACCCTCAGTCTTTTCCAGTTCAAGGCTTCCTCAAATCCTGGAATCGCGACAAATCCTTCGGCTACAATCGCTAAGATCCAGAATATGAACCTTGTTCTGATAACCGTGCCTGAGACTGCCGACCTGACCAAGCTGGTGCCTACTTGCGGAGTAAGCGCAAACGCTACGGTGAAGATGGGTGGCAATGATATTGTTTCAGGAGTTACCGCAGTAGATTTTACCAATGACGTGGATCTTGTGGTTACGGCAGAAAACGGAACCAGCACAAACAAGTATATAGTCCTTGTACGCAAGGGAGACGCAGAGATGGACGCTCAGGTATATAATATCATGGCAAAGTACAACATACCTGGTATCAGCGTGGCTACAACCAAGAATGAAGCCCTTGCCTATGCTGCCGGCTACGGCTATGCCAACAAAGACTCTTCTCCTAAGGTCAGGGTTACTCCAACGATGCTTTTCCGCCTGGCCAGCGTTTCCAAATTCCAGTGCTCGCTTTGCATCCTGACACTCTGTGAGGAAGGACTTCTCAGTCCGGACGATTATGTCTTTGCCCCTGCCGGAGCCAATGGAGAGGGCAGCAAGGAGGGAGTCCTTCAGAGCATGTACCCGGGAGCTCACGCTAAAGGTGTGGATCAGATAAAGGTTCGCCATCTTCTTACCCACACTTCCGGCTGGCAGTATGCCACTACTGATGGTGTGGATCCTATCTTTACAGGAGACGGCAGGTTCTATGGCAAGACACTCAAGCAAAGGGTTGAGTATATGGTCAATACTCCTACTTCCTATACTCCTGGAGTAAGTTATTCGTATTATAATCTAGGATACTGTGTCCTTGGACAGATCGTAGAGAAAGTTACCGGCGGAACATATGAAGCCTATCTCAAGCAGGTGGAGGCAAAGGCTGGTGTTACAGATGTGTGGATGGGCAAGAGCTCGAAGGGGGAAAGAAGGGCGAACGAGGTATGCTATTATGCACAGCAGAGCACAGACGCATATCAGAACGACATGAATGTGGTGGGCGCCTGCGGTGCGGTTATCAACTCTGCCGTCAGTCTTATGCAGGTGGTTTGCGCCATGGATTACGGAACGGTTGTGCCTGATATCCTCTCGAAAGAGACTTTGGACCAAATGTACACCAACTACACTTCTTCCGGCAAGGGTGGTTATGGTTTTGGCTGGAGAATCGGCCACAATACCCTTCCGTGGGCATCATATCACGGTGGAAACATTAATGGAACTGCAACCATCATCGCCAGGGGCACCAACAACGTGAACGGAGTCCTGCTCTGCAATTCCAGAAGCTATATAGATGACTTTGACACCGCGATCTATGTTGCGCTGAGCAATATGATGCAAAGGACAAACGCCATTTATTGATAGCAACTTTTTTCGGATTAAGCATAAAAAGGGGGATAATCAGTTGATTATCCCCTTTTTGTTTTAAAGGTATCTTTAAGTTCTGTTACTCCGGATTTGATTTCTTGTAGAAACCAGCCACTCTTGACGGAACGACAGGTCCCTGGAATTTTCTTGTGGCTCCGGAAGAAGGCGTGAAGATCACGTCCACAACATTTCCGTTGTCAATCTTAGGCATGGAAATCTTGTATGTACCCTGGATGTGTCTTCCCTGAACCCTGATGACGATAGTCTTGAGGTTGCCCTTCTTGTCCTTCAGCATCTCATATTCCTTTACCTCCGCGATGTTAGTGTAGGAATTTCCGCAAACCCTGAAACCCTGCATAAACATGTTGGTCTTCTCGTATGAAATGAATATGCTGTTGTCCGTCAACTGTTCGCTGATTCCGTCGGAATCTGTGTAGGAAGACGGTACAATAGCCCAGTCCTTTTCCTCGAGAGCCTTTACGGCAGTCTCGTAGAGAGCCTTCTGCTGAGCGGCCTTCTCCTCCTTGCTGAGCTTCTGCCCGAAGCTAGGAAGAGCAACTATCAGTGCAACTGCAAGAATAAAAAACTTTCTCATCTTTTTTAGTACAATGAAATAATTCTAAAAATTAAGCCGGAACAGCCGAATGACCGGCCACTCCGGCTTTTGCAGAGTGTCTTGGGGTTGGAACCCTAAGACCAAACCATACTACAAGGAAGTCCAGGTAGCCACGGAAACACTAGGAGAACGTCCAGTGCGTACACCACCGATGATGTACTCGTAAACCCTACCGATGTAGAGAGTTCTGGAGTACTGCCAGTTGCTGTAAGCTGTTACAGCGGCACCAGACCTGTACTGGAAGATGTCTCCGCTCTCGGTA
>JAFRRA010000001.1 GCA_017428325.1 Bacteroidales bacterium
ACTGAGCTATGACACCATCGGTTTGGGAGTGCAAATATAGAGATTATTTTTATTTTTGCAACTATGGACGCTGTATTTGTTTCATATGCCTCTGTCATTCTCCCGATAAAGTTTGAGGAGGAGGTTTTCTACGGGGTGACGGAAGGGATGGGAGACATTTTGACTGGAAGCTGGGTGGATGTGGAATTCGGCGGAAGAAGCCTGCAAGGGGTTGTCAGGAGGACGGTTCTGTGGAACAGCCTTCCGTCAAAGAGCAGAAGCTTGGAAATAAAACCTGTCCTGAAAGTGCTGGACAGAACTCCTGTCGCAGTATCCGAGATAAGGTTCTGGGATGTTGTCGCAAGATATTATCTGTGCACAACCGGAGAAGTGTTCAAGGCCGCATATCCTATCCTCAGCGTAAGGCAGCAGGAAGTGTCTTCCCACCGCAAGCCAGAAGACGTTATGAACGCCGTAAAGGAGCTGAAGGAGGAAATAGAGCTGTCCGAAGCCCAGACAGAAGCCTTCAGGAAGATAGAAGAAAAGATTTCCACCAAGACAATACTTCTTGAGGGAGTGACGGGAAGCGGCAAGACGGAAATCTACATCAAGCTCATAGACAAGTATCTGAAAGACGGTAAGGATGTGCTGTACCTTGTTCCTGAGATAGCTATGGGCAATTATCTTCATTCAAGACTTAAGAAACACTATGGAGACAGGTTGCTCTGTTTCCATTCCTCAGTTACCCAGGCTGCAAAGAAACTCATAAGGGATACCCTGGTGTTCAAGGGCACAGGGGAATGCCCTCGCAAGCCCCTTGTGGTGCTGGGTACGCGCAGTTCCATCTTCCTGCCGCTGGAAAACCTGGGCCTTGTGGTAATTGACGAGGAGCACGACCAGAGCTACAAGCAGGAAGATCCGGCTCCGCGATACAACGGACGGGATGCCGCCCTTCTGCTGGCACAGATGCACGGAGCAAATGTGCTGCTTGGAAGCGCAACCCCGTCGTTTGAAAGCCTTTACAACTGCTTTACAAGGAAATTCCACAAGGTTGTCCTCAAAGAGAAATACTTCTCGTCCCCGGCTCCTGAAGTCACGGTCATAGACACCATCTGGACAAGGAAAAGCCACCAGATGAAAGGCAGCTTCTCCCAGCAGCTGATCAATCTTATAGAAAAGACAATCGCCGAGAAAAAGCAGGTACTTGTGTTCCGAAACATAAGGTCCTATTCTCCGGTGGTACAGTGCGCAAACTGCGGAGAGACTGTAAAGTGCCCGCACTGCAATGTTCCAATGAGTTATCACCGTTACGACAATACTCTAAGGTGCCACTGGTGCGAGTACAAGGCACCGTTCTCCCCTGCCTGCCCGTCCTGCGGAGAAAAGGCACTGGAGCTGAGGGGAGCAGGCACGGAAAAGATCGAGGAAGAACTGAAGGAACTGTTCCCGCTGGCAAGGATAGCCCGCTACGATGCTGACATAGCCAAGAGCAAGAAAGAGGCGGAAAAGGTTCTTTCGGACTTCGCCCAAGGCAATACGGATATTCTTGTGGGAACCCAGATGACAAGCAAGGGATTCGACTTTGAGAGCCTGGCACTTGTGGCTGTAATCCAGGCAGATACCATACTCTCACAACAGGATTTCAGGGCAGACGAGAAAGCGATGCAGCTTTTCGTGCAGCTTCTGGGAAGGAGCGGAAGGAGAAACGGGCGCGGCCATCTTGTAATCCAGACCAACCAGAAGAACCATCCGGTAATTCAGGAAATCAAGTCCATGGCGGAACGCCTGCAGGACTCCAGCCACGCAGAAGAAAGCGCATCCGGCAATATGATGGCTGAAAGGAACATGTATTGTTTCCCTCCGTTTGTAAGGCTTGTAAACGTAATCCTCAGGAACAAGAACTACCATAAACTGGAAACTGCCGCAAATTCCCTCTCCCATGTTCTGAAGAATTCAAGGGCTTTCTCCGCGATGGAAGTCAGCGGCCCGTTCCCTCCGAGGATGGAAAAACTCAGGGACGAGTACCAGCTTTGCTTCTCGATAAAGTTTGCAAAGGACGCCAGGCTTCAGGCCAACAAGGACGCCCTGAAAAAAGTGATTTCCCTTATGAAACTCCCCGTCCAGACAATTATTGACGTGGATCCTGTCTAACTACATCTTATAGGAAGATCCCACCACAACCTTGATGCTCTTGGGAACAAGGGCGAACCTGAACGGAGAGGTGCCAACGGCTTCTCCGTCTATCTCTATCCTGGTTTCGGGTTCTGTATGGATCTCTATTGTACGGCACTGCTTGAAAAGGACTTCCGGCAAAGTGTAGATCTTTCCTGAATACAGAAGTTTGAAGTTCCTCATAACCTTGAGTTTGGACATGTCGGTTATGACTGTCAGGTCCAGCAGACCGTCGTCAATGGCGGCATTAGGTGTCTGCTGCATACCGCCTCCGTTAAACCTTCCGATACCTACGGCTCCCGAGAACACCTGTCCGCTGTAAAAAGTCTCACCGTCCGCAATGATGTCAAAATGGTTGTTCCTGTATTTTAAAAGCGTATTGAAAGTGCTTCTCAGATAAAGCCCCTTGCCGTACTTGCCCTGATCCTTGAGATTGTTGTACTTGAGATTGACCACGGCGTCAAAGCCCAGGCCGGCCACATTTGCCATATACCTTACGTGAGGAACCCTGGTCTCGAAGAACTCAACCTTTCCCACATCCTGAAGGACAGTCCTTTTCTGGACAAGGGCGTCTACCGCCTCGGAATAAGTTGTGGAAATACCGTACATCCTGATCCAGTCGTTACCGGTACCGGTAGGTATAACCGCCAGGAAAATATCTGTTGTGGGTACTGTCTTCTGGATGAAGATTCCGTTTACTACCTCGTGGATCGTACCGTCACCACCCACCGCCACGATATGGCGGTACCCCTTGTTTATGGCATTTACGGTAAGTTCTATGGCATGAAACTTATGCTCGGTGAACACGCAGGTGAACTTCAACCCGCTGTTATACATAAGGTTGGATATAACAGGCCAGTCCTTGAGCCCGCGCCCGCTTCCCGCCTTGGGATTCACTATCACCATCCAGCTTTCGGTAGTCATAACGGATACAAAAATAATAAAATCACCAATGCAAAGGAATACCCGATTTTTTTGCTATTTTTGTTGGGTTATGAGATAATGATATGGGTAAAGTAATTTCAATAGCAAACCAGAAGGGCGGAGTGGGCAAAACCACAACCGCTATCAACCTGGCCGCATCGCTTGCCGTGCTGGAGAAAAAGACTCTGCTGATAGATGCGGATCCCCAGGCCAATGCTACTTCAGGACTGAATTTCAACCCGAACTCTACAGACAAGAAAACCATATATGAAGTTCTGATAGGAACCAGGCAGATAGACGAAATCCTGCTGGAGACCGAGATTAAGAACCTCTACGTGGCCCCGTCACACATCAATCTGGCGGGAGCGGAAATAGAGCTGGTTGAAGAGATAGAGTCCCAGGAAGACAGGGCCAATGTCCTGAAAAACTCCATAGCGCACATAAGGGACAAGTTCGATTTCATAATCATAGACTGCGCCCCTTCCCTGGCTACGGTAACTATCAATGCACTTGTGGCATCCGATTCCGTGATAATCCCTATCCAGAGCGAATTCTTTGCACTGGAAGGCCTGGGCAAACTGCTCAACACAATTAAGCTGACGCAGATGGAACTGAATCCGGACCTGACCATAGAAGGCTTCCTGCTGACTATGTTCGACTCCAGGCTCAGGCTTGCCAACCAGGTTGCCGAGGATGTTAGGCGCCACTTCGGGGCTATGGTTTTCGAGACTATTATCAACCGAAACGTAAGGCTCAGCGAAGCGCCAAGCCACGGAAAGCCGGTAATCCTGTACGACGCGATGAGCAACGGCTCCAACAATTACCTTAACCTGGCCAAGGAAGTTATAGCCAAGAACCAGAAGTTATGACAGCAAAGAACAGCAAAGTACCTGGAAGAGGCCTGGGAAGAGGATTGGACTCACTGATTCCCGGAGCGGGCTCAGAAGGCGGAATTCAGCCCGAAAGGACCGCCTCCCCTCTGACGGCAATCAGGGAACTGGATTTGGATCAGATAGCCCCAAATCCTTTCCAGCCACGCAGCGATTTCGACAGGGAAAAACTTCAGGAACTGACGGATTCAATCGCCCGTATGGGAGTCATCCAGCCTATTACGGTAAAGAAGGTTTCCATAGGAAGATACCAGATAATCAGCGGAGAAAGAAGATTCAGGGCCAGCAAGGCGGCGGGCCTTAAGACCATACCGGCATATGTAAAGGATGCCGGAGAGAATTCCATGCTGGAAATGGCCCTTGTTGAAAATATCCAGAGAGAAGACCTGGATCCTATTGACATTGCCATCAGTTTCCAGAGACTTATCGAAGAGTGCAATCTAACCCAGGAAGCCCTGTCTCCGAGAGTGGGAAAGAACAGGGCCACCATTGCCAACTACCTCAGGCTCCTTAAACTCCAGCCTGAAATCCAGCTGGCCGTCAAAAGCGGCGCCATCACGATGGGACACGCCAAGGCTCTGCTGGGAGTGGAAGACGGGAACCTCCAGAAGAGGATAGTTGACAGCATCATCGCCGATGACCTGTCTGTAAGGCAGACAGAGGAAATCGTAAGGAAACTTCTTGCGCCTAAGGCAGAAAAAGTCAGGAAAGTCGCTTTCAAGCCCGGTCAGGCCGGAATATCGGCTGAAAAGATCCTGGGCAAGTGGTTCGGTAAAGTTACGGTAAAAGCAAAGGAGAAGGGAGGAGAAGTGATTCTCAAATATCGCGATGAAAATGAACTCGCTTCCTTCCTGAATGTGCTTAAGGAACATAATTTGCAATAAGACAGGATCGTGAGCATTAAAAGACACATATCAGGATTTGCGGTTGCCTTGATGGCGGTAATGCTAAGCAGTACAGTTTCTTACGCCCAGTTCAATCCAAATTCCAACGCCGCGGGAACGATGCGCTCGACTCTGGACAGTATGATTGACACCACGGAATATGAAGTGGATTCCACGGTACGCCAGTTCACGATAAAGAGGTTCATCAACTCACTCGCCCATAAGGATTCTATGACCTTGTCCAATACCTTCTTCGGGGCAATGGTTCTTCCGGGTACCGGACAGATCTACAACCGTGACTACTGGAAGCTTCCTGTAGTTTATGGCACCCTCGGAGGATGCATCGGAGGAGCCGTGGCTTTCAACCAGAAATGGAAAAAGAACGGCCTCAACAAAGACAGGGAAACGCGTAACCTGTTCATCTGGGGAGCAGTGGCAAGCTACTGGGGGCAGCTTATGGATGTGACTGTAAGCTACAAATCCTACGAGAAGCCGCTCCCTGCTCGGGCTTCTTTCTATGCTTCCTTGCTTCCTGGCTTGGGCCAGGCTTACAACGGAGACTACTGGCATATCCCGATTTACTATGCCGGATTCACAATCAGCGGCTACTGCTGGGCTTTCAACCAGAAACAGTACAAACGCTACAGGAAGATGTACAGGGAATATGGGGAAGGCACCTACACCGGAAATGTTACGCCGGAGAATATGGTCTGGTTCAGAGACTATTACCGTAGAAACAGGGATTACTCGGTGCTTTCCACAGCACTCATCTACATACTGAATGTAATAGACGCGAACGTGTTTGCCCATTTCTCCCATTTCGACATTTCGGACGACATAACATTCAATGTCCATCCGGAAGTGATAATGCCGGAAATGCCCACTACCGGGTTCTACACATACAACCCGGCATATAACAGCGCCAAGGTGGGACTCACCCTGGACATAACTTTTTAGAAATTTGAAAAACAATAAGATATGAGAACGAGAAGATTTGCCATTTTGTTGCTGGCGGGAATGATTCTGATGGGATTCTGCACTCAGTCATACGCCCAGACAAGGAAAGACCTCCTTAAGGAGAACCAGAAACTCAGACGCACGATCGACTCCCTCCAGCGTCTGCTGGAAGACAGTGAAATAGAATTGACCGACACATCCACAAGCGGTGATACCATAAATCCAGGCAACATCGGTTTTCTCAACTCTGAGCTTTACGAGAACCTGTCACCTGAGGCAAATCAGGACAGCCTTCTGAGCATCTACTATCTGCAAAGGCAGATGGCAACGGCCAATCTGCCGGCAGTAGAAGATGTGGAAAACGCAAACTATACCAGCAACATTCCGGACGAGGTATATATAGAGAACCTGAAGAAGATGAATTCATTCATCTCCCTGCCTTACAACAGCGTGGTAAAGAACTACATAATCCTCTACACGGAAAGGATGCCGAAGAGAGCCGCATCCATGCTGGGACTGGCTTCCTACTATCTTCCGATTTTCGAGAACATCTTTGATTCCTACGGCCTTCCTAAAGAGCTGGCTGCAATGGCAATCATAGAGTCCGCACTGAATCCGTTCGCTGTTTCAAGCGCCAACGCAAAAGGCCTCTGGCAGTTCATCTATTCTGCTGCAAAGCAGTATAACCTTCAGGTTGACTCCTACATAGACGAAAGATTCGACCCTGAAAAGAGCTGCGACGCCGCAGCAAGGTTCCTCAAGGATTCCTATACTATTTTCGGCGACTGGGCACTTGCCATTTCATCCTACAACTGCGGACCGGGAAACGTGAACAAGGCTATCAAGAGAGCGGGAAGCAGGGATTTCTGGGCTATCTATCCTTACCTTCCAAAAGAGACCAGAGGATATATGCCGTCATTTGTGGGAGCGCTGTACATGCTCAAATATTACCAGAACTACAACATAGTTCCTGACAAGCCTACAATGCCGGCTCACGTAGACACTTTCATGATCCACAAGAACCTGCACTTCGAACAGATTTCCGAGGTTATCGGCATTCCAGTCCAGGAACTCCGCGAACTCAATCCTCAGTATCTTAGAGACATCATACCGGGCGACAGCAAGGGAATGCTCCTGAGACTCCCTTACAATTATACGGCTCCTTTCGTTGACAACGAAAAGACCATCTACAGCTACAAAGACAGTATTTTCTTCAACCCTATCGTATACAGCCGTTACAAGAGCGGTGACGACAGCGGAGCCACGAGGATATACCATAAGGTCAGAAAGGGCCAGACTCTGGCTTCGATTGCAAAGAAATACGGCGTGACCGTAGCCCAAATCAAGGACTGGAACAACATGTCTGCCAAGACTAAGTCTGTAAAGACCGGGCGCACCCTGATTATCTATCGCAACGCTGTATCAAACCCTCCACGCTCTTCATCTTCCGCCTCAAGCGGTTCAGGCAGTTCTTCATCCAAGTCTAACGGTAGTTCCGCTAAAAGTTCAGGAGGTGCAAAGTATTACACTGTAAAGAAGGGAGACACCCTATATGGCATCGCAAGGAAAAACAACATAAGCCTGAACGAACTGCTGAAACTTAACGGCCTTACCGCCAAGTCCACAATCCACGCAGGAAAGAAACTACGTGTCAAATAAAACCATATGCTTAGAAGAATACGTGTCCTTCTTGCCACCATCTTCTTCATCCTTATAACGCTGCTGTTCCTGGACTTTACCGGAACACTTCACAGGTTCTTCGGATGGATGGCAAAGATCCAGTTCCTGCCGGCTGTGCTGGCATTGAATGTAATCATCATCGCCGCCCTTCTACTACTGACAATAGTATTCGGAAGAATATATTGCTCAGTGATTTGTCCTCTGGGTATCCTTCAGGATGTCTTCGGATGGATGGGCAAGCGCGCAAAGAAAAACCGCTACACATATTCCAAGGCCAAGAACTGGCTGAGGTACGGTGTGCTGGGTATTTTTATTCTGGCAATCATTTTCGGAGTTGCAAGCCTGGTTGCCCTGCTGGCCCCTTACAGTTCCTTCGGAAGGATTGCCCAGAACCTGTTCTCCCCGGTTTACACCTGGGGCAACAATGTCCTGGCATATTTCGCCGAGAGGGCAAACAGCTACACTTTCTACCACAAGGACGTGTGGATCAGGTCTCTTCCTACCTTTATCATAGCCGCAGCAACTTTTGTTGTCCTGCTGGTGCTTGCCTGGAGAAACGGAAGAACATACTGCAACACAATCTGCCCGGTGGGAACGGTGCTTAGTTTCTTTGCCAGGTTCTCCATCTTCCGCCCGGTAATAGACAAGAGCAAATGCGTCAATTGCAATCTGTGCGTAAAGAACTGCAAGGCTTCCTGCATAGACATCAAGAACCACAAGATAGACTATTCCAGATGCGTTGTCTGCGGAGACTGTATCTCCAAGTGCAAAAAAGATGCAATCACCTATACTGCAAAACGTTATAAAGAAGAACCTGTCGCTGAGAAAACTTCTGGAATGGAAAGACGGTCTTTTATCGCGACAACTGCCGTCTTGGCTGCGAGCGCTGCAGCCGCCAGGGCTCAAGACAAGCTCACCGATGGAGGCCTTGCCCCGATAATCCCGAAGGAAGTCCTCAAGAGAGAAACAGAGATAACTCCTCCAGGCTCCGTAGGAATGAACCATCTAACAAGCCATTGCACCGGCTGTCAGCTATGCGTTGCAGTCTGCCCTAACAAGGTGCTCAGGCCGTCATCTGACCTTATGACACTGATGCAGCCGAGGTCTTCATACGAAAAAGGCTATTGCCGCCCGGAATGCACCAAGTGCTCCGAGGTCTGCCCTGCGGGAGCAATCAAGAAGATAACCAGGGAGGAGAAATCCTCAATCCAGATAGGCCACGCAGTCTGGGACGGAGGGCTTTGTCTCCCTATGACAGACAATATCCATTGCGGAAACTGTGCAAGGCATTGCCCTACAGGCGCTATCTCCCTTGTTGAAGTGGATCCGGATGATGAGAAGGGACCAAAATTCCCGGTTGTGGACGAGACAAAATGCATAGGTTGCGGAGCCTGCGAATATGTATGTCCTGTTCGCCCGCTGAGCGCAATATACGTGGAAGGACATCAGCAGCATAAACTAATCTAAGAGCCAAGGATATGGAAAAGAAAAACATCAGCAGAAGAAGCTTTGTAAAGAAGGCTGGAATTGGCTCGGCGATTTTGGGGGCTGCAGCCCTTTCCGGAGGAATAGTTTCCTGCAAAAACAAAGACAATGAAACTGTTGAAAGCGGGCCTCTGGGTCCGATTCCGACAGACAAGATGACATACCGCACCAACCCCAAGACTGGAGAAAAAGTTTCCCTTCTGGGATATGGCTGCATGAGAATACCGAGCATAGACAATACAAGTACAAGAGAATCCGACAGCGCCATTGACCAGGAACAGTGGAACAGGCTGGTAGACTATGCGATAGAGCACGGTGTCACATATTTCGACACCTCCCCTGCCTACTGCAAGGGAAAGAGCGAGGAGGCTACCGGAATAGCCCTTTCCAGGCACAAGAGGGAAGAATACACCATCGCGACAAAACTTTCCAATTTTGCACCTTCCACCTGGAGCAGGGAAGCGTCTATAGAGATGTACCATAATTCCTTCAAGAAACTGAAGGTGGATTATATCGACTACTATCTTCTCCATAGTGTGGGAAACGGGGATTTCGAAACTTTTGAAAACCGTTATCTCAAGAACGGAATGCTGGATTATCTTGTCAAGGAAAGGGAAGCCGGAAGAATCCGTAATCTAGGATTCTCCTATCACGGAGATGTGAAGGTCTTTGACTATCTGCTTGAAAATCACGATAAATATCACTGGGACTTCGTTCAGATTCAGATGAATTATCTGGACTGGAAGCACGCCAACGAACTTAACAAGAGAAACCAGGATGCCGAGTATCTCTATAATGAACTTCAGAAAAGAAGCATTCCTGTCGTGATTATGGAACCTCTGCTGGGGGGAAGACTGGCCAATGTCCATGAGCACGTTGCACAGACACTGAAACAGCGCAAGCCTCAGAGCAGCATAGCTTCCTGGGCTTTCCGCTGGGTTGGCTCGTTCCCGGGAGTACTGACCGTACTGAGCGGAATGACTTATATGGAACACCTTCAGGACAATCTCCGCAGTTACTGTCCGCTGGAACCTGTTACGGAAGAAGACAAGGAATTTCTGGAGCAGACCGCCCAGATGCTTCTCAAATACCCTACAATCCCTTGCAACGACTGCCAGTACTGTATGCCTTGCCCTTACGGAATAGACATACCGGGCAATCTTCTGCATTACAACAAATGCATTAACGATGGGAATATGCCAAAATCCAACCAGGATCCAAATTACAGAAAAGCCAGGAAAGCCTTCCTTGTAGGATATGCCAGGAAACTTGCACCCGAAAGGATGGCAGACCATTGTATCGGATGCCGACACTGCGTATCCCATTGCCCTCAGAACATAGATATTCCGGCCCAGCTCAGAAAGATAGACCTCTATTACGAGAAACTGATGAGGGGAGACGAACTCTAGAGTTCAACCTTAACGGCTGCTTTTGCCGTGGAGACTCCCCTTCTGTACTGATATTTCAGATAAAGGCTCAGCCACCGGCTGGGCCTTATCCTTACCAGGCAGCCCAAATCCGTTCCCTGACCATAAAGAAGATGAGATGAGAAAGAGTACGGAAGTTCTGCTTCAGGGAAATAAATCCTTGCCGCCCAATCCCTAACGTGAAACACTGCAGCGCCGACAGTGCATCCAATATTCCTTTTTTCCAGTTTCAGATATGAGGATATGGCCCGGCCTCCCAGAGTGTTCAACTCCCCTCTCAGCAACAAGCTGACACCGGACAATAACAGAACCTTCCCTCCGGTCTTGAGGCTTATGGTTTGTTCTTTCTCCCTGGGAGAAGAATATCTGACATCTCTTTTTATGTATCCCTTGATCCACAATTCATTATCTGCCGCCGAGCCGAATGAGGAATCATCCCAGGACAGTTTCACGTACCCTTTAAAAGTTGATGACGGATCCTTTACTCTGTACCTCGGTGCCGGATATGCTGAATAGTCTGCCCCAACCGCGAAACTTGTTTTCCTGTAGAGAGCACCCGTCATCCTCAGCGACACTCCCTGCTGATTGCTGATTTTGCTCAGCGATGAATATGCTCCACCAATCGGTGAGGAAAAGTCTTTTCCGTACCCCCTGAGAAGAAAGTGAAGTGTAACCTTCTCCATTTCCAGACTCGCGCCTCCCACGGCAGCAAAAGATGAAGTCTCCGGATTCCAGGCTCCTTCCGCAAACACCACGGTACCCGGAAGACCTGCAAGCAAATCCGCCGCAACTACGCTACCGACCCGCTCTTTCCTGAAATAATTCAAAGAGTACCTTGTTCTTCTTCCGGTATAGCTTAAACCGCAAACACTCTCTTCTCCCAGAAATGAATATCCCGCATTTATCCTTAATTTACCCGCTGAAACGGAAACAGCCCCACCCCTCAAAAGCCTGGATGTGTCTGAACTCGTGTAAAGCGATAACGGTTCCGCATTTCTGGCATAGCCGGAAGTCTCACCAGCTCCTGAAAACGAGAATCCGTTCCAGGCTGCAAGGCCCTGGCCCATACGGGCATAGAAATCTCCCAGAACTATCTTGTCTATCTTTATTGCCCCCAGTTTAAGTCCCGAGTAAGCCAACCCTCCTGTTGCATAATTATCCTGCTGTTTTTGCGTGGAAGAACCTTTTATTACGGCGGAAATGTCCACACGGTCCAGGTAAGATGACCTTATCCTCAGAAGATGCTGTTCGCTAGCCGGATCAAGGACTCTCTGATAACGGCTGTAGATGCTCGTGCTTTCATCCTTCAGGAATTTGTCAGAACGTCTTACCGCCTCTCCCAAAACCACATACGGCTTTATCCTTTCCACAGTCTTTTCATCAAACCCGTAAAGAAGTTCAAGTTCCGCAAAAGAAAGTATCGGCCCGCTTGAGGCGATTCTGTTCATTATAGATTCTATCTGGAACGGAGTAAAGAGCATTGTCCCTTCCATGGCGCCTCTGGATGCTGAATTAATATTCAGCGGATGCCGCCTCAGCCTCTGGAGATGGTACATCATATCCTCCCCCATCAAAGCCACATCTTCCCCAGCCAAATCGGTGAGTTCCTCGACCACCGCATCTTCTGTCTGCGCCATTGTGCGTACACTGGCAAAAGCAACTAGCACACAGGTCAATATCAAATATCTCATAGGCACAAAAATAGCACCCCGCCGCAAGGGCAGGATGCCATATCGTACAATTGACTGTGTCCGCTAAACGGACATTATTCGGACAAGTTACTCTTAAACGTTTTATCCGTTTACCTTGAACTTGTAATCCAGTTTCTTGAGTTCTCCGTTAGCCTTTGTTATCTTGCCGGCAAGTTCGCTTTTGAATCGTGCGGATTTTTCTGCAATCACAGGATCCGTCAGGGCAAGTACCTGAACTGCGAAGACAGCCGCGTTCTTTGCCCCGTCAAGGGCCATCGTTGCCACTGGTATTCCGCCAGGCATCTGGAGGATGGACAGGATGGAGTCCAGTCCCTCGATAGAATTTGTACTCTTGATTGGAACTCCTATTACAGGAAGGTTTGTGGAGGCGGCGATGACTCCAGGCAGATGAGCCGCTCCGCCAGCCCCGGCGATTATGACCTTGATTCCGCGTCCTGCCGCACCTTTGGCAAACTCAGCTACCATTTCAGGCGTGCGGTGAGCCGACAGGGCGTTGACCTCGAAAGGTATTTCCATTTCTTCCAGAAACTTGGCCGCAGCCTCCATGACCTTGAGGTCTGAGGTGCTGCCCATAATTATGCTGACTAGAGGTTTCATACCGGACTTTTATATGTTTATACTGCAAAAATACTTAAATTTGGACCTGATAACAACACACTGCCATGAAAAACGTCCAGCTATACGACAAGAGCTTCAAGCTCTATATGTCTTACGAGGAAATCCAGAAAGCAATCGACGAGGTTGCAGAAAAAATCAACAACGATCTCAAAGGTGAGCATACTCCTATTTTCCTGGGAGTTCTGACCGGCAGTTTCATGTTCTTCGGAGACCTCATGAAACGAATCGACATGGAATGCGAGACATGCTTCATACGCCTCGCCTCCTATGAGGGCACGTCCTCAACCGGAGAGGTTAAGCAGATGCTCGGTCTCACCCAGAGCGTAAAAGACCGCAATGTTGTAGTGGTTGAAGACATCGTGGACACTGGAGGCACCATCATGGAACTCGACAGGATTCTGAGAAACAACGGAGCAAAAAGCGTCCGCATAGCTACCCTTATGTTCAAGCCGGACAGCTACAAGGGCTCCATAAAGATAGACTATCCGGCCTGCAGCATCCCGAACGATTTCATCGTGGGCTTCGGCCTGGACTACGACCAGATAGGCCGTAACCTCAAGGATATCTATGTGCTGGATCCAGAAGAGACAGAAAAACGCAAGGCTATAAACGTCAGATAATTATGAAGTACTATATTCTGTTCGGGCCTCCGGGAGCCGGTAAAGGCACCCAGGCAAAATTCATCGCCGAGAAATATAATCTCCTGCATATTTCCACAGGAGACCTGCTTAGGAAAGAAATGGCAGCAGGAACTCCACTTGGGCTCCAGGCCAAGCAACTGATAGAGGGTGGAAACCTTGTTCCGGACGAGGTGGTGGTCGGTATGATCCGCTCCACTTTCGCCTCAAATACTGAGGTTGCCGGATTCCTGCTGGACGGTTTCCCGAGAACAATTGCCCAGGCCGAGATGCTGAACAAGATGCTCGCAGGGCAGGACAGCAAGGTTGACAAGGTTCTTTCCCTGGTAATAAAAGACAGCACCATATTCGAGAGAATTGCCAACCGTGCCAAGATAGAGGGCCGCAAGGATGACGCTGACCCTGCCACCATCCAGAACAGGATAGACACCTACCACGCCAAGACTGAACCGCTTATAGATTATTACAAGAAAGCCGGAAACTATTGCGAGATACCTGGAGAGCAGACCATTGAGGAAGTTTTCCAGTGCATATGCAGGGAACTGGACTGAAGGAAACCGGCAAAACGCGCCAAAGCCATGCCCAACACTGATTTCGTCGATTATGTAAAGCTGCACCTGACTTCCGGAAACGGAGGCAACGGCTCTATGCACCTCCACAGGGAGAAGTTCATAGACAAGGGTGGCCCGGACGGCGGCGACGGCGGACGTGGCGGAAGCGTCATTATGCAGGGAGACAGCCAGATGTGGACCCTTATCAGTCTCAAGTACCGCAAGCATATCTCCGCGGAAAACGGGGAAAACGGAGGCAGCAACCTCTGTACAGGTGCAGATGCCAAGGATGTTATCCTGAAAGTTCCTCTGGGGACTGTCGCCAAGGATGCGGAAACTGGAGAAATCATCGGAGAGGTCACAGAACACGGCCAGAAGTGCACCCTTCTCAAAGGCGGAAGGGGCGGCAAAGGCAACGCTTTCTTCAAGAGCGCCACACGCCAGACTCCGAAGTTCGCCCAGGAAGGTGAACCTGGCAGCGAAGGCTGGTTCATCCTGGAAATGAAAGTTCTCGCAGATGTGGGACTCGTTGGTTTCCCTAATGCCGGAAAGTCCACACTGCTATCCACAGTATCAGCAGCACATCCCAAAATTGCGGACTATGCCTTCACGACACTGGAACCAAGCATAGGAATCGTCCGTTACTGGGACGACCAGTCATTCGTGATGGCAGACATTCCTGGCATAATCGAGGGCGCTCACGAGGGCAGAGGCCTGGGACACCGTTTCCTCAGGCACATAGAAAGGAATTCCATTCTCCTTTTCCTGGTATCCGCAGAGAATCTGGAGATTGCCAAGGAATACAAGATACTTCTCAACGAACTCAAAATGTATAATCCGGAACTTTTGGACAAGGACAGGATCCTCGCCATAACCAAGTGCGACCTGCTTGGAGGAGACAAGGACCTGATCTCTTCGCTGAGAAGAAAAGTGCCAAAGAAAGTTCCTTATGTCTTCATCTCTTCCGTAACCGGAGAGGGCATCCAGGAACTCAAGGACCTCATCTGGGAAACACTGCATAAGTAATGATAGACCAACTGATCAATCTGGACAGGCAAATTTCCGTTGCCATAAACAGCTGGCATTCACCTTTCTGGGACAATGTCATGCTGGTCTTTACCAACAAGTACACCCTCATTCCCATTTATGTGATAATACTCCTGTACCTTCTTTCCAGACGGACTTTCAAAATCAGGAGACGCGAGTATTTCAACAACTGGGTTCTGACCGGACTGATAGTTCTGGCTGCCGTCATGACTTTCTTTATAACGGACAAGGTGGGGCACGATATTATCAAGCCTTACTTCCATCGCCTCAGGCCGGGATATGACTTCTATATCTGGGACCTTGTCCGCACACCGGACGGGAAGGGCGGTGCCTGGAGCTTTGTTTCCAACCATGCAGCCAACATAATAGGTCTTGCAACCGTTACTTCCCTGTTCATTAAGCGCAAGGGTTACACTCTGCTGATTTTCCTTCTGGCGGCAGGCGTATGCTACAGCCGCATTTATCTTGGCCGCCATTTCCTCGGCGATGTGGTTTGCGGAGCCCTGTTCGGCTTCGTAGCCGGCTGCATATGCTACTGGATCTGCTCCTGGCTCATCAGAGTCCTCGCCCGCCGCTTTGTAATCAGGGAACTGCGCTAACCGATGCTCTATATCCAAGACACATCCACTGACCCTTATTTCAACCTTGCAGAGGAGGAATTCCTTCTCAAGAATATGACGGAAGACATATTCCGTCTATGGAGAAATTCCCCGTCCATAATAGTTGGAAGATATCAGAACACCATCGCCGAGATAGACTCAGACTATACAAAAGAGCACTGCATTTCGGTTGTAAGACGCCTCAGCGGAGGAGGTGCTGTTTTCCACGATCTGGGAAACCTCAACTTCACCTTCATCCAGAACATCACCCCTGACAAATCCAAAGCCGCCATCGATCCGGCGGAATTGTTCCAAAGGTTCACATCCCCTATAATTGAAGCGCTCCAAAGCATTGGCGTAAACGCGGAACTCCAGGGAAGAAACGACCTTGCCATAGACGGGAAGAAATTCTCCGGCAACGCCATCTGCATCCACAAGAACCGCATCCTTATGCACGGTACCCTGATGTTCAAGGTAAGCAAGACAGATCTCTCCAAAGCCCTGAAACCAAGGCCGGAAAAATTCATCGGCAAGGCCGTCAAAAGCAATGTCAAAAGGGTAACCAACATCAGCGAACATCTCAAGGACAAAGACGCCGATATCCTCTGGTTCACCGGTTTCCTTGGAAAATATGTATGCTCGAAGGTTAAGGACATAACGCCTTACACATTCACAGAAGACCAGCTCAACCGCATCAACCACCTCAGGGAAACCCGCTACAGCACGGACCAGTGGAATTTCGGCAAGTCTCCGCGATACAATTTTACAGCCACCAGGCGCTTCCCCAAGGGCATCGTTGAACTATACCTTACCGCAGAAGGCGGCCTGATCAAAGACCTGGACATCAGGGGAGACTATTTCTTCACCCGCCCAACGGAGGAATTCACAAGGAAACTCATCGGTACCCCCCACACCAGACAAGACATACAAAAGAAAATAGGCACCCAGAATCTGGATGCCTACTTTGCCGGTATTTCTTCAGAAGATATCGTAAACCTGTTCTTCTGACAGGTTTACTCTTATCTGCCGAACTTCTTTTCCTTTAGCTTAACCAGCTGTCCCTTAAGCACGTCTACACAATCTACAACTGCATCTTCAAAGCTCTTGGCGTTCCTTGTAACGATGATATCATCTGTAGGAACCTGCAATTTCACCTTGCACTCCTTGTTCAACTGATCAGGGAGCAAACTCAGGGTGACATCTGCCTCCATAAAACCATCGAAGAACTTTTCCAGTTTCTCAACCTTCTTCTCTACAAATGCAAGAAGCTTCTCATCAGCATCAAACTTAACTGATTGGATTCTAATTTCCATAATAACCTCCTTAATTAATTGGTTAAACTGTATTGTAAATATACAAAAAAGAAGCCGAACAGCAAAACCTGGCACTATTTTTATACTTTTGTAGAGAGAACAAAAAAACACTGTCATGAAACGTCTGTCAATCTTTTATATTCTGATTCTTTTCTCAGCGATTTGCTATTCACAAAACAACGTGCAGACACTCCCTGCAAAAAGCGGCGGCAAATATGTGGGAGAAGTCTCCAACAACATACCAAACGGCAAGGGAATAATGTACTATGCCAACGGAAACAAGGAATATGAAGGCATGTTCAAAGACGGCCAGTTCCACGGCACCGGCACATCCTATTTCGAAAACGGGAAGCTGGAATACGCCGGCCAGTGGAAAGAGGGATATATGGACGGCTACGGAGAGGCGTACTGGGAAAATGGTTTCAAGTGCTATGAAGGCACTTTCAAGGATGGCTATTTTGAAGGAGTTGGAACCTCTTATCGTGAAGAAGACGGAACAAAAATTTACACCGGACAATGGATAGAAGACAGCCCGGAAGGTCAAGGAACGTATTATTACCCGGACGGCAAGGTTGAATATACAGGACAGGTTATGGACGACCAGCCAAATGGACCTGGAACATCCTATTACAAGAGCGGAAGCATAGAATATACCGGAACCTTCTCCAACGGCTATAGATTGGACGGCCACGGAACAGAGTATTTTGACGGTGGCAGCAAAATGTATGAAGGAGACTTTGTGAATGGCATTTGGGAAGGCCAGGGCGTATGGTATTACCAAAACGGAAATATCCGCGCCAAAGGAGATTTTTCAAAAGACCTTCCTTGCGGACAGGTAGTCAGATACTATGAAAACGGCGTCAAGAAATTTGAAGGCACCGTTGCGCTTTTCACAGACGAAGAAGGCAAGACTGTGAGCTCTGCTCAAGGCTACGGAGTATGGTATGACGAGAATGGCAAGCTTATCTACAAAGGTAACTTCAAAGCAGGAAAGTTCGACGGCTACGGCATCTCCTACAAGGAAGACGGAGTTACAATAGAACATCAAGGGCAGTGGAAAGATGGCGATTTTATTGGTAAATAGACACAAGTAAATAATAAAACAAGAAACAGATAGATACTATGAAAAGATTCTTGAGAACAACCGGAATGTGCCTTGCGGCAATATTGGGCGCCTTTGTGCTGCTGAGCATGGATAAAGTCTGCGAAAGGTGCAAAGGCACCGGAATGGACCGCAATGAATGCTACTCCTGCAAAGGCCTGGGCTACACGCAGTGCCTTACCTGCAACGGCAACAAGATGATCAGATGCACCTTCTGCGGAGGCGGCCGCACCATTGTCTGCCCTCACTGCCACGGTATAAACCCTAACTGCGTCAAGTGCGGCGGAAAGGGCTACTTTGACTGTGAAAGATGCAAGGCAACCGGCCAGATCACCTGCACTGTCTGCAACGGTGAAGGCCATAACCGCTGCATGACCTGCGACAAGAAAGGCTACATAGAATTTCGCTGCCCGGACTGCAACGGCACAGGCCAGCTCCCGGACGACGAAACCGACACGTACTCCTCTCCCAATTCTTTGATTTTCTGAAGAATCAGTTTCTCCCTTTCTTTAGAAGGAGTCTTGAAGCCATTAATATAGTTTCTTAGCATGGTTGCATTCAGCCCTGCTTTTTTTGCAAACTCAGCAACATTGATTTCCTTGTGCTCCAGAAAGAATCTCTGTATTGCAGAAGGAATGGCATCGCTATACCAAAAACTCTCAAAACTGATATCCACATCCAAATCAGGCCAATGAATTCCTTCCATACCAAACCGGTACTTCATCCGATCATCTTTGGATGCATTCCGAAGCTCAGGATACCATAGAAGCGACTGACGATAAACATTTCCCTTCTCGTCTGAACCGCAAAGCCACTCTTCTTCAAACCAAATCTTTTTTATTGCCACTCCATTCGGCTCGGCGACAATCTTGGATGAGTCATCAGATATATTGTAACTCTTGGCAACAGAAAAAGAAGAATTGACCAAATCAAGGTCAAGAATAATCTCAAGGAGAGCTATCGTTTCAAGAGTCATATTTGCCTGGCCCTTAAGAAGCTTTGATACATATTGAGGAGAACAATTAAGATTCTTGGCAAGTGTCCTCTGCGTCATTTTCAGTTCGTCCAGCCTATGCAAGACCTTTAATGCTATGGCACGAGAATATCTCAGCCAAAACTTGTTGGTTCTCCTCCAGTCCGATCTTTTTCGCCAATCAGTATGGATCTCGTGCGCTTCAAGTATTTGTAACTGTTTGTCTGTCATCGTCGTTATTGTTATCTAAAAAACCTTCATAGTCCACTATTCCTAAGGATAATAAATGTTCTCTGACTTTATTGAGTTTAGCTAATTCTATCAAAGTATGCTCACGGTCCTGCATCATCGCTGTTAATTTAATTGCCCCTCCTGTAATAATATAGCGATTAGGTTGTAGTTTTATAGCATATAGCCTTAACCATGACGCATGTTTCTCGTTATGACCCTTAACTTTTTCCCGTCCTAGCAATGCCTCATTTATTCTAAAATTTTCTAAAGGCCTAAATATTTCATCTAGACTGACATCTGGGTTAATATCCAGCATTAGGCATTCTAATGTCGCCGCATCATCTATTGTATCAAAAATCGCCTCGTCCAAATCAGTAATGTGAAAATAGGAAGACAAATCATTGATATTTCGCGTAAAAAAGTCTTTCAGCCATTTCACATCTGTCCATTGAGAAAAGGTAAGATCGAACGCATTATAATCATCTCCTTCATACTGTGCCGCCCAAAGACGACCATCTTCAATCAATTTCTCAAATTTCATTTTCTATATCATTTGCAAATTTAACAATAATAGCCCAAATATCAACCTATATGTTGATATGTTTGCAGCGCAACAAAGAAAAGAAATTGCAAAAAGAGAATCCGAAACTTAAACGGTTATAAACGTTTATAATCGTTTAAATATTTTTGAAACGGCTTAAAGTGGGGTTAGATAGCAAAATAATGCCCAGACAACAATACAGTTTCTCTTTGCCATATTGTTATCAATCTTGGTTCTACATCAAACCACAACTTAACTGCTCGTGTTCTTTGTTAATCTTTGTTGTAATCTATCTTGATTCTACATCAAACCACAACCATCGTGGATGCCAGGCGTATTGAGGCGGTGTTGTAATCTATCTTGATTCTACATCAAACCACAACTGAATTTTTTAAGAAAAGAGCATAACAAAGTTGTAATCTATCTTGATTCTACATCAAACCACAACTATTTTACTAACTCAAAATTTTTATCATTGTTGTAATCTATCTTGATTCTACATCAAACCACAACTATTTTACTAACTCAAAATTTTTATCATTGTTGTAATCTATCTTGATTCTACATCAAACCACAACCGCCTGGATGGACAGCGAGAACGCCAGGAAGTTGTAATCTATCTTGATTCTACATCAAACCACAACTAATAGTACCATAAAGCCTAACAGACAAATGTTGTAATCTATCTTGATTCTACATCAAACCACAACCTGACAGGTGGTATTCAATGTCGTTTAAAGTTGTAATCTATCTTGATTCTACATCAAACCACAACCTTTTCGGAGTCTGTGAGCAAAGAGACAAGTTGTAATCTATCTTGATTCTACATCAAACCACAACGTGTTGATTATGCGGAATATCTTGCTTGGGTTGTAATCTATCTTGATTCTACATCAAACCACAACGTATTGCCAGATACGATAGTGTTTCCGTAAGTTGTAATCTATCTTGATTCTACATCAAACCACAACAAATTTGTTTGGATTAGTAGGTAAACGATGTTGTAATCTATCTTGATTCTACATCAAACCACAACTGCAACTCTTGGTAGTCCCACCGGGAATCGTTGTAATCTATCTTGATTCTACATCAAACCACAACACGCTTAAGGTACTGAAATACGCGACATGGTTGTAATCTATCTTGATTCTACATCAAACCACAACGCTTTGCTGGTTTCCTGGATGCCCGCCGGAGTTGTAATCTATCTTGATTCTACATCAAACCACAACCGTTATTATAGATACAATAGCTAAAGAAGTGTTGTAATCTATCTTGATTCTACATCAAACCACAACGCACGAGACGGAAACACGTCAGATTCCAAGTTGTAATCTATCTTGATTCTACATCAAACCACAACCTAGGTTGTTTTTTCTGCTGAAATACCGCTATTTAGAAACGTGCTCTCAAAGCAAAAAACATCTTTAAGGGCCTATGAAGTGATGTATGATGTCAGAAATTTCATTCAAAAATAACTAAAATAACTCTAACTGTTGAGACTCGGCGTTCTTCAGTCCCTCTATCTTTCCCCAGTAGTTTTGCATATCCCCATATTGTTTGTCCGTTACACTCAGCAAACTTATATTCCCACTTGGCGGAAGAATTCCTTTAACCCTTTTTGTGTGAACCTGTAAGCTTTCATAAGAAGCGCAATTTCTGACATACACTGAAAACTGCATCATCGAAAAGCCGTCACGCATAAGCAATGTGCGGAACTTGGCTGCATTACGGCGTTCGGTTTTCGTGTTTGTCGGCAAATCAAAGAAGACAAACAACCACATTATTCTATATTCGTTCAAGCGAATCTCGCTCATATTGACGGGTATGCAATAGACTTTACTTCTCCCGAAAAACACTTGGCAAGAGAAGCCGTAGTCATAGACAAGGCCACATCCAACGGACGTTTCATTTTAGGGAAAGAGGTATCGCAGAACAAAACTTTTACCAAATCGCTTTTTACCCTAGTGTTCAATTCACACTCCCCTAACGTCAAAATGTTATATACACATTCATCTACAAAAGGACGGTATGGCTCCATAATATCATCGGCCAAAGGAAAAGCATTATAGCGGTTCCTGTGAAAAATGCCGAATGCCGGAGAAAGTCCAGAACCCATCAAAGCCCTTGCTACAGCTGCACGCAAGATCGCATAACCATAATTCAAGACAGCATTAGGATCACCACCCTCCCTATTTCGGATGAAATCCTCCCCAAACAATTGTTTCCAGTAAATCCGGGCCGCTGCACCTTCCTTATTATCTGAATCTCCGCTCTTCACATTTCTATAGTAAGGGGCTAGCAGATTACCATCTTTCCCCAACTTATTAAGCAATTTCGACTGATTCTTAATCTTTGCTTCTATTATCTGCTTCCATAGGTTCTTCTTTAGCGGAAGGCTTGCTTCAATCTGAGCGCGGTAAACCTCAGCTTGAACAGTATTGGCCTCAAGCGGTTGAAGCATACAATGAGGCATCTGGTTATTGCCACAAATAATTAACGAAGTATTATTGTCAACCAATGCATTCATCAATGGAATGGTCAGAGATATTTGGTTGTTGACAATTATCACATAGCCAAGATCCTCAATTGGAACTGAACGATTGGACGTATCAGTATCCCTATACTCCACAATTAGCTGGTTGTTCTTCAGCGACAGTTTTGCCGGATTAGAGAAGTAAACCGCTTTCTTCAACATAATACTATCTTCTTATGAAACGAATCTTTCCAGAAGGAGAAAGAGTAAAATCGAAGCCTTCAACCAATGCATTTAACTGTGTGTGATAATTCATGATAGCCGCTCGTATATCTTCTCCTCTAATAAACGCACCATTAATTGTTTTTACCTCCTTCGCTGGTCGGGATTCTTGATTGTACCAAAGATTCACCCTTCCATAATCACGGTTAGACAGACTTAAAACAGACAGTCCAACAACCTTATACAATCTTCTGGTCAATTCCTCCTGGTTTGCTTCATAGATTTCTTCAGGAGTTTTCTCGTAAAGAAGAACCATTGTTCCAATCTTTAGAATATGTTTAAGACGGTATCCATTGCTGTCTTCATTCGGAATCATATTGAAAGAAACACCTTCATTGACAGCACCGACAGCGTTAAGATTATTCACCAGTTTAAAAGATCGTTTTGTCTTGCCTTTTGAATCAGTTCCCTCATAGATACCCATACAATAGTTTCTGTCATTGGCAACATTCAATTGCTGCTTGTAGTCAAACCGTGACTTGTCTCTCAGATCTTTAAGATGAATTGGATTAGTAACCGAAGGAGTAAAGATTCTAACCTTTTTGATTTGAACTCCCTTTTCCTCATTCATCCAGACAGGGCCAGCCATTGCGTCTTTGAAGCCTTTCTCCTCTATCGCCTGCTCAACTTTTTGGCGGACAACATCATCAACAATCTTTGAAACATCGGTTTTCTCCAGAGATGAAAGAGGCTTTCGTACAACATATTTGATTTCATCACCTCTCTGTATGGCTCCGTAGAAGGTCTCAAGATGAAGAGCGCAACGGGCAGTATCACCCTTTGTCATCAATGGCTTACCGTCCGGACCTTTCTGTATTTCGCCGCGCTTTCTCGACAATTTATAAGTACGCTTCTTGAGATTATCAGGTGTATAATGAGATACTAGAACCTCCTTGTTTATATTTTGAACATCTTCAGTAAAGGTGGTCCATGGTTTAGGCATAGTAGGACGATTCTTTCCGAACCATCTGAACTCTTCGTCGGCTTTGTAATAGTGAGCCATCTCGGAGTATTCCTTAGGACCGATGCAGGCTATTACGATTGCATCTACCGTATGATTGAGGAAAGTGCTACGGTCTTTCTTTTCGTCCTCCTGGAGGCCCCACATCTTGCGGAACTGTGATGTGGTCAAACCCTTGACTGTGTATATGTGAGTGAAGATGGTCTTCAAATAAGGACGTGCATACTTAGATATAATGCTGTTGTCAACATCCTGATTCTTTCTATAGTCGGAAGGAACCTCCTTCATAAGGAATTTGCCGTACTTGTCAGAAAGATAATTCCTTTCATATTCCAGAAGCCTGCGCTTTTGAATAATAGCGTCTCGCACCTCTTTGGTTGCAGCACTGCCACCCTTCAGTTTTTCTATCTGTTTCTTAAGCTCCTCAATCCTTTCTTTTACTGGTTCAAGCCGGATAAGAATTTCCTGATGATTTGACAATTGAGAAGGAATCTTGTTTTTCTTTACATCTCTGTTAAACTTGTTGTTACAAAGTGTTTTGTTTTCCAAAGCGTCTTCTCCGCCCAAGCTTCGTGGAATAGTATGCTCAATGTCGTATTGCGGATTAGAGCCAAGGAACTGAGAAAGAGCTATTCTCTCTCCTGTGTAAAGACATATATGCCCTTGCTCTTCCCAGAAACGATACTTTTCAATATCCGTCTGTGTCGGTTGCGCATCAATGCCATGTTCACGGAAATGTTTAATAATCTCTTCTCTGAACTCGTTGTTCTTCTTCTCCCTATCTCGCTGATATCTTTCAAGAGCTTTGCGCCTGTTGGCATCATTAAGAGAGCGGCTGTATTCAATGTGGATTTTAGTGTCTTTGTCTATCTCGCCATTCTTTATCAAATCGTTCACAAGAGCCCTTAATCTAAACAGAGCCCTCATAGCCATAGGATTCTTGAAAGAGTTCGTTCTCGGAGAGCCTAGGAAACCTGTGTTAGATTTAGCATAAACATCAATCATAGAAGGATGATAGAGCCTCTCATAATGAGCAGCGCCCAAATCAAAGTTGTCCATCAGGAATTCTTTGATCCTCTGCTCTGTTGTTTCTTTTGTAGGCGAAGGATTATCAACGATAACACCTATCTCTCGTTCTATGATTTTACGATTTTCGGGGTTGGAAATAATTTCTTTAGGAACAATGCTAGAGATATTGGCCAAAAAGACTGCGTGAGAATATTTGAATCCCCTACGCAAGAAAGCAAGTATCTTGTTGATTGCATTTAAGCTGAGAGAGGCATAATCATTGCCGACAGGGATCTTGCTGAATTTCAGGGCATCCTCTTCAGATAACTGCAGTTTTTCCTTAGCCCAGGCTCTAAGTTTTTCATCATCGCTGAAGAAAAACATAGCATGCCAGATATCATTTACAATCTGCTCTTTAGTCTTGCCTTTCGTGTCTAAATACTTGGAAGTGATACCCTCTTCCCAGTTGTCTCCAAAGATTTCTTTAAGACCGGCAATGACAGGACAACCTGATACAGATGTAAACATCTTGTAGTTAAAACGATACGGCTTTTCATCTTGATCTTTGTAAAAAGCATACTGCCCTCTCGCAGCCAAGGCTTTGGCTATATCTTCAAACTGGAACTGCTTCTTGCTTTTACGGAAGAAGAGAGGAAGAATTTTAATTATTTCCTCAGCATTCAACGGACGCATATCTTCATCGTATGGAGTCTTAACCTTGATGTTATTGATGAAAGACCACATACGGAATTCTTCAAAACGAGGATGAGAAACGGGGCATCTTGTTTTCCTTGTTTCAAACTTACAATGACCGACGGAACCCTTTTGGGATTTTAGGGGACGCTGGAAAAAGACAGCCCGTTCTAGACGCTTTTTCACATCACCTGAAATATTCTGGATACGGCATACCTCTTCAAATTCATCCCTATAATTCTGTCTTGAGGTATAATGAGTACGGATCCTTTCCTTTCCATATATACTATAGAAATACTCCCCAAGATACTTGCATCCACTATCCTCAATTGCCTTGTTCAAAGAAGAGATGTCTTGTTTAACCTTTCCGTCAGATTCTTTTGTGTTTTCCTTTCTATTGCTCAGAAAACCTCTTCGCTGAGAAAGATGATACATAACACGACCTATTATGTATCTGTTCTCTTTCCTCGACAAATCAAGTTTTTGAGTCAATGCCAGATGTCTGTAATAATAAGGATTTTTCTGCTCGTCATCATTGGTTCGCTGCCAAAGCATAAACTCATCGACTTTCGGGTAAATGTCTTTATACCGCCAATCGGACAATTGTTCCGATGACAAATAAGGGCACCAACCCAAATCTACCAGTACTTTGAGAGTCTCTATCTTCCTCAATTTTCTTCGGAAGATTCTCCTTCTTGCTGAACGATATCCAGTGCGTTCGGCAGCCTTAGAGGACTCATTCCCCTTTTCAATTTTAACACCTTCCTGAAAAATAGATACTCCTTTATCAAACAGTTTATAGGATCCATCTTGTTGAGTATCAACTATAGCCCAACCAATACTGTTGGTTCCTAAATCAAGGCCAAGAATTCTAGACATAATCTATAAATATTTGTCTATAAAATTACCATTAATTTGCTTTATTAACAAAGTTTGCTACCTTTGCATTGTAAGATTCTACATCTTATCACAATAAGGCTATATGCCGAAGGTTTTTACCTAAACTCCCGCTTCGGTGGGAGTTCTTTATTTTTGAGGGCATTTAACTTTTCGGCTCAAAAATATAGCGGCATTTTGACAATTTCTGTCAAAAATCGAATTATATAAACGTTTATAAACGATTATATCCGGATAAAATGGGGGTGTATACTATGAGTTGACAGCTTTTGGGGTCCAGTTCTTGAAAAAGCGCATCACCTTTTCCTTGTTATAGCCTTCTCCTTCTTCCAGATAGCCGGAGTCCTGGATATGAATAATCTTGCCGTTCTTGTCAAGGACAATGAAGACAGGATATCCGAACCTTCCGGCATTGTCCAGGCGTTTCATAAGGGCAGCAGCCCTTTTGGCAACAGCCTCATCCTTGCTTTTGGCCATTCTAGGGTTGTAGTTCACGTGGATGTAGACAAAGTTGTCGTTGATGATCTTGGTGATGTCTGAATCTTTGGAAATATAGTCTGCAAACTTCAGGCACCAAGGGCACCAGTTGCCGCCAACCTGGCAGATTACGAATTTGCCTTCTTTCTTGGCCTGAATCAAGGCTTTGTCTATCTGTTCCATCTGGTTGATGCTTTCATCATAGACTTTCTTCAGACCGGTCTGAGATTTAGCGTCTTGGGCAAATGAGGTGGCAGATATCAATGCCGCCATAATCGCGATAAATAAAGTCCTTTTCATATTCATATCTCTTTTAGATTATTTCTTGGTTTTGGCCCTGGGATGGGCGGTCTTGTAGATTTCCTTTAGCTTCTCGAAGGAATTGTGGGTATAGACTTCGGTTGCCGCCAGAGACGAGTGGCCGAGAGCTTCCTTTATGCTGTTCAAGTCTGCTCCGTTGTTCAAGAGAGACGTTGCAAAACTGTGGCGCAGGGTATGCGGTGTCTTCTTTCCGGAAAGCCCCTTGGCTTTTGACAGTTCCGCCTTGACAGTACGGTTGATGAATTCCGGGTATGCAGGGCCTCCGGCATCGGTGAGGAAGAAACTGTCGCCTTCTTTATTATGCTCTTTCTGGAACTCCTCGCGGAGCAAAAGGTAATCCCCTATCTTCTCCACTAGGGAGTCCACAATAGGAACCATTCTCTGCTTGTTGCCTTTTCCGATGATGCTGATTGTGCGTCTGGAAATGTCTATATCGCCGAGTCTCAGCGATGCGGCCTCTGCCCTTCTCAATCCCGTATCATAGAGCAAAGTCACTATCATGCGACCCCGGACAGAAAGATAACCGTCTGCCACAGGAGTGTCGAAATACAGTTTAAGGGCCTCCGGAGAAAAGAATGACGGGAGCCTCTTCTTCTCTTTGGGGCGAACAATTTCCTTCACTGGATTGGACGGGAGTTTCTGCTGCTTTACAAGGAAGTTGCAGAATGTGCTGAGGGCACTCAGATGCAGGTTTACCGTCCTTGGATCAAAGCCACGGTCCATCAGGGAAGAGACATATCCCCTTATCGGCTGGAACTTGAGGGCAGACAGGATATCTTCATCGCTGAGCTCCTTTTCAGGAAAAGAGTGCCTGAGGAAATCCTCCACAGCATCCCCGTAAAGCCTTACGGTCCGCTGAGAGTATCTTCTTTTGACCTTCAGATAATCTATGAAATCCTCCTTCACACCCATATGTGCAAATTTAAACAAATAGAATGAAAAAAGGGCTGGCCTTGCGGTCAACCCTTAGATGTCAGGAGCAGTGCTCCTTATTCCTCGCTGGTCTGAAGGTGCTTCACATAGATAGCCTTCATCAGCTGAGCGCGCTTCTTTACAGAAGGCTTCTCAAAGGTCTTGCGATCTCTGAGCTCGCGGATGACGCCGGTCTTCTCGAACTTTCTCTTGAATTTCTTAAGTGCTCTCTCTATGTTCTCGCCGTCCTTAATCGGAACGATAATCATGCTTTATACCACCTCCTTTTTCTTTGCGGGCTGCAAAGGTATGAAAAAAAACTTCATCTCCAAATCTAAGGCAAGACAAATGCTGCCACACCGGCTAGAAATAAAAAGCAAATTGGGCTTAAAACGCTTACAAAGTACAATATTAATTGTTATATTTGCTGTCTATTGAAACTGCAACTGAGCAATATCAAAGATTACAACAAATAATACACCTATCAAACAACAGTAATAATATGGCAGAGAAATTATTTACTGAGTTTCCTCCCGTTCCCAAACAGGTATGGGAAGATGCTATAATCAAGGATTTGAAGGGTGCCGATTACCAGAAGAAGCTCGTATGGAGAACAATGGAAGGTTTCTCCGTACAGCCTTATTATCGCGCAGAGGACCTGAAGGGTCTTAAGGAAGTGGGCGGAAAGGCTGGAGAGTTTCCTTTCGTAAGAGGTACCAAAGACGACAACAACTGGCTGATCCGTCAGGACTATATGGTCGGAAAGGACTTCAAGGCTGCAAACGCCCTGGCTCTTGACGGCATGATGAAGGGAGTAACCGCTCCTGGATTCGACCTCAGCCAGACAGAGAAAGTCCTCAAGGCGGACATGAAGGCTCTCCTGAAAGACATCGAGCTCAAGGCCGTTGAGGTAAACTTCAAGGGATGCAAGGACTTGTCTATCCTGAAGAACTTCATAGCTGTTGCAAAGGAGAAGGGCGCAAAGGCTTCAGCCATCAGGGCCTCTTTCGACTATGACCCTCTGAAGGAGCTTAACGCCACAGGAGTATGGAGCAAGGCAGATGCTGCAAAACTTCTGGTAAAGGCCATCGAGCTGGTCAAGGACTTCCCTCACATAACGGTTGTCGGAGTTTATTCATACGCTTTCAACGATGCGGGAAGCACCATCACCCAGGAACTGGCATACGGAATGAATATGGGCAGCGAATACCTGAACCTCCTGCAGGATGCCGGAGTAAAGGTTGACGAAACTGCAAAGAGGATCAAGTTCACCGTATCCATCAGCGGCAACTACTTCATGGAGATTGCCAAGTTCCGTGCAGCAAGACTGCTGTGGGCCAATATCGTAAAGGCTTACGGGGCTAAGAAGGAAGACAGCTGCAAGATTAAGGTTCACGCCGTTACAAGCTCCTGGAACCAGACAGTTTACGATCCTTACGTTAATATGCTGAGAGATACCACCGAGGCAATGAGCGGCGCTATCGGAGGAGTTGACTCTATGGAAGTCCTTCCTTTCGACCACGCATACAAGAAGCCGGGCGAGTTCTCCAACAGGATTGCCCGTAACGTGCAGAGCCTGCTTCTGGACGAGAGCCACTTCAACAAGGTAGTTGACCCGGGTGCCGGATCTTACTATATCGAGGAGCTCACCGATGCTGTGGCAAAGGCCTCCTGGGATCTGTTCAACTCCATAGAGAAAGCCGGCGGATATGTCGAGGCATTCAAGGCCGAGACCATCCAGAACAGCATCAAGGAGACATCGCTGAAGAGAGATTCCAACATAGCTACCAGAAGGGATACCCTCCTTGGAACCAACCAGTTCCCTAACTTCACCGAGGTTGTGGAGAAGGAAGTTACCAAGAAGACCGTAACCCGCAAGGCCGCTCCTAAGAAGAAGGCCGGAATGGTTGGCCGTCCTCTCGAGGTTTACAGAGGCGCTATGGCCTTCGAGGAACTCAGGTTCAAGACAGACAAGGCAAAGAAACGTCCAATGGCGTTTATGGTTACCTACGGAAACCTGGCAATGTGCCGCGCAAGGGCGCAGTTCGCCTGCAACTTCTTCGCAGTGGCAGGATTCCAGGTTGTGGACAACAACCGCTTCAATTCTCCTGAGGAGGGAGCAAAGGCTGCCCTGAAGGCTAAGGCAGACATTATCGTGGCATGCTCTTCAGACGACGAGTATGCCGTTGAGGTTCCACAGATTGCCAAGATCGTGGGCAAGAAGGGAATCGTTGTTGTAGCCGGAGACCCTGAATGCAAGAACGATCTGATTGCAAAGGGTATCGAGAACTTCATCAGTGTACGCAGCAACGTGCTCGAGACACTGAAGGCTTATCAGGAAAAACTTATCAAATAAGGGGAGGAAAAGTTATGCGTCCAAAATTCAACGATTTAGTATATAAGTCAGCTGCAAAGCCTGCAGCAAAGAAGGGTGCAGCAAAGAAGGAAGTTCTTTGGAATACCCCTGAAAAGATAGCTGTAAAGACCAACTACACTGCAAAGGATCTGGAGGGAATGGAACATCTGCATTACGCTGCCGGTGTGGCTCCTTTCCTGAGAGGACCTTACAGCACGATGTATGTCCAAAAGCCTTGGACCGTGCGCCAGTACGCAGGTTTCTCCACCGCTGAGGAGTCCAACGCATTCTACAGAAGGAACCTGGCTGCCGGTCAGAAAGGTCTTTCCGTAGCGTTCGACCTCCCTACCCACAGAGGATACAACGCAGATAACCCAAGGGTTGTCGGCGATGTTGGAAAGGCAGGTGTAAGTATCTGCTCCGTTGAGGACATGAAGATCCTCTTCGACCAGATACCTCTTGGAAAGATGTCCGTATCCATGACAATGAACGGAGCCGTCCTTCCTATCATGGCCTTCTACATCGTGGCAGGTCTGGAGCAGGGAGTAAAGCTCGAGGAAATGGCAGGTACCATCCAGAACGACATTCTCAAGGAGTTCATGGTGCGTAACACCTACATCTATCCTCCTGAGTTCAGTATGAGGATCATCGGCGACATCTTCGCCTACACCTCACAGTATATGCCTAAGTTCAACTCCATCTCAATTTCCGGTTACCACATGCAGGAAGCAGGTGCAACCAACGACATCGAGATGGCTTACACACTTGCAGACGGTCTGGAGTATCTCCGTACCGGTATCAAGGCAGGCATCCCTGTTGACAAGTTCGCACCGCGTCTTTCCTTCTTCTGGGCAATCGGAACCAACCACTTCATGGAGATTGCAAAGATGAGGGCAGCCAGAATGCTTTGGGCAAAGATCGTTAAGCAGTTCAATCCTGAGAACCCTAAGAGCTTGAGTTTGAGAACCCACTGCCAGACTTCAGGATGGAGCCTTACAGAGCAGGATCCTTTCAACAACGTTGCAAGAACCTGTATCGAAGCAATGGGAGCTGCGCTGGGCCACACCCAGAGCCTGCACACCAACGCACTCGACGAGGCTATCGCCCTGCCAACGGACTTCTCTGCACGTATCGCCAGAAACACCCAGATCTACATCCAGCAGGAAACCCAGGTTTGCCGTTCAATCGACCCTTGGGCAGGTTCATACTACATCGAGAGCCTGACCAACGAGCTGGCTCACAAGGCTTGGGGACATATCCAGGAAGTTGAGAAACTGGGCGGTATGGCAAAGGCTATCGAGACCGGTATTCCTAAACTGAGAATCGAGGAAGCCGCTGCAAGGAAGCAGGCAAGGATCGACTCCGGCGAGGAGACCATCATCGGCCTGAACCGCTACCGTCTCGACCACGAGGATCCTATCAAGATCCTGGATATCGACAATACCAAGGTTCGCCAGCAGCAGGTAGCCCGTCTGCAGAAGCTGTACAAGACAAGGGACAACGAGAAAGTTAAACAGTGTCTGGCCGCTATCACCGAGTGCGTGAAGACCAAGAAGGGCAATCTCCTCGCTCTTGCAGTTGAGGCTGCAAAGGCAAGGGCTTCCCTCGGAGAAATCTCTGACGCATGCGAAGAGGTAGTAGGAAGATACACAGCAAAGATCCGTATGAATGTAGGTGTTTACTCATCTGAGGTCAAGAAGGACAGCGAGTTCGAGAAGGCAAAGAAGATGGTTGCCGAGTTCGCGAAGAAGGAAGGCCGCCAGCCTCGTATCATGGTTGCCAAGCTCGGACAGGATGGTCACGACCGTGGTGCAAAGGTTGTCGCAACCGGTTATGCCGACTGCGGATTCGACGTGGATATGGGACCTCTGTTCCAGACTCCGGCCGAGGCAGCAAAGCAGGCAGTGGAGAACGATGTCCACATCGTTGGCGTTTCCTCACTTGCAGCAGGCCACAAGACCCTGGTTCCTCAGATCATCAACGAACTGAAGAAACTCGGAAGAGAGGACATCATAGTTGTTGCCGGCGGAGTTATCCCTGCCCAGGACTATGACGCTCTCTACAAGGCCGGTGCAGCCGCTATCTTCGGCCCTGGTACAAGAATCTCCTACTCTGTAATCAAGATGATGGAGCTTCTCAACCAGAGGTTTGAGAAATAGCTGACGGCTATGTATCTGATCAAAAGGTTGCCCCTTAGGACAACCTTTTTTGTTATCTTTGGACAAAGAAAAACATACCGCAATATGAATCTCAAGAAAGTTGCAACAGTTTTAGCCTCAGCGATGATAATTTGCCAGGCCTGGGGACAGGGAAAGATCGTATCTCTTGACTACAAGACTGATGGTGACCTTTATCCCGGAACGGAAAGAAACCTGCAGGTCTATATCCCTCAGCAATATGACGGAAAGAAACCGGCTTGCCTGTACATCGGACTGGACGGCATACTATGCAACGCTCCAAAGGTCTTCGACAAGCTCATCGCTGAGGAAAAAATGCCTGTGACCATAGGCATCTTCGTCCAGCCTGGAGTCATCAAGGGAAAAGACGGAAATGTCATCCGCTACAACCGCTCCAACGAGTTTGACTTCACCGACGGACGATTCGCGGAGTTCCTTGAGACAGAGATAATTACGTTTGTTGAGAAAGAGGTTGGAGTCAGCATTTCAGAAGATCCTAACGACCGCTCGATCTTCGGGCTTTCCAGCGGAGGAATCGCTGCTTTCAACGCTGCCTGGCAGAGGCCGGACCTCTTCCGCAGAGTGTTCAGCGGAGTGGGAACTTTCGTAAGCATGAGAGGCGGAAATGACCTTCAGGTGTTTGTCAGAAAGTGCGAGCCGAAGCCGCTCAGGATTTTCCTCCAGGACGGAAGCAACGATGTCTGGAATGCCACCTTCGGCCACTGGTACGAGGCCAACCAGATGCTTTCCACCGCCCTGGATTTTGCTGGCTATGACGCCAAGTACGACTGGAGCGACGGCTATCATTCCGTAAAGCGTTCCGCAGAAATCTTCGAGGATGTAATGGTCTGGCTCTGGAGAGATTACCCGGAGCCTGTCAAGGCTGGAATATCAAAGAACGACTTTTTGGACAAGTATATCATCGCCGATGAAAAATGGGTAAAGGAAAAAGAAATAGACAAGACCTTACCTCATGTATTCGGAATCATTACCGAAACAAGTCGCAGAATGCCTTCGCAAGATATCATCGTATATGCCGCTTATTATCCGGATAACAGCTTTCTGGTTCTTGAAAAGAGCCTCGATTTTACAGAGAAAGAAACCAATTGCCTCTGGCAGGCTATCTCCAATAATTCAGACAGCAATACCTCACGTTCTCCATATTTCAGTGAACAGAGATTCTACTGGCTGCATTCATACGGTAACGCTCCTGTTTCTAAAGGTCCGATGGCTTTTGACTCTAAGGGCAACCTGTTTGTTCTCACCGATATAGGCATACAGGTCTGCGACCAGAACGGAAGAGTCAGGTTCATTCTGGAAATACCGGACGTTGTCAGGAACGCTCTCCTGGAAGACAACAGGCCTCACCTTCCAGAGCTGCTTAGAAACGGAGGAAAAAAGGAGTACGAAAGAAAGCTTCTGACTCTTGTCATCAGAGAAGGGAAGATTTTCGTTTCGGACAGAGAAACATTCACATTTAGCCGTACATTGAACATATCCCCGGCTGTCAAGGGACAAACCCCGAAGAGCCAGGGACAGGGATAGTCAGCTGAACGGGAACAATCACTATATTTGCGCCCGGTTTTAATCTAAGGATAAAAATATGGGCAAGGCACTGCTTACAATATTGCTGCTGGTAGTATCCAACAGTTTCATGGCACTGGCCTGGTACGGCCAGCTCAAATTCAAGACAAACACCCTTCTCCCTAAGTGGGGACTGGCCGGCATAGTGCTGATCAGCTGGGGAATAGCCTTCATAGAATACTGGTTCATGATACCGGCAAACAGGATCGGGTTCAAGGATCTTGGAGGCCCGTTCTCCCTGGTTCAGCTGAAGGTGATCCAGGAGGTGATTTCCATTCTGGTATTCGTGGTATTTGCCCTGATTTTCTTCAAGACGCAGACCTTCAACTATAACCATCTGATAGCCTTCATCCTGCTGATAGGCTCCGTATATTTTGTCTTCAGATAGAAAGCCGGAACAAAATTTTCCGTTCTTTGAACGGAATTTGTTATTTTTGAAGTTTGAAGGAAATTTTGTCTGACAAAAAATATTTAACGATATGATAATTTTCAGATATCTGCCCGTTTGGGCTATTGCCGCAATGATGCTTACTGCCTGCGGAGGCGGAGGAAATGGACTCGACGGGGAAGATTCTCCTTTGGGTCCTGATCCGACACCGGTTGAAGAGGTAGATCCTCCTATCAACGAGCCACTGGTTGCCCCGAATGCACGCATTGATGACGGCAGGCATGTAACCGCATATGTGACATATTACGGAAGCCTGATTCCGGACCCTACAGTGCTCACGCATATCAACTACGCTTTCGCCGAGCTTTATATGGTGGACGGCGTTTACCAGAAATTCGACCTTCAGGGCAGCAAGACAAGATTCCAGAATGTAGTTAACCTGAAGAAAACCTATCCTAATCTCAAGATATGCCTGAGTTTCACTCACGGAGTGGCAAATTCCAACAACAAGCAGGGCGGAAGTTTCTCAGCGCTTTGCAAGAGTGACGAGAATATGCAGAAGTTCGCCGATGACTGCGTGGCCTTCATGGAAGAATGGGGCATAGACGGAATAGACCTGGACTGGGAGTTCCCTGGCCTGAGCTGGAGCGGCGCCGCCTGCGACGTAAGCTGCGATACCGACAACTATGTCAAGCTAGTAAAGAAGCTCCGCGAAACCTTCGGAGACAAGTACGAACTTTCATATGCAGGCTACTGTTTTGACAAGCAGACTGTTACTGGAGGATATCGTTATATTGACATCAAGGAGATGGACAAGTATGTGGATTATGTCAACATCATGGCCTACGACTTTGACGAGGCTCCTCACCATCACTCCGCCTTGTCTGATACCAGAGCTTACAGAGACTGCAACCGTGCCGTAAACGCCTACCTGAATGCAGGAGTGAAGCCTAACAAGCTCGTCCTTGGAATTCCTTTCTATGGAAGACATTCTTTCAGCACAAGCCCTACCGCTGTATCATACAAGAGCATCATTGTGATGGATGCCAAGAAATACCGCAGGAACCAATGGGACGCAACGGCAAGCTGCCCATATGTCCAGACTATGCAGGGAGTGTTCTACATGGGATATGACAATCCCAAGAGCATTGCCGCAAAGGGAACGTGGATACGCCAAAAGGGTATGCTGGGACTTATGTACTGGGAATATGACCAGGATGACACCAAGGGTACGCTCCGCAAAGCCGTCTGGAATGCTGTAATGACCCCATAATAACTTTATTATATGGCATTTGCAAATAACGTGATGATAGTCCGCCAGGCCCTTTTGGCAAAACTGGTGGAACTGTGGAAAGAAGACCGCCTTGTGGAGGAGATAGACCGCCTTCCGATAAACCTCAGCCCGAAAAGAGGTCAGAAAGTACTCGGAAGATGCTGCATACACAAGGAAAGGGCTGTGTGGAGATACAAGAGTTTCCCTCTGATGGGATTCGACATGTATGACGAGGATGACGAACTGACTCCGCTTTCACACTATGCCAGGGAAGCCCTGAAAAGGAAAGACCCTAACCGCAAGCCAAACCTTATGTGCGTCATAGACGAGGCTTGCTCATCCTGCGTGAAGACCAATTACGAGGTTACCAACCTCTGCCGCGGATGCGTTGCAAGGACCTGCTACATGAACTGCCCTAAAGAGGCCATTTTCTTCAACAAGCAGGGCCAGGCCGAGATAGACCACGACCTGTGCATCAGCTGCGGAAAATGTCAGCAGAGCTGTCCCTACCACGCTATCGTTTACATACCCGTGCCTTGCGAAGACGCTTGCCCGCTGAAGGCCATATCCAAGGACGAGAACGGAATAGAGCACATAGACGAAAGCAAATGCATCTACTGCGGAAAATGTCTGAACGCCTGCCCGTTCGGAGCCATATTCGAAGTCAGCCAGATTTTCGATGTGCTTCAGGGCCTGAAAGAGGGACAGGAAATGGTCGCAATTGTCGCCCCTGCCATATTGTCCCAGTTCCAGGGAGTGCCTACAGAGAAGGTTTACGGGGCTATCAAGTCGCTTGGTTTCAAGGATGTGATTGAAGTGGCCCAGGGCGCAATGGAAACCACCTCAACGGAGGCCGCCGAACTGCAGGAAAAAATCGCCGAGGGCCAGCCTTTCATGACAACCAGCTGCTGCCCTTCCTGGATAGAACTGGTAAGGAAGCATATTCCTGAAATGGCTCAATATGTGTCAGGCACAGGCTCGCCGATGTATTACACCGCCAAGATCGCGAAGAAGAAATATCCTGACGCAAAGGTCGTGTTCATAGGCCCTTGCCTTGCAAAGAAGAAGGAAGTCAGGGACAATCCTGACACAGATATGGCCATAACCTTCGAGGAAATCGGCAGTGTGTTCGCAGGCCTCCACATAGACTTTGAAACGATTCCTTCCTTCATTCCTGAAGTGGAGAGCTACAAGGCCGCACACGGATTCGCACAGAGCGGTGGAGTTATCGGAGCTGTCAAGTACATTCTCAAGGACGAGCAGCTCAAGGCCACGGCTATCGCCAACCTGGACAAGAAGAACATAGCCCTTCTAAGAGGCATTGCGAAAACCACAAAGGCCCCTTCTCCGTTCCTGGAGGTAATGGCCTGCGAAAGCGGATGCGCAACCGGACCGCTGATCTACAACGACCCGGCAGCCGCCCTGAGAAATCTCAATGCGGCCCTTGCCAAGATGAAATAAAAAACAATTTGATCACCGATGAGTAAAGAAGAGAAGAAGAACATAGGATACGGCAGTGAGGACATCCAGCATTGGGATTGGCACAAGCACCTGAGGAACAGGCCTGGAATGTATCTGGGAAAGCTGGGTGACGGCAGCGAGAAGGATGACGGTATCTATGTGCTTTTCAAGGAGATAATAGACAATGCCATTGACGAGTTCAACATGGGTCATGGCAAGACTATAGACATAACCCTGGACGAAGAGACCAAGGAAGTGACGGTCAGGGACTACGGCCGAGGCATTCCTCTGGAAAGCCTCGTGGTTTCCGTGGGTCAGATTAACACCAGCGGAAAATACGGATCGGACGCCTACGGCAAGTCCGTGGGTCTGAACGGAGTGGGAGCCAAGGCGGTGAACGCCACCTCCACAAAGTTCTACGCCCAGAGCTGGAGAGACGGCAAGAGCAAATGGGCATATTTTGAGGAAGGAGTACTCAAGAAAGAGGGAGACCTGAAGAACTGCACTGAAAAGAACGGAACCCTGATCAAGTACACGGCAGACCCTACACTGTACGAGAACTACTCCTACAAGATGGAGTACATAGACAGTATGCTCAAGAACTATTCGTACTTGAACACGGGGCTTACCATCCATTTCAACAAGACCACATACTGCAGCAAGAACGGACTTCTGGACCTTATCAACGACAATATGACAGAGGCTCCGCTCTATCCCCCTATCCACCTGAAAGGGAATGACATAGAAGTCGTCATAACACATAGCGGAGAATCCGGGGAAGATATCTATTCGTTTGTCAACGGACAGAACACCTATCACGGCGGAACACATCTGAGCGCATTCAGGGAAGCCGTGGGAAAAACTGTCAAGGATTTCTACAAGAAGGACTACGATCCTAAGGACGTGAGGGAGGGTATCGTCGCAGCCATCGCCATCAGGATCGGAGAACCTGGATTTGCCAACCAGACAAAGACATTCCTCAATTCCCGCCTGACAGACACCGAGGAAAAGGGAGGAATCCCTATCAAGACTTTCGTGATGAACTTCCTGGCTTCCGAACTGGACAACTATCTGCACAAGAATCCGCTGGTTGCGGACGCTATGCAGAAGAAGATCAACGCCAGCGAGAAAGAGAGGAAGGAGATTGCAGACATTCTCAAGAGCAAGAGGCGCAAAAGGGGAATGATTTCCAACGAGAAGCTCAGAGACTGCAAGATACACTACACGGACAAGAACAATCCTCTGGCAGAGAAGACCACAATCTTCATCACCGAGGGTAATTCCGCAAGCGGAACCGTCTCCAAGGCCAGGAACGCGGACACACAGGCAGTTTTCTCCCTCAGGGGAAAGCCTATGAACACCTACGGAAGCTCCAAGAAAGTCATATACGACAATAACAACAAGGAACTGAACCTTCTCCAGGCTGCACTGGACATTGAGGAGGACATCGAGAACCTCCGCTACAACAAGGTGGTAATCGCAACAGATGCTGATGTGGACGGAATGCACATCAGGATGCTGATGCTCACGTTTTTCATCCAGTACTTCCCTGAACTGATCCGAAGAGGACATCTTTTCATACTGCAGACCCCTCTGTTCAGAGTCAGGAAAAAGAAGAAGGACAATTCTTTCGACGTGCACTACTGCTACAGCGAGTCAGAAAAGCTGGAAGCCATAGACGAATTCGGAAAGAATGCGGAAGTGACAAGGTTCAAGGGACTTGGAGAGATTTCAGACAAGGAGTTCGAGAACTTCATCGGCGATGATATGAGACTTGACACCGTCCATATGTACAAAGAAGACCCTACCCACGAGATTCTCGAATTCTATATGGGCAACAATACCCCTTTCCGCCAGGACTTCATAATGAAGAACCTGAGGGAAGAGGTGATAATGGAAGACAGGGCCGCCGCAGACGTGTAAATAACGCCGATTATGAGCTTCAGGCAGACATTCAGCAAAAGGCTTCTGAAATGGATGGGCTGGACTGCAGAAGGAAGCATCCCGCCAGAGGACAAGTGCATTGTTCTCGGGGTTCCCCATACTTCCGTAGTGGATTTCGTTGTTGCCTGGGCCTATTACACTTCTTTAGGAGGAACTCCCAACATAATGATAAAGAAGGAGTTTTTCTTCTGGCCCCTTGGATGGCTGCTCAGGAAGATGGGAGCAATTCCTGTTGACCGAAGCAAAGGTGCCAATGTGGCGCTTCACAACATACAGGCTCTCAAGAACGCTGACAAAATGCACCTGGCAATCGCTCCGGAAGGGACGCGCAAGAAAACCGACAAGTGGAAAATGGGATTCCTGACCATAGCCAAAACTTGCGACGTTCCGGTATATCTGGGTTATTTCAACTACAGGACTAAAAAAGCGGGAACTGGAATAAGATTTGTTGTCTCCGACAATCCGAAAGAAGATTTGAAAAGGATTCAGGCCCACTATGCCGCAATGAACCTGGAAGGACGGCACAAAGGCTGTTTCAGCTGCGGCGATGTGGAGCCGAAACTTATAGTAGAATTATGAAGAAAAGCATATCGGTTTTATTGTGTCTGACCCTGGCTTTGAATGCCTTCGGACAGACATATACTTTAAAGGAATATGAAGATTTCGCCCTTCAGAACTCAAAAAGCCTGAAGGTATCCCAGGAAAGGATAACTGCGGCGGAAAATCTCCGCAAGGCGGCTTTCACCCAGTTCCTGCCGTCTTTCCAGGCAGTGGGCTCCTATATGTGGAACCAGAAGAACATATCTTTGCTCAGCGAAGACGCCCTTCTTCCTGTGGGAACCAAGATGGCGGACGGCAGCTTCGGCTTCACCGCTGACCAGATCTCGAACAACTGGACAATAATTGACGGCCAGCCAGTACCACTGGATGCCGAGGGAGTGCCGTTCAACCCCAAGACCAACCCTGAAAAAATCCTGTGGAAGCAATATGCCTATCTTCCTAAAAGCGAGCTTACATACGATGTCCACAATGTCTTTGCGGCCGGCATAGGCTTCACCCAGCCGATTTATCTCGGCGGCAAGATCCGCGAGCTGTACAAAATGGCACAGACCGCGGAACAGATGGCAGAACTCGAGATAGACAACAACCGCGAGGAACTCGTTATTTCAGTTGACCAGGCATACTGGACAACAGTATCGCTGATAAACAAGAAAAAACTGGCGGAAAAGTATGTGGAGCTCCTTACCAAACTGGAGAAGAATGTCCAGGCTTCCATTGACGAGGGAGTGGCCACCAAGGGAGACCTCCTCAACGTAAAGGTCAAGCTCAACGAGGCCAATCTGGCGCTTACCAGGGCTACTGACGGAGTGGTACTTTCAAAGATGTCTCTTTTCAGAGTCTGCGGACTGGACCTTGACGGGGATTTCGGTCTGGCGGACGAGGATATAAGCCAGACTTCCGCCCAGGAGCTGGACCCTGCATTCAACAGGGCTCAGGCCATAGATAACCGTTTTGAAATCAGGGAACTGGAAAATATGGGCAAGATAAGCCACAGCCAGGTTAACATTGCCAGAAGCCGTTTCCTCCCAAATATCGTGGCTTCCGCAAACTACCTTACCACCAACCCGAACACTTTCAACGGATTCGAAAACAAGTTCAAGGGAATGTTCAGCGCCGGAGTGGCTGTAACCATTCCGATCTTCCATTTCGGTGACAGGATACATACGCTCAAGGCCGCACAGAGCGAGGAAAGAATCATCCAGCACAGGATAGACGAGGCCAAGGAGCTCATCAACCTCCAGGTAACCCAGGCAAACTTCAAGGTCAGGGAGGCTAACAAGAAACTCGAGGCAGCGCAGAGCAACATCAGCGCCGCCGATGAAAACCTGCGTCTTGCGGAACTCTCCTATAAGGAAGGGCTCATCAGTGTCACCGACCTCCTTGCCGCCCAGACAGCCTGGATCAGTGCCAACTCGGACAAGATAGACGCCGGTATAGACGCCCGCCTGTGCGAGCTTTATCTGCGCAAGGCAGTTGGAATCAGCAACATCAAGAAAGATTAAAAATTTACGGATATGAAGAAATTAGAGCAAAGCACGATTAGTCTGCTGGTAGGTCTGGCAGCGCTGCTTCTTGTAATCATCGTTCTGGTTGTTATCGGATGGCTCACATCCTCCACCCAGAAACTCACCATCCAGGGCACAGTGGAAGCCCGCGAATACAGGGTTTCCGGCAAGGTGGCAGGAAGGGTTGAGGAGCTCTTGTTCCAGGAAGGAGACACTGTGGGCAAGGGACAGATAGTGGTCCGTCTGGACAGCCCTGAGCTCCAGGCCAAGATAGTCCAGGCCAAAGCCCAGAGCCGCGCCGCAAGGGCCCAGAGAGCCAAGGCCAGCGGAAGCGCCAGAAGCGAGCTCGTGGAAGGGGCGTTCGAGCAGTGGCAGAAGGCCAAGGTGGGCGTGGACATAGCCCGCAAGTCTTACGAGAGAGTCGAGAACCTCTATCGTCAGGAAGTGGTTTCCGCCCAGAAGAGAGACGAGGCCAAGGCCCAGTACGACGCAGCCGTGGCAACTGAAAAGGCCGCCTTCAGCCAGTATAACCTGGCAATGAACGGAGCCCAGGCAGAAGACCGTATGGCAGCCCAGGCAGCAGTGGATGCAGCCAACGCAAGCGTTGACCAGGTGAACTCCTACATTGATGAAATCAATCTGGTTTCCCCTATCAGCGGAGTCATAACGGAAGTTTTCCCGAAGGTGGGAGAACTTGTGGGACAGGGAGCTCCGATCATGACCGTGACTGACATTGACGACGTGTGGTTCTCTTTCAACGTGAGGGAGGATATGCTCAAGGGCATTACTATGGGAAGCAAGATCAAGGTAAGGATTCCGGCTCTCGGAGACGACACATACGAGGCGGAAGTCTTCTTCATAAACGTTATGGCATCCTACGCCACCTGGAAGCCTACCAAGGCAGGCGGGGAATTCGACGCCAAGACCTTCGAGGTAAGGGCTAAGCCAGTTGCCAGGATACCTCATCTGAGGGCAGGCATGAGCGCCATCGTAAAATAATCGCTGAGGAAATACTCTATGAGAAAGAGTTCCAATATGTTGAATTGCATCCTCAATGTCTTTGTCAGAGAGGGCAATATCATGGTGAACAGGCCTATCTACCTGTACGGCACCGTATTGGTTCTTGCTTTCTGTGCAATTTTCTTCACATCCCTGATGTATCAGGGCCTTCCCCAGAGAGTTCCCGTAGGAGTTGTGGATATGGACAATTCTTACCTTTCCCGCACCGCCATCAAGAATATGGAAGCGATGCAGGGAATAGACGTTTCTCACAGATACAACAGCTATCACGAAGCCCGTCTGGCGATGCAGCAGGGAAAGATCTACGGTTTCATAGAGTTCCCGGAAGATCTCTACAAGAATACCGTCAACGGCATAAGGCCTACTGTTCCAGTTTATTACACTGAGGCTTACATGGTTCCGGGCACTCTGGCCTACAGAAATTTCTACCAGATTGTCAATGTCCTGAACGCCGGAGTGAGAAGGACAACCATGAGAGCCAAGGGAGTTCCGGAAGCGGACATTATGCCTCAGCTCCAGCCGATCACCATAGACACCCACAGCATCTGCAATCCGTGGAGCAGCTATGCCATTTACCTGATTTCCATAATCTGGCCGGGCATCCTCTCCCTTTGCATCATCGTGATGACTGTGTTTACCATAGGATATGAGCTCAAGCAGAAAACGACTCCGGAACTTCTTGAAAAAGCCGGAGGCAGCATTATCAACGCCCTGATAGGCAAGCTGCTGCCATATTTTCTGATTTACATCCTCTTGGGGCTATCGTTCGTTGTGCTAGCCTACAGGATATTCGGATTCCCGCTTCTGGGACCGGCATGGGTTATGGCGCTTAACATCACTATGCTGGTTCTGGCATCCCACGCCGTGGGACTGTTCTTCATAGGTCTTTTCCCTGTGCTCAGGGATGCCCTCAGTGCAGCCTCGCTCTACTCCATTCTGGCTATGAGCATGTGCGGAATGACCTATCCTGTGGAAATGATGATAGGTCCTATGCAGGGATTCGCCCAGCTTTTCCCTCTAAGGCAGTACTACCTGATTTACGTAAAGTGGGCAATGCTGGATTCAGGCATCGGCGATGTCTGGATCAATATGCTGGGAATGTGCGTGTTCCTCTTCCTTCCGTTCCTTATTCTGGGAAGGTTGAAGGACGCTATGGTCAAACTTAACTACCCTACCAAGTGATGAAGGTTTTCTCTAGAATAAAGGAAGTGCTCGCCGAGCTAACCGCCATTACCTGGAGGGAGGTAAAGACCATCTTCACCGACAGCGGTGTGCTGCTTATCCTGATCATCGCCGGCTTCGGCTATCCTCTGCTTTACAGCACGGTCTATCTCAACGAAAGCGTGGACGAGATTCCGGTGGGAATAATTGACGAATGCGGAACTTCCTACAGCCGCAGTTTCGCTTCCAAGATTGACGCCACAAGGGAAGTGGCCCTGGAATCCTGCGTCAATATGGAGGATGCCATCGGGAGGATGAAGAAAAGGGAAATCCACGGAATAATCGTCATACCTAAAGAGTTCAGCAAAGATATCCAGACCGGGAAGCAGACTACCGTATCCCTGTATGTTAATATGGCTACATTCTTCATCTACAAGAACATAGCCCTGGCCTGCAACTATGTGATGCTCGCAGAGAACAAGAACATCTCCCTGGAAAGGCTCCAGGCAGACGGCCTGACCGAGCAGGAAGCACTCACGAGCGCTGAGCCTCTGAGAAACAAGATGAACATCATCTTCAACGAGGGCAACGGCTTTGCCAGTTTCTTCGTCCCGGGAGTCCTGGTGCTTATTATCCACCAGCTTCTCTTCCTCGGTATCGGTATGGTCACGGGAACAAGAAGAGAGGAAAACGCCAGCCACAGACTCAGCGACGTGGTGGCACCACACAAGAAAAAAGTCCACAGATACATTCTCGGCCAGGCTGCCGCGTATTTCCTTATTTACTCTATTATTTCCGCATACATTCTCATACTGGTTCCAAGGATGTTCGGCCTTCCTCACTATGCCTCGGCATGGGATATCTACAGGCTTCTTCTGCCTTTCCTCCTTGCCGTGATATTCTTCTCACAGACCTGGGCCATTTTCATCAGGAACCGTGAAACCGGTATGGTGATGTTCCTGTTCTTCAGTGTGATACTGCTCTTCCTCAGCGGCCTTACCTGGCCTGTGAGCAGTTTCCCTGCCTTCTGGAAATATTTCTCCTACATTTTCCCGGGAACATTCGGCGTCCAGGGTTATGTGAAGATCAACTGCATGGGTTCTGATTTCTCCGTGATCCGTCCGGAATTCATCGCCCTCTGGATTCAGACAGTGGTATATTTCGTCACCGCCTGCTTCTCCTACAGATACATGAACAAGTAACGGAACCTCCCTCTTTTAGATTTAACGCCCATAAAATTTGAAGGATAACAAATTTTAACTACATTTGTTGTCTACCCGCAAGATTATAAGTAGAAACAAATCATATTTAATTTTTAAAAACATGGCAACTAAGAAATATAGAGTTGAATCTGACCTTCTGGGAGAACTCAAGGTTCCGGTGGAGGCTTACTACGGTGTTCAGACTCAGAGAGCGCTGAACAACTATAAGATTTCAGGCATCAGGATGTGCGACTATCCTGATTTCGTGGTGGCTATAGCTTATGTCAAGCTGGCTGCCATCCAGGCAAACAACGAGCTTGGCGTTGTGGACAATACAATCACCAAGGCTGTGGTAAAGGCTTGCAGGGAAATCATCGCCGGCAAGATGCACTGCGACTTCCCTATCGACATGCTTCAGGGCGGTGCTGGCACATCAGTTAACATGAACGCCAACGAGGTTATCGCAAACCGCGCCCTCGAGATTATGGGCAAGGCAAGAGGAGACTACAAGTTCTGCTCCCCTAACGACCACATCAACTGCGCACAGAGCACAAACGACGCATATCCTACAGCCCTTCACCTTACAATCGTAAGGATGAACAAGATGCTCATAGAGAGCCTCAAGGCCCTAATCGCTTCATTCAGGGCTAAGGCAAAGGATTTTGACAAGATCATCAAGATGGGAAGAACCCAGCTCCAAGATGCCGTTCCTATGACTTTGGGACAGGAATTCAAGGCTTTTGCAGATTCTCTGGAAGAGGAAATCGAGAACCTCGAGTACAACAAGAAGAAACTCTACGCAATCAATATGGGCGGTACCGCAATCGGAACCGGCATCAACGCAACTCCTGGCTTCACAAAGCTTTGCTGCAAGAAGCTGGCTGAGCTTACCGGCGAGCCATTCTTCGCTGCAAAGAACCTCGTGGCCGCAACTCCGGATACAGCTCCTTACGTTGCATATCACGGAGCAGTGAAGAGACTGGCTGTAAAGCTCTCCAAGGTTGCCAACGACCTTCGTCTCCTGGCTTCCGGCCCAAGATGCGGTCTGGGAGAGATCAACCTTCCTCCAAAGGCACCTGGATCTTCCATCATGCCTGGCAAGGTTAACCCTGTCATCCCTGAGGTTACAAACCAGGTCTGCTTCAAGGTTATCGGAAACGACACAGCAGTTGCATTTGCAGCCGAGGCTGGCCAGCTTCAGCTCAACGTCATGGAGCCTGTAATCATACAGTGCATCACCGAGAGTATCACCTGGATGAGCAACGTGATGAACACCCTCAGAGTTGAGTGCGTTGACGGAATCACCGCAAATGCAGACCATTGCATGGATCTGGTAAAGAACTCCATCGGTATCGTGACAGCCCTCAACCCTTACATCGGATACAAGGCCAGCACCAAGATTGCCAAGGAGGCACAGCAAACAGGACGCAGCGTTTACGACATCGTCCTTGAGCAGAAGGTTATGACCAAGGCCAAGCTCGACGAGGCCCTTAACCCGAAGAACATGCTCGCTGCACGCGACTACAAGAAATAAAGACTAGAGTTTGCCCTCTGCTTTCAGGGCAGCGTTGAAACAGTGCCGGCAAAGCGGCTCGTACTTGTCCATTTCACCCAGAAGTACCTGCTCGTCTTTGCCGGCTCCCTGTACTGTAGGAAGGCGGTGGGAATGCTGGGCAGGCTGGCCGCATTTCACGCAGATTGCGTGTACCTTGGTTATGTGTTCCGCTCTTGCAAGAAGAGCCGGCATAGGGCCGAACGGCTTTGCCAGATAGTCCATGTCAAGACCTGCCACAATAACCCTTATTCCCTTATCGGCGAGCATATTGCATACATCCACTATGCCGTCGTCAAAGAACTGGACCTCATCTATACCCACCACATCCACATCTGTGGCGTAAAGCAAAATGTTCTGAGAGGAATCCACGCTGATGGACTGGATGGAATTGCTGTCGTGAGACACGACATCATTGACAGAATAGCGGACGTCTATACCCGGTTTGAATATCTGGACTCTCTGATGGGCAAAATTCGCCCTTTTGAGCCTCCTTATGAGCTCCTCAGTCTTGCCAGAGAACATACTTCCGCAGATAACCTCAAGCCAACCAGACTGTTTTGGACTTTCTAGAAACATTTTTTCTTATTTTTGTAAGGTTTCTATAAACAAATATAAATAAAAAACTATGGAAGAGAAAAAGGGACTGCTGAGCGCGTTGGCGGAAACGCTCAAGCAATACGAGATGAATCAGGCTGACGATAAGGAAAGTCTGGCAATTGCCCTTGAGGAAAAACTTGAAGAAATTGCCAAAATGATTTCTTCTCTCAGCGACAGGATAGACAACCTCAGCAGCCGCGTAAGTTCCATTGGAGAAAAGGTGGACATTATGTCCAACACCGAAACCGGACAGATACCTGAGCCGGTCTTTGACACAGTTCTTGACGGCAACTTTGACGAAGAGGAGGAGGAAGAAGAAGAATTTGCCTTTGATCCTGAGGAAGTAAACGAAGAGGAAGAGCAGCCAGAAGCAGAGGAAGCAGTCGCGGAGGAAGAAGAGACTGTTGAACAGCCTCAAGAGCAGGAAGAGGAAGTACCTAAGGAAGAGGAAATGCCAGGGGAGGAAGTGCCAGGGGAGGAAGTGCCAGAGGAGGAAGTTGAAGAGGTAGAAGAAACTGAAGAGGAAGAATCAGAAGAGGAAGATGAGAAACTGGAGGATGCCGGGGAGAGCGTTGAGGAAACCGCGGATGAAGAGGATAGCGAGACAAGGGAACGCAATGAGATCAACGGCAAAAAGGACTGGTTCGACTGGGAATACGATTATCCTGCAGAGTATGTGGACGACATTCTCGGAACAATGGGAATTAACGACAAGCTGGAGTTTGTGAGGGAGCTCTTCCATTCAGACCCGGCCCTGTTCAGCAGCCAGATGAAGGAAATAGACACTATGCCTAATTTCAGGGCCATTGTCCAGTATTTCCGCCAGGCACATCCCGAGTGGAAGGAGGACAGCGACACCGTTTACAGGCTATATATGCATATCCGCCGCAAATTCCGCAACTGATGGAATCCGGAAAGCTATATCTCGTACCCACTCCGGTGGGAAATCTTGAGGACATAACCCTCAGGGCTCTGGCCGTGCTCAAGAGCGTGGACGCAATCTATGCGGAAGACACCCGCACAAGCAGCGTCCTGCTGAAAAAATACGGCATCACAACCCATATGGAGAGCTACCACAAGTTCAACGAGCACAAGAAATCAGGCAGCATCTGCGACAAGATACTATCCGGTCAGGACGCTGCCCTTATAACCGATGCAGGCTCTCCCGGAATTTCAGACCCCGGGTATCTGGTAACCAGACTCTGCATAGAAAACGGTATTGAGGTTGAGGCTCTTCCGGGAGCCACAGCATTTGTTCCGGCACTTACAGTAAGCGGCCTTCCAAGCGACCGTTTCTGCTTCGAGGGTTTCCTGCCTCAGAAGAAAGGCCGTCAGACAAGGATCCGCGAAATAGCGGAAAGAGACATAACATCTATCATTTATGAATCCCCGTACAGGCTTCTCAAACTCCTGGAATCCCTGAAAGAGTTTGCCGGAGGAAACAGAAGGGCAGCCGTATGCAGGGAAATAAGCAAAATACACAACGAGTGCAAAAGAGGCACTCTGGATGAACTGGCAGAATGGTTCACCGCCAACGAGCCGAAAGGAGAAATTGTTGTAATCATAGAAGGGAAAGAATATGGGAAAGATGAGGAGGGTCAGCGACTCAACGGCAAGGGGCGTAATCGCGATGATGGCCCTAGTGTTTGTATTCCAAGCCGTAACATTCACAATCCACAAATGCTCTAAGGAAGACAGTCCCCCGGCAGAAGTCAATACAGAGACCCGGCCCGCGCTGTTTGCCTTTAATCCAAACACAATCACTATCGACAGTCTTCAGCTGCTTGGCTTATCGCAGAAGCAGGCTCTGACAATTGTCCATTACCGTGAAAAGGGAGGAAGATTCCGAAAGAAGGAAGACTTCTCAAAGATGTACAGCGTAAGCCGGGATAAATACCTGGAACTGGAACCATACATTATAATTCCCGCTGCTGAAAACAGACCCGCGTCCAGGCCGCGGACAATTGAAAGGCCAAAGGAAAAACCAAAGGAGCAACCTGCCCGGCCTAAAGAAGAAACCAAGGAAAGGCATTACGCCAAAGAAGGCGGATGGGGAACTCCAAAGGAAAAAGTCCTGGTAGACCTCAATGAGGCGGACAGCGCAGCTCTCGTTTCCGTGAAGGGAATCGGCCCCTATTTCTGCAAGGCAATACTTTCTTACCGCAAAGTCCTCGGCAGTTTTGCCAGCATTGAACAGCTTCTGGAAATCAGGGGAATGGACCAGGAAAAGTTCGACAGGATAAAGGACCAGGTTTTCGTGCATCCGGCCGGAATCAAAAAGTTCTCCATCGCCGATGCAGACAACAGTTTCCTTAGGCGGCATCCTTATATCGGAGCCTACAATGCACGGGGAATCGCCCTGTTCATCCAGTCCCAGGGAAAGGAAAGATGTACTCTGAAAGCCCTATGTGAAAACAATATCCTTTCTGAGGAAGACACCCTCAGGCTCCATCCTTATATGGAATAAATCAATTTGCATTATCTTTGACAGGATTTTTTAGCAAGAAGAAGAATATGGGATTTATCAGTTGTGAAAATGTGGTCAAGAAGTTCGGCAAGTTCACTGCCCTGGACCACATAAACCTGGATATTCCTCAGGGCAAGATCTTCGGTTTCCTGGGCCCTAACGGTGCAGGAAAGACAACCCTGATCAGGATTATCAACCGCATCACGCTGCCTACGGAAGGGCAGGTGCTTTTCAATGGAAAGCCACTCCGTCTGGATGACATTGAAAGGATCGGCTATCTGCCTGAAGAACGCGGCCTTTACAAGAAGATGAAAGTCGGAGACCAGGCAGTCTATCTGGCCAGGCTCAAGGGCCTTTCCAGAGGAGAAGCCACAAGGGAGCTCATGAAATGGTTCCAGAAGTTCGGCATCCAGCCTTGGTGGAACAAGAAGGTGGAAGAACTCAGCAAGGGAATGGCCCAGAAGATACAGTTCATCACAACCGTTCTCCACAAGCCTCAGCTGCTGATTCTGGACGAGCCGTTCTCCGGATTTGACCCTATCAACGTAAACCTTATCCGCGACGAGATCCTCAGGATGAAAAACGAGGGATGCACCATCATCCTCTCCACACACAATATGGAATCCGTGGAGGAGCTCTGCGATGAGATAGCCCTGATAAACAAGGCAAGGCTTGTCATCACCGGCAATGTGGACCAGATCCGCAAGGACCACGGCCACAACAGGGTGGAAGTCTGCTATGCCCCGTCCCAGGACGCTCCTGACCTCGAGGGTGTGGACGGTCTCTTCTCCATAGTTTCCACAGAGAATGTGAAAGACTATGTGAAGAGCATACTGGAAGTAGTTCCGGGAACCAGTTCCAGGGATCTACTCAGAAGCATCGCCGAGAAAACGGACATAATTTCATTCCAGCCTCTGATGCCTAAGATGAACGAGATTTTCATCAAGCTTGTCGGAGAAAGCGGCGGAGCAACGTCACAGAGCGTGGAAGATTACAGGTCGGACTCTAAAAAAGCATAACTATGAGCAAGATAGGTATCATAATAGCAAGAGAATACTCTACCAGAGTAAAGAAAAAGTCCTTCATAATAGGGACATTCCTGGTGCCGATACTGTTTGCATCAATGATTGTCATTCCTATGCTTATAGCCATGTATTCATCGGACAACAAGGTACGTACAATTGCAGTAAGCGACGCTTCCGGAGTAGTTGCCCAGAAACTCGAAGACAAGGAGAACATCAAATACAGCATAGTTGACAATGCCCTTGTGGATAAGATCAAAGAGGACCTCCCGTCGTCCAGCAACTACTACGCGCTGCTTCAGATTTCCGGACTGGATTCCCTGAACAACGCGGAAGTGGCAATCTATTGCAAGGAGCAGGTCAGCATGTCTCTGAAAGACCAGATCCAAAGCCAGGTGAACGAGATACTGTCCGCACATAAGCTCGCATCATACGACATACCGGACCTGGACCGCGTGATGGAGAACATCAGAAACACTTCCCGTGTCAAGACACTCCAGGTCGGAGACAATGACAAGGAAGGCAAAGAGACATCCGTAGGAGCCTATATGGCAATCGGTTACATCTCAAGTTTCATAATCTACATGTTCATTTTCATGTTCGGCAGCATGGTTATGCAGGGTGTTATCGAAGAGAAGAACAACAGGATCATAGAGGTTATAGTCTCTTCTGTCAAGCCTATGCAGCTTATGATCGGCAAGATTGTGGGAATAGCCCTTGTGGCCCTCACCCAGTTCGTATGCTGGATAGTGCTTACGTTCCTTATCGTTACCGCCGTATCCGTTGTAACGGGAAAGAGCACCTCGTCACTTGCACAGCAAAGCGCACAGGCTCAGATGGCCCCTATGGGCATGAACGGCAACACGGCAGACCTGACCGCCCTCGGAATTGACGAGACGGGAGTTCCGGCAGATTCCTCAGCGACACCTGCAGAAGCCGGAGTCCTTGCCCCTATCCTCAACACACTTGGACAGATGAACATTTTGGGAATCATCGGAACGTTCCTGATTTACTTTATCCTTGGCTATCTGCTGTACGCCAGCATGTTTGCGGCGGTGGGAGCCTGCGTGGACAACCAGGCGGACACCCAGCAGCTGCTCTGGCCTATTACAATTCCGCTCATCATAGGACTGTTCATAATGATGAGCGCCTTCCAGAACCCGAATTCCACAATCGCCGTATGGGGTTCAATCATACCGTTCACCTCTCCTATGGTAATGGTGGCAAGATTCGCCTACGGGGTTCCAACCTGGCAGTACCTGCTGTCCATAGCACTTCTGGCCGGAACATTCCTGCTTATGGGATGGATCAGCGGAAAGATTTACCGTATCGGAATCCTCTCCTACGGAAAGAAAGCCGGATGGAAGGAAATTTTCAAGTGGATGAAATTCAAGGATTAACACACGATAAAAGATGAAAAGCCCTATCAGAATCCTCCTGCTCGTCCTTGCCGCAGCTTCATCGCTGAGCCTCCAGGCCCAGAGGGTGAAGAAGGCTGAGTACACCTCGGCCGAGCTGAACAACAAGGACTTCAGCAAGATTTCATGGACAGCCGTGACATTAGACAAGAGGTTCGACGCGTCCAAGAGCGACAACCTGGCGACCTCCCCTGTCATAGCGAAGTACAAGCCGGAAGTGGACAAATATTGCGAGCCTATAGGCTTTTGCCCTACCGGCCTTCTAAGAGGATATCCGGTGGCTCCAATGTCCAACTGGGCAGTGGACGCCTTCAGGGAATACGCCCAGAACTGGATAGACACAACATCCCGCAAAGACATCGGCAAGGATGTCAAGATAGACTTTGCGCTTATGAACTTCGGAGGCATAAGGACGGAGATGCCTAAAGGAAATGTTTCCAAGTACGATATACTTTCCATCTTCCCGTTCGACAACTATCTTGTCATTGAAGAGATGGACGGGGACAAGGTGAGGATGCTGATGGAGTTCTTTGCGAAGACCCGCGGACAGGTTCTTTCAAACGTATATCTCCACATAGACGGAGACAGCGTAAAGGAGTGTCTGATAGGAGGGAAGCCGATTGACGACAGCCGCAAGTATGTTGTCGCCACGATAGATTTCCTCTTCCAGGGAGGAGACAACCTCTATCCTCTCAAGCAATGCAACTGGGTGGTGGATACCCGGAAGAAGATGATGGACATCTTCATTGAATACATACAGAACCTGACAGCCAATGGCAAGAAGATCGAAAAATCCGAAGACAACAGGCTCGTCGTTGAAAACAAAAAGAAATGACCATGAAACAGACATTATTGCTTTTGACTGCAGCTCTGCTCCTTTCTTTTTCCTCAGCGACGGGGCAGGATCTGGTGATACTCCACACTAACGACACCCACAGCCAGATAGAGCCGCTTTCCGCAGGCCAGTACAAGGGAAGGGGCGGTGCTGACCGCAGGGAAAAATACATCCGCCAGGTAAGGGCCGAGAACAGGAACGTCATCCTTCTGGATGCCGGAGACTTCTCCCAGGGAACCCCGTACTTCACCCTGTTCAAGGGCGATGCGGAGGTGGAACTTATGAACGCCATGGGCTACGACGCCGCCGTCTTCGGAAACCACGAGTTCGACAACGGACTGGACGAGCTTGCACGCAGGATCAGGCTTATGGATTTCCCTCTCCTGAATGCCAACTACAAAATGACGGGAACTCCGCTCGAGGGTCTCATTGCTCCGTACACCGTAATAGAGCGAGGCGGAAAGAGAATAGGAGTCATAGGCCTTAGCGTAAGGCTGGCAGGCCTTGTAAGCCCAAGCCGCATTGTGGGAATGAAATACCTCCATCCTTACAAGGTGGTCAACAACCTGGCTCGCAAACTCCGCAGGAGGGAAAAGTGCGACCTTGTCATCGTTCTGAGCCACTGCGGTTTTTCAGACGGGAAGGAGCAGAATCCGGACGACAGGATGATAGCCGCCAACACTGAAGGCGTGGACATCATTATCGGCGGTCATTCCCACACGTTCATCAAGCAGCCAGCCATTGTTGAAAGCAAGAGCGGAAAGAAAGTGATGGTTGTCCAGGCAGGATGCAAGGGAGAAGAAGTCGGAAGAATCGATATCTGGTTCTAGGATTCCCTGTCCAGAGAATAGAGACTGAACTTGAATATGATGCCGCCTCCCTCTCTTGAGGAGGCGGTTATTGTTCCCTTATGGAAGGCCACCGCGTTCTTGACAATGGCAAGGCCAAGGCCGCTGCCGCCGGTCTTTCTCGTACGGCCTTCCTCCACACGGTAGAAACGCTCGAATATCCTGTCCAGAGCCTCTGCGGGAACGCCCTTCCCTGTATCAGTGTAGGTGAAGTTTATCTTGTAGCCTCCCTCTCCGGAAACCTGCTCTATTCCGGCCACAAGGCTAATCTCAATATCTTTCCCTCCGTGTTCTATCGAGTTGTCTATCAGATTTTTGAAAAGGGAATAGATAAGATTGTAGCTTCCGTTTATCTTTAACCGGCTGCTGACTCGCGGAGAGAAAGTGATATTGTTCTCCTCCAGCTTGTAGCCGATCTCGTCAAGGATGTCGTCCAGGCAGCTCTTGATGTTCACTTCCTCTATCCTGTAAAGGCTCTCGTCCGCCTTGTCCAATTCTGAGGATTCATCCAGCTTGTTGAGGGTGGAAACCTCGTCCACAAGGTCCGTCAGACGTATGGCCTGGGTATTGGCTTTCTCCACAAACTTGCGCATCTGCTCCGGTGTCATGTCCTCTGAATTGAGGATTGTCTCCAGATATGCCCTCACTCCTGTAAGCGGAGTCTTGAGTTCGTGCGCGATGTTGTGGCTTATCTGCTGCTTGTATTTCTTGGCCTTCTCCAGCTGGCTGAACGTGGATGCGATCTCCCGCCCCACATCTCCGAGTTCGTCGTTCTCGAACTTGATCTGCGACAGGCGGCTTCCGTCTTCCTTGATGGCCCCCACCAGTTCGCTGTAGGTACGCAGCGGTTTTGACAGCCTTCTGAGCACATAGATGAAAGTCGCTATAAGGGCAATGAGAAGTATCGCGATAAGGATGAAATACGTGTTGTCCTTTTCCACCTGGGCAGGACGGCTTATCTCGAATTTGGAGTAGGATCGGATGTAGCGGCTGCCATAGCGCCTTGCAAAATACAGGTATTCAGTATCCGGTTCACCGACAGAACTCCTGAGGGCACTGCCCTCCCCGGATGAGGAAGCGTTTGATATTTCACTGGCGGAAAGCACGTTATCCGGAATGGATATCTCCTTCTGGCGGGAATCGTACAGGACATTCCCAAGGGTGTCGACCAGAGTGAAACCGATGCCCCCTTCCAGCATTATGCTTTCAGGAGCCTTGCCGTGGGCAAGACTGTCTTCCACCTGGGCTACTGCATCGCGGAGTTCCTTCTGCAATGCGGAAATACTGTAAACCCTGCTCTGGCGGGATACATAAAGCACAAAGAACAGCGCCAGCAGGGTAAGCAGAATAAGCAGGTAGATGACAAGCCTGTAACGGTATTTCAGCTCGAGTCTTTTCATCGGCGGTTATGCGGAATGCGGCTTCTGCAGACTGTAGCCGTAGCCGGAGCGGTTCTGGATGAGCTCACCGGCCTTGCCGAGTTTCTTTCTCAGACGAGCAATGTGCACATCAACAGTCCTCTGCAGCACAAAGCCGTCGTTTTTCCATATCCGTTTGAGGATATCGTCCCTGGAGAATATCTTGCCGGCGGAACGGCTGAGAAGAAGAAGGATCTCCATTTCCTTGCGGGTGAGGAAGACTTCCTCCCCGTTTACAAAGACGTGGTTTTCCGAGGCGTCAACTTTCAGTATCCCGAAATCGAATTCTGTCTGAAGATCTTCTTCAGCCGATGACTGCATTCCGGCAGACGCCCCTCCCGCCTCGACTCTCTTCCAGGACGGAGATACGGCGGAAGATTCAGCCACAGGCCTTCTGCCGCTTCTGGCAAGCACGGCCCCTACCCTGGCAACCACCTCGTTTACGGAGAAAGGCTTGGAGATGTAATCGTCTCCGCCGGAAGAGAATCCCTTGAGGATATCGTCTTCCGTGTCCAGGGCCGTGACAAAGATTATCGGGACATTGTTCCTGTAGTCTTCCCTGAGCAGCTGGGCCAGTTTCAGGCCGCTGATTCCTCCCAGCATTATGTCCAGGAGAAGAAGGTCATACTTCTGAGCTGATATCTCAGAAAGAGCCTCCTCCGCACTCAATACTGACTTAACCTGATAACCTGCGCGCTCCAGATTGTACTGGAGGATCTCACAGATGTCTTCCTCGTCGTCGATGACCAGAATCCGTGCCTTATGCTTTGTGTCTTCCATACTTTGGCAAAGATAACATTTTTATTAACTTAGTGCCCTGTTTGAAAAGAAGCGGTTTTATGACTTACAAGAAAAAGGAAATGTTCACTCCCGAGACTACCCAGAAACTTGCCGGGCATTACAGGGAGATACTGGATCTGCTCGGGGAAGACTCTTCAAGGGAAGGTCTGCTGAAAACTCCGGAAAGGGTTGCCAAGAGCATGCAGTTCCTGACCTCCGGCTACCAGCAGGATCCGGTAGCCATAATCAAGTCTGCAATGTTCAAGGAAGAGTACCAGCAGATGGTTCTCGTAAAGGATATAGAGCTTTATTCCATGTGCGAGCATCATATGCTGCCTTTCTACGGCAAGGCTCACGTGGCCTATATTCCTAACGGATTTATCACCGGACTGAGCAAGATACCAAGGGTGGTAGATGCCTTTGCCCGCCGTCTCCAGGTGCAGGAAAGGCTCACCGTCCAGATCAGGGACTGTATCCAGAAGACCCTCAAGCCTCTTGGAGTGGCCGTGGTAATAGAGGCTGCGCACATGTGCATGCAGATACGCGGAGTCCAGAAACAGAATTCGGTGACCACAACTTCCGCCTTCACGGGAGCGTTCCTCAACAACAGGAAGACAAGGGAAGAGTTCCTCCGCCTCATAGGTTCCCCTCTTCATTAAAACAGATTATTGAAAACTTAAAAGGACAGACATGAGAATTCTGATATGTTCGGCAGAGCAGGAAGAACTGGATTGCGCAATCCATGCTCTCAGGCTTTATGAAAGCAAAATAGCCGGAAAGGCTCAGGTGGACTTTATGCTGACCGGAATAGGAATCACCTCCGCCTGCTACCGCGTGACCAGGAAACTTGTGGAAGCCCAGGCTGAAGGCAATCCTTACGACCTGGCGATAAACTTGGGCATAGCCGGCAGCTATGACCTTGAGAAATTCCCTGTGGGCAGCACCGCTCTGGTGGAAAAGGAATATTTCGGAGACCTGGGCTTTATGACAGCCTCCGGATTCCAGACACTGTTCGACTCCAAGACTCTGGATGCCAACCTTTTCCCTTTCAAGGACGGAGCCCTGGAGATGCTTCCTCTGCCGGAGTTGTTCAACGATATAGCCAGTACTTTCAGGCGGGCTGCAGGCGTAACTGTCCAGACCATAACCGGAGACGACAGGACGGTGAGGATGATCATAGACAAATACTCCCCTCAGATTGAGACCATGGAAGGAGCCGGCTTCTTCTATGTCTGCCTGAACGAAAATGTCAAATTCCTTGAATTCCGCAGCGTATCCAACAAGGTTGGCGAGGAGGATACAGCCAAGTGGGATACCCCAAAAGCCCTGGATAGTCTTAAGGAGGCGATGAAAGAATTCTTCCGCCAGTTTGCAAGCTAAGATGGAAAAAGACAATCAGACTGAAGTGATCAGGATCGAGGACATGCACAAGACATATTTCCTCGGCAACCAGCAGGTCAATGCATTGGACGGAGTTTCCCTGTCCATACGTAAAAATGACTATATAGCCATTATGGGCCCTTCCGGCAGCGGCAAGTCCACTATGATGAACATTCTGGGCTGTCTGGACACGCCTACAAGCGGACGGTATATTCTCGGAGGCACGGATGTCAGCCAGATGGATGACGGAGAGCTTGCCGATGTCCGTAACCGCCAGATCGGTTTCGTGTTCCAGTCGTTCAACCTGCTGCCGCGCTACACTGCCCTCGAGAATGTGGCGCTTCCGCTCATCTACTGCGGAACCCCTGAAAAGGAACGAGTTGAGAAGGGAAGCAAGGCTCTGGATATCGTAAGCCTTTCAGACAGGATGGACCACAGGCCGAATGAGCTTTCCGGAGGCCAGAGACAGAGGGTGGCCATTGCCAGAGCCATAATCAACAACCCGACCATCATTCTGGCAGACGAGCCTACCGGCAACCTGGACACCAAGACAAGCGTGGAGATCATGAACATCTTCGAGAAAATCTGGAGGCAGGGCAACACCATCATCATCGTGACCCACGAGGAAGACATCTCCCGCTTTGCCAGGAGGATTGTCCGTCTCCGCGATGGGAAGATCGAGAGCGACACCGTCAATCCGCACCCTACCCTTGCGGACAAAGACCTTTAAATCATTTAACTAAACAATCGCCGAGTATGAAAATATACACCAAGACCGGAGACCAGGGAACCACATCGCTTGTGGGAGGAAAGAGAGTCTTCAAAAACGACCCTAGAGTGGAGGCCTACGGAGATGCAGACGAGCTGATCTCATACATCGGACTTATAATCGCCGAGAGCGAAAATCCTGCCAACACCGCAGAAACCGCCACCAGAATCCGCAAGGACCTCAAACGCATACAGGAGACCCTTATGAAGGTTTCCGCCTTCTTCGCCATGCCGGAAGAAGGCACAGGCAAGTCCCTCAAACCAATGGAAGAGGAAGAGACCCGCTTCCTTGAGGAAGGCATAGATTCAATGACCGGCCAGATGCCGCCCCAGAAGGCTTTTGTCATCCCGGGAGCCCCTATCCAGGCCGCCCATTGCCACGTAGCCCGCACAATCTGCCGCCGTGTGGAAAGAAGGGCCATAAACCTCCATTCATCCAACGAGGAACTCGAAAGCAATCTCGCAAAGTGCAAACAATACCTTAACCGCTTGAGTGACTATCTCTTCACTCTGGCACGGTTTTTCAATGCGGTAACCAATACTCCGGAGGTCTTCTGGCTTCCTTAAAAAATTTGGTTGCATATTTGAAAATAGTATTTATATTTGCACCCCATTTTAGAAAAGAAGAGAAATGTATTGGACATTAGAGCTGGCATCCAAACTTGAGGATGCACCGTGGCCGGCCACCAAAAGCGAGCTGTTAGACTATGCGATGCGTTCCGGCGCTCCAGACGAGGTTATAGAGAACCTCAACGACATCGAAGACGAGGAAGAGGTGTTCGACAGCATTGAAGACCTTTGGCCTGACTATCCAAGCAAGGAAGACTTTTTCTTCAACGAGGACGAGTACTAATGGAAAAAAGGGCTTAGACGCCTTGAGAAAGACAAAGAGAAAAAGACAAGGACAGGAAATCAATCCTGTCCTTTCTTTTTTATCAGTAAAGCAATTATATACTGTGGAATGGCATTTGTTATTGTTTTTTCGTACATTTGAGAAGTTATATTGGATTATTAGACTCAAAAACAAACGCAAAATCATCAAAATCAAAACATAACAAGTATGAAAAAGTTTGCTTTACTCATTGCTATGATTTTGTTCATAGCCTCCGGAGCCAGTGCTCAGGGCTTTCTGAAGAAAATCGGAAAGGCTGTAAAGGACAAGACCACGCAAAAGACCGAGGAGACCGTTGACGATGCGGTTGACAAGGCTTTTGATGCTGTAGGAGACCTTCTTGGAGGAAAGAAGAAGGACAAGGACAAGAAATCCAAAAACAACGACGAGGATGATAACGATGAGGACGGAGCAAGTTCAAAGAACGATCCGCTTAAAGCCGATGCGCGTACCAGTGACTTTGTTCCCGGAGAAGTTGCAATCTTTGAGGACAAGGTTGTCGGAGAGCAGATTGGAGAATTCCCATCAAAGTGGGATCTTGTAAGGGGCTATGCCGAAGTTGGAAGAATCGGCGGAGAAACAGCCATTGCCATGAACAAGGATGACGCCTGGATTTCCCCGTTGATGAAGGACGGCAGCAAGAATTATCTCGGCGATGTGTTTACCATCGAATTTGACATGCTTTATGATGATTCCGCTAAGGATGGTGCTCCAAGCATCGAACTTGACATCATGCACGAAAGTATGCCTAGAGATCATGAGCTTTTCACAATCGAATACTGGCTGGGAGGCGAAGAGCATGACTTCACCTGTAATTATGTCTTGGCCTCTGAAGATTCATATGACCACAAAGAAGGTCATTCAACATTCCGTTCAGGAACTTACAACGATGGAAGATGGCATCACTATGCTCTGTCTTTCAACAAGAGAGCCATCAAATTCTATGTAGATAACAAAAGAATAATCAACGTTCCTAATGCAAGAGCGGGTGCAGGTTGGGTCACATTGTGGTCAAAAGGCGGATCCAAGAGCCTTTATGTAAAGAACTTCCGTATCGGCAAGGGTGCTGTTGACCTTTATGACCGTAACGCAACCGACAAGAGCGAGATTGAAAAAGCCATCGCAGAGTCAGGTAAGTTTGTTACCAACAACATTCTGTTTGTCAGCGGAAAGGCAGATCTGAAGCCAGAAAGTTTCGGAGAGATCAACAAGGTTGCTGAATATATGAAGAAGAACCCTAATGCAAGATTTGAGGTTCAGGGACACTGTGATAACCAGGGATCAGACAAGGTAAACGATCCACTATCTCAGCAGAGGGCAGAGGCAGTTGTGAAAGCTCTGGTCAGCCTTGGCTGCGACGAGTTCAACCTCAGGGCAGTGGGCAAGGGTTCACACGAGCCTGTAGCAGACAACTCCACAGAGGAAGGCAGGGCAAAGAACCGCCGCGTAGAGTTCATAAAGAAGTAACAAGTATTTCAGTTAAAAGCCCAGTAGTAACTATTGGGCTTTTATTTTATTCCATTAAAAACATCAGAATTATGAAAAAGATCTATTTGATTATGCTGGTTGCTGCCTCTGCGATGATGGTTGCAGCCTGTGGCTCAAACTCAGGCAATAACGGAGGCGGCACTGAAAATGAAGAACAGCAGGAGGTAGCTAAGGAAGAAGGAACCTGGTTCTGCGAAACTCCAGGCACAGTATTGACCTATAGACAGACCGGAACAGCCAACGACATCTTCAAGTATAACATAGTCGGAAGCAATACCGAGGGCAACAAGAAAACCATCACCTTCAATGTGGTAATAGAATCAATCAAGGGAGTGGCACAGCAGCCTGTAGGATGCGACGTCTGGACTGAAGACGGTTACTTCCATACTAACGCCAATGCAATGATGGGACAGTACGGCCCTGCTTTCAGCGTAAAAGGGCACGGCCCTGTCATTCCTGAAGATCCGAAAATCGGTGAAGATCTGGGAGACAGCAAGATTGTGATTGAAGCGCTCGGAACCACCGGCACTTTCCATAATGTAAGATTCACCGGGCAGGAGGAGATTGAAACTGAGGCAGGAAAATTCAAATGCTGGGTTCTTGAATACGACTATACCTCTGAAGTGAATTTCATTATGAACATAAAGCAAGCCGGAACCTGCAAGATGTGGATGAAGAAAGGCATTGGCGTAGTCAAGAACGTTCTGAACGGAGAAGACGGCAATCCTACTCTGGTTCAGGAACTCGTGAAGATTGAGTAAAAACTAAAGGCGGAGGACGCTGTCTGCAAAGGAAGCCACGGCCTCGCGATGGGAGATGAAGATAATTGTCTTTTCTCCGCGACAGGAAGTGTAGATATTGTCCAGCAGTTTCCTTTCCGTTTCACCGTCAAGGGCGGAGGTCGCTTCATCAAGAAGAAGCACTCCGCCTTTTTTCAATAGTGCCCTGGCGATTGCGATTCTCTGGCACTGGCCCTCGGAAAGGCCGGTACCGTCTTCTCCGCATCTGGTGTCGAGACCTTCAGGAAGATCGAATACAAAGCCCGCCTCAGCCTTCAGGAGCACATCCTTGAGAAGACTGTCATCTGCCTGAGGATCCACAAGGAGAAGATTCTCCCTGATTGTTCCGGAAAGTAGGGTGTTGCCCTGCGGAACATACATGAAGTTGTCCCTGGTTCTGGATGAAATGGTTTCCGTTTGCGGTTTGCCGTCCTTTTCTCCGGAGATTTCAACTTTGCCCTTTGTCGGGGACAGAAGACCCATCACAATACGCATAAGGGTGCTCTTTCCGGCTCCGGTCTGGCCCATGACGGCAGTAAGGGTTCCGCCAGGAAAAGACCAGTAGAAATCTTTCAGAACTTCTTCATCTGTATCGGGATACGAGAAACTTACATCCTCAACAATGATTGAAGGGGCACCGGCAAAGACAATGCTTTCACCTTGTTCCTCCTGCTGGAGGTCTGTAAGTTCAGAAAGCCTTTCAATGGAAGTAACGGCGTGGATAAATGCAGGAATGGCCCTTCCGATATCGGATATCGGACGCTGAACCTGCCCAACCAGCTGAAGCATGGCGGTCATCATACCGTAGGTTACCGTCCCGGCCGCGATACCGAACACTCCCCAGAAGAACGCCGCGGCATATCCCCCCATAAAGCCGACGCCCATGAATCCCCTTGCCAGCACGTTGTAGAACAAGCGCTTGCGGGTAAGGTTCTCAATATCCTTCTGCTCGCAGTCCAGCCTGTCCATAACCTTCGAAGGGCCGAAAAGCATCAGTACCAGATCCCTCAGGCGGAGATTATCCTGGAAGAGCTGCTGAACGCGGCTGTCTTTCCTTCTTATGCTGTCTGTAAGGCTGCGCAGTTTCTTGAAGAACAGGCGGGAACCCACGATCGCCACAATCATCAGGGCTATAACCACCCAGATAAGGCCAGGAGCCAGAATTACAGCATAGACAGAAGCGGCTATCAGCTGGCAGACCGTAACGAAGATGTCCGGAACCCTCACGCAGAGGAGTTCCGTAACAACCCTGATATCCTCTTCCAGACGGTTGACAGTATCCGCGCTATGGAATACTTCCTTGCCTCTCCAGGTGGAGAAGAGGACGTGTGAGAAATGATTTCTGCGAAGGATGTTCTGCGTCTTTACAACGTTCATCTTCTCCCACCATGCTGCAAACAGGCGAAGCAGAATCTGCCCCAGCATTATGGATGCCATCAGGATGACGTAGAACCACAGGGAACCGCTGCGGTCACCCGTAGCCACATCCACAAGCGCCTTGCTTACCCATACAAAAGACAACGAGGCGGCAATCTGCACCAGACCGATCAGAAAACTGACCAGCATCCTCCACCTGGCGGGGCGGCTCATCCTTATTGCAGCCTTAAGGCAATATCCAACGCTCTTCATCTTTATTCCGCTCAGCGATTTGTTATTCTATAAGACCGGCCTCAGTCCAGGACTTTACCAGTGTCCCGGAATCCTTAAGGGCTGTCTCCCTGTCCACCTCATAACGCTCCACCAGCAGATCCGCAAGGGTATCTGCCGTAAAATCCTTGTCCTGGACAGCCTCCCAAAGATAGGCGGCCGTAGCGTTGAGGGTTATTATCTTGTTGAAATTCACTCTTTCCAGACCCTCTCCGGTAATTACATATTCTCCAAGAAGCTGGCGGAGAACAAATCCCTTTTTAATCTTCATATCCTTTGTTTTACAGTTTCATTCCTATTGCAGGCATTTAGGCATCCTGCGGTAAATTGCCAGAAGATATCTCCTGACGGGAGACAACGCTATCCAAAAGCGTGCCTTTCCCGGCTTGACACTCCTTTTTCCGTTGCGGATAATCCTGACTACAGTCCCCAGCACGTCTTTGCGGGAACATTTTTCCGTTCCTCGGACGTTGCCGTCTCCCTTTAGTGTGAGGACATCCCCATCTTCCCCAATGATCCGGTGGAGAACATATCTCCCGCCCAGATCCGCCAGGACTATGTCTCCCATGCTCACCTGTTCTTTCTTGAGCAGGACCACATTGTCCCTGTCCTGGCGTATATGGGGCAGCATACTGTTCCCCTTAGGCCTGAGTTCCACTTCCCGGCCTTCCGAGAGCAGCTTCCCGATTTCAGGAATCAGGACTTCGTTCGGTACTGTGATCCTATCCATCAATAGTCCTGCAGCAAAGTTCCGCAGCCGCCGCATCAGGAAGACATTCCAGATTATAGCAAGGAACTTTCATTATCACTCCGGTTATTCCGTTATGCACTCCGTCCGCAACCTTCCTCTCTGGCCTGTATGCTGAAACAGAAGGGTATAGGCAGGCATAAGCCTGTGACGGTGAAAGCTTTGCTATGCGGTTAAACGGAGCCTGGTTAAGCCTCACGATAGCGGCCAGGCTTACATCCTTCTTCCTGTAGCAAGGAGTCTTTCCGCTCCACGGAGAACCGAACACGCGTACGCTTCCGTCCTCCATAACCCTTATAACAGGATTATCATCATTCAGGAGTTCTGTATCCGGAATGTTTTCCAGCCAAAGCCTGCTATGGGTGCTCTTGCCCGTTCCGCTCTTGCCCAGAAAGACAAAGCCCTTGCCGTCTTTCATAATAACGGATGCGTGTATCTCAAGGGTGCTGAGCGGTGCGGTCCTCAAGGCATACAAAAGCATCATTGTATTGTTTATGGAAAAGACTGCCTGGCGCGGATTCAGAATTTCGAATTCCGCAAGGGAAAAGTCTTCAGTGGCACGGCAACGGCAACATACGGGCGCATCGTTCAGGGGAGCCATAGTGAAGAACCAATTTCCTTCCGAAGTCTTGCCAATGGTAATCAGAGGGAAACCCTTGTCGTCGCTCACCAGCAGCGGCTCCGGAGTCTTCTCTTCCAGGCTTTCCACCTGACGGAAGACAATAACCGGCTCCTGTTCCGCCGTCTCGAACGGAACAAGGTTTTTCATCTGCTGCCAAACATTATCGTCCGGCCTTTCCAGAGAAACAACATGACCCGCTATGTCGTAGTACCTTTTATCCATAACAAAACTCACCTCAAAAATAATCAATAAAAAGATTCAAAAAACTTCCCTCACCTCAAGATGAGCAATCCGGAGCGGCAAACCCTGAAAAACAGTACCTGTTCTTCCCAGACCGGCTCTCCGTCCACATGGATTAAGCCACCCTGGCTTCTGGTAACGGAGAACTCCTCCAGAGTGCGGCTTATATATCCGGACTTTCCGTCTTTCAGTTTTCCCCTGAACAGTTTCCAGACAAGACCGGGAGCCTTAATAAAAGAAAAAGGCTTTATTGCCGCAACGTCCAGAAGGCCGTCATTTACAGAAGCGCCTGGCGCTATGACTGCATTGTTTCCCCACTGGGAAGCATTTGCAACGGTAAGAAGGAGAGCGTCTATGACATCAGCGGGACCGTCTCCGCATTTGAGGCTATAGGACTCTCCTTTATATAGCTTCCATTCCTTCAGCACGCATCTAGCGTAACTCAGAAAGCCTCTCCTTCCGGATCTGGAAAAACGGTCGCTCACCCTGGCGTCCAGCCCCATCCCGCAAGTGCAGAAGAAAGGCCGCCCGTTAACCGTACCATAGTCGATTCTTTCCGTGTTCAGGGAATTTACAGCACGTACAGCCTTTGCAGTGTCAAGAGGAATGCCAAGATGGCGGGCTAGGCCGTTACCGCTTCCGCAGGGAACGATGGCCAGTGTGCTTTCTGTCCCGGCAACCACGCCTGCAACCTCGTTAACGGTACCGTCTCCACCAACCGCAGCCACGATATCGGCACCGGAAGATACCGCCTCCCTGGCAAGTTCCCTGGCATGGGAAGCATATCCGGTAACCGCCACGCGGAAAGAAAACCTGGAGGAATCCAGATTCCGGGCGATTATGTCTTCAATATTCCTATGCCTCCCTTTTCCAGATATCGGATTGACTATGAAAACAACCGTTTTCTTCTGCATAAAACCGAGTTCGCTTTAAGCAAAGATACAGTATTCCTGCTATTTTTTATCTTTGTAAGTTGGAAACCACTTGAAACAAGTATGAACAGGTTCTTGATTGCTTCAGGCATAGTTACGGCAGTTGCGGTAATCTCCGCGATTGTCCTTTCCTGCTCACAGAAGGCAAAGGCCCAGGATATCCCAGGTCCCGAAAAGATCACTTCTTTCAGATTCGAGTCCTTTATCGGAAAAGTCTGGTATGACTCCGATGTCTATTCCCTGAGTCTGAACGAGGACGGAAGTTATCTGTACTGGCGCAAGAGCGGAAGCTTCACAGGAACGGGAATGGGATATTTCAACGCCGGCAGCATCTATTCCGACTTTGAAAAGGCAGTTAAGGACTATTCCCTGGACAAATACCCTTACACTCCTTTGGACAAGGAAGACAAGGAAAAAGACCGCTGGATGATAAGGATCAATTACAAGGACGGTCACCAGATTTCAATCGTCAATTATGTGGATAACCCTGTCGCCGGAAAAGACCTGGCAATCATAGAGACAATAAGAGGTATCTTTGCAAAACTCCTGGATTACATAGACGAAAAAGGGATTAAGTGCGAGCACTCCAGATATACCTATGACCCAGATGGAAAACTCAGCCGCAGGATAGACTACACCGCAGACGGGATTGTGCATGGCGGATGGGATGCGGACAATCCTATGGCAGACTTTTAAACAGATTAAAAATTTCAGACAACCGATATGAAGATAATTATCGCCGGAGCCGGAGAAGTGGGAAGCCATCTTGCCAAGATGCTTAGCCGCGAGGCCAATGACCTTACAATCATAGAAAGCGACGAGAACAAGCTCGACAAACTGAGCGAACTTGCAGACGTTGTTACGGTCCACGGAGACCCTACTTCCATACCTGTTCTCCGACAGGCGGGAGCCGCCAAGGCAGACCTCTTCATTGCCGTAGGTCCGGCCCAGACACAGAACACCAACATCATTTCCGCACTTCTGGCCAAGAAGATGGGAGCCAAGAAAGTTACCGCCAGAATCAACAACGACGAGTATCTTGAGCACGACAACAAGCTCATTTTCACCGAACTTGGCATAGACCTCCTCTTCTATCCGGAGAAAATGGCCGCCTATGAGATCATAGACCTTCTCAAGGAAACCGGCACAAGCGAGTTCATGGACTTTGCCAGGGGCAAGCTCCAGATGGCTGTGTTCCGCCTGGATGACGGAGCTCCTCTGATCAACAAGACACTGAACCTTCTCAGCGACGGCAAGCCGGAAAGCAAGCCTTTCAAACCTGTAGCCATTGCCCGTGGGAACGAGACCATCATTCCTGACGCGGACACCAAGTTCCTTCAGGGAGACCTGGTCTTCATGGTCTGCAAGAAGGAAGGATTCCAGGAACTGATGAGCCACTCCGGCAAATACGACATTGATGTCAAGAACCTTATGGTTGTCGGCGGAGGAAGGATTGCGGAAATGCTCTGCCGCAAGATGCTTCGCAAGGTAGACCATATCAAGGTAATAGAGGCCCGCAAGGAAAGATGCGAATATCTGGCCGAGGCCCTTCCGGACATCGTGGTTATCAATGGGGACGGACGTAACACAGACCTCCTCGTGGAAGAGGATGCCGGCGGATACGACGCTTTCGTGGCAGTCACCTCATCCAGCGAGACAAACATCCTTTCCTGTGTGGCCGTCAAGAATATGGGCGTTCCAAAGGTCATCGCTGAGGTTGAGAACCTGGAGTACATAAAGCTTGCTGAGGATATGGGTGTGGATGCGGTCATCAACAAGAAGCTGGTCACCGCCGGAAGGATTTTCCGTTTCACACTCAGCAACAAGGTACGCTCCATCAAGTGCCTGAACGGCAGCGACGCGGAAGTGCTGGAATTCATCGCAAATCCAGAAAGCAACATAACAAGGGCCCCTATCAAGGACCTCAAGTTCCCGAAAGAAGCTATCATCGGCGGAATAATCCGCGGAGAAGAGAGCATAATAGCAAACGGCAACACCCAGGTACTGCCATATGACAGGGTTGTGGTATTTGCCCTGCCTCAGGTCCTTACCAAGGTCAACAAGTTCTTCCTGTAGCCTCAGTAAACCATATTCCTCAGACGGGAGGCCCACTCTCCACCGACAATGGAGAGCTGGCGGCGGAATGTCCTCATATCCGAGAATCCGTTCCTCAGTATAATATTGGCGTACCGGGATGCGTCCACCCTTTCCTCATCCTCCCCGAGAAAGCCTTCGTGTCCAGACGGCAAGGCTTCTATCTGCTGGCATATACTCCTGAACCTCAGCTCGTTCAAATAAGTCTTGAACCCTTTCTTGGAAGACAGGATATTGGACACGTAAGTGCGGTTGCTGCCCACCATTGCGGCTATCCTGGAAAGACTGATATCCGGATCCATATATAGTTTCCTGCTCTCTATGTAATCCTCCAGCCTGTCACTCAGATCCTTGAGGGTCTGAGCCCTGGAATTGGAAAACATACATTCCGGATAACGCAGAAGGTCACTGTTTTCCGCATTCCCGTCTTCCTCCAGGTTCACTGCAAACCTGTACAGCCTTTCTGAAGCTTTAAGCAAAAGCTTTTTCAGTGTTCTTTTCATACAATCTTAAGTTCTTTCACATAATCACTTACGGATACGGTTTCTTTCCTCTTCATCCTGAGCTGCACATCCTTCTTCCATTTACTCGGAGTATATTCAGTAAAGGATACGAAGGCAGTAGACATTGAAGACTTTGAACTGAAGCCTGACTTTTTCATCCAGCTTTCCGTTGTTATTCTGGGGTTGGAAAGATAAACCGCACAGGCTTCCCGGACTCTGAAATAGTTGCACAGATTGGGAAAACTAAGCATAAAACAATTGTTTATAGCCACGCTGAGATAGTTCCGGTTTGTACCAACCGCCTTTATTAGTTCTTCCTCTTTCAGTTTGGGATTCATGTATAGTCTGCGGCTTTCCATAAGCTTCAGAACCTTGGCCGCTATGTATCCCATATCTACAGTCTCGTTCAGGTACTGCGGATTTTCTGACGGTATTTCATATGGTTTGACACGTGCCGGATTGCTTTTCCTGGTATATTTCCTGCGTTTCTGGGAATGTCTTTGGCGAAAAAGGAGCCAGTAGATTAATAATGTCTGGACTGCCAGAATTATCAGGCCTGAACAAAGAAAAATATTTCTTGAAAAGATTGACAGGGTATTCATGGATATTCGTTTCTGTGCGGAAAGAAAGCACAAAAATAACCGGCGGTTTTGCCGCCGGTAAACCCTGAGAAATAAACACTTCTATTATTTGACAATTCCGGGATTGTACAAATTTACAATCGCAGGATTGTACAAAAAAAGCGTTATTTTCCTATCTGCTGGAAACCCCGTCCCCATACTCCGGTCACCGGAGCCATGGAGATGAATGCCTCCTTGTCTATCTCCTTTATAAGGCTATGGATCTTGCTTGTCTCTGTCTTGTGAATTAAAACCATCAGCATCTTGCTCTCGGTTCTGGTGTACCAGCCCTCTCCTGTCAGAACCGTAACGCCACGCCCCATTTCCTGGGTTATTTTGTCAGCAATCCTCTCATAGTTCTTGGAGAAGATGAACACCTGCACGCTCTGGCGGCTGCCGGCTACCATCATATCCACAATCTGCGAGCAGGAGGCTATAAGCATATAGCCGTAGAGAACTGTGGCGAGTCTCATTCCCCAGCTTTCCTTCACGAGGGTTCCGGACGCGTCCATGACTTCCTTTGCGGGAATGAGCAATGAGGATGCGATTATGACGAGATCCATGTAAAGGATCATCCTGCCTGGAGCGATATTGTGGTACTTGGCAACCATGAGGGCCACAATGTCTGTGCCTCCGGTACTTCCGCCCTGGGAGAAGCTTATGCCTATTCCGAATCCACTCATCACGCCACCGAAGATTGCGCTCAGAAGCCTTCCGTTGGAAATGGCTATTTCCTGGATGAAATCCTGTGGTATGAAAGCCGGAACAAACTGGAAAAAGAGCGTGGTCACTGCTATGGCATAGACAGTCTTGGCTCCGAAACTCTTTCCAAGGACCCTAAGTGCAATAAGAAGCAGGATAATGTTTATGGCAAAGTACGTGACGGAGATAGGAACCCCGAAAGCATAGAGCACGATGGAGGAGATACCGGTCACGCCGCCTCCCACCAGACTATTGGGAATCAAGAAGATGACCCAGCCCAGCACATAGCAGAGCAGGCCGAGCGTGATGATGAAATAGCTCTTGACTCCGTTTAATATCCTTCTTGCGTTCATAATCAGCTGTCAATCCATTTGAGAAGTCTTTTCAGCCTGCTTTCCGTGCCTTTGCGGGTCTTGCCTTTTATCTCGGCGAAACCAAGGCCGTAAACAGCGGAAACAGTGGATATGGAGATGAAGGCCTTGGGATCGACAGCCTTCACTGCCTGCGTGATATCGTTGAGCTGCTGTTTGCGTGCAACCACTATAAGCACCTTGCCTTCCTGCTTGGAGTACCAGCCCACGCTGTCCAGGGCGGTAACACCCCTGTGCTGCTCTGTCATCAGATTGTCCGCCACTTCCCTGTATTTCTGGGAGAAGATAATTATCTGCACGCTCTGCTCGCTGCCGGTCAGTATCAGGTCCACCATATAGGAGAATGCGATAGTGAAGATATAACCCAGAATCACATCGCTGAGATGCTTCTCAGGCAGGAGGATGATGGAGGCCACTATGATGAAGTCGCTGTACATAAAGACCTTTCCAGGTGAAATGTTCCTGTACTTGTTTATGATAAGGGCAACTATATCCGTGCCTCCCGTGCTTCCGTTGCGCTTGAAAATCAGGGCAATGCCGGCTGCACAGAGGAAACCTCCTATTATCGGGTTCACCAGATAGCGGAGAGGAGCCTGGGGGCTGTCCGGAGGGATGGTGTTAAGGCCCAGGTTGTAAATCCACTCCACGCCAGGAAGTATAGCGAAGAACAAGGTGGACAGGATGATGCTGTAAATTGTCTTGAAGCCGAATCCGCGGCCCAGAACAATCGTTCCTATGACAAGAAGGGCCGCGTTGATGGTTCCGAAGAAAACAGGAATCGGAATGCCGGTTGCATAATTGAGCACGGTGCAGAGACCGACCAGTCCTCCGCCAGAAATACCGGTAGGCACAACAAAGGCCTGCCACGAGAAGGTGTATACGAATACGCCTATCGTGATCAGGATGTAATCCAGTATCAGTTTCTTGACGGAAACTTTCTTCTTGTCCGGCATATCTAAACCACTATGTTAATTATTCTTCCAGGAACAACGATGACTTTCTTCACCGGTCCTGTCAGGTACTTGGCTGTTTCAGGAGCGGCAAGGACAGCCTTCTCGGCATCACCCTTGGAAACGGTCTTGGACAAGGTAATCTTGAACCTCGTCTTTCCGTTGAAGGACACCGGATAGTCAAATGTGTCTTCCCTGGTGTATTCCTCGTGGTAAACCGGGAATGCAGCATATGAGATGCTCTCGCTGTGGCCGCACATCTGCCAGAGCTCCTCGGCGATGTGAGGTGCGAACGGGCTCAAAAGCACTATCATCGGCTCCAGGATCTTGCGCTTGTTGCACTTGAGGGCTCCAAGCTCGTTGACGGCAACCATGAATGCGGAGACTGAAGTGTTGTAGGAGAAACTCTCGATATCCGTCTCCACCTTGTGTATGAGCTTATGGAGAATCTTCAGTTCTGCAGGAGTCGCCTCGTCATCCGAAAGAGTGAAGTCCTCAAGTCCCTCTCCGCCTCCGAAGAACAGTCTCCAGAACTTCCTCAGGAAGCGGTGAACACCGTCTATTCCCTTGGTATCCCACGGCTTGCTCATCTCTACAGGGCCGAGGAACATTTCGTAAAGACGCAGGGTGTCTGCTCCATAGGTGTCGCAGATATTGTCCGGATTAACCACGTTGAACATGGACTTGCTCATCTTCTCGATAGCCCATCCGCAGATGTATTCCCCGTCCTCGAGTATGAATTCCGCATCCTCGAATTCCGGCCTCCACTTCCTGAACGCCTCGATATCCAGACGGTCGTTGTAAACGATATTCACGTCCACGTGTATTTCCGTAGTGTCGTAATTGTCTTTCAGTCCGCAGGAAACGAACGTGTTGGTGTTCTTTACGCGATACACGAAATTTGACCTGCCCTGGATCATTCCCTGGTTGACCAGTTTCTTGAACGGCTCCTTCTCGCAAACATACCCGAGGTCGTAGAGGAACTTGTTCCAGAATCTTGAGTAGATAAGATGGCCTGTCGCGTGCTCGGTTCCTCCCACATAAAGGTCCACATTCCTCCAGTAATGGTCAGCTTCCGTGCTTACCAATGCCTTGTCATTATGAGGGTCCATATATCTCAGATAATAGGCACTGCTGCCTGCGAATCCAGGCATAGTGCTCTTTTCCAGAGGATAACCCTCATAGGTCCAGTTTTTTGCCCTTGCCAGAGGAGGCTCTCCGCCGGCAGGCTTGAAAGTGTCTACCTCCGGAAGCTCGAGCGGCAGGGCGGACTCCGGAAGCGGAGTCGCAATGCCGTCCTTGTAGCAAATCGGGAACGGCTCTCCCCAATATCTCTGGCGGGAGAAAATAGCATCGCGGAGCCTATAATTTATTGTGCGGTGGCCGATTCCCCTTCTCTCGACTTCCTCTATAGCCGCCGGGATGGCTTCCTTGACGCTCATTCCGGAAAGGAATCCGCTGTTTGTCATAATGCCTTCCTTGGCATCGAAACTCTCCTCGGAAACATCGCATCCCTCTATCAGAGGAATAATCTTAAGACCGAACTTCTTTGCAAAGGCATAGTCTCTGCTGTCGTGAGCCGGGACCGCCATAATCGCGCCTGTTCCGTAGCCGGCCAGAACGTACTCGGCTATCCATACCGGAACTTTCTCTTCCGTAAACGGATTGACTGCCCAGGAACCTGAGAACACGCCTGTTACAGTTTTTGTCTCGGCGATTCTCTCCCTTTCCGTCTTCTTCTTGACCTGCCTGATATACTCGTCGACAGCCTCTTTCTGTGATGCGGTCGTAAGCTTCTCCACCCAGTCGCTCTCAGGAGCGACCACCATGAAGGTAACGCCGAAGACAGTGTCTGCACGGGTGGTGAAGATTTCCATATCGTAGGTGCGGTCGAACTTGCTTCCGTCTGCAGGATCTGGATTGATAACCTTGAACACCATCTGGGCTCCGTAGGAACGTCCTATCCAGTTGCGCTGCATCTCCTTGAGGGCATCGCTCCACTCCAGACTCTCAAGATCGTCCAGAAGCCTTCCGGCATATGCGGATACCCTAAGCTGCCACTGCTTCATCTTCTTCTGCTCCACCGGATAGCCTCCGCGAACGGAAAGTCCTTCCTTGACCTCATCGTTTGCCAGCACAGTTCCAAGAGCCGGGCACCAGTTCACGGAAGTCTCTCCCTGATAGGCTATCCTGTATTGCATAAGTATGTCCGCTTTCTCCTTGTCGGAGAAACCGTTCCACTCGCTGGCGGTAAATACCGGGACATCTCCGCAGGCGGCCTTGACCTTCTGGTTTCCGTCCTCTTCAAAGCGGGCAACCAGTTCGCTTATTGGTTCTGCTGAGTCTGATTCAGTGTTGTACCAGCTGTCGAACATCTTCAGGAATGCCCACTGGGTCCACTTGTAATACGGAGGATCGCAAGTCCTGACTTCCCTGTCCCAGTCAAACGAGAAACCTATCCTGTCCAGCTGGCTGCGGTAACGGTTGATGTTTTCAATCGTTGTCTTGTGAGGATGCTGCCCAGTCTGGATGGCATACTGCTCGGCAGGAAGGCCGAATGCGTCATATCCCATTGGATGCAGCACATTGAAGCCCTGGAGTCTCTTGTAGCGGGAGTAAATGTCGCTGGCGATATATCCCAGCGGATGTCCCACGTGCAGTCCCGCCCCAGAAGGATAAGGGAACATATCCAGAACATAATACTTGGGCTTGGAAGGGTCTGTCTTTGCGGCAAACGTCTTGTTTTCCGCCCAATACATCTGCCATTTGGCTTCAATTTCGTTGAACTTGTAATCCATTGTATATTAAACTGTTTTAGTCTATCTGTTGAATCCCACTTTCGTGCCCTGGGCCAGCTTGAACTCAATTGCTATGGATATCTTCACCGGAACATTCCTTCCGTTGAGCTGGGCCGGAGTCCATTTCGGAGATGCCTTGAGCACCTTTATAACTTCCTTGTCTATGTCGTCGCTGAGGCTGCCTGTTATCCTGATGTCCTTAACCTTTCCGTTTTTGTCCACCACAAATTCGGCAACCTCGGTTCCTTCTGTATGAGAGGCGATTGCGCTATCCGGATATTTGACATAGTGATATACCCAGTCCTTGAGGAATGTCCTCTCGTCTCCCTTCAGGAAGGATGCCCTGCGGTCCACTTCCAGCTGGCTGTATACCCTGTCTGAAGAATCATCCGTCTCTGAAGTCTCCGTCTTTTCGAAACTGTCCTTGCCGGCAAGGGTCAGGGCATATGAATAGATGAACTCCACTGCCTGTGAAAGCTGCACATAGTCAAGCATCTGCGGAGTGTCATGGATTGTTCCCCTGATCGGGCTGTTACCGGTTGTAAAAAGCGTAAACGGAATATCCTCCGAGTGGAAGTTGCGGTAGTCTGCCGGCAGAGGTTCCTCTTCCGCAATCTTAACGGAAAGGGAGAAAGGACGCTCCGCCACCGTGAATATGTCTTTGAGTATATCCTTGTCCGGCAGGCCTATGAACGCCTGGAAAGTGTTCGGTCCGCTGTCTCTTCCTATGGAGTTGACATCCACCATAAAGCGGATCTTGTCCTTGTCTGCGAACGAACGGTTCAGGAAATACCAGCTGCCCGCCTGGGAGAAACCGCCAGCTCCGAAGAAAGCGAAGATTACCGAGCGGCGGAACATAAACTTGTTCTCGGCGACCATCCTGGCCACCTGCATGAGGGCGGCTGTCCCGCTGGCATTGGAGTATGCGCCAGGAAGAATCCTTTCCTGCTTCACTCCGTTTACCGTAAGGCTCTCGTATCCCGGGCCGTCCATCTGGGTTCCCAGAAGTATGAACTCCCCTTTCAGGTTCGGGTCATAGCCAGGGATTATCCCAACAATATTCCTGGAATAAAGCGTGTCTCCCGTTACCGGATTCGCAATGCCGAAATCGTCTCCCGTATCCGGAGAAAGCATCATGCCCCCTATGCTCTGCATAAAGTCATAGATATGCTTTGCCACAAGCTTTTCCCCATCGCTTCCGGCTCCACGCCCTTTCATCGCGGAGGAAGTGAGATATCCCACTTCCTTTTTCAGGGAGTCCTCTATATTTTTCAGCGATGAAGGGGCGGTTCCGCCTATTTTCTGGGCGACTGCAAAATCAGCACTGCCTGCAACAAGGATGCATGCAATGCCAAAAACTATTTTTCGGATACGGTTCATTCTCAACATCAATTATCCCTTATAGAACGGAGGTCTTACCACAACAGCCTTGAGAAGCCTGTCGCGTACCTTGATATAAATCTCAGTGTCAAGTTTGTACAAAGGAGCCTCCACATAGCCCATTCCGATAGCACGGGCGCAGCATGGGGTCATGCTTCCGCTGGTGACATTGCCGATTACCCTGCCCTCAGCATTGCAGATCTCATAGCCGTGACGAGGAACTCCCCTGTCTATCAGTTCAAATCCGCATAGCCTTCTCTTCAGGCCCTCGGCCTTCTGCTTGAGCATATAGTCCTTGTCCACAAAGTCTCCCTTTACATCGTTGAACTTGGTTATCCAGCCCAGGTTTGCCTCCAGTGGAGAGTGGTCGTCGTCGATGTCGTTTCCGTAGAGGCAGAAGCCCATCTCCAGACGGAGAGTGTCGCGGCATCCCAGTCCTGCAGGAACTATGTTGAATTCCTTTCCTGCCTGGAAGATTGCGTCAAATATCTTGAGAGCATCCTCGTTCTTCATATACACCTCGCATCCGCCTGCTCCGGTATATCCTGTGGTTGAAAGTATTACATCCTTCACTCCGGCAACTTCCATAATCTTGAAAGTGTAGTATTCCATTCCAAGGACATCCTCCTTGCAGAGTTTCTGCATTACCTTCATCGCATTCGGGCCCTGGACCGCCAGCTGGCTGACCTGGTCTGAAATGTTGCAGAAATCAACTCCAGGAGTCAGTCCGAACTTAGGTGCATACTGGCAAAGGTGTGCAAAGTCCTTGTCTATGTTGGCTGCGTTAGGAACCAGCATATAGCTTTCCGGATTGATACAGTAAACCAGAAGGTCATCCACGATTCCGCCCTTTCCGTTAGGAAGGCAGGAGTACTGGACCTTTCCAGGGAACAGCACGGAAGCGTCGTTGCTAGTAACATACTGTATGAACTTGAGTGCGTTAGGGCCCTTTACGGTGAACTCTCCCATATGGGAAACGTCAAATACGCCGACGCTCTGCCTTACGGCCAGGTGCTCTGCCCTGATGCCCGTATATTCCAGAGGCATGTTGAATCCTGCAAACGGAACCATCTTGGCTCCAAGCTCAATGTGTTTCTGAGTATAAGCTGTTGTCTTCATATAATTTATCGTTGATTTTTAATTGTCATTTTTTCTTCCACACCCAGGCATCCGGGGCTTTCTGATGTGCCTGATAGAGTGCGGCCCTGGCTTCTTCAAGAGTTGCATATCCGCCAATGGCCACATACTTCAGCCCGTTGCCGGAAAATGCGAACGGGGTTTCAAGGATCCCTTCGTGCTGCCTGAAGCTTGCCTTGACCAGCTCGTCTGTCTTGAAGGCTCCAACGATTATGTAATAGGTCTTGTCGAGATTTGATCGCGGAGTAAGATTCAGGCCGGAAGACGCTGTCTCGGGTTTCTGAACCTCAGACTTGGAAGGCACGGGTTCAGGAGAAACCTGCTGCAAAGTGGAATCTGCGGCAACAAGGCTGTCAGCCACAGCTGCAGCGGCCTTCTCTGCCGCCTCTTTTTGGGCAATCAGCTCCTTCTTCTTTGCAATATCTTCGGATGTAGGCATATCCAGCTTTGCCCTTATCCAGTCGCAACCAGTGGTCAAAGCCATTGTCAGTGCCAAAACGGCAAGAATTTTCCTGTCCATATTCATACAATGTATAAATCGGACAAATTTAACAAAAAATAATCTATGATTACCTGTTATAGTAGGGACTCGTAACGTTGCTTGGAGAAACGCCGCGGTACGTGTTGCCCCAGTTGTAACTCCGGCCAGTGTTCCGGTTGCCGTCATTAAGATTGCGGAATTCAATTATCAGAGGCACTATCACACTGTATTCAATGGGTTTGCCATCCACTTTGGCCGGTGTCATGTGCTTTTTGCGGACAAAATCGCGGCATTTCACAATAATTTGCCTGTCAAGATAATCGGATCCCGTAGAATTGAGAATCTCGACTTTCTTAAGCGCTCCGGTTTCCTTGATTGTAATCTTTATCTCCGACTCGTAAAATACGGTTTCAGCCGCCCTTGTTAAAGAACGGATAGATTGTTCTATATACTGCTTAACTGCATACTGGAAGAGCTGGCCTTTATACAGAGGCTGTGAAACATACACGTCTTCACCGATTTCCTCCACATCCTGAGCCTGTAAAATCACCGGACAGAGAGCAAACAGCACAGTCAGCGCAAGAGCCCTTAATCCTTGTATTGACTTAAATATTCTCATCGGATATCCGTTAAACTTTTGCAAGTTAAGAAAAGATTTGAATTATCTTTGAAGTATGAAGAAACTATGGATTGCAGCACTGCTGCTTTGCGGGATTGCATCCCATGCTCAGCAGATCAATATAGGCCCCCTGCCAAAGGCAAGGCCGTTCGGGGATGTGGACTTCTTCCTTCACCAGGATACTGTAACCATTTCCTTTACCGGAGACGTGATGCAGCACGGGGCACAGATTAACTCAGCACTTAAGCAGGGAGGAGGAAAGCATTACAACTATGTAAACGCCTTCAAGTACACAGCCCCGCTTTTCAGGCAGGCGGACTTTATGGTTGCCAATATGGAGTTTACGGTAGGCACCAAGCCATACACGGGATATCCTTGCTTCTCCGCCCCGAAGGCAATCGCCGAGGCGGCAAAAAGGAGCGGAATAGACCTTTTCCTTATGGCCAACAACCATATCTGCGACAAGGGTGCGACAGGTTTCAAGAACACGATTGCAGCATATTCTGAACTCCAGATGCCTACTCTGGGAGCCTACCGCAACAAAAGGCAGGCGGACACTTCTTCAGTTATCCTGGTGGAACTCAAGGGAATGAAGTTCGCCCTATTCAACTACACATATGACACCAACGGACTGCCTGTCCCAGAGCCTTATTACGTGAACCTTCAGGACAGTACCGAAATCAAGAGGAATATCAGGAGAGCCAAGGACCTGGGAGCGGATATCATCATTGCCCTGCCACACTGGGGTATAGAATATGTGCTTGAACCCGTCGCCGAGCAAAAACAGTATGCAAAGATGATGTTCAGGGAAGGAGTCAACGCCATAATCGGCGGGCATCCCCACGTTCCGGAAGAAGGCTACATATATGTAAAACGGCATCAGGGACCAATGGCAAAAGACAGTGTGGAGAGGATTGTCTTCTACTCCATGGGCAACTACATCTCCAACATGACCCGTAGCGGATGGACCTCCACCGGAATGCTCATAACCCTCTCGTTCACAAGAGACCGCTCAAGTGGCAAGGTCAAGATGCTAATGCCTGAATGGAAATATCTCTGGTGCTTCAGGCCGGGACAGTACACAGAAGACTACAGCGTGGTTCCGATAGAGGAATTCCTCTCTTCCGAGGATTTCCGCCAGGGAGGCAGGACACCTGAACAGAAGCAGGCCTTCAAGGCCCTTGAAGACTTCCGTCAGCAGATAATAAAAAGAGACCTGATCAAGGTTGTATACAGATAGACATTTATGGCAGAAAAAAAGATTCAGCTTCAGAACATAGATCCTATAGATATCTATGGAATCAACGACCGGATAATCAATCACCTTTGCTCCTATTTCCCTGACCTTAAGGTTACTCCTAGAGACAGCACCATAAAGCTAAAGGGTACCTACAAGGATATGGACAACTTCCAGAACGCCATTGAAGCGCTGACAAAGATAAGGATGCACAAAAGGCATCTGAACACTGATGACGTGGACAGCATTTTCATTGCCAAGACGGACAGGAAGACAAAGGAAGCCAAACCAGCCGTAATGTCCCAGGACCAGAAAGACATGATAGTGATGGGTCAGAACGGAAAGGTTATTTCCGCAAGGACCAAACACCAGAAACAACTTGTCAAGGATTATGAAAAACATGATCTGGTATTTGCCCTCGGGCCTGCCGGAACCGGAAAGACATACACCGCTATCGCTTTGGCGGTAAGGGCTTTGCAGAACAAGGAAGTCAGGCGTCTGATCCTTACCCGCCCTGCTGTGGAAGCCGGAGAAAGACTGGGATTCCTGCCGGGAGACCTGAAGGAAAAGCTGGATCCGTATCTGCAGCCGCTTTACGATGCGCTGGGAGACATGATAGCCCAGTCCAAGCTCAAGGAACTGATGGAGGAAGGCATAATCCAGATTGCTCCGCTGGCCTATATGAGAGGAAGAACCCTGGAAAACGCATTCGTGATCCTGGACGAGGCCCAGAACACATCACTCGGACAACTTAAGATGTTCCTTACACGTATGGGCAACAATTCCAAGTTCATCGTAACCGGAGACATGACCCAGATAGACCTCCCGAACAAGGAGGACTCAGGCCTTGAGAAAGGTATCAGGCTACTGGGCAAAATCAAAGGGATAGCGGTAATAAACTTCGGAGTTGAAGATATTGTCCGCCATCCCCTCGTCAGTAAAATCGTCTCGGCCTTCGAGAAATAATCCTAAATTATAACTCCCGCAAGCTTGCAGCCGGTGTACTCTCCGTTCTTGAGAGTGTGCACACCGTTTACGAAAACGTGGTCAATGCCGGCAGAGAACTGGTGCGGCTGGCCGTAGGTTGCAACGTCTGCAATCGTGTTGTAATTGATTACCAGCACGTCTGCGCAGTAGCCTTCCTTGAGAAGTCCCCTGTCCTTGAGCTTGAGCTGATGAGCAGGAAGGCTGGTACACTTGGAGATAGCTGTCTGGAGGTCGCAGAACTTCTCGTCCCTGACATACTTTCCGATGTAGTTTGTGAACGAGCCGTATGAACGCGGATGCGGTGCCTCCTGGCCAAGTCTTCCCTTAGGAGAGTAGACGCTGCCGTCCGTAATTACCATTGCAAGAGGATCGTTGAGGAGAGTCCTCAGGTTTTCCTCCTTCATCGCGAAGCCGGCCATATTCACGCCAAGTTTCTCGCTCTGGAGCAGGTACTTGATGGTCTCCCACTCGTCTTTTCCGGAAAGCTTGCAGCATTCGTTGAGATACTTGCCTGTATATTTCTCATTGCCCGGAGCAAAGCAGGCTGCAATCAGGATGCACTCAGGGCCGCCGAGCCTCTGGACTCTTGAAAGGGCGTATTCGCGGATAATCTTCTCTGTGGCTGGATTTTCCAGTCTTGCAAGGATTTCCTTGCTTGAACCCTGTCTCTGAGCCAGCGGGATGAAGCAGTCCAGACCGGTGGAGAAAGCCGTGTACGGATAACGGTCAAAGTGGATGTCCATACCGCTCTCCTCTGCATCGTGGATAAGCTTGAGCATGCTTGGAACCTTGTGCCAGTTGTTCCTGTTCTGGGCCTTCAGGTGGGAAATCTCAAGTCTTGCACCAGACTGCCTTGCAAGGGATATTGCCTCGGCGATGGCTTCCTCCACCCTGTCGTCCTCGTTTCTCATATGGATGGCATAGAGAGCGTCGTGCTTGGCCACAACCTTAAGGAGGGCTATGAATTCCTCTGTCCTTCCATACGAGCCAGGAGTGTATTCCAGACCGAAGGAAAGACCCACGGCACCCATCTCAAGCTGCTTGTCCAGAATCCTGCACATCTCATTCAACTGCTCAGGAGTGGCGGCCACGTCGTTGTCCCCTACTACGACGTGGCGGATATCTCCGTGGCCCACATAACTGCCGTAGTTGATTCCAATCGTATTCTTTCTGAGGGCATCGTAGAAACCGTCTATGTTCTGCCAGAACGGATAGCCGAACCGCAGGGTATTCTTCCTCCTTTCATATTCCTCGTCTGAGAACGGGAACGGGGAGTAACCGCAGTTTCCGCCTATATCGGTAGTGATTCCCTGATGTATCTTGCTGTCTCCCAGCGGGGCCTCAAGGAGGTTGGTGTCCGTGTGGCCGTGGATGTCTATGAAACCAGGGCATACCACCCTGCCGGAAGCGTCCACCCAGTTGTCGCAGTTCTTTCCAAGTTTTGCGATTGCTGTGATCTTGCCGTTCCTTATGCCCACGTCAGCCCTTACAGGCTCAGCGATTTCTCCGCTGTAAACCATACCGTTGGCGATGATGGTGTCGAACTCCTCCTTTGTGGTGAATCCACGCGCGAAGCCGCTGGAGGCAAAAGCCTTTCCGCCAATTGCCGCAAACGAGGCGGCACCGCCCAAAACGATGGAGGCTTTCAGGAAGTTCCTCCTGGAAATGCTTTTCTGGTTTTCTTTCTTTTCCATATATGTTTGTTTTGATTATTCCCGTTGTGGTCTCAAAGTTAATAAAAATGGAGTCCGGTTGTCTCTCTTATTCCGAGATTGCGTCCATGCCTTCGGACATCCATACCTTCAGACTGTCCCCGTCGCTGAATATGAGGAGAGCCTCGATGGCAGGATTGGATTCCACCACCTCCTTTGCCTTGTCAAACCCCAGCACCATCAGATATGTGGCATAGCCGTCCGCGACTGTGGCGTTTTCCGCGACAACAGTAGCGCTTAGAAGATTATGGTCTACGGGATAGCCGGTCTTCGGATTTATGGAGTGGGAAATCTTCTTTCCGTCCTTTATGTAGAATTTGCGGTAGTCACCGCTTGTGACCAGGCCCTTTCCGGAAATATGGACCACCGCCTGTATGTCCGCCCCCGGGGAATTGTTTCCGTCCACCGGGCGGTCTATTCCAACGTTCCAAAGCCTGCCCTTCGGGTTAACCCCTTCCGCATAAACCTCTCCGCCAACCTCCACAAGGAAGTTCTCCATTCCCATTCCGGAAAACTTCGCGGCAATCAAGTCTGTGGTGTAGCCCTGGGCTATGGCATTGAAGTTCAGCTTGCAGCGAGGGTCATCGCGGAGGATGACAATACTGTCCTGTCCTTCCTTTGTCTTGAGTGAATCTACTCTGAAATGCGCCATTCCCACAAACTGAAGCACACTGTCTATCATAGCCTGGGTTACTTCCGTTCCGGTCTTGAAACCGAAACCCCAAAGGTCGAAAAGCGGAGCTGCGGAAGCGTCGAACATCCCACCGCTCTCTTCTGACATCCGTCTGGATGCCAGGAAATTGTCAAGAAAGATCTTGTCTATGTCAGGATTGCCGTCTTCGTTGAAGGCAGTAAGGACAGACTCCTTGTTGTAGCCGCTCACAGAGAAATCTATGCGCTGCAGGATAGAGTTTACCGTATCCCTTACAGCAGTAAAGGACGAGTCTGACGAAACTGTTGGCTGGAAAACGATGTGGAAAGTTGTTCCCTGTGTAGTTCCGTCTATTGTATAATAACGGTTTTTCTGTGTGCAGGAAGCTGCCGCAAATACAGTCAGCACAAGAATCATCAAGTTGTTTCTGGACATAATCTGCAATGTTTGAGGTGGCACGATTTTCGTTGAAATGGCCCTTAGGAACAAAGATAACGCAAATGTTCGTACAATTTTCTTAAATTTGTGCGATATATCTATTATTGGAATGATGAGAATGAATTTCAGATATCTGCTCCTGGTGCTGGGAATGGTCCTTATGTCAGCATCCTGTCATAAGAAAGACGATGATAAGCTTTACATGGAAGGCTCCATGGATCCCAAGATTCCGGCATATAAGGTTTGCGGTACGGCATGTTTAGGATACACAGGAGGCATAACCACTCCTTCTTCCGGTGTGAAGTATTTCTGGGTGGATTCTTTCAGGGATGACACAACATATAGAAACGAGGGAGGAGTATACTATTTTGTCGTCCCGGACAGCCTTGCACAGTATTCAGTTTCTCAAGTAGCTCAAGCAGATGGGTATTACAACTATATCTACGTTTCTTATGTGACGGCTATTATGCCATGGCTGGGAGGCTCGGTAGTTGGACTCCCGGAGCCGAAAGATTCCATACAGGATGCAAGGGACGAGCAGTTCTATCATATCGTAGATGTTGGAAATCTTCAATGGTTTGCAGAAAACCTGAATTATTACGGATCAGGAAGCGGATACGAAAGTGCAGATGATATGGGCTATATAACCGGAAGACTCTACACCTGGCAGGAAGCCACATCGGGAGAAACCGGAAACGGACTTGGCGGTGGTCCTCAGGGAGCCTGCCCTGAAGGCTGGAGCGTCCCTACCAACGAAGACTGGGAAGATCTGGCAAAGGCCCTCAGCGGTGAAGATCATCCTTTCCTTTCCAAATGGAGTGGCGTTGGCAACTATGTAATGAATGACGCCACATTTAACGGAGACCGTTTCTGGCCTTTCAGCATCTATACGGAATTTGACAATTCAACTGGATGGAACGCCCTTTCAGGCGGAATGAGCCAGCACGGCCACCACAGTTTCGAGGGTCTGCTCTCATATGCATACTTCTGGAGCTCAACCCAAAAGGATGACTCCAACGCATACTACAGATACCTTTACTACGACCGTCCGGACTTCCCGTTCAATTACACTCTTAAGGAAGGTGCGGGTTTTTCAGTCAGGTGCGTTAAGAAGAAATAAGTTTTCCTGAATCATCATTAACACTTAAGATATGAAAAAACTAGGATGTCTCGCAATTATTCTGATTGCGATTGTCATTGCAGCCCTCTGGGGCTTTGGAAAGTACAACTCTCTGGTAAAGGAGGAGCAGAATGTGGAAAGAGCGTGGTCTGATGTAGAGAACCAATATCAGAGAAGAGCGGATCTCATACCTAACCTGGTGGAAACCGTTAAAGGTTATGCTGAGCACGAGAGCGAAACCCTTCAGAACGTTATCGAGGCAAGGGCAAAGGCCACAAGCGTTCAGATAGACTCCAAGAATCTCACTGAAGAAAGCCTCCAGCAGTATCAGCAGGCTCAGGGAGAACTGGGCAACGCCCTCGGAAAACTCCTGGTTTCCGTGGAAAGATATCCGGACCTGAAGGCAAACCAGAACTTCCTGGAACTTCAGAGCCAGCTGGAAGGAACCGAAAACCGGATCAACAACGCCCGTGACGCCTTCAACAGCGCAGCCCAGACCTACAACACCGCTATCCGCGTGTTCCCTGCAAATCTGGTGGCCAAGATTGGAGGATTCGTCAACAAGGCTTATTTCAAGGCAGCTGAAGGAACTGCAGAGGCACCTAAGGTTCAGTTCTAAACCCAGAGGCCGTGTTCTTCCATCACAGGCTTATAAGGAAATCGGAGGAAAGGAAGATTGTCTCGGCGATAACAGAAGCCGAGAAGGATACTTCCGGGGAAATCCGTGTGCATATAGAACGCTGGTGCAAGGAGGGTGACCCTGTAGCCAGGGCAATCTTCATCTTTGATGCCATCGGAATGTTCGACACACGGGACCGTACCGGAGTGCTGATTTACATATCCCTGAAAAGCAGGCTCTTTGCCGTCATCGGCGATGTGGGCATCAATGCCGTTATTCCACAGGATTTCTGGAACGGGATCAAGACAGACCTTTCCTCTCATTTCTCCCGGGGACAGATAACGGAAGGCATTATCGAGGCGGTAAACCAGACAGGAAAGATCCTCAAGGAGCATTTCCCTTGCACCGGATACAATCCTAACGAACAACCGGATGAAATCTCGTACGGCAAATAGACTGTCCAGACTGTTTATTGTCTGTATCCTGCTGACTGCAGGAGGTGTATCTTTTGCCCAGAAAAGGATACTGGATTCCCTTAACGATGTTTCACGCCAGGCTGCAGAACAGACTCTCCAGGATGTTGTAAAACGCGACAGTGACGGAAATCTTATCGGAACATCCTGGGGCCCGACCACCGCGACAAAACCTTATGTCCCGGTTTCCAGACAGAATCTCAAGAATGCCGAGGAGGCCCTGAAAAAAGCCCGCAAGGAAAAGGCTGGCCTGCCTTCCAGACCCAATCCACCGCAACTTGTAAACGACTTTACGGGTATCCTTACCCAGGAACAGATCGACAACCTGACCATACGCTGCAACCAGTTTGCAAACAAGACATCCAACCAGGTTGCCATCGTTATTCTGCCCTATCTGTACGGAATGAACCGCGCAGACGCGGCTTACAAGATAGGGTCCACATGGGGCGTAGGACAGGGCAAATTCGACAATGGCGTTGTCTTCCTTGTCAAGCCTAAGGTCGGAGACGAGACCGGCGAGGTGTTCATAGCCCCAGGAAGAGGACTTGAACCTGTGCTCACAGATGCCTTCACAAAGAGGATAATTGAACTCAGGGTTATTCCGGCTTTCAAGGAAAACGACTATTACAACGGCATCAACGATGCGCTGAACATTATATTCCCGGTAGCCAGCGGAGAGGTTTCCACAGATGAGTTCGCAAACAGTGATGATGATGATGGCCTGTCGGCTATGGGAGTGCTGATGCTCATGTTCTTCATCGCTATGATAATCATAGCGTTCTCTTCCAACAACAAGAACAACAATTTCGGCAGCGGCAACCGCAGGGACGAAGACTTTACAACGGGAGTTATACTTGGCAACCTGCTAAACAGCCTTGCCCGCGGCGGATTCGGCCGTGGTTTCGGCGGAGGAAGCTCCGGTGGCTGGGGAGGCGGAGGACTCGGAGGAGGTTTCGGCGGATTCGGCGGTGGCGGTTTCTCAGGCGGAGGAGCCGGCGGAAGCTGGTAAACCCTATCTGATTGTCTTCAGATTAGGCTTCTTGCCCCATCCCGAATAGACTGTCTTCTGGTCATCCTTGCTGATTTTCACATCCCGGTTTACAGGACGGTCTTCATCGTTGAGAGAATGCGACAGAAGCCAGTCGTAAATCTTTTCCATATAGAAATATCTGGCAAGATAGGAGTGCGAAGCCCCTATCAGCCACTCGTATCTCAGTCTCGAGGCAAGATGCTTGCTTTCCAGTTCCTTGACTATAACCTGGGAGGCCTTTATGCTAACGAGATTGTCAGCAGTTCCGTGGATAATCCAAAGCGGCACCTGGCCCATTCCGGTAATATCCTTTGCCGTTGTTCCGCCGCAAAGAGCCACAGCAGCTGCGACCCTGTCCGGACAAGCGGCCACAAAATCCAGCGTACCGTATCCGCCAAGGCTCATTCCAAGAACATATACCCTTGCCGTGTCATATGGATATTCCTCTTTCAGATAATCCAGTATTGCGCACAGTTTCTTTGGATTCCACCATTCACCCGGATTCTGCGGCGCTATAACCATGGCCGGAATCTTCCTTCCCCTTTCCAGGCAATCTATGCTGCCGTAGCGCCTCACTTTCTCCAGGTCGTTTCCGCAAAGGCTCTTTCCGTGAAGGAATACCACTAGCGGCATTTCCTTTGCGAGCGTGTCTTTCCTGTCATATCCTTCCGGTGTATACAGCCAGAAATTGTAGCTTCCCTCAACTTTCTTGCGCATCGCCCTGAGCACAGGCTCAGTCAACTTCCTGGGCTTTGCAGGCTCGGCGACAGTGACACTGTCTGCAACCTTCAATGTATCTGCGGCAGGTTTCCCAGCCTCCTGGGCAACCGCTTCCTTGACGACTTTGGATGTATCCTGTGCAGAGGCACATATTGGAATGACACACATCAACAGCAGCAAAATCTTTCCTTTCATCTTCAATATCTTTACTCTTACTTAATAACGAATTTATATATTCCGTTCACCCTGGAACCTACAACGGCGGTGTTGCCGGCAACCGTTGGAGAGGACTCGAAGTTATAGGCTACCTTCCTGGAATGCAAGATCTTGCCAGTCTTGGCCTCAATAAGGTAGATATATCCTTCTCCGTCTCCAGTGAAAATGTACATATTGTTTTCCTTGTCATAGAAGGCAACCGGAGAGGACCAGCAGAACTGCCTTAACGGAATGTTGTAGATAACAGATCCGTCTTCCGTGGAAAGGGCGAACAGTTCCCCGTTTGTCTTGGCCGCCTTGTTACGGCATACGTTTGCAAAAATCATCCCGTCGCAGTTTCCCCTTCCGAGCAGAGGCGTGGAGTACATGCCTCCGTCCAGAATCTTCCCGCCAAGGTCTATACGCCTGCAAGGTATCTTCTGTTCCCAGACCACAGAACCGTTCAATCCGTTGATCTTTATGAAGAAACAGCTTCCGCTCATTCCCTGGCGGTCTACCTCGCTGGCCGCATAGACGAAAGGAGTTCCGTTCTCTACACGGCAAACAACCGTTCCGTCCGAATCGTCGTGGTTGCTGTAATGCCACACGGGCTTCATCGTATTGAGGTTTATGCACAGGATGTTTCCGGCATTGTCCTGGAACCAGCCGTAATTCCTCCAGATCGCTATGCTGGACTCCACTCCCGGAGCCGCACCGTTAACCTTGTATCGCAGAGTCTGCAGAAGTTTCAGCGAGCCCTGTTCCCTGGCAAACTTATATATGCTTCCGTTCTCTCCCGGCCAGATAAGATAGCCGCCAGCCACAACAGGAGACGAGTCGAACGCTCCCCAGTTCCTCCAGGCCTTGTGGTCATTGAACTTGTAAGTTATCTGATGTTTCTCAAGATCCACCACAAGCAGGCACATAGGAGTCTTTCTGGATACGCCCTGTCCTATGTAGAGATTCTTGAATTCCGGATCCAGAGACGGAGAGCCCTTTATGACATTCAGCACGTCCAGGTCCGGCCTGGATCTCTTCCCGGTTTCAAAGTCAAGGAAATACGCCTTTGAGTTCAGCGATGTGAATATGATTTCCTCTTTCCCGTCTTCTTCCCACTTGACATAGATAGGCTGACCGGTCCATCCGGTTCCGCCGCCCCAGCTGCCCAGATTTGTATGGAAGTTGTCTTCCGGAGTGTTGAAAGTCCAGGCTATCTCAACTGTGTCCGGCTTCTTTTCCAGCCTTCCGCCAAAGTCCGCATCGCGGAGCATATTCCTCCTGAAAGTGAAAGAAGACCAGGATGCGGCATACCTGTCGTCCAGATCCTTGAGAGAATAGTCAAGGGTATCTTCCTGTTCTACAACAAAATGAACTTTCTGTACAGAAGCGTATGCCGTGTCCGGAAGGAAGAGTTCCTCAATAGGCACAACCTTCTCCAGCGTATCAGCCCCGGCAGGGTTTTCCCCGGTGTTTCCGCCACCTTTCGGACAGCCGGCAAACACTATTGTCATCGCCGGGAAAAAGAAAACGGTTCTCAGAAAATTTATTCTCATAGTAAAGTCAAGTTTCCTCTCCATTCAATGCTTTATTTGCTAACTTTGTAGCAAAGGAAGTGTAAAGGTAAGAATCTGTATGGAAAATTTCAAGGAACGCCTGGCTGCGTTAAGGAGGTCTCTTTGACTGGGAAGGCAAGGTAAAGGAAATTGAGGAAAAGGAAAAGGTCACGACTTCGGCAGGATTCTGGGATGATCCCAAGGCCGCGGAAGCGTTTGTAAAGAAACTCTCCGGCATCAAATACTGGGTCAAGGAACTCGATTCCCTCAAGAGCGAAGGGGATGACCTTGAGGTTCTTATGGAAATGGAAGCCTCACCGGAAGAAATCGAGGAGGCAGAGAAAGCCCTTGAAAAGCATCTGGAGGATGTGGAGTTCAAGAGTATGCTTTCCAATGAGGGAGACAACCTCGGAGCTCTTGTAAAGATCAATTCCGGAGCCGGCGGCACTGAAGCCAACGACTGGAGTTCCATGCTTATGAGGATGTACTCCAGATGGGGAGAAAGGAACGGATACAAGGTTACCGTCACCGACCTTCTTGAAGGAGACGAGGCCGGCATCAAATCAGCCACCCTGCAGATTGAAGGAGACTATGCCTACGGCTATCTGAAAGCCGAAAACGGCGTTCACCGCCTTGTCAGGATTTCCCCTTACAACGCCCAGGGCAAACGCCAGACAACCTTCTCTTCCGTATTCGTATATCCCCTTGTGGACGAGAGCATTGAAATCGTTATCAATCCGGCAGACCTGGAATGGGACACCTTCCGTTCATCCGGTGCAGGAGGCCAGAACGTCAACAAGGTTGAAACCGGTGTAAGGGTAAGGCACATCCCTACCGGAATCGTAGTGGAAAACACAGAAACAAGAAGCCAGCTGGACAACCGCCAGAACGCCCTGCGCATCCTCAAGTCCCACCTCTACGAGCTGGAACTCCAGAAGAAAAGGCAGAAGCAGGCTGAACTCGAGGGCCAGAAAAAGAGAATCGAGTGGGGAAGCCAAATACGCTCATACGTCCTCCATCCTTACAAGATGGTAAAAGACTTGCGTACCGGAGTCGAGACTGCAGACACCCAGGCCGTACTGGACGGAGACCTGAATGAATTCATGAAGGCCTTCCTTATGGGCAAAAAGAGAGGAGACAAGGATATCTCCGAAGACCTTGAATAACAATCGCTGAGAAATTTAATAATCAAAAACAAATCATTTGTTATGGCATACAAATATGAACCTATGTTTCAGCTTGGTGAAGACACCACTGAATACTATCTCCTTACAAAAGACCACGTAAGCGTGGGAGAGTTTGAGGGCCATCCTATGCTCAAGGTAGACGCGGAAGGCCTTAAGATGCTTGCAAACCAGGCTTTCAGGGATGTGAACTTCCTTCTGCGTCCCGCCCATAACGAGCAGGTTGCAAAGATCCTGTCTGATCCGGAGGCATCCGACAATGACAAGTATGTAGCCCTCCAGTTCCTTCGCAATGCGGAAGTTGCGGCAAAGGGAAAACTTCCTTTCTGCCAGGATACCGGAACAGCCATCATCCATGGCGAGAAGGGCCAGCAGGTCTGGACTGGATTTGATGATGCTGAAGCACTGTCCGCAGGCGTATACAAGACTTACACGGAAGAGAATCTGCGTTACAGCCAGAACGCCCCTCTGACAATGTACAAGGAGGTTAATACCAAGTGCAACCTCCCGGCTCAGATAGACATTGAGGCTTCAGAGGGAATGGAATACCGCTTCCTTTGCGTTGTTAAGGGTGGTGGTAGCGCCAACAAGAGCTATCTCTACCAGATGACCAAGGCAGTCCTTAATCCGGACACCCTGGTTCCGTTCCTTATCGAGAAGATCAAATCCCTGGGAACAGCAGCCTGTCCTCCTTACCATATAGCATTCGTGATTGGAGGCACCTCAGCAGAGAAGAACCTTCTTACAGTGAAGCTCGCTTCCGCCAAGTTCTACGACAGCCTTCCTACAACCGGCAACGAGAGCGGAAGGGCATTCAGGGACATTGAACTTGAGAAACAGGTTCTGGAGGAGGCATACAAGATCGGACTGGGTGCACAGTTCGGCGGCAAATATCTGGCTCACGACATAAGGATCATCCGTCTGCCACGCCACGGTGCCAGCTGCCCTATCGGACTGGGTGTCAGCTGCTCTGCAGACCGCAACATCCTGGCTAAGATTAACAGGGACGGTATCTGGATCGAGAAGCTCGACGACAATCCTGGCCGCCTCATCCCGGAAGAACTACGCAAGGCCGGAGAAGGCAATGCAGTAAAGATAGACCTCAACCAGCCTATCCCTGAAATCCTGAAGATACTGACCAAGTATCCGGTTTCCACACGCCTCAGCCTTAACGGAACAATAGTAGTGGCTCGCGATATAGCCCACGCCAAACTCAAGGAGAGGCTCGACAGCGGAGAGGGTCTTCCTCAGTATTTCAAGGACCATCCTGTATTCTATGCAGGCCCTGCCAAGACTCCGGCAGGAATGCCTTCAGGTTCCTTCGGCCCTACTACCGCAGCACGTATGGATCCTTATGTAGACCTGTTCCAGAGCCACGGGGCAAGTATGATCATGCTGGCGAAAGGCAATCGCAGCCAGCAGGTTACGGACGCCTGCAAGAAACACGGCGGCTTCTACCTCGGCAGCATAGGCGGCCCTGCAGCCATCCTCGCCCAGAACAACATCAAGAGCGTGGAATGCCTCGAGTATCCGGAACTGGGAATGGAAGCCATCTGGAAGATTGAGGTGGAAGACTTCCCTGCATTCATCCTCGTTGACGACAAGGGCAACGACTTCTTTGCAAAATTCAAATAAACCGCCCAAGATTATGTTAGTCAAGAAAACCATAAAAGACCGTATCTGCTATCTGGAGATGCAGAACGCAGAGCATTTCAACTGCCTGAGCGCCGAGATGTGCCAGGAATTGGGCAAGGCAATCCAGTATGGTTATGACAAGGAGTGTGTCGGCATTGTCATCAAGGCCAAATGCAGCCACGGGGTCTGGAGCGCCGGCCACGACATCCATGAACTCCCGATGGACGGGGAAGATCCACTGGCATATGACGTGCCAATGGAAAAACTGCTGAGAAAAGTCCAGGAGATACCGATACCGGTCATTGCCTGCGTTAGCGGAACCGTATGGGGAGGAGCCTGCGACCTCTGCCTTAGCTGCGACATGATAGTAAGCGCAGACACGGCCACCTTTGCCATTACTCCGGCAAAGATCGGCATACCGTACAACGCTTCCGGAATTATGCACTTTATCAACCAGCTTGGCATGAACAAGGCCCGCGAGATGTTCTTCCTTGCAACCCCTATCCTGGCCAGCGACGCCTTGAACGTAGGTCTGATAAACAGAATCGCAAAACCTGAAGAACTGGAAGATGTGCTGGAAAAGCAATTCCTGAATCCTCTCCGCCGAAACAGCATAGTGAGCATAAGCGCCATCAAGCGCCAGTTCCGTATACTCAGCAAGGCTGCAACTGTAATTCCGTCAGAGAGTTTCGAGAGAATCAACGCCTACCGTACAAGGGTCTACAAGGGGGCCGACTACAGGGAAGGAATCAAATCCTTCCTGGAAAAGCGCGATCCCGACTATACAGGCAAAGCCTCAGATCTGGACACCTAGAAGAAAGGCTACTCTCCGGAGATTATATACTGGGCAAAACGCCCCAGAAGTTCAAACATGGCAGACTCGGTCTTTAAGGCCGAGTCTCTTGTGTCGCGGAGAAGACTCATTTCATACCTGAGTTTCTCCAGTTTCTCATGCCTCTCAGCGTACTTTTCCTCACTCTCTCCGGGACGGTCTGGTTTAAGGTACTCATACGCTTTCTCCAAGTCATTCAGAGTGGCGTTCTTTTCATGAATATAGTTCTCCAGTTCTCCCAAAAGGAAAGGAGGCGCATCGGGAACGGTCACTGTTATCTGGTCTATCGTCACGAAAAAATTATTCTTACGGCAGTCTGCGCTCAGCACAAAACTTACGCTTACTCCGTTTCCCATCTGAATCACTTCTGAATTCCGGGAGATAAACTCCCCCGCTCTCTTCTGCTTCAGCGATTTGGGTGATTTGTGCCTTACAAACTTTGAAAGTGTGCCGGGTTCATATGGACGCATGTGCTGAGCCTGCATATCCACCCAAGGCCCAAACAGAAGGGCCAATGCGGCAAAGAACAGTTTGCGGAAGCTTTTCATGACTTTTGCTCTTTATCGTGATGCAATTTAAGAATAATTGGGTATTTTTGGACTGAACAAAACCTTAAGAAATGAAAAGAATCATTGTATTTGCCGTCATTTGTGCAACTGTCGCTGCAATCAGCCTGTCTTCCTGCAAGAACACCAAAACGGATAATTCTTCAGACAACCAGACTAATAAAGAAGCGGAAGTCAAGACTCTGGACGTGGATTATCTTGCCACCCTGTTCTGCAAGGGTTCAGACGAGCCTATGGCCAAGATTTATCTCGGAGAAGAGAAAGACAATCTGTTTGCTTTAAGCAAGGATATCGTCAACCGTTTCTCCACAGTTTACGGACAGTTCCAGTATGACAATTCCCTCCAGTTCAGGGTATGGGACGCCGCAGACGGCACAAAGATCCTAGGTGTAAACCTTATAGAAGAAAGCGAGGACTCCAGGAGGCTGTATCTCAACTTCTACAGATATGATGTGGAAAAGGATGCTCTCGTTCCTGACGAGGCTCTCGACAACAAAATTGAAGAAACCGTAAAGGCGCTCAACACCAGTCTCTACGTCTTCAGGATACCTACTGAACAGTCCAGCGACGACATAACCCTAGGCTACTGGAAGAATGAGGATGACTACGAAGAAATCATCCTCCACTGGGACGGAACCACATTCAACAGGTAATTACTTCTGGTCCCTCAGCCAATAGATAAACGGAAGTAGACATTTGGCGGAAGGCTCTGCGGTGCGTTCCGCCATTTTTATATGCTCACCCATTCCGCCAAGGATCTCGAATCTGAATCTCGGATCGTTCTCGTAATCAACTGGTGCAGGATTCTTTCCTTCCAAAAGTCCAATTGCTTCTTCCGTCATAGACTCCACCTTGAGAAGCCAAGGACTTATGTCTCTATAGAACAAGGCGTCGCTCAACTTGGAAGAAAGCACCAGATTCTTCTCTATCTGGCTGCAGGAAGCATTAACCTTTTTCAGCTCGGCGATCAGAGATCCCGGAGCCGGCTTGCCCTTTTCCACGGACTGCTTATAGCGGGTAATCAGGTATTCGAATTTGTCATTGTCATAGTATCGCAGGGCCGGAATTACGTTGAACAGGTCTTCCGACAAGTCAGCAAGCAGCGCTGAACCGCCCACAGCCCTGACAGCGGCCTCCCAGCTGCGGTAGTTGTTGAAGGCTGCTGTGTTCCAGGTATAGTCTGCCGTGCTGAACAGCCCGATCTTGGAAAGCTCTCCCTGCTGCATCGGATTGACTATTATGGAATTAGTGCCGACGAGGTTTTCTTCAAGAGACGAGGTGCTGAAGATATGGGTCTCGTCCCTGAAGTTCGTATATGCATCGGCGACAAAAAGTTTTGTCACGTCGGAATCGTTGCACAGATAGTTCCACCACCAGCTGGTTCTCTTTCCGAGCCAGCCGTTAACCTTGGCGATATCATAATTGTTTGGAACTGACCATACGTTTGCTCCGGTAATGTAGATATCCACCTTTTCCGGAACAGGCTTCAGGGTCTCGAAGAAGGCCTTTGCCTTTTCCTCATCCACCCAGGAATAAGCGTAAAGCTGTGGCACATACTGAAGCGGCTTTACAGTATCCGCAGGAGATACTCCAGGCCTGTTCCACTTCCTGTCTATGGCGTTCTGCAAAGCAGCGAGATTGTCAGCACAGAGTTTCAGGACATTGGTGTCCGACGGCACTCCCACATCATCCACAAACACTCCAAACTGCCTTACTCCCAGTTCATACATACTCTCGAACTTGCCCATTATCTGCCGGATAATATCCTTGTTCTCAGGATCCGCAAAGGCCTTGCCCGGATGAATTGCCCAGATGAAATCCACCTTGCATTCCCTTGCAACAGAAGTGATATCCTTCATCATTTCCTGTGTCAGATAACCTACCTTCTCCTGCTCAGGAGTAATTGACGTAGGATAAGGCTCGCTCCAGTATCTTGAATGGTAAGGGTCGCTCTTTGCCCCATACATGTAAGTATTCAACTTGTAGCGCGCCATAAACCTGAACAGGTCCTTTGTAACCTCAGCAGAATAAGGCACTCCATAATACCCTTCAATTACTCCGCGATGCTTCACGTCCGCCCAGTCGTAAACAACCACTCCACCATTAATACCCTGCTCCAGCATCTGCTCCAGTGTTGCCAGGCCGTGGAATACCGCATCCGTATTCTCTCCTACTATTGCTATCTGATGTTCCTTTGCTATAGGCTTAAGCAAATCCTCTTGAGTCTTCATGCCTAACATTCTACGTTGGAAAACCATAAGAACATATTTGTCATAAGCATCGTCTTTGCCCAAAATGTCAAACTCATGTGTCCAAGCATCTATCCTCTCCGAAACATATTCTTCAGAGGAAAAAATACCCAAGAGAAGATTGGTGCCTCTTTCAGACATATGTGAAGAAAACTCAACATTAAAACCCTGCTCTTTAAGTATTTGCCTAGCCCTATTGAGTGTCACTTCGTCTATTCCAGACTCGGCAATTATGTTAATAGAAGTGTTTTCTGAAAAAGTGCCCTCGGATTTTTCAGGATCTTCTTGCAGAATCACCTTAGGAACAGGATAAATGCTGTAGCCTCTCCCCGCCATATACTGTGCCTTGCTGATTTGAGGATTAATCAGAACCATAAGGCTAAAAGCAATAGAAAACAATACTCTATTTTTCATCGCGATAAAAATAAAAATCAATAATTAATTGCCAGGTGCAATCCCACGGCTTCACTCATCAGAATGAAAGTTGACAATTGTATGTCCGTCTTGCCTCTTTCTATCAGAGACACATAGGCTCTTTTCTTTCCTATCCTGTCTGCTACTTCCTGCTGGGTCAAGCCGGCTTTCTTCCTGGCATCTTTCAAACACTCAGCATAATACCAAGCACGGGCCTTCGCCTCAAATTCATCTCTGGCCGGGGATCCTTTGGGACCGTATTTCTCATCTAGATGCTCATCAAAAGTTTTAAGCTTTGCTAACTTTTCCCTATCAAGGACTGGACGCTTCATAACACATTTATTTTTCATCTTTTATATTCGCTGATAGCCTTCTTAAAATTTTATCTGCAATATCTATTTGTTTATAATAGTCCTTCGTAGACTTTTTCAAAAATCCGTTAAGAAGATATACTTCTTTAGCCTCAATAAAACTGGCTTTGTCCATCGTGAACAAAATAATACGGTATTCGTTTTCTACAGATATTCTTAATTCATAAAAAGGAGTATCTATGAGTTTCTTGACAAACTTTGCATTAACAACCGCTATGGTTGTAATCATATGCACTACATAATCTATCTTGTCTTGTACTTTGCTGTCAACAAGACTATAGAACTCATCAAACTCGGCACTCCTAAAAACCTTTCTCATCACAAATGTAATAAATTTATTTCATTTTATGCGTTGAGGCAAAAATAAGGTGGCGGGAAAACGTCACCAAACCAAACGGTAAAAATGACTGTGTCCGCCCCCTAAAAATCTCTAGTTGCGAGGGAAATCTGGGATATGGAGAAGCCTTTGCGGGCGGCGAAGGTCATCAGGGCTGCACGGATCTGCTGGTTGGAGGTGCGGATCTTGGTCTGAAGGGTGTAGATTTTCCTTTGAAGGGCGGCCCTTTCTTTCTGGGTTTCAATATCGCCGAGTTTTTCATTGAGAAGTTCTATCTGCTTTTTGGTCTCGGCGATTTTCTTTTCCTGCTTCTTTTCAAGTTCAGCTTTCTTTTTTGAAAGGAGGTCGCTGAGGATCTGGAGGGAGAGATGCTCTTCATCTTTGACGGTTTGCTCAGCGATGGCTTTGTCTATGCCGGCATCGCTGAGGCCTGTCATTATCTTTTCAGGCCCCCATTTCGAGAAGCGGAGCTTGTCTCTGGTATAGGCCTTGGCAAAGCGGGAATCGTCTATGTATTTGTCTTTTACAAGACTGTTTATGATTTCTTTTACAGCCTTTGCATTAGTGTCGGTGTCAAGCCATTTGGCAAGCAAGGCCCTGGCCTGCCCAGTGGAGATTTCCTTCCTGGAACATTCCGCCATCAAACGGTTTTTGGCCTGCTGCGGATCCATATCCTAGAAGAAATAGCCAAATGAAAGATAGGCGCCAACCTTCTTCTTGTTGTAGTCGCTCCAGTGGAGATTGAAGGTAAGAGGGCCTATCTTGGTCTCATAGCAGTACTGGGCTCCAAAGCCCCAGTAGCCCTTTCGGTCGAAACTGACCATCTTGTCCAGGCTCTTGCCGTTGCGCAGGTAATTGCCAATTGCATAGACATAGTGTTTCTTGCCCAGTTTCTTTCTCAGGTCCAGACGGAAAACGCTTACGGAGTTGTCGAACGCGTTGGCATAGTTGATTCCTATGAACGGTATCTGGTGATCAAGATACCTTCCCTGCTCAGAGCCTCCGACAAAGTTGTAGTAAGGCTGTTCCAGGCGGTTGCGGACATTAACCCTGCCCCAGACATAAGGCTGGAGCACGTAGTTGTCACCCAGGTCAAATGCCATATTGAAACTTACCATCCAGGATGTGAAACTCTTGAATCCGGAATGGAAGCCAAGGAAATAATAGGCTCCATCAACCTGAAGGTAAGAACCGTCTGTAGGGAAATACTTGCTGTCTCTTGTGTCCATGATTCCCCTGGCAAAGACAGACCAGTAACTGTGTGCCCTGATATGGTCACTCACTGTCTTGCTGGTAAGGAATTTTGTGAACTTGAAATTCTCCAGACGGGTACCGAGCCTTACATCCAAAGCCCTGAAGTATTTGATGTTGGCAAACGCAGCCTCCAGCCCATTGTAAATAAAGGAAACGTTGTTGCGGGAACTCTCGTCGGAATAAATGTTCACGTCTTTCTTTGCAAACATATAGCTGGTTTCCAGGCGAGGGTACTTGCGGAACACGTAGTCGTATCCTAATTTAATGTAAGGATTGTAGCTCAGGCGGCCGGTAAGGTCCATACGTGAGCCGTGGAGGGCATACTGGTTGACCCCCAGTCTGAGAAGCATTGCGGCAGCCTCCTCTGTGTCGTATCTGGCCCCTACACTAACATAATTGGAAGGTCCCTTGGTGAACATGAACGTAAGTACATAATCCTCCGGATCCACTGTCCTCGCGTTCTTTGTCAGGGAATAGGTTACTTGGGAGAAGGCCTGCGTTCCCTTGAAGATGGAAATGGCCTTGTTTATCTGAGTTCCTGTAACTTCCTTTCCTTCTTCCAGCCCTGCCATTTTTAGCAGCCATTCCCTGTCGTCAATATCCATTCCGTCGCAGACAAGCTCCGTTATCCTGAACTTGCTTTTGTAGATATCTTCCTTCTGTGTGCCGGTAAGAGTGCTTTTCCCGGCGATTTTGGCCAGGGCCCTCAGAGCCTCGTCCCTTTCCTGGGCGGCCTTGTATCCGTTGGCCATGAGGGTGTCCACAGCAGCCTTGTTGAAACTCAGGGTGCCGAATTTAGACACATCAGGATGAATGTAAATATCCGTATTCTCCTTGTTTGCTATGAACAGGTCGTTGCCCATAAGGCTGATCAGCTGCATAAGGACAGCATCTATACTCTTGAGGTCCTGGGCGGAAGCAAGGTCGGTCTGAACGTCAACGCCGATTACTATATCCGCACCTTTGCGCCTTGCCACATCCACCGGGAAGTTGTTCACCACGCCACCGTCCACCAGGACCTTGCCGTCTATCTCCACCGGAGCGAAGAATCCAGGAATAGCCATACTGGCCCTCATCGCCAGAGGAAGGCTTCCGTGGTCCAGCACAACCTCCTCACCTGTTGCAAGATCCGTTGCGATGCAGGCAAAGGGAATCGGAAGGGTGTTGAAGTCTATGGAATCCTGATATCCCAATGCAAGGTCAGTCAGGAGATTGAGAACGTTGTTGCCGCTGACGAATCCTCCAGGAAGGTTGAACATGCTCTTCTCCTGCTTGGACTCGCCTTTCTTTTCTCCGTATATATTGAAGAACGGTATGTTGAGGAAGAATTTCTCCTCGTCCTGTTTCTTGGAAAAGTTCAGGTCCTCCCTGCGGATATTGTCTGAAAGCAGATAATCCCAGTCCGCAGTGGAAATGACGGAATCCATCTGGGCGGAGTTGTAACCCATTGCATACAAGCCGCCTATGAGAGCTCCCATAGAAGTGCCCAGAACCATGTCCGGCCTTATTCCCACCTCTTCCAGTTTCTTGATCACACCGATATGGGCAGCACCCTTGGCACCGCCGCCGCAAAGCACCAAAGCCACCTTAACCTTCTTTTTAGGAGGGTCCGGAGCCTTGTGATCCTCAGCGACAAGATTAGAAAATGAGAGAACTGTAATAAGAAAAGCTGCTGACAATATCCTGATGGTTTTCATAAGCGACAGATATCTTGTAGTCTTCAAATATACTTATTTATTCCTTAACAAACCCGCTTTCCTTTCCGCTGAGCATTCCGCAAGCCGCCTCTATGTCCTGACCGCGGGATGCGCGCAAGGTTGCGGTAATCCCCGCCTTCTGAAGTATCTCCTGGAAAGCGGTTATTGTCATCATCGGCGACGGAAGGAATTCCGTGTCCCCTATATCGTGGAAACGGATGAGATTCACCCTGCATTCCAGGCCCTTGAGCATAGAGGCCAATGCCCTGGCGTGTCGCGGAGTATCGTTCAGTCCCTTGAACATTATGTACTCAAAACTGACTCTCCTCTGGCCTGTAAAATCATATCTGCGGATGATCTTGAGCGTCTCTTCAATCGGGAAAGCAGCCTCGGAAGGCATAATCTGCAATCTTTCCGGATGGAAAGGATTGTGAAGGCTGATGGCTAGATGGGCCTTGCACTCGTCCAGGAACCTTTCCAGCGGGGATTTCTTTCCCTGAGCATTGCTTCCAACGAGCCTGTTTATACCGATGGAGCTGAGAGTTATCCTCTTCGGGCTCCAGCCGCAGCCCCAGTCTGCAGTAAGGACTTCAATGGCCCTTAACACATTGTCAAGATTGTCCAGCGGCTCCCCCATACCCATAAACACCGCATTCGTAAGCTCCTCAGCCTCTTCTATGCAGAAGAACTGGGAAAGGATCCGGGCTGCCTCCAGGTTTCCGTGGAACCCCTGCCTTCCGGTCATACAGAAACGGCATCCCATACGGCAACCGGCCTGGGAAGACACGCACAGAGTCTTGCGGTCTTCGTCCGGAATCATAACCGCTTCTATGAAATTGCCTGGAAATCCTTCTCCTTTTTCCCCGATATCGAAAAGATATTTCTTTGTCCCGTCCTTGCTCCGGGCAAACCTGGAAAAAGGCACGGCCCCTATTTCATACTTGCTTTCCAGAAGTTCCCTTGCCTTAAGGGAAAGATTAGTCATCGCCGAGAAAGAAACAGCCCTTTTCCGGTAAAGCCACTGGCAAATCTGCTTTGCCGTAAAGGCAGGCAGACCTTCCTCCAGGCATATCGCCTTAAGCTCATCCAGAGTCAGACCGAGCAGTTTCTTCTTCATTTTTCAGAGAATTTTCAAAAAATTCCGCTCTTTGACGGATATTGACAAATTTACATATTTTTTTTGCACTGCAAAAGGATGAGATTTTCCTTCACTTTTGAGTATATTTGTAGAGTTATAAACACAACTAATATTTAACATTATGGCTAAAGAGAAAGAGAAAACTGCCGCAACCGTGCAGAAAGAAGGAGTAAACGCTGAAAAGCTGAAGGCCTTGCAGGCCACGCTGGACAAGATTGAGAAGGATTTCGGCAAAGGGACGATCATGAAATTGGGAGACCAGCCAAAGTTCGACGTGTCAATTATCCCTACAGGGTCCATCGCTCTGGACCATGCGTTGGGAATCGGAGGATATCCAAGAGGAAGAGTCATAGAAATTTATGGACCGGAGTCCAGCGGAAAGACAACGCTGGCCATCCACGCCATCGCTGAGGCTCAGAAAGCCGGTGGAATCGCCGCCATGATAGACGCCGAGCACGCATTCGACCGCACCTATGCCAAGAAACTTGGCGTCAATGTGGACACGCTGCTCATTTCCCAGCCAGACAACGGGGAGCAGGCCCTGGAGATTGCAGACAGCCTTATCCGTTCCGGAGCCATAGACATTGTGGTCATAGACTCCGTGGCAGCCCTTACGCCAAAGGCTGAAATAGAGGGAGATATGGGAGACAGCAAGATGGGTCTCCAGGCAAGGCTGATGAGCCAGGCTCTGAGGAAACTGACCGCAAACATTTCCAAGACCAATACCTGCTGCATCTTCATCAACCAGCTCAGGGAGAAGATCGGCGTGCTGTTCGGCAACCCTGAGACAACCACAGGCGGAAACGCCCTGAAGTTCTACGCCTCCGTCCGTCTGGACGTGCGCAAGACCCAGCAGCTCAAGGACGGTGACGACGCTACCGGAAACCGCGCCAGGGTAAAGGTTGTCAAGAACAAGATGGCGCCTCCTTTCCGCAAGGCCGAGTTCGATATCGTATTCGGAGAAGGCATTTCCAAATACGGGGAAATCGTGGATTTAGGAGTGGATCTGGGAGTGATCAAGAAGAGCGGAAGCTGGTTCAGCTACAACGACTCCAAGCTGGCCCAGGGCCGGGATGCCGTCAAGCAGCTCCTCAGGGATAATCCGGAACTCTGCGAGGAAATAGAAGCAAAGGTCAGGGAGGCTCTCAAGGGAGTCAACGACTGATATCCTGAATGATAGACCAGGCGACCATAGCAAGGATCCGGGACGCGATAGACATCGTCCAGGTAATCGGAGACTTTGTCCCTTTGAAAAGGCAGGGCTCCGATTACGTGGCATGTTGCCCGTTCCATCAGGAAAAGACACCGAGTTTCCACGTTTCTCCAACAAGGCAATACTTCAACTGCTTCGGATGCCACGAGAAAGGCAACGCTATTACCTTCCTGATGAAGCACGAGCAGATGACATACGTGGAGGCTCTCAAATGGCTTGGGAACAAATACGGGATAGAGGTCAGCGATGTCCAGGAAACCTTTGAGGAAATCCAGAAGAGGAACCATCGCGATTCTCTCCTTATAATCAACGAATACGCAGGCAAATACTTCACCAACGCCCTCCTAAATACGGAAGAGGGCCGCAGCGTAGGGCTTTCATATTTCAGGGAAAGGGGATTCAAGGACGAGACCATCAGGGAATTCCTGCTGGGTTATGCCAACAGGGAAAGGGATTCCTTCACAAAGGAGGCCATTGCCGCAGGATACAAGAAGAGTCTTCTTCTGGAACTCGGACTTTCCGTGGAAAAACAGGACGGCCCGTATGCCGGAGAAGTTTCTGACAAGTTCAACGAAAGGGTTATGTTCCCTATCCGTTCCGTAAACGGCAAAATCGTTGCCTTCGGAGGAAGGATACTCAGTGCCGAGAAAAGCCCCGTAAAATACATGAATTCCCCGGAGAGCGACATCTACCACAAGAAGAGAGTCCTCTACGGCCTGTATGAGGCCCGCAACGCCATATCGCAGAAGAAAAACTGCTACCTCGTCGAGGGCTATACAGATGTCATCTCCATGCACCAGTCGGGAATCGAGAATGTGGTGGCAAGTTGCGGAACCGCCCTGACGGAAGAACAGGTTTTGCTGCTGAAGAGATTCACCCAGAAGATCACCATTATCTACGACGGTGACAAGGCCGGAGTGAACGCGGCCCTTAAAGGCATAAATCTCTTCCTCCAGAAGGGAATGAACGTGAAGGTTGTGCTTATTCCTGGCGGTGAGGATCCGGATTCTTTTGCCAGAACCCACACAAGGGAGGAACTGGAAGATTTCCTGGAAAAGAGCGAGGAGGATTTCATTGTATATCAGTTCCGTAACCTCTCAAGGAATCTCAGCGGAGACCCGTACGAGGAGGGAAAGATGATAAACGAAATAGCCCTCAGCGTATCGATGATTGATGATGCCGGAATCCGTTCCGCCTATATCTCAAGAGCCAGCGACCTGCTCGGCATCGGAAGGGATGATTTTGCGGACAAGGTCAACGCTCTCAGGACGGAAAGGATGAACCAGGCTTCGAGTTACCAGTCCGGGCAGAGAAGCTACACCTCGCGTCCGGATCCGTCAGCCTACAGAAAGGCAATAGAAAACAAGACCGGCTCGGACAAGGCTGAAGATGAACTTCGCAAAAGCGAGCAGGACCTTATCTATCTTCTCCTGAAATTTGGAAGGGAAACTCTCCACAACCTCAGAAACGCTTATGTGGGTGCGGAAAAAGTGTACGAGCCTTCTGTCGCCGAGTATATAAACCAGACATTACAGGTTGACGGCCTGCAGATTACAGATCCGGTGCTGAAGAAAATATATGACCTCTACTTTGAAAACATAAAGGCGGGAGACAGCACGACTGAGGTTGAACGGTTCTTCATAAGCAGTATGGACCAGGAGATTTCAGACGCTGCCATAGAGATTCTGTCTTCATCCTACCGTTTCCGCAGCGGCAAGATAGAAAAGTCCGTTGAGGATATCGGGAAAAATCTCGCTGCAGTTCTTCCCCGTACCGTTTACGTATATAAATCAAAAGTTATAAATTCGCACCTTGCATCGCTTCGCAATCAGCTCCTGGGCCTTGATTCTTCACAGGAAGAGGAAATCAACAGACTGACCAGGCAGATCCAGCGGCTTTCAATTGTGAAGAGCAGGCTGCTGCGCGAGGCCAAATTCGCCAAGTAACATTTGTAGGAATAACGTTTAGAAACAATATGGAAAAGAAATTCAAGAGACATCTCATCACATCAGCCCTGCCATATGCCAACGGAAGCGTGCATATCGGCCATCTGGCTGGCGTTTACGTCCCTGCGGACATTTATGTCCGTTTTCTCCGCCTGAAGGGAGAGGATGTCCTGTTCATCTGCGGAAGCGATGAGCACGGTGTGCCAATTACGTTCAAAGCCAAGGACCTGGGATGTTCTCCGCAAGAAATCGTAGACAAGTATCACGCTATCATAAAGGATTCCTTCAACCGTTTCGGAATCAGCTTCGACATTTACTCCAGAACCAGTTCCAAGATTCACGCAGAGACCGCTTCGGAGTTCTTCAAGAAGCTCTATGATGAGGGAAAATTCATTGAAAAAGAGAGCGAACAGTATTACGACCCTTCTGCCCAGGTATTCCTTGCAGACCGCTACATTATGGGAACCTGCCCTAAGTGCGGCAACGACAAGGCCTATGGAGACCAGTGCGAGAAATGCGGAAGCACACTTTCTCCAGACGAGCTGATAGATCCTCATTCAAGACTCAGCGGAGAGAAGCCTGTAAAGAAGATGACCAAGCACTGGTATCTTCCTCTGGACCAGTATGAGGGATGGCTCAAGGAGTGGATCATAGACGGCCACAAGGAATGGAAAACCAACGTTTACGGCCAGTGCAAGAGCTGGATAGACGGAGGCCTCAAACCTAGGGCCGTAACCAGAGACCTGGACTGGGGAGTTCCCGTTCCGCTTGAGGATGCCAAGGGCAAGGTTCTGTACGTGTGGTTCGATGCCCCTATCGGCTACATATCCAACACCAAGGAGCTTCTTCCAGATGATTGGGAGAAATGGTGGAAGAGCCAGGATACCAGAATGATACATTTCATTGGCAAGGACAACATAGTTTTCCACTGCATAGTTTTCCCGGCTATGCTCAAGGCATACGGAGACGGCTATATCCTGCCTGAGAATGTTCCTGCAAACGAGTTCCTCAACCTCGAGGGAGACAAGATCTCCACGTCCCGCAACTGGGCCATCTGGCTGGAGGAATATCTTGACCAGTTCCCGGGCCAGCAGGATGTCATGAGATATGTCCTCTGCGCCAACGCCCCTGAAACCAAGGACAACGATTTCACCTGGAAGGATTTCCAGGCAAGGAACAACAGCGAACTTGTGGCTATCTACGGAAACTTCGTAAACCGCGCCCTTGTGCTTACGAACAAGTATTTCCAGGGTAATGTCCCGGGTTATATGGAAGACCTGTTGACAGAAGAGGACAAAAAACTCATAGCTTCTGTCCCTGAGATTGTTACAAACCTCAACAACTGTCTGGAACACTTCAAGTTCAGAGATGCCGTCAAGGAAGCCATGAACCTTGCAAGACTCGGCAACAAGTACCTGACAGACACAGAGCCTTGGAAGGTATACAAGACTGATCCGCAAAGGGTTGCTGTCATACTGAATCTCTGCCTGCAGATCTGCGCTAACCTGTCCATTGCATTCGAGCCTTTCTGCCCGTTCTCTTCCAAGAAACTCCAGGCAATGCTCGGCCTTATCCAGAAGAAAGACGAAGTCTGTCCTCAGAGCGCTCCAGAAGGAATAATCCGCTGGGAAAACCTAGGCAGGATGGACCTTATGAAGGAAGGCAGCACAATCGGCACTCCCGAGCTCCTTTTCAGCAAAATCGAGGATGAGACAATCCAGGCTCAGACAGACCGTCTTGCAGCTATCAAGAAAGCCAACCTGGAGAAGGAAGCCGCAGAAGAGGCCTCTCATCCGGAACCTCTGGCTCCTGAGTGCACCATTGACGACTTTGCAAAGATGGATATCCGCACCGCCACCGTCCTTCAGGCAGAGGCTGTGCCTAAGACAGACAAGCTCCTGAAGCTCACCATAGATACTGGAGTGGACCAGAGAGTGATAGTTTCCGGAATCGCGGAGTATTATACTCCAGAAGATATGCTTGGAAAACAGATCTGCATCCTTGCAAACCTCAAGCCTCGCAAGATCAGGGGCATAGAGAGTAATGGAATGATCCTTATGGCAAAAGACCGCACAGGCAAGATGAGATTCATCACTCCTCAGGAAGTGATGCCGAACGGAGCCAAGATAGGATAAGCTAAAGCTTGTAATTGATTATCTCCAGTTCTTCCTTGCTGTAGAGAATCTTTTCAAGGATAGGCCGGAGTTCTTCCTTGAATATCAATACAAGAAGAACCAGGATTACAAGAATTGACAGGACGGTCAACAGGATCAGCAGGACTCTAGAGCTCCTGCTTTTCTTTTTTGCCGGTATTTCAGCCAACGGCTCAGCGACAACCTCTTCCACAGTTTCATCCGGTTCTGGCTCTTCAACGTCAACTTCTTTAACCGGTTGTTCTGGCTCTTCAATCGTCTCTGGCTCTGATTCTACGACAGGTTCCGGTTCAGGCTCTGCTTCTATAACTGGTTCCTGTTCAATTTCCGGCTCAGACTCTTCCTTCTTGTCTCTCAGATCGAGCATCTGAAGCCCGAATGTTTCAGTGGAAAGTTCAAAGCCCGGAGCAGGGTCCACACTGTAACCATTGTCCCTGTCAAAAAGGAAAGTTCCGAAACCGTCAAGGGTATATCTGCCGTCTTTCTCAATCTTTGTCCTGAGATCCTCAAGTTCCTTGTAAAGAGCACGTTTTGCCGCCATTCGGGAGATTTCCCGCTGCTGTGCATATTCGTTCAGGAGGATGTCGTTAGATGAGAGGTTGTAATTGTCGAACGCCAGTTTTTTCCCCGGAGGGCAGACCACCATCCCGTTCTCGGAAAAGGATGCAGGCACATCCTCCAGTCTTATGGCGCCCATAAAAGGAAGAATGAGTTCCCCGTCGCGGAGAACAATTTTTCTGAACAAGGAGGAAAGGTCTGCTTCCATTATATTCGGTTTTACTGGGACAAAGTTACTTTAATTTGCTGATTTAAGTGAAATCTTCCAAAAGATTTGGAACATAGTCAAAAAAAATATACTTTTGCAGTCCCAAAAACAAGTTCTGCCCGCATAGCTCAGTCGGTTAGAGCACATGACTGTTAATCATGGGGTCCTAGGTTCAAGTCCTTGTGCGGGCGCAATAAAAAAGATGGCTGTAAAAGTCATCTTTTTTTGTTTAATCCCTGCGTTTTTTCCTCAGGCCCAGTGGAGTAAGGACAATGTCCTTGATCTTTGAAATGCCTTTGGAGCGGTTGGTGTTCAGGGCCACTTTCTTTGTAAAGCTATCCAGATCTAATTTTCTCGCCTTGCAATATCTTTCCAGTATTGCCTTCATCATTGGAGGATCAAAATGGATGTTGCTCATATCCTTTGCACTGCGCAGAAGGCTGCGGTTATGGAACTGGACCCTGTTGAGGTCTATCAGCTGGAATCTGAATTTTCCGTCTACAACTTTGTAAAGGATATTGTCAATGTTGAAATCGTTATGAACCAGACCCTTGGAATGGAAAGACGCAGCATAATCCGCAAACGCATCTATGAAAGCGGCTGTCTGTGGCCCGTTAATGTCCTTGTGCCTGAAATCGGTTATCGGCTGGTAATCCGTGAAAACGCAAACATAGCATCCGGTGTGAAAGAATAGCCCTTTATTCTTCTCCACATAGCCGATTGGAACAGGAACATCCACTCCAAGTGAAAGAAGCTTTAAAGAGTATTCATATGAACGCTTTGCCTTTGTCGGACGCAGGAAAGAATAGATAACCCTGTTGAACTCCGTTGGCTTCTTGAATATCTTTACAACCACACGCAGTCCATCCACATTTACATCTTCCACTATATTGCGGAAATTTCGGTAAACATTGTCCGCATTGTAAGAATGGGACAGGGCCTCCACAAGAAAACCTTCCAGATGTTTGTATTCAGGATTGACTACAACTTTCATAATATGCCGTAAAGACATTCAAAGATATAAAAAAGGGGGTGACCATTGAGCCATCCCCTTTTTGTCTTTCAGGACTGATTATTTGATCACAACTACGCGGTTGAGGGTCTTGTCAGTCTGGCTGAACTCCATAGTTCCGCCGAGATTCTTCTCAGCGAGCTTGTAGTTTCCGCCGCAAGCCTTGATAACGTTGAGAACTGCATCCAGACGAGCCTGGCCAAGTCTCTCGTTAGTCTTTGCAGAACCGGTTGCGCTGTCAGCAGCACCGTCGATCTCGAATACGCGATCCTTGTTGGATGCCATTGAGGTGTTTACGAAGTACTTGATGCTGTTAACCTGATCCTGGGTAAGGGTGCTCTTTCCAAGAGGGAAGTAAACTGCGAATGGGGCCGGGGTATACTTAACCTCGCCATCCTTGTAAACAACCTTCTGGCCGCCAACCTTAGCCTTCTCGGCGTCGATGTCGTCCTGGAGTTTCTTGTTCTTTGCGTTGATGTCTTCCAGAGCCTTGTTGAGGTCGTTGATCTTGCTGGTGAAAGGAGTAACATCAACAGCAGCGTGAGCCCTTGAGAACTCCCTGTTCCTGAACTGATAAGCAAGACCGAGGGCAATATTTGCAAAGTATTCCTGACGGGAACCTCTTGCCTCTGCGTCAAATCTCTGGTTAACAACAGTCTGGCTAATATCCAAGGTAAGATCCAATGCTGAGCATATACGAATCATATTGTACAGACCAACGGTTGTAGCAAGTTCGAAATTTTTATTGTGGTTATCAGGATCTGTTGCCATTGCAACACCTGCACCAAGATAAGGAGCAAAATCCCAGAATCTGTCAGCCCTGTATCCGCCGATAGCGTTGGAAAGGTTCCACATCAGATCTCCTCTGAGATAATGGATGTTAAACTTCTGCTTGTAGCCCCAGTCATAGATATCAGCCTTGTCTACATAAGGGTTGCCGGACCATGCAGGAGGTTCAGGGGTAGCAGCCTTGTCATTATGATAGAAACCGTAAGTCTTGTTTCCATAATAACCGAGCCTGATACCGAAGCTAGGAGTGATCCACTTTCCGATATAGCCCTGAATTGCTGGAGCGAACCTGTCCTTGAAACTAAGGTGGAGATCCTGCTCTCCCTGATAGTAGTTAACACCACCGGCTACACCGATGAATACATTGTCAAACAGACGGTTGGTCTCATAAGGACCTCTAATAGTCTGAGCCTCTGCGCCTTTAATTACCTGAGCGTTTGCATTTGCAAAAGCAACTACGCAGACGGCAACAGTCACAAACAATTTTTTAATGTTCATATTATGATAATTTTTAGGTTTATATTTCATTATCAGCATCTGCAAATATAAACATAATTTCCAATAAAACAAAAGGGTCGGCATTTCGCCGACCCTTTTTTCCATTTGACAAGGTTTAATTACCTGATCACAACAACACGGTTGAGAGTCTTGTCAGTCTTGCTGAACTCGTCAGTTCCACCAAGGTTCTTGTCAGCAATCTTGTAGTTGCCGCCACAGCTCTTGATGATTCCGAGAACTGCATCCAGACGTGCCTGGCCGAGTTTCTCGTTGGTCTTTGCTGAACCAGTTGCGCTGTCAGCTGCACCTACGATCTCGAAGGTACGGTCCTTGTTGGATGCCATAGCAGTCTCAACAAAGTACTTGATGCTGTTCTTCTGGGCAGGAGTAAGAGTGCTCTTGCCGAGTGGGAAGTAAACTGCGAATGGAGAAGGAACAACCTTGGTCTCACCGTCCTTGATGATAACCTTCTCGCCCTTATCCTTTGCCTTCTCTGCGTCGAGGTCTGCCTGGAGCTTCTTGTTGAGCTCGTTAGCATCGTTCAGAAGCTTGTTCAGATCCTTGATCTTGTTGTTGTAAGGAGTAACGTCTACAGGAGCGTGAGCTCTTGAGAACTCTCTGTTCTTGAACTGATATGCAAGACCGAGAGCTGCAGAAGCCATACCTTCTCTGCGGTGACCGCCTACCTGACCGTCATATCTCTGGTTTACAACAGACAAGTTAACATCCAAAGTAACATCCAGAGCCTTAGCAATACGGAACATGTTGTAAATACCGGCTGTTACTGCAAGTTCAGTGTTCTTTGCATAATTGCCAAGAGCATCCTTCTTGGTAGCCTTGTTCCACATAACACCTGCACCGAGGTAAGGAGCGATATCCCAGAATCTGTCAGCCCTGTAGCCACCGATTGCATTGGAAATATTCCACATGAGATCACCTCTTACATAGTTCTGATGGAACTTCTGAGTAAGAGGAAGGCCAAGACCATTAGCTTCAGGAATTGTATAGCCATTGATAACGTTAGCATAACCCTTAGCCTCGATACCATAGTAACCGAGTCTAATACCTACAGATGGGGTTATCCACTTTCCGATATAACCCTGAACCGCAGGAGCAAGTCTCTTGCTGAAGTCCATCTTCTGGTCATACTCACCCATGTACAGGTTAACACCACCGGCTGCGCCGATGAATACGTTGTCAAAGAGACGGTTAGTCTCGTAAGGGCCTCTGAGAGTCTGAGCCTCTGCACCCTTTACAACCTGCGCATTTACGCTAGCTGCAGCTACAACGCAAATGGCAACTGTCAAAAAGAATTTCTTCATAGTCATTTAAATGATTTATGTAAATAGTTAAATTTCTGTTGTTTGGGCTATGTTGCACGCGCAACATATGTCTACAATCAAAGGCAAATATATGAATAATTCCACATTATTCAAAAAAATCGGATTATTTTTTCGCTGTTTTTGTGTGTTTTATTCGGGATCTACCTTGACAGTCAGTCTGTTATGCTTGTTTACCACCATTTTTGCAGCATTCTGCACGTTTTCCTTCGTAACATTCTTGTCAATAATCTCATCCGTAAGGTTCATGTCATAACCGTAAAGATAGTACTGCTCCAGCAGATTTCCCCAGTAGGACGGATTCTTCTTGGATTCAGGAATATTCTTCTTCATCATCTCGATGGTCTTGCCCAGCTCCTCGTCTGTAGGGCCTTCCGCAGCAAGGTTTTCTATACCTTTATATACTTTCTCCAATAGAACAGGAGCCTTGTCCTTGCCGGTTTCGAAGGAAACGCCAAAGTAATATCTCTCGTTTGGCAGAGGAGAAACGTGTCCGCTTACTCTCGGACTGTAGGTTCCGCCGTCTTCCTCCCTGAGGGAAGCAATGTAGCGCATATTCATTATGTAGGTCATGGCGCGGTTGATGGCGCTGTTCTCGATATTCTTTTCCATAGGACCCTGATAGAGAACGCTTGCGTAAGTGTTAGGGTTCTCCATCTTGATTTCCTTGGCCACAAGGTTTTCCCCGTCTGCAGGATAAAGCTTGTGGTCAACCATTGCCCTTGGCTTCTTTGACTTTACAGGAAGGGAAGCGATATACTTTTCTACCAGAGGCTTAACTGTTTCTGGGTCAAAGTCACCGACAACAAACAGCTTCGCACCGACCGCATCTCCGAAGAGCATTGCGTTACCCTTGTTGATGGCATCTGCGGAAACCTTCTCCAGAAGTTCCGAGCCAAACATTGTGGTTCTCGGGCTGTTATTTGTCTCGGCTGCAGCGCGGAGCATTTCATACTGGTACTCCGGATTGCTTCCCAGGTTGGCGGCGATGGTCTTCATCTGGCCCATTGTGGTCTCGAACTCCTTGGCATCGCATCTCGGCTCGGTAAAGAACAGGTATATCAGCTGGAGGGTGGTCTCAATGTCCTTGTTGGAAGATGAAGCGTTGACTCCGCTGTGGGTGTCATTAACATAATTACTTACGGAAACATTCTTTCCTGCAAGCATCTTGCGGACGGTGTTGGCCGGGAACTGGCCCACTCCGGCGTTTGAAGTGTAGAAATAACGAACGTTGTCATCAAAGCTTGGAAGAAGTTCCTGCGGAAGCATGGACTTTCCTCCGTCCTGGATCAGGGTAAAGGATACTATGTCCTTGCGTACATCAGTAGGATAAACATATACCATAACACCATTGCTCAGGGTCCAGACCTTGCTTCCAATGTAACCGTCCTCCTCTTTCTTGACCTTGCCGGCCTTGATCTTGGAGGCATCCAGGAAATCCTTGGCGATCTCCTCAACCTGAGGAGCTGCAACCTCAGCCTTGAGCGCATTGCCGAAAAGTTCGACCAGCCCTGCCTCGGAAGGAAATGCCCCGGCATCCTTGGTGGCTCCGGTAAGGAAGAGCACACTGTTCTTCAGAGACACGAAAGAACCGCCCTGGGAAAACATCTGGTTAATCATATCCACATTAAGCATTCCAAGCATCTGCTTTGCCATCGCGTTCAGGGTTGCAGGCTCGCAGTAAGGCTCATTGTTGAGGAAATACTGCACAATCTGATTGGCCAACTGAGCGTTTGTGCGGGTTGCAGCCCTGTCTTCAGCGGCCTGATAGCCTCTCAGAAGGGAAGCCTTGGCCCTGTCGAACTCGTCTGCGGTGAATCCGTACTTTTCTGCCTGGCGGGCAATACCCACAACTGTATTAATTGCATCCTCGATCCTGTTGTCCTTGACAGCAATTCCAAGAATACCCGCATCCATAGTCTCGGAGACATTCTGGTCAAAATAATTTGCCTGTATAAATGGAGCGTCAGCCTTCTTTGAGGCGTCTGAAAGCCTCTCATTGAGCATAGAAGACACCAGACGCTTTACGGCGTTGATCATAAAATACTGAGGAGTGGTCCTCATCGCCTTAGGGAGGGCTTTCTCCTTGGTAATCATCATAAGCTGGGTGTTGCTGATTTCAGGATCGGAGAATACCAGGGAGAGAGGCTCCTCATTGTCCGGAACGGCTATAACTTCCTTAACCGGCTCAACCTCTTTCTTGGGAATCACGCTGAAATACTCCTTGATCTTTCCCTCAATATAATCAGGATCAACATCGCCGACAACGATTATAGCCTGGTTCCCAGGATAGTACCAGGTTTTGTAGAAATCCACGAGCTCCTGAGGGTTGAAGGTGGAAAGGCACTGCTCGTCACCGATGACATTGCAATCGGCATACTTGGTTCCCTTGAACAGGACCTTGAAGAGAGCCTCCTGCTGCCTTCTCTGGGCGGTGTTGCCGCTTCTCCACTCTTCGATGATGACACCTCTTTCCTTCTCCACCTCGTCAAAGTCGTTGGTAACGAATGCCGCGTCGTTCTGAAGGATAACCAGAGCGGTATCCATAAGGAACTGCCTGTCTGTAGGGATGGTGCTGAGAGTGTATACGGTGCTCTCCACTCCGGTCATCGCGTTGATGTTGGCTCCGAAGATCAGACCGTTCCTTTCCAGGTAGCTCATCATGGTGTTGCCAGGGAAATCCTTGTTTCCGTTGAAGCACATATGCTCCAGGAAGTGCGCCAGACCTCTCTGTGCAGGAGTCTCGTTGATGGCTCCCACATTGGTGGCGATATAGAACTCGGCCCTTTTCTCAGGGTTTGCGTTCTGTCTTATGAAATAAGTAAGTCCGTTGTCCAGCTTGCCCACCCTTACTGCAGGGTCCAGAGGCATCTGCTGCATCTGCTGGGAATATCCTCCGATGCACATAAGCATCAGCGAGAACAGAAAAATAAGTTTCTTCATTTTATGATGTTTTAATTGTTTGCCGTTTATAAGACGCATCAAGGATTGCAAAACTACACTATTTTTCCCCTTTTTGAAACTGTCCCGTACAAAATGTGCATTATTGCTCCGCGATTTGGAGGTATGAGACTTTTTGTTATCTTTGCAGCCCATTTACAAACAAAACACAATTAGAGATGTTAAAGAATTACGAAACCGTTTTCATTGCAACTCCCGTTTTGTCTGAAGCTCAGATGAAGGAAACGGCGGCCAAATACATCTCCCTTATAAAGGAGAAAGGCGGCGCAGTTGTCAGTGAAGAGGATTGGGGCCTGAAGAAACTCGCCTACCCGATCCAGAAGAAGACCTCCGGTTTCTACCATCTGGTAGAATTCCAGGCAGAACCGTCTTTCATAGACGTACTCGAGACCCAGTATCGCAGAGATGAGAGAATCATCCGTTTCCTCACCTTCGCAATGGACAAGGATGCTGTGGCCTATGCAGAAAAGAGAAGGGCAAACTGGGCAGCCAAGAAGAACGCTGCTGCAGAAAAGAAAGAGAACAACCAGTAACAGGAGGAAGAATTATGGCACAGAGAAATGAAGAAAATGCAGATATCCGCTATCTGAACCCTGTTACCGTAGAGGTAAAGAAGAAGAAGTACTGCCGTTTCAAGAAGGCAGGAATCAAGTATGTAGATTATAAGGATGCAGAGTTCCTGAAGAAGTTCCTCAACGAGCAGGGAAAGATCCTTCCTAGGCGTCTGACCGGAACTTCCCTGAAATTCCAGAAGAAAGTGGCTCAGGCTATCAAGCGTGCCCGTCACATTGCTTTGCTCCCTTACGTTACTGACCTTTTGAAATAAGGAGGAGAGATTATGGAAGTTATTCTTAAGGAAGATGTCCGCAAACTTGGACACAAGAACGACATCGTTACCGTAAAAGACGGTTACGCAAACAATTTCCTTTTCCCTCAGGGACTTGCAATTCTGGCAACCGCATCTGCAAAGAAGCAGCTCGCCGAGACTCTCAAGCAGAGGGCCCACAAGGAGGAGAAGCTTGTCGCCGATGCAAAGGCAGTGGCTGAGAAGGTCAACGGCATCACCGTAACCATCCCTACCAAAGTCAGCCAGAGCGGAAAGATCTACGGTTCTGTAAACAACATCCAGGTAGCCGAGGCTCTCGCAGCTCTCGGATACGAGATCGACAGAAGGAAGATCGAGCTCAAGGATGCTGACAAGATTTCTGAAATCGGAAGCTACGAGGCTCTCATTGACATCTACAGAGGTGTCGAGGCAACCGTAAAGGTAAACGTAGTTGACGAGGAAGGAAAGGTTACAGAAAAGAAAGAGGCTGCTGAATAATTTTTCTCAGCGACTCGAAAAAAGAAACGGCTTCGGATTTCCCGGAGCCGTTTTCTTTTAAGGAAACAAGGTCAACTTATTTCTTTACAGGAGCCTTCTTAACAGCTGGCTTCTTTGCAACAGGTTTCTTTACAACTGGCTTCTTTGCGGCAACTTTCTTTGCCACTTCAGCCTTCTTTGCAACAACAGCCTTCTTAACGTCAGCCTTCTTTGCAACGATAGCCTTCTTTACAGCGCCCTTCTTTGCAACTACGGCTTTCTTTACAGCAGCCTTCTTTGCAACAACGGCTTTCTTTACAGCAGCCTTCTTTGCAACAACGGCCTTCTTAACGGCAGCTTTCTTTGCAACTACAGCCTTCTTGACGGCAGCGACTTTCTTTTCAACCTTCTTCTCTACCTTCTTTACATCTTTCTTAACCTCAGCGACCTTCTTTGCAACAGCCTTCTTTACTGGAGCGGCTTTCTTTGCAGGGGCTTTCTTTACAGCTGGCTTTGCAGCTGGTTTCGGGGCGGCCTTCTTAGGCTCAGCCTTCTTTACAGGAGCTTTTTTTGTTACCATAATGTTTTTTGTATTAAGAGTTAGTGATGTTATTTGCGCTTTGAGACAGGAGCTTCCTTGAGGAGTTCCACAAGATACTTCCAGCACTTGCCCACACTCTCGATGTTGACTCTCTCGTCAGGTGAGTGAGGAGAGAAGATTGTAGGGCCGAATGAAATCATATCCCACTCAGGATAGGTGGCTCCAAGGATACCGCATTCCAGTCCGGCGTGGATTCCGGTTACCTCAGGCTCCTTCTTGTAGAGTTTCTTGTAAACTTCCTTGGAAACCTTGAGGATAGGGGAATTCATGTCCAGCTGCCATCCTGAGTAACCGCCGCTGAAGGAGCACTTTCCGCCGGCGAGTTCAACGATTGCCCTCATGCTCTCGGCAAGCTCGTATTTCTCGGAATCGATGGAGCTTCTCATCAGCGAGTGGATCTTTATGGTCTTAGCATCCTGCTGGATGATAGCCATATTGTTGGATGTCTCGACAAATCCCGGAACAGTGTCGCTCATTCTCCATACTCCGTTAGGGATGGAAGCGATAGCCCTCACGATGGCAAGGGCGGTAGCCTTCTCGATTGCAGGAGCCTTCTCCTTCACTGGAGTAACGGTTATCTTGAGGTCCTTGTCAGTATACTGGTATTCCAGAGTTGCCTCCTTGCGGATCTTGCTTACGTGGAGAGAGAACTTCCTCTCGTTCTTCTTTGGAACTGCAACGATAGCGTGGGAATCTCTAGGGATGGAGTTGCGGATGCTGCCGCCGCTGATGCATACCAGGCGTGCGTTAAGGTCTCTCATTACAGGAAGGAGAACCCTTGCAAGGATCTTGTTTGAATTTGCCCTGTAAAGGACGATGTCCATTCCGGAGTGTCCGCCGATGAGGCCGCTGACTGCTACCTTCTTGAACACATATCCTGCAGGGACTTTCTCTGTCTTATAGTTGAATGTAGCCTCGCCGTCAAGTCCGCCTGCGCAGCCTACGTAGAGGATGCCCTCTGTCTCGGAGTCGAGGTTTACAAGTATCTCACCCTTGAGAAGTCCTGGCTTCAAGGCTCTTGCACCTGTCATTCCGGTTTCCTCGTCAACTGTGAAAAGACACTCGATAGGACCGTGCTGCATTGTCTTTGACTCAAGGACTGCAAGCGCCATAGAGACACCCATTCCGTTGTCTGCTCCCAGGGTGGTGCCGGATGCATATACGAGATCTCCCACGATCCTTGGCTTGATTGGGTCTGTCTCGAAGTTGTGCTTTACGTCCGGATTCTTCTGAGGAACCATATCAAGATGGGCCTCCAGGATCAGACCTGCTTTCTTTTCCATTCCCTTGGTTGCAGGCTTGCGGATGATAACGTTTCCTACTTCATCCTTTATGGTCTCCAGACCGAGTTTCTTTCCGAAATTGTAAACGAATTCAACTGCCTTATGTTCCTTCTTGGAAGGACGCGGAACTTTAGCAAGTTCATTAAAGATTGTCCAAACTTCCTTTGGCTGTAACTGATCGATAGTTTTCATTAGTATCTGTGTTTAATCGTACAATCAATTTATTTTCCTGAAGCAAGGTCCAGCGGGAAGTATACAAGTTTTCCAAACTGGTAGACAGGAATCCTGGTCTGTCCTATCACCTTCTGTCCGTCAAGAAGACGGGCAGTTACCACAAGCGGCATCCTGTATGCAACCTTTCCCTTGGAAGCCGCCATCTCTTCCGGAGTAACATCTCCCGCAATCTTTCCGTCGGTCACTGTAAGCTCCAGGTATACAGGACGTCCGCTCATATTGTCCGCCGGCAGAAGACCCTCCGTGTCGGAGATGCGGAACACAACGTAATTCTGTTTCTGGTTCTTCGCCTTCGGCACGATTTCAAAGCTTGCCTGCTGAGTTGCTGTTGTTGTTTTTCCAGTGAAAAGAGATGTGTATTCCTTTTCCAGGATATTCATTTTCTCCACAGCGTCTCCAAGGGCGGCACCGCTGTAATTCGCATCGGTGTCTCCGGTGAGAACATCTATCTTCTTTTCGCGGAGACGGAAGATAAGCTGTGCTGTTTCCTCCGCTTTTTTCTCTATTGATTTCGTTACGGTCTGAGTCTGCGCCACTGCGACTTTCTCCACTTCACCATCCTCGTTGGTAACACTCTTATAAAGTTGGACAGTCTGTGTCTGAAGGTTTGCAACAGCCTCGTTGAAAGAAGGTTGCACCGGTGAAGGAAATCTCATCGGGGCATTCTCGCCAGAGAAATAACCCGGCGCGATTATCAGACCCTGGGAACAGAAATTCAGGAAATTCACATTGGCGTTCTTGCCCGGTCCGATGTTGAGGGCAACACTCAGGGACTGGTCCGCTTCAACAAGCGGAACAAGCTCCACTTCCTCAATCACGCAACTGTTCCTTGACGTGCGGTCTGCACTGACACCAAGATACTTTTCAGAATATGCCGCATAAGGACCTGCGGTGAATTTAGACAGAGACACCTTGACGGTTACTCTTATGGATGTTTGCGGAAGTGAATATATCACAGTTCCCGAAGGGGCAGCGTCAGAACTTTTGAAAATCTGTGAGAAAGAGGGAGTTGCAGCCGCAAGCAGGAATGCCGCAACAAGTATGGATATTCGCTTCGCGATTTGCATTTTCTTAATTGCTAGAAGAATTGCTATGCAATTATAATAATTATTTGTCAAAGATGTTATCACTCAGACGGTATATTTCTCTTCCATCTTCTGTGACTCCACAGCCAGTTCACTTTGTTGCGGGTGATATCAGCTTCAAGAAGACGTGCGAACTCTTTCGTCACAAAGTAATCTTCCAAGTTGTGAGGCTCTTCTGTAATTTTCTCGAATTCAATATGATATCGACCTCGCGATTTCTTGTCCATACGGAGATAGACAACAGGCATCTTCAGTTTTGACGCAAGGAATTCAGGACCGGGGAGCATATAGGTTTTCTGGTTGAGAAAATCTACGACCGGATCGTGGGCGCCGATAGAATTCTGGTCTGATATCAGAACATATATTGCCTTGCCGTCTTTATTCTTCAGGGCATGACGAAGCACCTGCTTGCTTTCAAGAACCTCTCCGGCAAACTTGAACTTCTTGTATTCGCGCATTCTTAACTTCTTGAATATCAAATCGGAAAACTTGCTTCTCGCGGCCTTGTAAACCATATAGACAGGATGTGAAGAGAAGCTGTCTTCAGTGCGTTTTTCAGGAGGAAGAATTGCTGCGCTCACCAGTTCCCAGTTTCCGCAATGACCCATGACCATAAGGACATTGTTGTGTTTTTTCTGCAACTCATCCACAACGTCGATACCGGAAACCGTTATCCTTTTTCTGAGTGCGGATGCGGAATGGGAGAGATTCCATATGTTCTCCGCGAACAGGTCGCACATATGTCCGTAGTATCTTGACGCAAGGGATTTGATCTCCCCGTATCTCATTTCAGGAAAGCTTCTTGAAATGTTCGTGACAATCACAGAGTATCTGTATCTGACGATTTTCCCGAGAATGAACGCGAAAACGCCTGAGAAAAAATAATGCACGCGGAGAGGCAGAAGACCCATAACATAGAGAAGACAGAAAACCGCTCCGGCAAAAAACTTTTTCATGACTCATTTCCGATTTGCGGGTATAAAGATAATAAAGTTGTAACAATAATTCATTATATTTGAGTTTTGAAAGACAGGCGTTCTCAACGGACTTCAGACCGCCCGTCCGCTTACTGACAATGAAAGTCCACAAATAAAAAACGATTACAAAACATGTTAGAACTTTGGAAAAACAATGCTCCGCTTTGTATCCTGATAGTGATACTGATTGTGGTCATTCCACTGCTAATCTTCTATCTGGTCAAAGCCAAGAGGGAGCATCCGAAGGGATTGATTGCAGCCGCGTTGAGCAACATGGGAGAAAGGTTCGGCTATTACATCATGAACGCCGTGCTGGCTCTCTTCCTTGCTTCCAAATTCGGTATCAGCGATGATGCCGCCGGATGGATTTATGCGGTATTCTATTTCTCGATTTATGTTCTCGCCCTCCCTGGAGGTCTGATTGCAGACCGTCTGCAGAACTACAAGGGAACCATCATTTCCGGTCTCCTGGTCATGGCCATAGGATATGCCCTCCTGGCCGTTCCTGTATTCGGAGAATCCTTTGCCTCCACTACCGGCCACATTTCCGGAATCCTGGTTTTCACCTGCTTTGCACTGCTTCTGATAGCAATCGGAAACGGTCTTTTCAAAGGCAACCTGCAGGCTATCGTCGGCCAGATGTACGACAACTTCGAGGCTGAGGGAGCAAAAATCTCCAAGGAAGAACTTGAGAGGAGAAAGACCAAGAGAGACCCTGGTTTCCAGATTTTCTACGTGTTCATCAACATAGGCGGAGTGATCGCTCCGTTCGTGGCTCCTCTTCTGAGAAGCTGGTGGCTCAAGGCTCACGACCTTGTCTACAACTCAAGCCTTCCTAAGCTCTGCCATCAGTTCCTTAACGAGACAACCCAGATGACCGCCGAGCAGTCAAACAACCTCGCCCAGCTCGCAGAGCAGGTTCAGACTGGAGCCCAGAGCCTTCCGGCAGGCGCAGAGTTCGCCGAGAATTACCTCAATGTATTCAACACCGGTGTCCACTACTCCTATATCGCTTCTGTTGCCGCTATGGTAATCTCTCTCCTTATCTTCCTTGCAACAAAGAAGAAATTCCCTAACCCTGCAAAGAAGGAGAAGAAGGCAGTTGCCAACTACACAGAGGAGGAAAGACTTGCAAACGCAAAGGAAATCAAGCAGAGGCTTTACGCCCTGTTCGCAGTTCTGGGCGTTGCCGTATTCTTCTGGTTCTCATTCCACCAGAACGGCCAGAGCCTTTCATTCTTCGCCCGTGACTTCGTGAACACGGAGAATGTTCCGCCAGAGGTTTGGCAGTGCATCAACCCGTTCTTCGTGATTATCCTCACACCTATCATCATGGGACTGTTCGCATGGCTTGCAACCAGGGGCAAGAATGTCTCGACTCCAAGAAAGATTGCATTGGGTATGTTCATCACTGCCCTTGCATACATCTTCCTGATCATCATCGCATGCATCCACAAATATCCGTCACTGGATTCATTCGATACCTTAAGCGAGGCTGTCAAGGCTACAATGAGAACAAGTCCTGCGGTTCTGATCCTCACCTACTTCTTCCTGACAGTAGCCGAGCTGTTCATCTCGCCTCTGGGACTCAGCTTCGTAAGCAAGGTTGCCCCTAAGCACCTGCAGGGAATATGCCAGGGACTGTGGCTGACAGCAACCGCCGTTGGAAACCTGTTTATCGCCCTTGGAGTAACCATGCTCCGCAAGTTCCCTCAGCAGTGGGAAACCTGGGCTGTATTCGCGGCATTCTGCCTCATCTCCATGACCGTTATGCTCGGTATGGTGAAGTGGCTCGAGAAGGTAACTTCAGACTAAACCTTACTGCAAGGTGAAAGTTGCAGTAACTATATTGAATTGGAACGGCAAGGGCTTCCTCGAGAAGTTCTTGCCTTCCCTTTTCAATAGCCTGCAGCAAAGCAAATACGAGGCGGACCTTATTGTCGCCGACAACGCCTCGACAGACGGGTCGATTGAATCGTTCTCAGACAACCCGGACATAACGTGGATCCAGCTTGACAAAAACTACGGTTTCACGGGAGGATACAACCGCGCGTTTGACATTTTGAGAAAGCAAACGTGGGAGGAGGGAAAGAATCCCTACACCCATTTTATCCTTATAAACTCCGATATCCTTGTGCCGGACGGATGGATGGATTCCCTATGTGAATTTATGGAATCTCATCCGGAGGCCGGAATCTGCCAGCCGAAAATACTTTCTTTCAACCGCCACGAAGAAGTGCTCTCCGGCAAGAAAGAAAACGACCAGTTCGAGTATGCCGGAGCTTCTGGCGGATTCATAGACAAATGGGGATTCCCTCTTTGCAGAGGAAGGATCCTTTCCTGCATAGAGGATGATCTCGGGCAATATGACACACCTCAGCGATGCTTCTGGGCATCAGGCGCCTGCATGATGGTGCGCGCAGATCTCTATCAGGATCTTGGTGGTCTTGAAGAAGAGTTTTTCGCCCATATGGAGGAAATCGATTTCTGCTGGAGAGCATCTCTTGCAGGCCATCAGGTCTGGTGCGTTCCCCAAAGCAAAGTCTATCACGTGGGAGGCGGAACCCTTCCCAACAATTCGCCGAGGAAACTTTACCTCAACTACCGAAACAATCTTCTGATGCTCTGGAAAAACCTTCCGGAAAAAGGCAAAAAGGGCAGAATTTTCTTCCGTAAATGCCTGGACGGCCTTTCCGCCGTATGCTATGTTTTCCAGGGCAAATTTTCCTATTATCTGAGCGTTGTCCAGGCCCATCGCGATTACAGGAAACTCAAGGCAAGGGTTAAGGTTACTCCAAATGAAAAAGGAGCACTCCCTTACGGAATGCTCCCCTATTCAATCATCCGGAAATTCTTTACCGGAAAGAAGCGTTTTTCCCAGCTTCCTTTTTAATCTTCATCGATAGTCCAGGTGAAGACTCTCAGACCAAGGGCAGGCTTGAGGTCATCTATCTCTTTGAGCCTTTCCTTCAGGCGCTTTGACGCATCATCTTCCACAAAGGTTACCATTGCGGAATTCATTGTCGGCCAGGCGTGGCTGCCAAGATGAGGCTCGCCGTCCCTTGAGCCTCTTCCCTGAACCTGCTCCCACAAAGTGAAACCCTTGATGAAGACTTTTTCCAGAGCCTCCAGGACGGCTGCTCCCTGAGCTTCGTTATATGCTATAAAAACTGCTTTCATATCTTAACTGTTTTGCGGAATTGTCTGAGTCTGGTTCGCTGCCTTGAGGGCCTTCTTCCTCTTTCTGGTAAGGCCGAATGCGGCGAAGATCGTGTAGAGTACTGGAACGAACACCAGGGTAACAACCGTTGAAACGGAAAGTCCCCAGGCAACCGTCATACCCATACCTCTCCAGACCTCCGAGCCTTCTCCTCTTCCCAATGCCAGAGGAAGCATACCCAAAACTGTTGTAAGGGTGGTCATGAGCACAGGACGGAGTCTTGAGTGACCGCTGTCCACAACGGCGCGGATGATGCCCATTCCCCTCTCTCTGTTGAGGTTTGCATAGTCTACCAGCACGATACCGTTGTTAACCACAATACCGATTGTCATCACGGCTCCGACCATCGCCATAATGCTCAAAGGAGTTCCCGTGAGCACAAGTCCGATGAGAACTCCCACGAATGCGAACGGAACAGCGAACATAATGACAAACGGATATGTCAAACTCTCGAACTGGGCGGCCATAACAATGAACACCAGGATGATAATCAGAACCATCAGGAGTCCCAGGCTCTTGAATGTCTGGACCTGGTCGTCATAGGTTCCGCCAATCTTCCAGCTTACTCCTGCAGGAAGGCCGTTCTCCTCGATCTTGGCGGAGATTGCCTCGTTCATGTCGGATGTTGCCATTCCGTCAGGAAGCGGAGCCGTTACGGAAACATATCTCTCGCGATCCTTCCTGGCAATCGTAGGAGGAGTCATTGCTTCAACGATGGTTCCGAGTTCTCTCAGCTTGATGGCCTGGCCCGTGGATGAATAAACCGTGATGTTTTCAACATCTTTCATGCTCTGCCTGTATTCGGGAGCATATCTGACACGGATGTCATACTCGTCTCCGCTTTCGCGGTATTCGGAAGCGATGGCACCGTTGATGCGGTTACGGAGGAATGTCGCTACCGTTGCCGTATTCAGTCCATATTGAGCTATTTTCTCCCTGTCCAGATCCACCTGGTATTCAGGAATGTAGTCATCACGGCTGATGACCGTCTGCTTGACGCCCAGTTCCTTGAACCAGGAGGAAACCTGTGCAGCAGCCTCGTCGGTAGCACCGAAGTCATAGCCATAGAGGTCTATCTGGCATACTGTCTGTCCGCCCATTCCTCCCTGCTGTCCTCCGGCAACGACATTGAACCTCCTGATCTGGTTATACTCGGCAAGCTCGCTCATCATTATGTTGGAAATCTCCTTGATGCTCCTCTTTCTCTTCTCCATACTTCCGCAGCTGATGTTCATGCTGATGATGTGGCTTCCGTTGGAACGCATGGAGGCAAACATATTGTCCGAGTCTGCTGTTCCTTCCGCAAGTCCCAGTCTCTGGATCTCAGGGAATTCCGCCCTCCATCTGCGATCAAGTTCAAGGGCCAGGTCGCGGGTGATCTCCTGACGGGTTCCCACCGGAAGCTGAACGGTTACGGAGATTCGTCCGTTATCCTGTTCCGGAATGAACTCGGACTTCATCAGAGGTCCGCAGATGGCGCCAACTGCCGCAAGAATCCCGACAGCTATTGCTACCACTATCCTCTTGTGCCTTAGAGCCCAGTCCAGAATCCTCGCATATGTGCGGCTCAGCCAGTCAAGGAACTTGTTGATAGGAGTGAAGATCAATTTGTACCATCCGGCATCCTTGTCCTTGTTCTGTGCCCTGAGCATTGTGGAGCACATCATAGGAGTAAGGGCAAGGGCGCAAAGAGTGGAAACAGTTATGACGATGCTGACCATCCATCCTAGCTGGCGGAACATTATACCTGCAAGGCCACTTACCAGGGTCATAGGCAGGAACACTGCCAATGTCGTGAGGGATGAAGCCACAACTGCCATAGCCACCTCGTTGGTTGCATATACCGCAGCCTGCTTCGGATTACTTCCCTTGTCTATATGCGAAGTGATGTTCTCCAGTACCACAATCGCCGCGTCCACAACCATACCGATCGCAATGGACAGGGAACTCATCGATATCATATTCAGCGTGTTGCCCGTGGCGTACAGATAAACCAGGGAAGCAAGCAGGGATATAGGTATCGTGATGAGAATGATGATTGTGGCCCTCCATCTTCCAAGGAAGAAGAAGACAACGAGCATCACGATAAGGAGGGTGATGACGATTGTCCTTTCAAGGGAACCGATGGTACGGGTGATGTTCTCCGTGGTATCGATGATGACATTGAGCTTGATGTCGGAAGGCAGGTTCTTTTCCAGTTTAGGAAGCTCTTCCTTAACCTTGTCCACGATCTGGACGGAGTTTTCTCCAGTCTGCTTCTGGATGATGACCATACCGCCGAGCTGTCCGTTGATGAAGCTCTCCTGGGACCTTTCCTGGAGACCGTCCACAACTCTTGCCACATCTCTCAGATAGACGTTTCCTCCGTTATAGGAGCCGACCACAAGATCCTCTATCTCCTTTGAACTGCCGAATTCTTTCTGCACCCTCAGCGAATAGGTATTGGAACCTGTCTCTATTGTCCCGGCAGGGATATTCCTGTTCTCCGATGCGATGAGGGATGAAATAGCCTCTATCGTAAGATTGTATGCGTCAAGCTTATACGGATCGCAGAGTACCATTATCTCCCTCTTCGGGATACCGGAAACCGAAACTGAACCCACTCCGTTTACACGGGCCAGTTCGTTGACGATTTTCTCGTCCATGATCTTGTACAGACCGGCCATGCTTTCCTTGGCGGTAACTGAAAGGATGAGGATAGGAATATCGTCAGACCCGAACTTGAAAATTACAGGGTTGCTCGCACCGTCAGGGAGATATGACTTGACCATTTCCAGTTTGTCGCGGACATCGTTGGTCGCTGTCTCTATATCCCTTCCGTACTGGAACTCAAGTGATATTACTGAAACGTTTTCCCTGGACTGGGAAGAAATGTGCTTGAGGTAGGACACGCTGTTGAGCGTATTCTCCAATGGCTTCGATATATTGTTCTCGATATCCGATGCGCTGGCTCCAGAATAGGAGGTCATGACCATGATGGTGTTGCTCTCGATGTGAGGGAAAAGGTCGATAGGCAGCGTTATCAGGGAGAATATACCGAATATGGCTATAGCCACGAAGATAAGCGCCGTGGTTATAGGTTTCTTTACTGCTGATGAAAACAGGCTCATTTCTACTTGGTTTTATCTGTGAGATTATCCGGTGTGAATGATGCCGGCTCTCCTTCTTTTGCATTGACCTTCTGGCCGTTAACCACTCTATTCTGTCCTTCCACGATTATCATGTCGCCTTCATTGAGGCCACTCTTTATCTCGTATTCGGTTCCGATGAGCTGTCCGAGTTTTACCTTGTTGAAAACAACAGTTCCATCCACCACGGTATATACATAATGGTCTCCGCTTCCCATCTGCTTGACAACAGCCACGTCCGGAACAACCACATTGTGCTCAACCGCATATTTGAAGGTAACCCTGGCAAACATTCCCGGACGGACTCTCTCGTTTCCGTTGGCAATTGTAATCTCCACAGGGAATGTCCTGGAAGCGGCGGAAAGGGAAGGATATACAAGATGAACCTTTCCTTCAAAGACCTCGTCTCCGTAAACATCCAGCCTGACCTGTACTGTCTGACCCTTCTTGATTTTCCCGTAAAGGCTCTCTGGTGCGTTAACCTTGATCTTTACAGGGCGGATCTGCTGAACTGTGTAAAGAGGCATTGCTCCGGAATACATATCTCCTGCATCATAGTTACGTGCGGTTACCACTCCGGAAATCGGAGAGATAAGATATGTATTGGCTGACAGGTTATTGTAGGTGGCCTGGGAAACCTCGTAAGCCATCTTGCGGGAGTCGTATTCGCTCTGCGATGCTCCTCCTATCTCAAACAGCTGCTTTGTCCTTTCAAACTCCATCCTGTTGTTTTCCATCTGGAGTTTTGCCTGGGTAAGGTTCGTGGCTTCCATCTGGGCCAGTCTCTGGCCTCTTCCGACATGGTCTCCGACCTCTACGAAAATCCTTTCGATTCTTCCAGGAGACTGCGGAGAAATGTTGTTGGTGTTGTAGCCTTCTACGGTTCCGGTGAAAATCTCCACCTGGTCCACGTCCTTGGAAGTTGCGGCCATGATGGTAACGCCCGTGAGTTTCTCTTCCTTGCCTTGAGCACTATCCGTCTTTTTGCCGGAATTGCAGGAAGTTGCAGCCGCAAGGCAGACGGCCGCAATGGCAACTGTGCTGATGATTCTGTTTTTCATATATCTGTACTTTTTAAATTTCCGTTTAAACTTTAGCGGACTGGCTGAAGCTCAGGTCCCTTTCCGAACATCTCCTTGTCTTCCCTGTCGACTCCGAGGATAAGGTCAAGCGAACTCTTGGCTATCAAATATGAATAGATCGCCTGGTCCAGATTGAGCTTGGACTGAAGAAGGGCAAGCTGTGCGTCATTGACCTCGAGGATTGTAGCCCTTCCTACATCGTACATCTTCCTTGCTATATCATATCCGGTCTGGGCTCCTTCCACAGTAGCCTGAGCGGCCTTGTACTGCTTGAGTGCCGTCTCCAGAGAACTGAGGCTCTGCTTTGCTCCGACTACCAGAGTCCTTCTGGCATTCTCCTTCTGAAGGTCGAGCTGCTCCTGCTGAACCTTTATCTGACGGAGAGCGTTAGTCTTCTGGAATCCGGAGAAGATCGGAATCTGCAGACTCAATGCTGCTACGGAATATGGATTCCAGGTATAGTGGAATATCTTGAGGTTGTTGGACATGGAAACCCAGTTGTACTGGGCGGTTGCAGCCAGCGTAGGATAATACTGGGCCAGCTGCATCTTGTAGGTCTTGTCCAGAATGTCGTCCTGGATATCGAGCTGGCGAAGGCTTGAGTTGGCGCTGACGTCGATTGTATCTGACGCCATCACGATCTTCTGCATCTGATAGGCATAGTCGCCGAGATGTCCGATGCACTTGATATTGGTGTTGAGGTTGATTCCCATCAGGGCTTTCAGCTGCCACTGGGCAAGCATCAGGCTGTTCTGGGAATCATATACGTTTGGCTCTGCGTTCTGCATGTTGACCTCAGCCCTGATCATGTCGTACTTAGCCACCCTGCCGCTCTCGTATTTAGCCTTGGTCTGGCGGTAATTCTCTTCGGCATTGCTGTAATTCTCCTTGTAGACATCGCAGAGATCAGAAGCCAGAAGACAGGTATAGAAAGCCTGTTCTACCTGATTTATAAGATCCTGGCGGCTCTGGCGGGCTTTCTCCACTGCAAGGTCAACGCTCTTTCCGGAAATGTCCAGGCTTCTCCACAGGGCCACGTTGACAAGAGGCATGGATGCGTTGAATCCTCCGGAAATGTTGTTGTCCGTTCCCATGGAAATCTTCTGGGTTACATCCCCCATCTTCATCACCATCGTCTGCTTCTTGATGGTGCGCTGATAGGTTCCGGAGAACGCCACGTTAGGAAACAGGCTGGCATAAGCCCCTTTCTTCTCATAGCCCGTCTTCTCGATTTCCTTGTCTGCCACCATAACCGTCAGAGACTGGCTGAGGGCAATGTTCCAAGCATCCTGCAATGTGATTGCAACGGTATCCGCACCCTGCCCGGAAGCTGAAAGCGGAACAAGCAGGAGGGCCGCAACCCCAAATCCGATAAACTTCAAAATCTTTCTCATATACTGTCAATATTTATTTCCTAACCGTAATTTTCCTTCAATTCGTCCAGCACCTTCCTGCCCTTCTGTGTGCAAAGGCCTCCCATAATGGTCAGCACCATGTTGAAGCACAGGTCTGAAGGGAACACTTCCTGCCCCCTGAGCTGGTCCGCTTTCATCAGATTGGTCATGAAAACGCTAATCAAGCGGCTTGAGTCCTCTTCTTTCAGATATCCTTCCGCAACGCATCCGTCCAGGAGCCGGTTGTTGTGCAATTCCATTTCCTTTCTTACGGACTTGCCGTACTCGCCGAGCTCCGGCAAAGCCTTGGCTTCTTCCATAAATTTATCAGTGAACACGCTCCAGAACCGGATATTTTCCACCGCACAGAAAACCAGGGCCGTTAAAGGATTCGGCATGCATTTGATAATCTTGGCGTCTTTTTCCAGAAGCTGGGGGAGCTTGTATTCCAGGCTCTGGATAACAAGATCCCTTTTCCCCTTGCAAAAGTCATACAGGGTTTTCTTGGAGATCTTGAGGGACGCTGCAATGTCCTCCATTTTCACGTCCTTGATTCCCGTAGACGTGAAGGCTTTGAACGCCGCTTCAAGTATTTGCTCCCTTTTAATCATGGTTATCCGAAAAAGCGGTTACAAAGATGGCTCTAAAATCAGAAACCATTTTAGGCGTCAATCGTATATTTTTGGTCTTAATCTATACAAATCGGCGAATCAAAACATATATTGCAGCTAAGTTTTTGTTATTTTTGTTCCAAAATTATAATCGCGATGGCTAAGCAGACCAAGATAATCCAGAGCATAGACCTTGACATGACCGGCCTGGCCGAGTATTTCAAGGGCTACAGTTTCAACAACGAAATAATGATGATCCGGGTCACGGACTTCAACAAGGAACTCATCGACAAGGCCGCTTCCGGCCTTATTTCCAACTCCTACCGTCTGGACGCCCTGACAGTTCTGCTGGTTATGGACGGCGACCTGGACGTTTCTCTGGACTTCAACCGCTACCCGATTCCTGAAAAGTCCCTTCTTCTCATCTCTCCTATAAACTCCATCACTGGAGCCGACCTTTCAACAGGAGGACGCTTTTTCCTGCTTTTGATAAAAAGGGAACTACTGGACCGCCTCGGGAACTCGGGAGGTCCCAAGCCTCTCCCCACAAAAGACCTCTCGGACATTTTCCAGAGACCGCATTTCGAGATGGCTGAAAGTACTTTCAACAGGATAAAAAACTGCTTCGAGAACCTGTACCATTACCTGAAAGACACCAGAAAAGATATCAGGGAATACCTTGTTATCGCCTCCCTTTCCATCGTGATGATGGAACTTTTCTCCCTGATTTCCGAAAGGGAGAAAATCAGCCTCCAGACAAAGCACGTTTCAAGGAAAAAGGAACTGATGGCAAGGTTCGTTTTTCTCCTCCGCGAATACGGAGAAAAGGAGCACAACCCTGTATTCTATGCAGACAAACTCTTTATCAGCGTGCAGTACCTCAGCCTGATACTCAAGGAAGAAACCGGAAAGACAGCCTCCCAGCTCATCGCACAGCACATAGCAACACGGGCAAGGAACATGCTCCGCACATCGGGAGCTACAATAAAGGAAACCGCAGAGAAACTGAACTTTGCAGACCAGTCTTCATTCGGGAAATTCTTCAAGAAAGAAACAGGCCTCTCCCCTAAGAAATATATCGAGAGCCTGTAATGCAATTATGTTTAGGACGAGAGTTTATCCAGGAGATCCATAGTCTCTTGATAACTTGGCCTCAAATGCATGCCATAATCCACAAGCCTTCCGTCCTTGTCTATAACAAAGAAAAAGGGAATTGCGTTCAGATGAAATATAGCATCAAGACCTCTTGACTGACTTTTATTCACAAATTTCTTCACTGTTTTGTCTGTCAACCCATTGTAGTTGAGAATCCTTTCATGTTCTTCTCTGCTGTCTAAATATAAGGATACTATTAATATTTTTCTGGAATCCGTTTTTTCAACAAGACCGTTTTTATATGGCAAGTCTGCTAAACAAGTATGGCACCAAAAAGCCCCCACGGTAATATATAAAGCCTTTCCCGGATTCTCCGACACAAGCTGTTCCAGTAAAGAAACACCCTCATTATTAATCATATTCATTGCCATACCATCAGAAGAACCTGCTTTTACTAACAAGTCTGATACTCTTTTGGGATGCTTCTTGAAATCGATTTTCTTGGTATATAGTTTGGCTAGTTGATTTTTTAACAAGGGATGATGAATACTGTTTTCAAAAACATCCATACATTCGGTGAATCTTTCTGTCTGGTTGTTTTCCAAAAAACGGTGCAACAGACTTGCCGTGAGCATTTCTCTGAGAAAACGATTCTTAAGATTATTCTGTTGTACAGACAAGATATGGGAAAAGGCATCCTTAACCCGCCCTCCATCAATCATAGCTGCCAATTGTTTCTTTTCCTCCTGACTTTGTATTGTGGAAACTGCTGATTCCAATACTCTTGATAGTTTAAAACAATCTGCAGATATGGTACTTTCTTCAAATAACTTCTCAATTGCACTGAAATCAACAAACTGATTTATGTCATAAGAGATATTATGCGATAGTTTGAACAACCCTTCAATTTTGTGAATCCAATAAGACGTCATTATTTGCCTTTTACAGATTGTGATTATCTTGTCTGAAGGGCAGTTTTCCTTTTCCCATTCATTGAATCGTTCAAGCTTCAAACAGAGCACCCGATCCAAAGCATCTGTAAAACCGTTAACACCTATTGTGTTGTCAATGGGCCAATAATTATAATCAATATGAGTGTAAAATGAATGTAGACAAGCATTATCCCAACCACTTTTACCAGAAAACTTGATTTTTGACAAATCAGAAAAATCGATCTCTATAATAAGCGAATCGCCTGGAGCTATCAAAAACCTGTCTATATATGGTAGCATAGAAATTTCGCGCTCACAATATGGATAAACCTCCATTTTGAAAAAACCATTGCTGTCTATTTCTGTAGTGTAACTAAAATCTATTCGGTCAAAGAAGGGCATGCTTACCGTGATCGATTTGCACTGGGGATAGATTTTCTGATTGCGTATATAGCCTGTTATAACAGCAGGCTCCGACTCGTTCCAAGATTTAGTATTATCTTTCCCCGAACAAGCATCTGCACATATCGCTACAATAATCAGCAATACTATAGACATAGAGTTTTTCATAAAGACGTGTCAAATGGATATGATTATTTTTGCAAAGACATAGAGGCTCAAGAGAATAGCAAGAGGATAATACAATGTCTTAACAAGATATCCGAGAAAAGAAGGGTGAGAGGTTGTCAGCATAACAATCCTGTCTTTTGCAGAGCCCAAAAAGAAACTCCCGGCATTCCTTTTAAAAATAGATCCAGTCACCGATAAAAGTATAAGACGACAGTATTCTTTCAAGTCCGCACCACAAGAAACAGCATATTCGTCCGCCTGATATTCGTGTATGTCCTTCAGGTATATTTTCATCAGGTAAATGAATGGATTGAACCACTGCAAGGCAACAGCAATGTCCATAAGGATTATATCGGCAGAATGCCTCCTTGAAATGTGCCCTAGTTCATGGTTGACAATATATTCTTGGAGAGGTTCTTTTTTCAAGACATCGTTCTTTCCTATGACAATGAAATTGAACCAGCTGAAAGACTCTTCTGTCTCAGAATATAAAAGCCTTGCCTTTTTTCCGGAAACCATTATTGTCCTGACAAGCCGGCTCTTCCGGATTGTGAGAAGCAGATGGTATACCGAAAACGCGCGGTACAAAACACTAAAAACCACGCCGGCTAAATATACTGAAATAATATCGCAGAGCAGAGCACTGTCTCTTTCTGCAGATATGGCTCCTGAAAAGAAAAGATTCATGCCTATAAGTCTAATTTCTCCAGATGAAACAGAATAACTGCAATAGAAAACCACCAGAGGCAATACAAATGACATCAGGCAACTTGAGAGTACAACTATCCTATTGAGGGAGTGAAACTTGTCTTCTCTAAGGAAAATATTGAACAGCGCACAGAATACAGCCTCAACAGCAGCAGCCCTTATAATATATTCCAGAAACAAGCTGGCCATTGAATTATACTTAAATGTCGGCTCTCTTTAACGCTATTCTCAAAAACAGGGATATCAGGTAAAGGACCAATCCGCAGAAAATCTGGAAAGCCATTATCTTGAGAGCTCCGTACACCAGTACCGGAGACACATCTCCACCCGAAACTTCCAAGGCGGAAAGGGCGGGAACAAGACCATAGATGGCATAAGCAATGCAGAAAACCAGCCCGAAACTTCCTACAAGCTTCACTTTCTCCGTCTTCTTGAATACAGTAAAAACCATAACAAGGAAAACTATCCCTACAAAAACAAAAAACAGAGTAGGGAAACTATTGCTTTGAAATAACTGTAACATAACAGACCTCCTTAATTATTCTGATTTTGATTCCATCCGGGTGATAAGTTCTTTAAGTTCCTTGACGGAAATCTTTTCCTCTTCTACAAATGCAGATACAATACCCAAGTAGGATTTGCCAAAATACTTGTCCACTACCAATGTAAGGGAGAACTTGTTGTATTCCTTGCTTGTAACAGTAGCATAATACTGGTAAGTGGGACCAAAAGAATTATGGCTGAGGAATCCTTCTGCCTCAAGGTTTCGAACAAAAGTGGATAAGGTGTTAAAATGAGGTTTAGGGTCGGGGTAAAGTTCCCTGAGTTCCCTTACGAACATCGGGCCTTTCTTCCAGAAGAAATTCATTATCTCCTCTTCTTTGCGTGTAAGTCTTTTCATTTCCAAGATTATTCAAAAATAACGAGAGATTATAACCCTAAATGCTTTTTCAGAGCCTCATCCAAGGCCTGGCCCCTGACATTCTTTTCCAGAATGGTTCCGTCCGGAGAAAACAGGATCAGATACGGTATGGCAAAGATTCCATAGTCATCGTCCAGGGCAGTGTCTGTTGAACTGAGCTGAGTCCAGGTCATATTGTTTTCCCTGATCGCCCTGAGTGTCTGCTCCTCTTCATCTTCGATGCTTACGCTGATAATCTTGAAGTTCTTTCCTGCGTATTGGGCGTTAATCCTTGCAAGATTCTTCATCTCGTTGATGCACGGTCCGCACCAGTAGGCCCAGAAATCCATCAGCACATAATCACCCTTCCCTACATAATCAGATATGCGGCCGACACTTCCGTCCATTGTTTTAACCTCAAAATCCACAAACATTTTCCCGACAGCTGTGTTACCGGAAGACTTGTCCACAATCTTGCCTTCTTCATTTAGCATCAGGCCCTTATCGGAAAGAGACATTTCCAGCATCTTTCTGAACTCCTTGTTTTCCCTGATTGCGTCTGATGCAATATCCCAATACCGGATAATTCCATCTGCATCCAGTTCTGGAACCAACATGGCGAAAGCATTCAGGCCTATGGCATTATCCGTGTTCTTCTCGTAGTATCCCTTAAGCTTTTCTAATATTTTACTGCCGATGCTGTCTATGAATTTTATCGCTGTTTCCTCATCCGGATCGGAATCCAATTTATTGTTGATTTCTATCTGAAGACCTAACATCGTCTGCTGATAGTCAAGAATCCTTTTGGACAGCTCTCCGCTTATTACCTCGACTTTGTTGCCGATTAAAACTTCCGTGATTCCCTCTTCCTTTATGACAGGCAGAAAAAAGGGCGGCATTATTTCCGCTACGCTGAAATCCGGCTCCGGGTTCTCTGGAGTGGAAATGAATACAACGGCATTTGACAGTTTATCCGCCTTTCCGGAAAACTCAAAAATTCCGTCAACTACAGCACAAGTATCTACCGAGTTGTCATCATTCAGGAGCAAAGCCTTGACTCCCGGAACTTTTGCCAAAGAGTCTGAAACTTTACCTTTAATCAAATAAATGCCATCTGCCGGATGCCTGCAAGATGAGCAGCAAACAACAGCAAACACAATTAAAAATGTAAACAATAATTTTTTCATAACAATCGACTGTTTTCAAAAGCAAATATAACTAAAATAAATTTCCGTACAACTATTTTCCTTAGTTGATACATTGAATTTACTTTTGGTTAATTACCTTTGGTTAATTGTAAAAATGCGATAGAGAAAAGGAAACCTCTGAGATTATACGTTATCTTGAAAATGGAAGAAATATCACCCTTGTTTCCGCTCGACGTCTTGGAAAGACGGGTCTCATTTATCGTATTTTTGATGAGTTGTCAGATAGAAAAACTGGTTTTGATACCTTCTATTCAGACATCAGTTCATCTCAAAACATAGATGACTTTGTAAGGTTACTGTCTGAATCTGTTGTGTCCACGCTTAAGCAAAAGTCCAGAATGTCGAACTTTTTTAAATTGTTGGGTGGTATTCCTTTCCAGGCATCTGGAAAATTTATAGGAGTCCCTGAGGGATTGTCATCACGATGGTTCGGTTTTCCTGGTCGAAGGAAAGGACCAGGTCTTCGTGGAACGGAAGGAGGGTTTCCGTTTCCTCCAGTTCCAGGCAGATATTGTTCGGGTATTCGATTACCCTGGAGATTGTTCCCGCCTTCACTCCGTCTTGAGAGATTACGGTAAATCCCACAAGAATATCCAGATCGTCGAGAAAATCTTCCTCAGCGGCCTGTATGAAGAGGTCTCTGCCTACAACCTCTTCCGCATGGGCGCTGTCCCTTATGGTGGAGAAGGTCACGACCCAGGCGTTTCCGTTCCTGTGGGTGGCGGAAGAAATAAAAAAAGGAACCGGCAGTCCGTCAAAATAGATGAACACCGGTTCCTCGAGTTCCTTTCCCTTGTCCTGGCATCCTTCAAGCAGTTCAGAAAAGCGGTCAGACTTTATTCTGAGGAGGAGTTCTCCCCTGTTTCCATAAGTCTTGGCTATCTGTGCCGCGGATGCAAGGTCCATGGGATTACTCAGCCTTTGCTTCCTCTGCAGGTGCAGCCTCAGCTTCTGCCTCAGCGGCCTTGGCCTCAGCCTCGGCAGCCTTGCGAGCCTCTTCTGCAGCCTTCTCAGCCTCAGCCTTCTTCTTTGCAAGCTCCTCTGCGCGTGCAGCGTTTACCTTGCTCTCGGCCTCAACTGCGGCCTTCTTGGCGTCAGCCTTGGAAACCTTCAGGCTTTCCTTCTTCTTTTCAACCTTAGCCTCTTTCTCAGCTACCCAAGCGTTGAATTTGGCGTCGGCCTGTTCCTGGGTGAGGGCACCCTTCTTTACTCCCTCGGCAAGGTGCTTCTTGAGAAGCGCACCCTTATAGGAGAGGATTCTTCTAGCGGTAATGGTTGGCTGGGCACCGTTCTGGAGCCAGTAAACTGCTCTGTCAACATTCAGGACGATGGTAGCCGGATTGGTGTTAGGGTCATAAGATCCCAAAAGCTCAATAAAGCGGCTGTCACGAGGAGCCCTGACATCAGTTGCCAAGATATGGAAGAAGGCGTAATTCTTCTTTCCATGACGTGAAAGACGGATTTTTACAGACATAACTGTGAGTTTTTAAATGTTAATAGTAATTATTACTTGTCCTTTCTACCCGAGAAAGGGTTGCAAAGATATATCTTTTGGTGAAAACTGCAAAATTTTGAAGCCTGTTCCATAAATTGAAAAAGGGCTGGCGGACCGCCAACCCATTTCTCAAACCTAAAAATTAACCTATGAAAAAACTACGCTTTTAGATATTGCAAAGCCCGTGCCACAAATCCGCATCGTGGAGAAAAATTTTTGCAATTATTATTAAGCACTTGATTTTCAGTGGAATAATTTTTAGCTCGGCGATTATTATTTTACAGGAAGGATCGAGATAATCTTAATATCCGTATTAGGGAGGTCCTTTTTCCTGGCCCCGGTCTTGACTGCAGCGATCTTGTCCACTACGTCCAGGCCGCTGACGGTCTCTCCGAACACGGTATAGTCTCCGTCCAGCTGCTTGCAGGCATTCGCATCCTGCACAATGTAGAACTGGCTTCCGGAAGATGCCTTCTGCGGATTTGAGGTGTCCCCCTTGCGGGCTGCAGCAAGGGCTCCCTTCTTATGCAGGTGCAGGGTCTTGCCGTCCTCACCCTTGATTTCTGCAGGGATGGTATAGCCAGGGCTTCCGGTTCCAAACACGTCAGGACGGTCAGGATTGTCCTTTGTGTAATGGTCTCCTGTCTGGATCATGAATCCAGGAATCACGCGGTGGAAAAGAATGCCGTCATAATACTTCATGGATGCCAGACGGATGAAATTCTTCTTGTGCTTTGGGGTATCCTCATAGAGTTTGATCCTTATGGTACCCATACTTGTCACGATGTCGAACTGCGGCTCTGTGCCCAGGGAATCCGGATTGAATGCCAGTTCTGGCTGTTTCTTTTCAGGTTCTGCCTGGTCTGTGGCTGCAGGCTGGCTGTTTTCCTGATTGTTCTCTCCGCCCTTGCAGGAGAAAAGGAGGAGGCTGCACAGCGATGCCATCAAAAATATCTTTTTCATATAGCTGGTTTGTTATTTGTTTGCTTTCCGTTTCAACAACTTTACAAATATAATGATTAACTTTGGCAATTAATGGCAAAACGTTTTGTGATATTGTTGGCTTTGGTCCTGGCAGTGGAGATTTCCTTTGCCCAGGACACCCTGCAAAGCCCGCGCAAGGGCGGCGTAGGCCTGGTCCTTAGCGGCGGCGGAGCCAAAGGCCTGTCCCATATAGGGGTAATCAAGGCCCTTGAAGAAAACGATATCCCGATAGACTATATCTGCGGCACCTCCATAGGCGCTATCATCGGAGGACTGTATGCCATTGGCTACAGCCCGGACGAGATGGTGGAACTCATCAAGAAACCGGAGTTTACCGCCTGGAGCAAGGGCAAGGCCGAGATTCCCTACGCCTCTTATTTCTACAAATGGCCTCCGGATGCCGCTATGGCAAACATAAATCTGGGATCCATAAAGAACATCGAGGGAGATACACTTAAAAGGTTCCAGCTGGCAATCCCGACTTCCCTGATTTCATCCTATCCGATGGACCTTGCCGTGATAAACCTGTTCGCTCCTGCGGGAAAGGCGGCAGGATATGATTTTGACAATCTGATGGTGCCGTTTTTCTGTATATCCACTGACGTGAACAACCGTACCTCAAGGATAGAGCGCAGCGGAAACCTCAGCACGGCAATCAGGGCGTCAATGTCCATTCCTTTGGTATTCAAGCCGGTTTATGAAGACGGGAAACTCCTGTACGACGGAGGTCTTTACAACAACTTCCCGTGGAAAGACATGGAGGAAATCTATGCTCCGGACTTCATAATTGGAGCCCAGTGCGCCCCGGGAAACTACAACATGGACGAAGACAACGCCCTGTCGCTGGCGCTGGGCCTTATGATAGACAAGAGCAACTACGATATTCCGGAAAGTGTTGGAATCATCCTCAAGGGAGACTATAACAAATTCGGAATGCTGGAATTCGACAGGGTGGACGAACTTGTCCAGATGGGATATGACCTTACGGTTGAAAACATAGACCGGATCAAGGCAAGGGCCGGAAGGTCTTTCCCGAAAGAGATGGCACAAAGCCGAAGGGAAGCGTTCAAGCAGAAACTTCCGCCACTGAGATTCCACCAGGACATTACCGTAACAGGCTCCATACCTACCCAGGCTGCAAGGTTCATACGCAGGACTATCAGGGAAGACCGCAGGGAGGATTTCGACTTCAGCCAGCTCAGGAAAGGTTATTACAGGGTCATCCAGAGCGGAGTCGTGAACACTTTCTTCCCTTCCGTGGCAACGGAAACCACATCCCCGGGCAGTGATGCGGACTCTCTGTTTACCCTGAAGATCAGGGCTTCCAGGACACATCCCCTGAAAATCAGCGTGGGAGGAAACATTTCGTCATCATCCCTGAACCAGATATTCCTCGGAGCTGAATACATTCACGCCGGAATGAATCCGTGGAGGCTGAAAGGAAGCGTAAATCTCGGAAAGTATTACAGGGGTGCGGCCGTGAGGTTCCGCCACGATATCGGAGTAAAGCCCCTGGCATATTACTATGCGGACATTGTCGGACACCAGTACGATTATTACAATGGCAACCAGAACATCCTGAGAGCCAACAAACTGCCGGAGAACATACAGTTCAAGGAATTCTTCGGACGGTTTGGAATGGCAACCCCGCTGTCGCTGAGAAAGAATTCCATAGCCCAGGCTGGAGTGGACATCGGAAGGGCCTACCAGAGTTTCTATCTGACGGAGGATTACCTGAGTACAGACACTCCGGATAAGGGAAGCGCGTTCCTGGTTTCCGCCAAGGTGGTTCTGAAAAAAAACACCCTGGACTATCTTCTCTATCCTACAGCCGGGGTAATGTGGAGCATAAGGCCGAGATTTACCTATGTGGTTGAAGAATACTCTCCGGGCTCCACCAACCACACGGCAACACACATCGAAGGCAAAAAGCACAATATCCCGTCTCTGAGAATATCTGGAGAAAGATACATAAAGGCAGACAAGAGTTTCTCCATTGGAGCCTCCATGGATATGGTCGTAAGCCAGAAGGGAAAGTTCTCCAACTACTATTCGGACCTCTTGGCGATGCCTGCCTACCAGCCGGTTCCCCACGCCACCACCCTGCTTATGGAGGGTTACAGGGCCAACACTTTCGGAGCAGTGGCCCTGCATCCGGTAATCCGGTTTGCAGACAAGGTCTATCTCCATACCACAGGAGCTTATTTCCAGCCTTACAGGCACATAACGAAAGGCGCGGACGGATGGAGTTTCACCTATTCGGAAAAGATGCCTAGGGGGCACTGGATTGCAAACGCCGCCCTGGTATGGCAGAGTCCAATCGGCCCGGTCTCCCTGTCCACGACATATTACAGCCACGGAGAATACAAATGGTATCCGCAGATAAACATCGGACTGCTGCTGTTCAACAAGAAATCTATGGAAGACTGATATGGCAAATCCTCTGAAAAAACTTGCGGGCGAAACCGCCATATACGGGCTTAGCACGATACTGGCCAGAATCATCAACTTCTTCTTCGTGCCTATTTACACGAGGATACTGACGACTGACGGTTACGGCTCGTATGCGGAGATAATGAGCTACATAGCGGTATTCCAGGTAGTCCTTGTGCTGGGTCTGGAAACCGGATGCTTCAAGTTCGCCTCAAAGGGAACAACCACTGAGGACGGGACAGACAGCGGGGCGGATACCCAAAGGCATCATACCGTTTTTTCAACCGCCCTCTCCACCGTCACCACCATCTCCGTCTTCTTCTTTGCGCTCTGCTGGCTCTTCTCGGGAAACATTTCCTCCGCGATGGGATATGAGGGGTGCTCCAAGATGATAATCTATGTAGGCGGAATCCTGGCTCTGGATGCCATAACGGCCATATTGTTCGCAAGGCTGAGATACCAGCAGAAAGCCCTCAAGTTCGCTCTCTTCAAATCCATAAAGATTGTCAGCGAGCTGGGATTCAACCTGCTGCTGTTCTTTGCCGTACCGGCTCTGATGAAGGCTCACCCGGGCAATTTCCTGACAGCGTTCATTCCGGAACAGATACATTTCTCATACATCATCTTTGCGGTATTCCTCAGCTGCATCCTCTGCTTCCTGCTCTTCATTCCTGACCTTCTGAACATCAAGTTCAAGTTCGACGGAAAGCTCTGGAAGAAGATGATGCTCTACTCCCTGCCGCTTATGATTGCAAACCTTCCGGGTATCATCAACGAGAGCGCGGACAGGTTCCTGTTCCGCTTCCTGGTTGATGACGGCATAACTGGAGACGGATGGAAGGCGGACCTTGGAGTCTATCAGGCGGCTATCAAGCTGGCCGTAATAATGAACCTCTTCATACAGATGTTCCGCTATGCCGCGGAGCCGTTCTTCTTTTCGAGGTATAAGGAAAAAGGTTCGAATGAACTATATGCCAAGGTGATGGAATATTTCGTGGCATTCTGCATGCTGATATTCCTGGGTATTGTTTTCTACATGGACATAATCGGCCTGATTCTCGGCAAGGATTTCCGCAGCGCCCTGGGTACCGTGCCGGTAATGCTGATAGCATATATGATCCTTGGAATGCTGTTCAACGTATCCATGTGGTACAAGCTCAGTGGCCAGACTAAATACGCCATTGTCATTACACTGCTCGGATTGGGAGTAACAATTGTAGGCAACCTGATTTTCATGCCGATGTTCTCTTACTGGGCTTCCGTATGGGTTCACCTGGCAAGCTGTCTGGCGATGCTTCTGCTGAGCGCATATCTCGGGCAGAAATACTACCCTATCCCATACCGATGGAAACAGATTCTCTCATACATAGCCGTGGGAGTCGCCCTGTATTTTGTTGCCGTCGGCGCTCAGTTTGCCCTGGAAAAGATCACGGGCAGAACCGCTGACCTGCAGAATTCAGGTATGCTTATTGCCAAACTTGCCTTTAATACCGTACTTCTCGGAGTCTTCCTGGTATTCCTGAAGAAAAAGACGCACATACATTTATCGCGATGATAGTAAAGATAGTAAACCAGTCTCCCTATCCCCTGCCGAAATATGCCACAAGCCTTTCGGCCGGAATGGACCTTAACGCAAACATTGAAACCCCTATCGAACTCCACTCCCTGGAGAGAACCATAGTGCCGACCGGCCTGTTTATCGAGCTGACGCAAGGCTATGAGGCACAGATCCGTCCGAGAAGCGGTCTGGCTGCAAAACACGGCATCACCGTAGCCAACGCTCCCGGCACAATAGACGCCGATTATCGCGGAGAAATAAAGGTCATACTCGTAAACCTTTCAAAGGAAACATTCACAATCAAGCCGGGAGAAAGAATCGCCCAGATGGTAATTGCAAAATATTCCCAGGTCCAGTGGCAGCAGGTTGAAAAGCTTTCAGAGACCCTTCGCGGAGAAGGAGGATTCGGATCCACCGGCCTCGGAGTCAAGGCCAACAACATTTCCGCTTCCAAGATCTGCTCTAAAGACGGAAAGCCGGACATCTACAAGCTTTACACACTGTATCAGAAGACCACCGGCCTTTGCACCGATACCCGCAAGATTCAGAAGGGATGCCTGTTCCTGGCACTTAAGGGAGAAAACTTCGACGGTAACGACTTCCTTCTCCAGGCATTGGAAAAGGGTGCCGCATATGTAATCTCCGACAACAAGGAGAAGGCAAAACAGGCAAAGAAGCAGTTCCCGAAAAAAGTCATTATCGTGGACAATTCCCTCAAGACACTTCAGCAACTTGCTAAGCATCACAGGCTGCAGTTCAAGATTCCGGTAATCGGACTTACCGGCACCAACGGAAAGACCACCACGAAGGAACTCATAAACGCAGTCCTCTCCACAAGATACAAGGTTGTTGCCACAGAAGGCAACCTCAACAACGACATCGGCGTTCCGCTGACTCTCCTCCGCATAGACAAGGACACGGAAGTTGCAGTTGTGGAAATGGGAGCCTCCCATCCGCATGACATCGCAACGCTGGTAGCTCTGGTCTGCCCATCCTTCGGGCTTATCACCAGCATCGGCAAGGCTCATCTCCAGGGCTTCGGCTCACTGGAAGGCGTAATGAAAGCCAAGGGGGAACTCTATGACAACCTGCAGGAGCACAAGAAGATAGCGTTTGTAAACACAGACAATCCCCTGCTTAGGGAAATGGCGGAAAAGCGTCCAGATATGCAGATTGTACCTTACGGCCTTACCAGCAACTGCGCCCGACTGCTTCCAAACACGGACAAGGATCCTTTCCTCAAGCTCGAAATCGCAGACCCATCCGGAAGCAAGGGCGGAAAGATGATCAAAATCAAGACCAACCTGATCGGAAACTATAACAGCGACAATGTGCTGGCGGCAATAAGCATAGGCACTTATTTCGCAGTTCCTACATCGGATGCCGTAAAGGCAGTTTCTTCATACGAGCCGTCCAACAACCGTTCGCAGATGACGAAGACAAGGCACAACATCCTGATCAAGGACACCTATAATGCCAACCCTACCAGTATGAAGGCCTCCTTGGAGAGTTTCCAGAACCTGGCCCTCTCAAGCCGCAAATTCAAGAAAGTCCTGCTTCTCGGCGATATGAGGGAGTTGGGAGAAGACTCACAGAAAGAACACCGCAACATCCTGGACCAGGCCCTGAAGATGCAGACGGAAAAAGTCCTGCTTGTGGGAGAAGAATTTGCCAAAGCCTACAAGGAGCTATTCTCCAAGAAATCTTCCGGCATAAAAGCAGCCAAGGACAAAACCGAAGTCCTTTTGTTCCAGGATACTGCAGCCCTTTCAGCATATCTTGAAAAATATCCTCTGAAAGACAAGACAATACTCATAAAAGGCTCCCACTCTATAGGACTTGAAAAGACATTCCCTCTCCTGTAAGATGAAAAGGTTTCTGAATATAATCGCTGCCGCAGCGTTGCTTCTGGTTTCCCTCAACCTGGGAGCCCAGAAGATACTGTACCGCGACAAGACGGATCCAATGCCGGTGATAAATGCCGACAGGACTGTGACGTTCAGGTATTATGCACCGGGAGCAGACACAGTCTACGTCAACGGGGATTTCTTGCCTAAAGGAAAAAGGCCGGCTCTTATGGTTAACAACGGGAACGGATTGTGGGAATATACCACATCGGCCCCTGTAGAACCGGAAGTTTACACCTATTCCTACATTGTTGACAACCAGAAGATGATGGACCCTCTGAACATGTTCGTATGGAGGAACATCTCAGACCTTTACAATGTCTTCATAATTAAGGGAGAAAAGACGGAGAACTACCTGATTAAGGATGTTCCGCACGGAATCGTAAGTGCCGTATGGTACCAGAGCCCGTCCCTGGCCATGCAAAGAAGGATGATGATCTACACCCCTGCAGGATATGAAAAGGGAAGGAATAAATATCCCGTTCTCTATCTTCTGCACGGAATGGGAGGAGACGAGACCGCATGGCTGGACTTTGGCAGGGCAGCCCAGATCCTGGACAATCTCATCGCCCATGGAAAGGCTTCGCCGATGATAGTTGTTATGCCTAATGGCAATCCTGCGGAAGAGGCAGCTCCTCTGGAAAATTCTACCGGATACAATATGCCGATGTTCTATCTTCCAAAGACAATGGACGGAACGTTTGAAAAATCCTTCACAGACATAACTTCCTTTGTAGAAAAGAATTATAGAGTCATTAAAAAGAAATCGGCAAGGGCGATAGCCGGTCTCAGCATGGGAGGATTCCATTCTCTCTACATCAGTGCTAACTATCCGAAACTCTTCGGAGCCGTAGGACTTTTCTCCCCTGCGGTCTCAGTTCAGGAAGAATATAAGGACAACGATATCTATCGCGATATAGACCTCAAGTGGAAGGCCCAGATGGAAAAGAATCCTCCCCTTTACTGGATAGGAATCGGAAAGGCTGATCCTCTCTATAACGAGGTAGCAGCACTCAGGACAAAATTTGATTTCTGCAAATATCCTTACACCTTCTTTGAAAGTGACGGATCCCACGTGTGGACAGAGTGGAGGAATTACCTTGAGGAATTTTCACAACTGATATTCAAATAATTAAAACCATAAACATGAAAAGAACCATCCTTGCCGCTGCAGCCGTATTGCTTTCCCTTGCACTTTTTTCCTGCAAGGATAACGCAGGCGGACCAACTATCCTGAAACCAGGAGACAGCGTTACCGTCAAGAAGTACACGTACTCTTATGTAGACAACAGGCTTGCACCCCTTCCTCCAGCAGATTCCGAATATAAGAACGATGACGATTCCGTTCACATTATTGTTTCCCTCGACCTGGACCTTCCTGAAGGCAATTCCATCCTGGCCCGCAGAGTCAGGGAATGGGTAAGCGAGCAGATCTCCGCCAACAATTCCCAGGGCCCGATGTATTTTCAAGGAGATCTGAATAACGCCCAGGCCATGGCAGACTATTATGGAAACGAACTCAAGAAAGCTCTTGAGGAAACCATTGATCCGCCAATTTTCAACGGCTGGAGGGATGTGGACATTTCCACCAGCAAAATTTTCGAGAATCCTAAATGTGTCACCTGGCTTTTCGCCGTCGAAGAATACACCGGTGGGGCCCACGGATTCCACATCTGCTATGGTGCAACATTCCGCAAGGAAGACGGAAGAATGTTCGGAAACGACATTGTTTCTCACGATTATGAAGCCGAGCAGAAACTCATTCCTATGGCATTCGACGGCCTCTGCGAATACTTCAATGCAACCAAGGAAGAAGTTCTCGGAGAATATACAGACGGAAGCTTAAGGGAATACCTTCTTCCACTTCCTAAATACGGCCCTTGGTTCACTTCTACAGGCGTAGACTTCCAGTTCCAGCAGTATGAGATTGCCGCTTACGCTGCTGGAATGCCAGGCTTCACAATTCCTTACGACAAGATGGAAGGACTTCTTTCCCCTGTCGCAGCAGACCTTCTCAAATAACCATTGAACAAAAACATTACAGATATGAAAAAGACTCTTCTAATTGCCGCTGCCCTGATTGTTGCAGCTTCATTCCCTGGATGCAAGTATTTCTCTTCCTCCAACGATCCTTTTGCAACCGGAGACTTCCAGGTCGAGAACGCGAAGTACGACTATGAAAACAAGGTTATGCTCACCCTTGACGAGCCGATAGAAGACCAGGACAGCACCGAGATTCTGGTAAGCCTGGACATCGACTGGCCAAAGGCCAATGGCAAGAACATCGTGTCTGTCAATGCGGTAAGGGACTGGATCAAGGAGCATCTTTCCTTCCTCAACGAGTACGAGAAAGTTTATGAAGGCGATATGGAAGACTGTAAGGCCATCGTGAAGCTTTACGGAGATTCCTACAGGGAAAGGTTTGAGAAAACCTCAGACTTCCCTGCTCCTGCCCTGAGCTACGAGATCGAGATAAAGAAAGACTTCGAGAACGAAAAGTGCGTGACTTTCATGTACACGTTTGACGTCTATCTCGGCGGAGCACACGGCGGCAGAACCCATTACGGCGCAACCTTCCGCAAGGCTGACGGCAAGATAATGAGAGACTTCTTCATCCTTAAAGACGTTACGGACGAAGGCCTTGACAACATTATAAAGAAGGGCCTTATGGAATACTGGAAGATCAGCGATGAGGAAACTCTTTACTCTTATTGCTGGGAAAACTCCGTTTCCAAGTATTCTGCCGCAAGGCCTCAGACCCCTCCTTGCTTTGTTAAGGACGGAGTTCTCTTCTGCTATCAGGAATACGAGATTGCCGCATATGCTGCCGGCGCCCCAGAGTTTGTGGTGCCTTATTCAGAGATAGAGAAGTACCTCACCCCTACTGCTCTCGACCTCCTGAAATAAAAAGTATTATTTGATTTTGTAGCGGGGGCGGAAGTTGCGGGTCTCGAGTTTACGGAGCTTGCCGCCAATGAGTTTCCTTCGTATCTGGGATACGCGGTCAATGAACATGTGCCCGTCCAGATGGTCCAGTTCGTGCTCCACCATACGGCAGCCGAAACCGTCGAACTTCTCGGTAACGGTTTCCTTTTTATCGTTGATGTATTTTACGGTAATGCTCTTGGGGCGGACAACGTTGCAGTTGATATCCGGAACACTCAGGCAACCCTCTGAATACTCGGCTGTCTCTTCGCTCTTTTCGATGATTTCAGGATTGATCATAATCCTCTTGAAATCCTTGAGTTCAGGATAGTCGTCAACCAGGTCTGTCCCGTCGACGATTACAATCCTTAGACTCTTGCCCACCTGCGGAGCGGCAATGCCCACACCGTCGGCGTTCTTCATAGTCTCGTACATATCTGCAATCAGCTGGTCAAGGCCTTCCATATTGAGGTCAACCGGCTTTGCTATTTCTCTGAGGACAGGCTGTCCGTAAACATATATCGGGAGTACCATATTTCTGTATTTACTGTATATCCTTTTTCTTCCGCGATGCCTGACGGTCCAGGAAAGACTGGAGAATCAGCACTGCGCTTATCTTGTCAGCGTTGCCCTTGATGCGGCGGTCGCTCTTTTTCATTCCACCCTCTATCATCGTGCGGTGGGCTATTGTCGAGGTGAACCTCTCATCCTCCAGTTCAACCGGAATATCCGGAAACGCCTTCTTTAGATTCTTCAGAAAAGCATCCACATACTTCAGGTTCTCGCTCGGAGTATTGTCCAGGTTCTTTGGATATCCTACTACAAAAAGGATGATAGTCTCCGTCTGAGCGTAGTTTTTCAGATAATCGACTATCTTTGCACTTGGCACGCAGTCAAGAGAACTGGCAAAGATTCCGAGAGGGTCGCTCTGGGCAATCCCGGTACGCTTTCTTCCATAATCTATGCCAATGACTCTCTCCATCTGACGGGTGCAAAGTTAAATGAATTTATGTTAAAAACACTCTCCGAAAAATATCATCTGAACTTGGGCAAGCTGCTGTATCTTGTAATAGGATTCGTGGCTGCCTTCATCATCAGCTTTCTGATAATCTGCATAACTCCAATCAAGAAACTCATTCCGGGATACCCAACTGAACAAGCCCGCAGGGAAATGGTCCAGAACCGAATTATGTTGGATTCCCTTAAACAGGAGATCCTGGAATGGCAGAAACAGATGCAGGACATACAGATGATAACATCCGGAAGGATTCCTCAGCAGGAAAAACAAAACGAAAACCCACAGGATGGAAAATAAAAGAAGGATCGCCATACTCGGGTCCACGGGATCCATCGGCACCCAGGCTTTGGACGTGATATCTCATCACCCGGATCTGTTTCAGGTGGAAATGCTGTCTGCCGGCAGCAATGCCCAGCTCCTTATCCAGCAGGCCAGACAATTCAATCCCAATGCGGTAGTCATTTGCAACAAAGACAAATACAAAGAGGTCAAGGATGCCCTCGAGCCTTTGGACATCAAGGTCTTTGCCGGAGTGGAATCTGCCGGGGAACTTGCCGGAGGAAGCAATGTGGACATTGTCCTGGCATCAATGGTGGGATTCAGCGGACTGGCACCTACTATCTCCGCGATGAAAAAAGGCAAGGTCATCGCCCTTGCCAACAAAGAGACTTTGGTAGCAGCTGGAAGCATCATCAGCCGCCTGAGCAGGGAGTGCAACAGTCCTCTGATTCCTGTGGACAGCGAACATTCCGCAATCTTCCAGAGCCTTCAGGGTGAAAGGGCCCGGATAGAGAAACTCCTTCTCACGGCAAGCGGCGGTCCTTTCCTGCATATGGAGAAAAAAGACTTTGACAATATTACCGTAGAACAGGCTCTCAACCATCCGAACTGGAAGATGGGAAACAAGGTTACCATTGACTCCGCCACGATGATGAACAAGGGCCTTGAGATAATGGAAGCCGCATGGCTGTTCAACATCCCTATAGACAAGATCGAGGTTGTTGTACATCCACAGTCCATCATCCATTCCATGGTCCAGTTCTCTGACGGAAGCATAAAAGCCCAGCTCGGATACCCGGACATGAGAGTCCCTATCCAGTATGCCCTGTCTTATCCGAATCGCATAGATTTGGATACCAAGCGTATAAGTTTCCCTGAATTGAAGCAGCTCACTTTCTTCTCTCCGGATTTGGAGAAGTTCCCTTGCCTGGCCATAGCCTATGGAAGCTTCAAGAAAGGCGGTAACATCCCTTGTGCGATGAATGCCGCCAACGAGGTGGCCGTAGCCGCTTTCCTCAAGGGAGAAATAAAGTTCACACAGATTCCTCTTGTTATAGAAAAGACAATAGAAAAATGTGATTTTGTCGCCACGCCTTCAGTAGAAGACATCTTCTCGACAGACAAGATTTCCAAAGAGAAGGCACAGGAGGTACTAACACAGATCAGATAATTTATGGCAATTTTCATGAAGATATTGCAAGTGGTGCTGGCTCTCAGCCTGCTTGTGCTCGTACACGAATTCGGACACTATTTCTTTGCCCGCCTGTTCAAGATAAAGGTCGAGAAATTCTATCTGTTCTTCGATGCCGGCTTTGCCCTTTTCAGATGGAAGCCGAAAAAGTCCGAAACCGAATATGGAATAGGATGGCTGCCGCTTGGAGGATATTGCAAGATCGCGGGAATGATAGACGAGTCTATGGACAAGGAGCAGATGAAAAGCGAGCCCAAACCGTGGGAGTTCCGCAGCCATCCGGCCTGGCAGAGATTCTTCGTGCTGTTCGGCGGTGTGCTTTTCAATGTGATACTTGCCGTCATCCTTTATTCATGCATAATGGCATCCTGGGGAGAGGAATACATAAAGAACGAGGATGTCACCACAGGTATTGCCACCAACAGCCTGGGCCGTGAGATAGGTTTCCGCAATGCGGACAAGGTTATCAGTTTTGACGGGAAACCGGTGGAGAAATTCGACGAGCTCCGCCTCCAGCTCATCCAGGACCAGGCCAAGACTGCAACAGTGGAAAGGGAAGGCGCAAGCAAGGAAATCAGCATTGACCCTGTCTATATGCCGGCCATCCTGGAGAGTGCGGACCTGTTCGAATACGGTATCCCATTCGTGGTGGCCGAAGTTCCGGACACATCCATAAACGCCGCTGCCGGCCTTATGAAGGGAGACCGCCTTCTGGCCCTGAACATTCCGGCACAGGACAGCACAGGAAAAGACACCACCCTGCTGTCAGAAGGCAGGACACTTATGTTCTCGGAAGTTCTTGAGTTCATCTCCTCTCATCCGGGCAGACAGGCTATGGCAACAGTACAGAGAGATACGGACAGCCTCCAGCTTCTCCAGATCCCGCTGCAGATAAGTCCTGAGGGATTCTTCGGAATTGTCGTTGATGCAGACCTTGCAAATTATTACAAGATTACCAGACAGAAATACTCCTTCCTGCAGGCAATACCTGCCGGAATCAAAAAAGCCGGAGAGCAGATTTCCAACTACTGGAAGCAGCTGAAGCTGATATTCACCCCAAAGACCAAGGCCTACAAGTCCGTGGGCAGTTTCATCGCGATCGGGCAGATATTCCCGGGCTTCTGGAACTGGAGGGCTTTCTGGAGCATCACCGCATTCCTTTCCATTATGCTGGCAGTGCTGAACATCCTTCCTATCCCGGCCCTGGACGGAGGACACATCCTGTTCACCCTGTATGAAATGATTACAGGAAGAAAGCCAAGCGACAAATTCCTGATTGCCGCCCAGACCGTGGGAATGATCCTTCTGATAGGCCTTATGATCCTGGCCTTCGGAAACGACATTTTCCGTCTCCTGAAGTAATTTGATATAATATTGATATTCACCGATGGTTTCTCTTTGGGCAATTGGGTACATTTGCACCAAAGAATAAAACAGTTTCCTGATATGCGTAAAAGTTTGTTTTTGCTTGCACTCGTCCTTCCGCTGCTGTCCGGTTGCGGAAACAGCGACGATTCTGCATACATGAAGACCGTAAACGGCAAGGCCGGAGAGGTGATTGTCATCCTGGACAAGACCAATTGGGACGGAGAAGTGGGAACTTCCGTTCGTGATATCCTTGCCAAGGATTATCCTATGCTTCCTCAGCGGGAGCCGTCCTTCACACTGATCAACATAAACGAGAATGCTTTCTCTGACCTGTTCAAAGGGCATCGCAACATCCTCTATTTCAATATCAGCAATAAGGTTGCGGAGAATGGCGTGTTCGTGAAGAGAAACGTCTGGGCACAGCCTCAGATTGTCATAACTGTTGACGCCAGGGACGCCCACACCGCAGATTCTCTGGTCAGGGCAGACGGAGAGGTTATCTTCAGTGCAATAGACCAGATAGAGAAGGAAAGGATAGCCCGGGCTTCCAAGAAATTTGAGGAAAGTTCAGTCCGCAGCGTAGTCGCAGAGAGATTCGGCGGCTCGCCTTACTTCCCGAAGGGCTATTCCATCAAGAAGGTCGCAGACGGATTTATCTGGATCTCCAGCGAGAAGACCTATATCAACCAGGGGATCCTCATCTACACAATCCCGTTCGACGGGGTGCAGTTCCCTTCAATGGAAACCGTCATCGCCGAGCAGAACGAGGTTCTGAAGAACAATGTTCCGGGAATGTTCCCTAACAGCTACATGACCACAGCCACTGCAGTCACCCCGACAATGACCTCGTACAAGTACAAAGACAAGAGCTATGTGGAAATCCGGGGCCTCTGGGAGGTTGCAAACGATTATATGGGCGGACCTTTCGTAGAGCACGTCCTATACTCCAAAGACCCGAACAAGCTCCTTGTTATCCAGGGCTTTGTCTATGCTCCGCGATACAAGAAGAGAAACCTCATCCGCCAGGTGGAAAGTATAGTTTATTCATTTGAATGGGCAGAAAATTTTCAGAATAAATAAATTTTTATATCTTTGCGCCCCAATTGGTCGGTTCGTCTAACGGTTAGGACACAAGATTTTCATTCTTGTAATAGGAGTTCGATTCTCCTACCGACTACAGGATTCAAAAACAAAAACAATATTTATGGCAAATCATAAGAGTGCAGACAAGCGCGTACGCCAGACCGCAAAGCGCAATGAGCATAACCACTATTATGCAAAGACTGCCCGCAACGCCATCAAGGCTTTGAGGGAGACTACAGACAAGAAAGAGGCTGAGGAGAAGCTTCCTAAGATGGCAGCTATGCTGGATAAACTCGCAGCAAAGGGTGTCATCCACAAGAACAAGGCTTCCAACCTCAAGAGCGGTCTTGTAAAGCACGTGGCAAAGCTCGAGGAAGCTGCAAAGTAGTCAATTGTACAAAAACCACAGGTTTTTTACAATCTCAAGATTCTCTCGGCAGCGAATTTACCGTTTTGCATGGCGCTACAGGAAAACTTCCCGACTTTCGGGAAGTTTTTTATTTGCAATGCCATGACAAAGAATCTTTCAACAATCACCAGCTGGGATTTCAGCCAGAGGCCAAGGGAAAAATTCCTCCAAAAAGGAGCCCTGGCCCTCAGCACGGAAGAACTGGTAGCCATCATAATTTCAAGCGGAACAGTCCAGAAGAACGCCGTAGAGCTTGCCAGAGAGATCCTGGACGGGGCCGGAAATGACCTGGGCCAGCTTTCCAGATTTACAGAAGAGGATTTCCGCAAGTATTCCGGCATAGGGAAGACAAAAGCCGTAAAGCTTATGGCTGTCTTCGAGATATCCAGACGCTACCAGAGCGAGAGCTCCCCGCCGCTTCCCCAGATCTATTCCTCAGTGGCTGCCGCCCAGGCCATATCCCCTATGCTGAGGGATCTTCCGTATGAGGAATGCTGGGTAATGTACCTGAACCGCAACAAACGCCTTATCTCCAAGGAAAAGCTCAGCAGCGGAGGCATATCTGCAACTGTCCTGGATGTCAAGATGATACTGAAGAAAGCCATGGCCAAGCTCGCTAGCGCCATAATCCTCGTCCACAACCATCCGGGCGGCAGCCGCAAGCCCGGCAAAGACGACATCATCCAGACCAGAAAACTCCAGGAAGCCGCCAAGGCCTGCGACATCTGCCTTCTGGACCACATAATCATTGCCGGACGCAATTATTTCTCCTTTGCAGACGACGGTGCATTGTAGTTTTTCTTATCTTTGTTTTAAGCAAAAACAAGACATATTATGAAAATCGTCAATCTCTGCGAAAAGAACTCTATCGTTTGCCAGTACCTGGCAGAACTGAGGGACAAGAAAATCCAGAAAGACAGCATGCGTTTCCGCCGCAATATGGAAAGGATAGGAACCTATGCGGCAATGGAAATAAGCAAGACCCTGGCCTACAAGGACACGGAGATAGCTACTCCGCTTGGTATAGCCCAGTGCAAGACCCTGCAAGACAAGATAGTGATAGCGTCCATAATGAGGGCCGGACTCACCATTCACAACGGAGTACTGGAGGTTTTTGACAAGGCGGAGAATTCTTTCATAGCGGCATACCGCAAATACGGGAACGACAACAAGTTTGTCATCCAGATGGAATATATGAGCCGTCCTCCGATGGAAGGCAAGGTTCTGATCATTACGGACTGCATGATCGCAACCGGAAGTTCACTTATGCTTGCCTACAACAAACTCATAGACGAGGGGGAGCCTATCCACACGCATATCATAGCGTCCATCTGCAGCGAGGCCGCCCTGAGATATCTCTCAAAGCAGCTCCCTCACAAGAGGGTTACGCTTTGGATCGGAGCTGTAGACGAGGAACTTACAAACAAGGCATACATCATCCCTGGTCTGGGAGACGCTGGAGACCTTGCTTATGGCGAGAAGATTTAGAAAACCTTTTCTCCGTTGATCCAGGTGCCGGTAACGCAAGTTTCCGGCACTTTCTTTTCCTCGGCGATGTAGAAATCAATGTCAGTTGTAATGAAGTCCGCAGCCTTGCCGGCCTCGATGCTGCCCTTTACCGCATCTTCATTCGTGGACTTAGCCGCCCAGATTGTCATAGACCGCAGAGCCTCTTCCTTACTGAGGGCATTCTCCATCTGGAATCCCCCTTCAGGTTTGAATTCCAGATTCTTGCGGAACACAGCCGCAAAGAAGGTATAGATCGGGTTCACGCTCTCTATAGGGAAGTCCGTTCCGCTTGGTATCCAGCCGAGCTGGTCCAGAAGATCCTTGTAACGGTATCCGTATTTAATCCTGTCGCCGAGCCTTTCAACAGCCCAGAACATGTCTGATGTGCAGTGTGTAGGCTGGACGGAAGGAATAACGGAGTACTCCCTGAAACGGTTTATGTCCTCGTCATCCACTGTCTGGGCGTGCTCGATCCTCCAGCCAAGGTCATTCGGCCCCTTGAGGAATTCAGCATAGACATCCAGGGCAGAGGAGACTGCGGCATCGCCGATGCAGTGTGTGGCAACCCTGAAACCGTGCTCGTGACACCACCGGCAATAAATCCGGAAACGGTCGTAGGCATAGAACTCCAGACCTTTGTTCCCAGGCATATCGGAATAGTCCTTTTTCAGAAGGGACCCTCTGGATCCGAGTGCACCGTCGCGATAGAGTTTATATGTATCAACCTTCACGTTCTTGAAAGTAAACGGCTTGTCCACCTTCTCAAAGTTCTCCTCCGTTGGCAGGGGCCAGGCATCCACCTTGAGCTTAAGCCGTCCGTCTTCCGCCAGGGAGAGCAGGGCCTGAAGCGTTGGATATTCGTTCTCGGCATCGCAGACTGAGGTAAGGCCATATCGGAAGCACTCCTTCTGGGCCTCCAGAAGGACATCGCTGAGGCTGTCCGCCTTGACAGGAGACAGGTCTGTCTTGAACCTGACGCACATATTTTCCATGAAGATTCCGGAGAACCTGCCATCCTTAACCTTGTATTCGCCTTCGTCGAGGCTCTTGTCGTTTATGTCATAACCCATGGCCTTTATCGCGGCTTCGTTTGCCAGAACCGCGTGCCCGTCTATCCTGGAAAGGCAAACGGGTGTCTCAGGGAAAGCCTCGTTGAGAAGGGTGTTGTCCGGAAAGCTCTTGTCCGGCCAGAGATTCTGGTCCCATCCCGCCCCGGTAATGAGCTTGAGATTGGGATGACTGGCGTGGAAGGCCTTTACCCTTTCCACAACTTCCTCCAGGCTGCGGCAACCCCTCAGGTCAGCGCTCATAAGGTTCTGCCCAAGTTCCAGAAGATGGCAATGGGCATCGATGAGCCCGGGATAAACCGCCCCTCCCTTGAAATCAATCACATTGTCTGACGTGTATTTTTCCTTAACCTGTTCCGTAGTGCCGACAAACAGGAATTTTCCGTCTTTTACGGCAAATGCCCCGGCGATGCTGAATGCGGAATCCACGGTATAAACAACACCGTTGATACCTATAAGGTCAACTCTTGTCTTCATTGTGCAGGATTGAAAAAAAGCCATCCCGGCAAGGACGGCGGCTATAATCTTCAGATGTTTCATATTTCCCTTCTCATTCGGGCGATAGGAATGTCCAGCTGGCTGCGGTACTTGGCTATCGTGCGCCTGGAAATCTTATAGCCTTTGGCTGTAAGCAGGTCCACGAGTTCCTCGTCTGTAAGAGGATTAGACTTGTCCTCGTTCTCCACGCTCTGCTGGAGGATTTTCTTTATTTCCCTGGTGGAAACCTCCTCTCCCGAATCGGTGACCATACCCTCGGAGAAAAAGTGCTTGAGCGGATAGATGCCGAAAGGAGTCTGGACATATTTGCTGCTCACCACCCTGGAAATGGTGGAGATATCCAGGCCTGTTATCTCCGCGATATTCCTCAGCACCATAGGCTTGAGCTTGGTGTCGTCTCCGTCCAGGAAATATTCCTTCTGGAAGTTGACGATGGCTTCCATAGTCCTCTGCATAGTGTCCTGACGGCGGCGGATAGCCTCCTGGAACCACTTGGCGCTGTCCAGCTTGCCTTTTACGAAACTGGTAGCCTCCTTCTCCGCCTTTGTGCTGTCCTGTTTCTTTTCCACATATCTCTCGTAGTCCTTGTTCACCTTGATCTGAGGGATCTTGAGCTTTGGCAAAGAAACAATCAGCTTTCCGTCCTCGTTCTCCAGGATGAAGTCCGGCACTATCTGCTGCGTCTGGTCCGAGTAGGAATCGTCCACCTGTCCGCCAGGATGGAGATAAAGCTTGCGGATCTCGTCATATGCCTCCTTCACCTGCTCTTCCGAAATGGAAAGCTTGTTCATTATCTTCTCAAAGTGCTTCTTGGTGAACTCGTCATAATAGCCGTCCAGGATTCTTATCGCGTTCTCCATCGCAGGAGTGCGGTTCTCCTTGGCCCTTAGCTGAAGGAGCAGGCACTCGCGCGTATTCCGCGCTCCCACTCCCACAGGATCCAGCTGCTGGATGTCTTCAGTGAGGATGCTCTCCAGCTCTTTCTCATCAGTCTCCACTCCAAGTCTCAGATATATGTCGTTGACAAGTGAAGATATGTTCCTCGTAAGGTATCCGGACGAATCAAGACTCAGAATAACAAATGAGGCAAGGGCTTTGCGGTGGTCATCCATACGCCTGTAGCCCAGCTGGTTGAGTAAAGACTGATAGAAACTCTCCTTTACGGAGAAGGTGTTGTACTCTGGCCGTTCTTCCCGTCCGCGGTTGTTGATGTAAAGACGGTAGGAAGGAATGGTGTCGTCCTTGACTTCATTGAGAGAAACCTTCTTGCGGTCCTGGGGATTCTCCTCCATTTCGGTCTCTACGGGATCTTCCAGCACAGGGTTCTCCTCTATCTCCTTCTGTATCCTCTCTTCCAGTTCCGGGAGCGGAAGCTCCAGGAGCTTTATCGTCTGAATCTGGATAGGAGTAAGAGTCTGGGTCTGGACAACTTTCTGCCCGATTCCCATTCCCGTTTTTGAACCTTCGTTTGCCATCAAATACAAAGATACATACTATTTTTTTAATTTTGTCTTGTAAAGTGAAGCCCGCAAAGCAAAGCAGAATGGAACCTATCAACCTAAAGGAAGTCATAAGAAAGAAAAACCCGAAACTGGCCAAAAAGCTGCCGGGTTTCGTCATCTGGATACTGGGGAAAATCATACATTTGAAAGAGATCAACAAGATTCTGGAAAAATACGGAGACCTGAAGGGACTGGATTTCGCAAACGGGTGTCTCGAGTACCTGAACGTCAAGAATAATGCTGTTATCCTCCATCCTGAAAAATTCGTCGAAGGGGAAAAATATGTCTTTGTCAGCAACCATCCTCTGGGTGGACTGGACGGACTCATCATTACCACGGAACTCAGCAAAAGGTTCGGCCCTTCCAAATTCCTTGTCAACGATATTCTCATGAACCTGGAACCTCTGCAGGAACTGTTTGTCCCGGTGAACAATCTGGGAACGGCCGGAGGGAAACAGGTTCGCGGAGTGATGGATCTCTACAACTCTGACTACAATGTCCTGAACTTCCCTGCCGGAGCCTGTTCAAGGCTTATCAAGGGCAAGATCCAGGACCTGGAATGGAAGAAGAGCTTTGTCCGCCAAGCCACCAACAGCGGCCGCTGCATCGTCCCGATGCATTTCAAGGGCAAAAACTCAGGTCTCTTCTACTGGAGCTCCAAGATCAGGATGGCGCTTGGCATCAAGTCCTTCATAGAGATGATCCTGCTGCCTCACGAGATGTTCCGCCAGAAGAACAAGACGTTCCTCCTTACCGTCGGCGACCCTATAACCCCAGAAGAAATCAACGCTTCAGGAGAGTCCACACAGCAGTGGTGCGACAGAATCAGAAAGATTGTTTACAGTTATGGAGAAAGTAATTCAGGCAATAGATAGAGACCTTATAAAAAGGGAACTCACTCCGGACAAATTCATCGGCAAAACCCGCAAGGGAGACAATATGATCTTCGAGGTGACCGCCGAGGATTCCCCGTTCACCATGAGGGAGATCGGGCGTCTGAGAGAAATCTCCTTCCGTCTTGGCGGAGGAGGAACCGGCAAGTCCTGCGACATAGACGGGTTTGATACCGATCCCCACGATGCCTACAAGCAGCTCCTGGTATGGGACAGCGAGAACCAGGAAATCATCGGAGGCTACCGCTACATCGTCTGCAGCGCACTGCCCGTGGAGAAAATGGCTACAACGGAGATTCTTACCTTCTCGGAAAAATTCAAGCAGGAATACCTTCCGTGGACTATCGAGCTGGGCCGTTCCTTCATCCAGCCGAACTATCAGAGCGCCAACATCCGCCGCAAGAGCATCTATGCCCTGGACAATCTATGGGACGGTCTGGGAGCGCTGGTTGCCAAGTACGAGAACATAAAGTATTTCTTCGGCAAGGTTACAATGTACACCGGATACAACAGCAGGGCCAGGAACACCTTGCTCTGCTTCCTTCACAAATACTTCCCGGATCCGGACCATCTGGTAACCGCCGAGCACCCTCTCCAGGGTATCGCAGAGGATCCGTACATCAACTCGCTGTTCGAAGGCCTGGAATACAAGGATGCGCTTAAGGTTATGCAGAAAGAGCTGAAAGCAAACGGAGAAAACGTTCCGCCATTGATCCATTCCTATATGACTCTCTCACCATCGATGAAGGTTTTCGATACCGCCATCAACGACTATTTCGGAGGGGTGGAAGAAACGGGTATCCTGATAAAGATCTCAGACATCTATCCGGAGAAGATAGACCGCCACGTCAAGCCTATCCGCAGATGGGCCCTGGACGCAAGGAACAAATGGTGGAGGAGAATTAAAAAGCATACCAGCCGATAGCGGACTTGACCACCTTGGCCTGGTGATAAGAAGGAGCGATGTCGTGAAGGATTTTCATGGCATCGCTTTTTGTCCTGAAATCCCCTATGTGAACCATAAAGAAAGGTGCCTTGTATGAACGGTATACGTTCAGGTGAGGATATGTGTTCTTCATGGAGCCGGCTATTCCGGAAGATGCTTCCCTGGCATTCTTGCCGTTACTTGAATAAACCAGGATCTTGTATCCGTAGCTCTTCTTGGATGCGGCCGAGGCATTGTAACGCTCGAAAGCCTGGCGTATCTGGTCCGACTGGTCTATGACAGCGCTTCCGCCTCCCTCAGAAGAAAGCAGCGAGAAAACGGAAGTGTTTACCAGAGATGAATCCACAAGACTCAAATCCTTTATGGCTGTAGTGTCCTGGGCTCTCAGACTCAGGGAAACCGCTACTGCAAAAAACGTCAGCAAAAACAATCTCTTCATAACGTTATCTTTTTAAAACCGCCCGGGCCTGCTTCACCAGATCTTCTACCGGAATGTTTTTCTTCTCCACAGGAAACATAAACAGCCCCGACCCCGCCATAGCGCTCATGTCCACAGAAAAATCCTTATAGTCCGGACGCACCCCGTTCTGGAACTGCTCAAAGAAAAACCTGGCGTTCTCCACTGTAACCCTGACCTTTATGCGGTGGCTGGAAACACCCCTCGGCGCCAGTTCCACCTCGTCATCCGAAGTAATGGTCGCTATCTGACGGCTATTCTGAAAGACATATCCTGCCATCTTCCTGACCTTGACCTTAGTCCTCAGAGGATTGTCTACATCTACCACAACCACAGCGTCCAAACTCCTCAGGGAAGATGGCGTTACTTTCTCCAGTTTGATCCCAGTAACCTTGATGTCCTTGTACCTGTCTGCGCACGATGGCATAAGCAAAGCCACGGCGAAAGCAGCCATCACAAAGAACAGAGCTCTGTTTCTTATCGCAACAATTCTCACAGCACAAAGTTAAAAATCTTATCTTTGTATAGCAAATACCGCAAAATGGACCTTAAGATCTACATTGAAACCTACGGGTGCCAGATGAACGTGGCAGACTCCCAGGTGGCTTCAGCCATACTGAAAGCCGCCGGCTGCAGCTTTACGGAAGACATTTCCAAGGCTGATGTCATACTCATAAACACCTGTTCCGTAAGGGACAACGCGGAAAAGAGGGTGCTGGGCCGTCTGGACGTGTTCCGTCTGGAAAAGAAAAAAAGGCAGGGCGTTATAGTGGGAGTCCTTGGCTGCATGGCCCAAAGGCTCAAGGAAAAACTTCTGGAAAATCCGGCTGTGGACTTCACCCTGGGACCCGACTCTTACCGCAGCCTTCCTGCCGTTCTGTCTTTCATCCGCGACAGGGGAGGCAAGATGACTGAAACCAACCTTTCCACCAGAGAGACATACGCAGACATAGAGCCTGTACGCACAGACAGCAACGGTGTTTCCGCCTTCATCTCCATAATGAGGGGATGCAACAACATGTGCTCCTACTGCATTGTGCCGTTCACCAGGGGAAGAGAGAGAAGCCGTGATCCCAAAAGCATTGTCGCCGAGGCCAAACAGCTTGACAGGGAGGGATATAAGGAAATCACCCTTCTGGGCCAGAATGTGGATTCCTACAACTGGACAGATCCGGAAAACACCACCCGCAAGATGAACTTCTCCCAGCTCCTGGAAGAGGTTGCCCTCGCCTGCCCGAAGATGAGAATCCGTTTCCAGACCTCCCATCCAAAGGACATACGCAAGGGAGTGCTCTACACTATGGCCATGTACCCTAACATCTGCCCTCACATCCATCTTCCGGTCCAGAGCGGAAGCACCCGCCTCCTTCAGAAGATGAACCGCAAGTACACCAGGGAGGATTATCTTCAGAAAATCAGCGACATAAGGAACATAATGCCGGACTGTGCCATAACTACTGACATCATTGCCGGTTTCTGTTCGGAGACGGATGAAGACCACCAGCAGACCTTGAGCCTGATGAAGGAAGTGGGCTATGACAGCGCCTTCATGTTCCAGTATTCCCAAAGGCCAGACACCCTTGCGGCAAGACGCTATCCTGACGATGTTCCTGAAGAAATCAAGACTCAGCGACTGAATGAAATCATCGCCCTCCAGAACACCCTCAGTCTCAAATCCAACCAGAAATGCATCGGCCAGACCTATCAGGTACTGGTTGAAGGCCCGTCCAAACGCTCTGAAAACCAGATGACAGGCCGCACCCCTCAGAACAGGTTCTGCGTTTTCGACTCTAAAGGCTCCAAGCCGGGGGACTTTGTCTGGATAAAGGTCCTTACCTGCACCCAGGCCACCCTGATGGGAGAAATCGTCGAACAGCCAAAGAGCCTGATAGAAAAGGCAGAAGAGACAATAGAAGAAGGCCTCAACGATATCAGGGAAAAAATCAGAAAAACCATTGTCCGCACCAAAAAGACAAAAGACAAAACCAAAAAGCAATAGATATGACAAAGATGCTCACTAAATACAAGGGCAACCTGAGAAACGAGGTTACCCATCTTCAGAGTGGAACAACCATCCTCACCGATGCCCCTCTGGATAACCACGGCAAGGGAGAGAGCTTCTCCCCTACTGACCTTCTGGCCAGCTCCCTGGGCTGCTGTATGCTCACCATAATGGGCATTAGCGCAGAGAGTTACGGCTTCACCCTAGAGGGTACAACCGTGGAAACAGAGAAGATAATGGGCACAAATCCAAGACGTGTAGTTGAAATAAAGATTGACTTCCACTTCCCCGAGGGAAGCAACTTCACTCCTCAGCAGAAGCGCATCATAGAATCAGCCGCAAAGACCTGCCCGGTTGCCAACAGCCTTCATCCGGACTTGAAGAAGACCATAAATTTCAATTGGTGAATCACCAATTGAAATGTTTTCACCCCGCTCACTCAGTGAGCACCCCTCAAGGGGTATGCGGCCTTTTGGCCGGTCGCTAATGCGACTTAATATTTTCTCTCCTGCTGGAAAATGTTTTTTTAATTATATTTGCAGTCCTGTTTGAGAGGCCCGGATGGCGGAATTGGTAGACGCGCTGGTCTCAAACACCAGTGGGGTAAAACCTGTGCCGGTTCGATCCCGGCTCCGGGTACAAAAAGACTTTGTAAGTTGCTGACTTTCAAGCACCATACAAAGTCTTTTCCTTTTTATCCCCCAAATTTGACCACATTTTGACCACATTTTCAGAATGCCCTGTTAAACTGGAAGCTTTCTCACAGCTAAATTCCGAGAAATACGTGATCAGATAAACGATTATTTGGGCTGAAGGCTCCTGCGGTACTCGCTGGGAGACTGTCCAAGGTGCTTGGTGCAGTAGCGGCTGAAATACGAGAGTGAGGCAAAATTCATCCGTTCGGATATCTGGGTGAGCGACAGACGCTCGTCGTTCAGATAGTTTTTCAGTATTGGTACTGTGTGGCGGTCGATGTAGGAGCTAACACTGTGGCCTGTAACCCGCTTAACGGTAGCCGACAAGTATTTGGACGATACGTTCAGCCGAGCGGCGTAGTAGCTCACTTCGCGCTCGGTGCGGCTGATGCCGGTTGAAAGCAGATCCATGAGCTGTTTCACGATATAGGCCGTGCGGTCGGTATGGGAATCCGTGGCATCGCGCTGGGCATGAGGCTCGAAGATGTCATACATCATGGTCAGGCAGAGACTGCCCATCAGTTCACGGTAGAAGAGCAGGTGACGGTCGCCCATGCGGTCACGAAGCCGGTGGAAGTCGGCAAGCAGAAGGCTGGCCTGCTCATCGGTGAGCTTGATGACAGGATCCTGATTCAGAGAAATACTGCCGCCAATACTGTAGTTGTTTGATGGCAGCAGATTCTGCAGGAACTTATAGTCAGCCGCAAACCACTCAACCCGCATGTCGGCATGGGCCGCAATGTTACTGACCCGGGCGGGATAAGGTATCACCACCAGGTCGTTCTTTACTATGTGATAGCACCGCTCGTTGAATACAAAACTTCCCTCGCCAGCCGAGCAAAGCAGGTGCATACAGGTTTCACTCAATTCGAGCGCATTCATCGTCTGGAAATCGGTTGAATACAGAAAATCTACCTTCATGTGGCAAAAATACAGAAAAAGCCGATTTCTGCAAAAAGTGAAAACATTAGTGCTTTTTGTGAAAATACATTATCGAAGAATCATTGCATCTTTGCAGTTGAAAACAAAACGAATTATTATGAATATCAAGTCAATCCTTCTGGCAGCCTGTGTTTGTTTTCTGACCACGGTCTGCAGTGGACAGAATGTAAAACAGCCAAATAATAACGTTATGAGTAAAGCTATCGTTATCTTTTTCTCTCACGCAGGTGATAATTATAGCGTGGGTAACATTGAAGTGGGCAACACGAAAATCGTTGCCGACTACATCACGGAAATCATCGGCGCCGACCAATTCGAAATCGTCACACACAAATATGACGGGATGGCCTATAATCTTCTTATCAAACTGGCGAAAGAGGAGGCAAAGAACGGTGAACTTCCGCCTTATGAGGGCACTGCGCCAGACCTTTCAAAGTACGATACCGTCTTCATCGGCGGCCCAGTATGGTGGGGCACCTATCCCCAGGTGATGTTCACGCTGTTCAAGGATATCAACCTTGACGGCAAGACCGTTATACCTTTTACTACGCACGAAGGCAGCGGCCTCGCCTCTTGCGTCAGCGATGTAAAGAAATCCTTCCCTAAAGCCAACGTTACCAAGGGCTTCAGCATTTACGGTCACGAGGTACGTAGCGAAAAGGGTAAAGTGGAGAAATGGCTGAAAGGTTTAGGTTTTTAATTGAGAAGAGTTATGGAAACTTTCAGCTTAAGCAATGGCGTAGTGATGCCACTGTTGGGCTATGGCGTGTTTCAGGTGAGTCCTGAAGAGTGTGAACGATGCGTGACGGACGCGTTAAATGTGGGTTATCGTCTGATTGACACGGCACAGGCCTACTACAACGAGGAAGGTGTGGGCAATGCCTGGCGCAAGACCGGCATCGGGCGCGAAAACCTGTTCCTGGTAACGAAGGTATGGATTTCGAATGCTGGCGAGGAGAAGGCCGCAAAGAGTATCGACGAGAGCCTGCGCAAGTTGCAGACGGAGTACATCGACCTGATGCTCATCCATCAGGCCTACGGCGATGTGTTCGGCACGTGGCGTGCAATGGAGAAGGCCTATCGCGCCGGAAAGGTGCGGGCCATAGGCGTGAGCAACTTCCAGGCAGCCCGCTTTTTCGATTTTGCCCACTATGTGGACATTAAACCGATGGTGAACCAGCTGCAGTGCAACGCGCTCATCCAGCAGACGGGTATCGAGCCGATACATGCTGAGTTCGGCACGAAGATGATGGCATGGGGACCCCTTGGCGGACAGGGTGTCGAGGGCATCGTGAAGAGCAACCTGTTGGCAGCCATCGGTACTAAGTATAGTAAGAGTGCCGCACAGGTGGCCCTCCGTTGGCTCACCCAGCGTGGCATCGTAGCTATCCCAAAATCAAGCCATAAGGAGCGCATGGCTCAGAATTTCGACATCTTCGACTTTTCGTTGACGGCTGAAGAGATGGCTCAAATTACCACCATGAACCAATACGATACGGGTAACATCAATTTCGGCGACCCCCAGTTTGTGAAATATCTAATTGAAACTTACGGATAAAGTGAAATAGAAGAAGATTGGATACTAAAATAAACGTATGAAAATAATAGCAACAATAATAGCAGTAATGACTATGGCAACAATACATGCCCAGAAGCTGACTGAACGTCATAAGGGACTGGCAGCGTGTGCCTGTCTGATGGCACAGGGAGATTTGGAGCGTCTGGAGCCTGCCGTGCGTACAGCTCTGGATAACGGAGTAACCGTCAACGAGCTGAAAGAGGCTTTCTCGCAACTCTATGCCTACACAGGATTCCCTCGTTCGTTAAATGCATTGAGCGTATTGAGTAAAGTGCTGGAAAACAAACAGGTAAATTGGCAGGAAGGCAAACCCTGGACACGCCCTTCGGTGTGGGATGATGCTGATAAGGCTTTGAAACAGGGTACGGAAGTGCAGACGCAACTCTCAGGTCATGCATTCAACTATGAATTCTGTCCGCAGGACGACTACTATCTGAAGTCTCATCTCTTCGGCGACATTTTCGCCGGCAGCCAACTCTCACATGCCGACCGCGAGATAGTGACCGTAGCTGCCCTAAGCGGTCTGGAAGGCGTATCTCCACAGTTGGCTGCCCATAAGCAGGGAGCCGTGAATATGGGTAACTCTCAGGAACTCGTCGATGAACTCTGTGCTTGGCTCAACAAAGAGGGCTACACCCTTCGCGGCAAATGGCCAAAGGGAGAACCAAACACTGCCTATGCACAATATTTCACGGGAAATAGTTATCTTGCTAATGTAGGCGGTGGAATGTTCAACGTCACTTTCGAACCTCGCTGCCGCAACAACTGGCATATCCATCACAAGGCTGTCCAGGTACTTGTCTGTGTCAGCGGGCGCGGCTGGTACCAGGAATGGGGAAAGCCGGCCATTTCACTTGCTCCGGGTACAATCATCGAGATTCCGGAAGGTGTAAAGCATTGGCATGGTGCCGCCAAGGACTCGTGGTTCCAGCACCTTACCTATCACAAGGATGTGCAGGAAGACTCAAGCAACGAATGGCTTGAGCCCGTGACAGATGAAGTGTATAACAAATTGAAGTGATACAAAACAAACATAATATGATTAAGAAAATGATGATATTGACAGCAGCTGCAGCTGCAATGCTGACGGGTTGCACACAAAAGAATGATGCCAGGCAGACTGGCTCAGTGGAGAACAACGGCATCTCCACGGTATATCTGACCAAAGAGATTTCGCCTGAGGCATTGGTGAATATCTACAAGGCTCTGGGAGTGAAGGCAAGGGGCCGCGTGGCAATCAAGATGTCCACCGGCGAAGGCAGCAACCCGAACTACCTTAAACCAGAACTTGTGAAGGATCTTTTCTTCGAGGTGGAAGGCACCCTAGTCGAATGCAACACAGCCTACAGCAGCGGACCGGATGATTTGAAGGATGACCGCAACACCTCAGCCAACCACTGGGAGGTCATCCGGCGCCACGGTTTCACGGATCTTTTCCCAGTGGACATTATGGATGAATATGACGAAATCCGCATCCCGGTGAAGGACCGCACACACATCAAATATGATATCGTAGGAGGGCACATGGCCAATTATGACTTTATGATTGCCCTGAACCACTTCAAGGGTCATCCGATGGGTGGCTACGGCGGAGCGTTGAAGAACCTCTCCATCGGCTGCGGAAGCCAGAACGGCAAGGCCTACATTCATTCTGCAGGAAAAATGGAGAAATTGGATATGGATAAGCTATGGACACCTGAATACATCGGTGACCAGGATGGATTCCTCGAGAGCATGGCTGCCGCTGCACAGGCAGTGGTGGATTACTTCAACAAGAAACAGGGTATCATATACATTAACGTAATGAACAATATGTCCATCGACTGCGACTGCGTTGATCATCCTGAACCCGTTAAACTGGAAGACTACGGAATTCTGGCCTCTACTGACCCGGTGGCTCTTGACCAAGCCTGTATTGACATTATCAATCAGCAGAAAGTGACAGCCACAAACGATCCTACAGACCTTCTGAGCCGCATCGACCAGCAGCACGGTGTCCACACCATCGAGCACGCTGAAGCTATCGGGCTAGGTACTCGGAAATACAAGCTGATAAGCATAGACAAATAGTTCCAGTTGTTTTGATAGCACTAGGGCCACGCGTTATCAACGATTACAACGCTACGGCTCCGGGTACAAAAAGACTTTGTAAGTTGCTGACTTTCAAGCACCATACAAAGTCTTTTCCTTTTTATCCCCCAATTTCGGTCACTTTTTGGTCGACATTTTGAGTGTTCTTTCAGGTTTATAATACAGATTTTAGCGCGGCTCTGAAATTAGGCATCGGACATTTGGTGTCTCTTTCTATGATAAGTGTCTTGAGGCCGGCATAAGGGCGGATCATTTCTTCAGTGTCCTTCAGGCTGATGCCTTCTCCAAAGTACAGAGGAGCAAAGGTGTCCCAGAACTTCATTGCAACAGGTTTAGGCATATGGTAAGTTTCCTGTATGAATTCCGCATCGCTTAGATAGCAGCACAGATAAACCATTCCGATGTCAAACAGGTGGTTGCCGCGGCAGAAATCGCCGAGGTCTATGAAATACCTCCTGCCCTCCGGTGTAAAGATTGCGTTGCTGTACTGAAGGTCTCCGTGCAGTGCTGTGTTTTCATCAGGAGTGTCTGCGATGAATTTTCCCAGCCTGTCTTTTTCCTTTACGGAAAAGAAAGGGTTCTCTTCCAGAAGACGGAAATAGCGGTCCTTCACGTCATCAAATTCTTTGGGGTTAAGCTGTATCTTGTGGAGATCCAGGCACATCTGTGCAAACTCCGAGGCATACTGATGCATTTTCTCCGGATGCTCCCCTATGGCCCTGGAGTAAGAACTCTTGCCAAGGATCCTCTTGAAGCGTATGCCGTACCGGCCGTCTTCTGTCACAACATATTCTCCCGGCTCGGGAGTAGGGATGCCCAACTCATAAACCTTGCGGGCCATAAGCATCTCGTCCAAAGGCTGTGAAATCTTTCCGGGGAAATAAAGTTTGAGCATCACAGACGGATCTGTCTTGTGGTCATAGCTCTCTCCGTTGGCACCACCGCCTGAGAGGACATAATCGCCGAGGGAAATCTTGACGGGCTTCATTTGAACACCTGGTTTGTTTATAGTCCAAAGTTAAACAATTATATTTGCAAACAGAAAGAAATGGCACAAGCCATAAATGTCTACCCCATGGAACACAAAATCAGAATCAAAGAAGAGGCGGCAAGATGTCTTCTCTGCAACGACGCCCCTTGTACCAAGGCTTGTATTAAGGGATTGGATCCAGCCCGCGGACTGCGTGCAATTAAGTTTGACAACCTGGAATGTGCAGGACTGTACTTTTCCAGTGAAGGTTGCGGCGGATGTGACGCACCTTGTGAAAAGGGATGTATCCACTATGATTTCCCTATCCGCATAAAGGCTGTCGCCGAACAGGTTGCAAAGAGGGAGGATAAACCCAAGGCAGACCTCTCAATTGATTTCTGCGGCATCCACTGCGAGAATCCTTTCTTCTTGGCGTCATCAGCGATTTGTACTAATTATGAAATGGTGGCAAACGCCTTCGAGATGGGATGGGGCGGTGTGGTCTACAAGACCATCTGCCTTGAGGAGATAAATGAGGTCTCTCCAAGATTTGATTCCGTGGAGGATGAAAAGGGGGAATTCTGGGGATTCCGCAACATGGAGCAACTCTCTGAGAACCCGCCTGAGGTTGATTTTGACATACTTAAGAGGCTCAAACAAAATTATCCCAACAAGATAGTCATAGCCTCCATTATGGGAAAGAGCGAGGAGGAATGGGTTAAACTTGCTCGCACCGCAGAAGCGGCCGGGGTAGATGCGGTCGAGTTAAACTACTCTTGTCCTCAGATGAAATATGCGGGAATGGGCAGTGATGTAGGACAGAACAGCGAGTTGGTAACCATCTATACTCACTTTGTCAAGCAGGCAGTCAAGATACCGGTCATTCCGAAAATGACCCCGAATATCACCAATATAATGACACCTGCTCAGGCCGCCTACTTCTCCGGTGCGGATGCCGTTTCTGCAATCAACACCATCAAATCAGTTACAATGAGTGACGGCTCTGCAGTTTCCGGTAAAAAGACCACATCCGGCTACTCCGGCAAGGCCATTAAACCGATTGCTCTCAGACACGTATTGGATATAACCAAGCACCCTCTTCTGAAAGGATTGCAGGTGAGCGGAATTGGGGGCATTGAGACTTGGCACGATGCTTTGGAGTTCCTTCAGCTGGGCTGCAACAACACCCAGATCTGCACGGCGGTTATGCAATACGGCTACAGAATCATAGACGATCTGATAGACGGTCTTTCCAACTATATGCTGACCCATAATATTGCACATCTGTCAGATATTGTAGGAAGCGAACTTCCTTCATTCGTCCGTGCGGATTATCTGGACCGGGACACCTTTGTCATGCCTACAATTGACAGAGAGAAATGTCTTGGTTGCGGACGCTGCTACATCTCCTGCAGAGACGGTGGACATCAGGCAATTGAATTTGACGGGGAACGCAAGCCCCACATCATGGGAAAGAAATGCGTGGGATGTCATCTGTGCCGTCTGGTCTGCCCGAGTGGAGCCATAGGAATAGCCAAGAGGGTTAATAAACGCAAGAATTAATTACAGTTAAATATTATGAAGAAAGTTTTTCTGACGCTTATGGCGGTTTTGGCCTTTGCAGGCCTTAGGGCACAGGATGTCAATGTAGAAGTGAGTCCTATTAACGAAAGCACTCTGGAACAGGAAGGATTCAACGTATTCTTCCTTAACAGCATGAATTTCGGATTTGTGTCACCACTTAGCCAGCCTGATGGTATGGGGGCAAAGCATTTTGGATCATATGAACTGGGTATCAACGTGTTTGAACTTTCATACACTCCGGTTGTGGGCCAGAATGTTTCATTCGCAATGGGTCTGGCAGACAGGTTCTTCAAGACCCGCCACAAATCTATCATTACCAATGACAACGGATATTATAAACTTGAGTCTTTCCCGGAAGCAGCAAAGGGCAACCGCAAGAGAAAATCCAGGCTGGATGTTTACAGCCTCAACGCTTCAGTTGGTTACAAGTTCAAGGTTTCAGACCAGTTTAATATCGGATTTGACCTTATCGGCAACTACAACTTTGGAGCAAAGAGCGTGTCCAAATACAAGATAGATGGTGACAAGAAAAAAGAAACCCACAAGCATTTCAAGCCACAGCAATTCACACCTGAATACAGGGTGACATTCGGGTTCGAGGATGTTGACTTTTATGTGAAGTTTGCTCCACACTCCCTCTTCCGGAAGGAATATGGCCCTAAGCTTACCTATATGTCTATAGGTTTCATCTTTTAGGAAACTTGATCTAATCACGATTCGGGTATTTGATTGAAGTCCTCTGAATTTTCGGAGGACTTTCTTTTTTTTACTAAATTGTGTCCTGTTATGAATGGTCTTCAAAATAATCCTGCAAACAGTTTTGCCAAAGCAGCATTGTTTTTCCTGTTTTTTATCGCGACCCTTTCCTTTGCAGATGCAAAGGGAAAATGGGTTTTTGTAGAAAAGACACAGGATAGCAATAACAAATATTGGAAAGCGCAAAAGAACAAGTTCTACTGGCATAACGGAAGTATTTATTTTCTCTTCAACGATCCGCCCGCCACAATAACTTTCGGAGAGGAGAACAATATCGTTATCCCATATACCCTGGTTCATGACAATATAAAGAACCGCAGAGGAGATAACAGGGCTCCTTCTGGAGTATGTGAGCTGACCGCTACAATATACAGGACAGACGGGACAATGGTATCTTTCAAAAATGAACTCGTCGAATCAGCTCACTTTGAGGGCAGCGACGAGGTCAGGAAAGGCCGTCTTGTGCTTAACGGCAGCTTCCCGATAGAGGAAGATGACTACTATGCTAAAAAGTCTGATTTGATCATTACCATAACTGCGTATTGGAACAGAACTAAGGCAGGCAACAGATTTATCTCCTACAAATACCGGTATGAGTACAGAGGAACTGATGAAGGAGAAAAAACCGGGAAAGAGACTTCCGAGAAGGAAGAAAGTAAGGGAGGGCAGATTATAGAGAAGACTACAGATGCATCTGATACATCAGGCGATGACGAAGAGGGCAGCACGGAAATTCCGTGGAAATGGATAGGAGTCGGAGCTGCTATTGCCGCGGGCGGAGGTATCGCTATTGCAGCCGGATCTAAACGGAAGAAAAAGAAGACGCCAAAGAAACCGACAACTCCTCCTGCAAAGAAAAAGAAAGAGGAAAGAAAAAGCCAGGAAAGCAAAGAGGAAGAAAAGGCTCACAGCCGTTACCGGATGGTTCTCTACAAAGACTTTGGAAACAAACTGGTGGCCGGTGATCCTCCTAGAGTTATCGGGGCCAGAATCGAAGAGATAGACGTATACGGAGAAAAGATTGACAGGCCGGATCTTACGGAAAAGATTTCCATAACTGCAGAAGAGAACTGCTCTGTCAGCAAATCCACTATGAATGGCCGTTACAAATTATGCCACGTTGCAGCACAAAACGCTCCGGAGGACGGTGAGGAAGGACAAGCCAAAGTCAAGTTTGTTTTCTCCTCGGAAAAAGGAACGCTTATCAACCACGTTGTGTTCAAGGTTGTGGCTGCCACAGATATTGTTGTAGACGAGGCCATCACTTTTGAGGCCGGAGGCGGGAAAACCCAGTATATGGAATTCGGTATCAACAACCTGGCGACAGAAGTGCTGGATGTTGACATTTCCCTGGACGGTAACGGATCCTCTTATTTCCAGACAGAGCTCCTCAAAGACAAGGAGATACCCGCAAAATTCCGCATCAACATCACTGAATGCGGAAAGCTCAGCGACAAGGAAAAGGAAAATGCGATTGCCGGCGATGCGGACCGTTTCAGATGCAATATCTCCGTAACTCTGGAAGGAAGGGAAAAACCACTGGAATCATATTTCTACATCTACCGTATGCATCTTGGAGTCCGATTGGATATCAAGGCGCTTAAGGCATACCTCGTGGATTATGACAGCACACTGGAGAATGAAATCCTTGCAACCAATCCTAAGGCCAGAAAAAAGTGGGGAGAGAGCAAGGTTACATTCAAACTCATCGCCGAGGATAAAAAGACAGGTGACATCAGAGCCGTTCTGCCTGATGCCGATCCGGTTTTCACTTTTGAAGACGTGCCTGAAGAAAACTTGCTGTTCAAAGACAAGTACGGAAACGACGTTCCAAACCCTTGCGCCTTGATGAACTTCAAGTTCGTTTGCAAGGAAGTGTATGACGACAATACTGTAATCGGTATAATTCATTCCGGCGGAGGCGGACTTCTAGCTCCTAACAGGGCGAAGGCAAAGGTTACACTCAAGGTCACCTACAACGGAAAGGAATATGAAGACACCGCAAATGTAATGATCATATCCCAGCCTTTCCGGGATATAGCGGACAACAGGGATTATAACCTGGCGCTCAAGGACGACGAGAAAAAGCTCAACCAGCTCATAGAC
>JAFRRA010000007.1 GCA_017428325.1 Bacteroidales bacterium
CCGTATACTTGAATCCATCGGAAACCCGCCGCCAAAAGACATCATCCCTACCACGCTGGAAGAAGCAAGGCTTGTCCTTCAGGACCAGTACGGATGCACTTTAGAGCAGGTCGTGGAAGAATGCGCCAATGCAATTAAAGACATAAACGAATACTTGTAACGGAATTTTACTAACTTGGCATCACATAGTAACAAAACGATATTGAATTATGGGTCCTGTTTCTGAACTCAGTCCCACCCTGTTTTGGGTAGTGTCTGCCGTTCTTGCCATATGCTTATTCCTCATTGCCAGGCTTGTTGCCAAGAGGAAAGGCAGGAAGAACTGGCTGCTGATGCTTATCACAATCATTCTTTCCGCAGCTTTGCTGATTTTTGTCCTGCTTGGGTTTCGCAGCTGCGGCATAGACCTTTCATAGAATATCATTAAAAACATAGTCTTATGAAATTTTGCACAAACTGCGGAACTCAGCTTGAAGACGATACCAAGTTCTGCACCAATTGTGGAACACCGCAAGAAGCCCCGAAAGAGAACACCCCTGTAGAGAAGGAACATTATTCTGAAGAAAAGCATGCGGAAGAAAACCCGGACAAGAACTATCAGGGTTCTGAAATCAAGCTCTGCAACGACGGCGTGTACCGCTGGGTATACAAGCTCAATATGCTTACAAACCCTGTCATCCTGTTTACCGTACTCAAGATATTCTTATACATTATGTTGGGTATGCTTCTGATATTCGGGGTAATACCGGCAGCCATACACGGAGAATGGGACCGTATTTTAGGAATGGGAGAGGCTCTTTTGATAGCCTTGGCTGTAATGGCCGGCCTCACAATAATCAGCCTGGTTATACTGACTTTTATGTATGGCGGCAGGTATTGCGTTCTCTTTGAGATGGATGAAGAACAAATCAAGCATATACAGATGCCATCGCAGTTCAAGAAAGCACAGATCCTGGGTTGGATAACCGCCATGACAGGTGCGGCAACGGGAAATCTTACCACTACCGGTATCGGTATCCTGTCTTCCGCCAAGCAGGTTTCAACCTCCACCTTCAAGGTTGTGCGCAGAATCAAGCCTCTCAAATGGCTCAAGTGCATCAAGGTTCACGAACCTTTGGAGCACAACCAGATATATGTGCCTAAGAAAGACTTTGACTTTGTATACAACTACATCAAGTCCCATTGCCCTAAAGTAAAGAAATAAAACAGGTTACAATGAACCCTCATAATAAGTCTCAGCGATTGGGGTGGGTTAGACTGTGCTTGTTTCTATTCATCTTTATCGCGACAGTTTCTTCAGCCTTTGCAGAAGAAGGCTACTGGGTGCTGGTAAAAAGCGAGCTTCAGGAAAACAGTGAAGGCATTTCGACGAACGGCAGCGGCAAGAGCACAAAAAGGCTTTGGAACATCAGGAAGAACTGGGCGCAGACAAGCGGCGGCGGAGTTACGATGACCTGGCAGGATCCTCCTGCCAAAATAAAGTTTGGAGAAGAGGATGATGTCACTATCAATTACGAAAGGACTTTTGGTGGAGGAATGTCTGACCAAACGCTGAAGACCATGAAGACCCTCTATCAGTTAGGCGCTTCAATGTCATCCTCTTATGCCAGCGCTTATTTTAGGGGAGACGGCAAGGTCCTGAGGCCTTACGAGCACTTTCCGTCGGAGAACTTAAATCCGGGCAAAGATTCCAAACTGATCATAATGGTTAGTGCCAGAATGGTTCAGCCCGGAACTGCCCACGAGATTGCCGTACGTCAGATATATCACTATGTTTACCGCGGACCAGGGCAGCTGATGGAAAAGACCGCCGAGGCTACCGATAAGGAAGGAGAAGAGGAAGAAGGAACGGAGATTCCGTGGATCTATATCATAGGTGGCGGAATTGCCGTGGCAGGCGGAGCGGCCCTTATCGGCAAAAAGAAGAAACCAAAGACCGGCAAGACAAAGAAAGAATCCAGGAAAGAAGATAAGAAGGAAGAGGAAGAGGAGAAAAAGCACAGCCGCTTCCGGATGATTCTCTACAAAGATTTCGGCAATACGCTTGCTGTTGGAAATCCGCCTCAAGTCATAGGAGCCAGAATCGAGGAAATAAACGTTTACGGAGAGAAGATAAACAGGCCAGACCTTACAAGCCAGATTTCCATTTTTGAAGAGGAGAACTGTACCATAAGCGAGAGCCTGATGAGGGGCAAGTACAAGTGCTGCAACATTGTGGCAAAACAGGCTCCACCGGAGGGACAGGAAGGAAAGGCCAAGGTAAGGTTTGTCTTCAACGGACACGCCGGAACGCTCATTAACCACGTGGTGTTCAAGGTTGTGGCCGCTCCTGAAATCGTGATTGGAGAAGCGCTTACATTTGAGGCTGGCGGAGGAAGGACATTGTTCATGGAGTTTGGCATTAACAATTGCACCACAGATGTTTTGGGTGTTGACGTGTCAATGGACAAGGGCGGTTCCTCATACTTCAGCGCAGAAACGGAACAGGACAAGGAGATACCTGTAAAATTCAGGATTAACATTACAGAATGCGGAAAGCTCAGCGACAAGGAAAAGGAGCAGGCAATTGCCGGAGACGCTGAGCGTTTCACCTGCCACGTATCCGTTAAGCTGGATGGCAGGAAAGATCCTCTGGAAGCCACATTCGACATCTACCGTATGAATCTTGGAGTCCATATGGACATCCGGGCACTGAAGGCATACCTTGTGGATTATGACAGCACACTGGAGAATGAAATCCTTGCAACCAATCCTAAGGCCAGAAAAAAGTGGGGAGAGAGCAAGGTTACATTCAAACTCATCGCCGAGGATAAAAAGACAGGTGACATAAGAAGCGTTCTGCCCGATGCCGATCCTGTTTTCTCCTTTGAAGACATGCCTGAAGGAAATGTACTCTTCAGAGACAAGTACGGGAATGACGTTCCAAACCCTTGCGCCCTGATGAACTTCAAGTTCGTGTGCAAGGAAGTGCGCTCGGACAACACTGTAATCGGTATAATCCATTCCGGAGGCGGAGGACTTCTTCCTCCGAACAGGGCAAAGGCAAAGGTTACCCTAAAGGTCACCTACAACGGAAAGGAATATGAAGACACCGCAAATGTAATGATCATATCCCAGCCTTTCCGGGATATAGCGGACAACAGGGATTATAACCTGGCGCTCAAGGACGACGAGAAAAAGCTCAACCAGCTCATAGAC